>NZ_JAIHAZ010000014.1:0-125618 GCF_019718755.1 Enterobacter sp. RIT637
GGCCGGGGCTGGGGCCGGGGCAGTTTCTGCCACGGCTGCGGGAGTATCGGATCGCCAGGGGTCGACAGGCGCGGGAGCGTCCTCAACCACCGGCGCGGTCACAGTCACCGGTGCGGTGGCCTGCACCGGCTCCGGCGCGCTTTCAGGCACGCCGCGCTGCTCAAGCACCTCAATCCGCTGGCGCAGCCGGGCGATCTCCTGGCGCGCCGCCGTGCTGCGATTAAAGCCAATAACGGCCAGCACGGGCGCCACCACCAGCGCAAATACCAGGAATAAACAGCCAAGGATGTAAAGCTCGTCCATGTTTCCACCTTCACCGTAAACGATCCGTTAAGATTGACACAAATAGTTGCATTTGCGCCATCTTAAAAGGTGGAAACATTAACAGGTCTTAGCTGCCGGACCAGATCGTCGCGGATACCGCAGGCAGCGCCAGCACGCCGTCCTGCATCGTCGCCTTACCCTCTTTATTCTTCCACGTCGCCACCTTCAGCAGCGGTGAATCATCCAGCACCACTTCGCAGGCTTCGCCCCGGTTAATCGCCACCAGCACGCGCTGCTGGTTATAGACGCGGGCAAACACCACCACGTTATCGTGCGCGTAGACCACCTGACAGCCTCCGTAGCGCAGAGCCAGGCTCTGTTTACGCAGCTTCGCCAGCCGCTGATACAGGCCGAACAGCACCTTGTCCTGTTTCGCTGGATCCCACGGGAAGGTTTTGCGGCAGAACGGATCGTTGTTACCGTCCAGCCCCACTTCGTCACCATAATAGATACACGGCACGCCCGGCCAGGTAAACAGCCAGGTCACCGCCAGCGGCAGACGCGCCACGTCCTTGCCGAGCAGGGATTTAAAGCGGGCGGTGTCGTGGCTATCGAGCTGGTTGAACATCCGCAGCTGCTGCTGATGAGACAGACCGGCGCGATAATTCTCCATCCACGCCATGCAGGTTTCAGCGTCGATATGGTTCGGATCGTAAGAGATATCGGTGTTAGCGAGGAATCCCCACAGCGGGAAGGTAAAGCCGCGATAGTTCATCGCCGCATCTTCCGCGTCGTTCTGCAGCCACTGGCGCGCGTCGCCAAAATGCTCGCCAAAAACGAATGCCTCCGGCTGGGTCGCTTTCGCCGAACGCGCGATCCCGGCGACGTGCTGAAGGTTATTCCGCGCCCCGCCCGCTTCACCGAGCATATGCACCACGTCCAGACGCCAGCCGTCCATGTTCCACGGCGCTTTCAACCAGTGGCGCACGATGCTGTCCTCGCCGCCGTAGATTTCATTCACGAGCGTTGGCGACTGAAAATCAAGCTTCGGCAGGCTGGCATAACCCAGCCAGTCGAGCGCGCGTCCCTCATCGTTAAAGCTGTACCAGTCGCGCTGCGGCGAGTCCGGGTTATGACATGCCCCGCCCATCGACTGGTTATGACGGTCAAACCAGGCGTGGGAATCTCCGCTGTGGTTAAACAC
This sequence comes from Enterobacter sp. RIT637, assembly GCF_019718755.1. NCBI lineage: Bacteria > Pseudomonadati > Pseudomonadota > Gammaproteobacteria > Enterobacterales > Enterobacteriaceae > Enterobacter > Enterobacter sp. RIT637. The sequence continues at coordinate 1,469 of NZ_JAIHAZ010000014.1, forward strand.
GCCGTCCAGAATCAGACGCATATTTTCATTTTTTGTTTTCTCACGCAGGCGCAGCAGGGCCTCATCTCCACCAAACTGTTCGTCAACGTGGCGATAATCCTGCGTATCGTATTTGTGCACGCTCGGGGCTTTAAACACCGGGTTCAGGTAGAGCGCCGTCACGCCAAGCTTTTTCAGGTACGGCAGTTTTTCGCTGATGCCGTCGAGATCGCCGCCGTAAAACGTCGAGCCGCCAGCCTGCGCCGTCACCGGGTCATCCCAGGCTTTCATAATGACGTCGTGACCCGCCGCGTGGTGGTAATAAACCTTATCCTGCTGCGCGGTACGCTTTTCGCTGCGCGCAAAACGGTCCGGGAAAATCTGGTAAAAGACCTGATCGTTAACCCACTGCGGGCCGTTATCCGGGTAATCGACCGCAAACTGCTCCAGCCGTGCGGGCGGGAAACGGCTGAACCCCTGCGGGGTAAACCACAGCTGGCGGTTATTCCACAGCAGTTTGAAGCTATAACGGCGGCGCGGCTGTCCGCTGCGCAGGTCGATATTCGCCCGCCACGCCGTGATCCCCGGCTGCGGCTGGCTGCGCAGCTTGTGCATTTTCAGCCCGGTCTCTTCGTTATCAATTTCGGCGCGGAGCGTCACGCGTTCAGGCTGGTTTTCCCCCGCCAGCCAGAGCGTAATCACAAGGTTGTCTTTGTTTTGCTTAACAAATGGGGCAACCGGAAGGTGCCAGGCGTTTAACATCACGAATCCCCTTTGATGAAATTGACGTCACCTTGCCACAGGGTGATTAAGGATAGCTCACCATGACGTTATTTATTGGGGGAGGAGGACGGGGGAGGAGGCAAAATTCCCTCTCCCACGGGGAGAGGGGAAAAGGATGTTACTGTGCTTCCGCCAGCTGACGGTCGCGGCGGCATTTGAATATCCAGCCTACCAGCAGCAGGACGATCCACGCGAAGCCCACGTACAGGGAGATACGGGTATCAGGATGGTAGCCAATCAGCGCAATAATAAAGACCAGGAAGATCAGGCCGACCACAGTGGTTGGCACGCCGCCCGGCACTTTGAACTTCAGCGCTTTGGCCTCTTCCGGCGACAGGCGACGGCGGAACGCAATCTGCGACAGGAGGATCATGATCCACACCCACACCGTCGCGAAGGTCGCCAGCGACGCAATCACCAGGAAGACGTTCTCTGGCATGATGTAGTTAAGGTAAACCGAGAACAGCAGCGCCACGGTCATCACCACTACCGTCACCCACGGCGTGCCGCGGCGTGAGGTTTTGGCAAACACCTTCGGCGCGCTGCCCTGCTCCGCCATGCCGTGCAGCATACGGCCCACGCCAAAGACGTCACTGTTGATTGCCGACAGCGACGCGGTCAGCACCACAAAGTTCAGAATGCTGGCGGCAAAGGCGATACCCATATGCTGGAAGGTCAGGACAAACGGGCTACCGTTGGTGCCAACCTGATTCCACGGGTAGATGGACATAATCACGAACAGCGTACCCACGTAGAACACCAGGATACGCATCGGCACCGAGTTGATGGCGCGCGGAATGGATTTCTCCGGGTCTTTCGCTTCCCCTGCGGTGATACCGATAATCTCGATACCGCCGTAGGCAAACATCACCATCTGCAGCGACATCACCATGCCGAGCCAGCCGTTGCTGAAGAAGCCGCCGTTGCTCCACAGATTATGGATGCCGGTCGGCTGACCGCCGTTACCGATACCCCAGATGATGATGCCGAAACCGGCGAGGATCATGATGATAATGGTCGCGACCTTGAAGAAGGAGAACCAGAACTCCAGCTCACCAAACACCTTCACGCTCATCAGGTTGACGGCGCAGATGATCAGCACCACGCTCAGCACCCAAATCCAGTGCGGCACCGCCGGGAACCAGACACCCATGTAGATACCAAACGCGGTCACGTCGGCAATCGCCACTATCAGGATTTCAAAGCAATAGGTCCAGCCGGTGATAAACCCGGCCAGCGGGCCTAAGTTTTCCTGTGCGTAGCGGGAGAAAGAGCTGGCAGACGGGTTGTGAACCGACATCTCACCCAGCGCGCGCATGATGATATAGGCCGCCACGCCGCCGATGATGTACGCCAGCAGAACGCTGGGACCGGCCATTTTGATGGCATCTGCCGAGCCATAAAAAAGACCGGTGCCGATAGCAGAGCCCAGCGCCATAAAGCGGATGTGGCGCGTGCTCAATCCACGTTTAAGTTTGTTAGTGCTTTCCATTTAAATCTTGCCATTCAACACGAAAAAAACAAAAAACCACGGGGCCTTAAGCCCCGTGGTTAAACAGTTTGTTGCCGTTGATTAATGGGCGTTCGATGCGACCTGACGCCCTGCAGCACGGTCCCAGATAATCGCCAGAACCAGTGCAACAACGGTAGGCATCAGCCAGGCCAGGCCTTGCTCAGACAGCGGCAGACGCTGTGTCCACGCAGGCAGAATGTCTGCGAAAGCTGATGCTTTAATCCCGTCAAGGATACCAAAAATCAGGCTGATAAACATGGCTGGCGCAATAATTCGTGAAAAGTTGTTCCACCACGGACGAGTAAAGCTCAGCACCACCAGCACGATGCACGGCGGGTAAATCGCCGTCAGTACCGGAATAGAGACCTGAATCAGGTGGCTCAGACCGAGGTTTGACACCGCCATAGAGAAGATGCCGAGGATAAACACCAGGGTACGGTAAGAGAGCGGCAGATACTGCGCAAAGAACTCTGCGCAGGCGCAAGTCAGGCCAACCGCCGTCACCAGACACGCCAGGAAAATCAGCGCAGCCAGCAGCATGCTGCCCGCACCGCCGAAGGTGTGCTGAACGTAAGCGTGCAGGATAGCCGCACCGTTGGCATTCTGATCGACCAGCATGGCGCTGTCGGAACCCAGGCGGAACAGTGCCAGATACAGCAGCGTCAGACCCACACCGGCCATCAGGCCAGCCCAAATGGTATAGCGAGTCAGCAGACGCGCTTCAGTCACGCCGCGGGAACGTGCGGCGTTAACGATAACGATACCAAACACCATCGCGCCCAGCGTATCCATCGTCAGATAGCCGTTCACAAAGCCGTTGGAGAAAGCAGCATTTTTATAGGCGTCCATCGCGTCGCTAATCGGGCCTGCAGGCCAGACGATAGCAGCTACCGCCAGCACGATCAGTGCCACAATTTTCAGCGGCGCCAGGAAGTTACCCACGGTATCCAGCAGTTTGCCCGGATAGAGGGAAACCAGAATCACAATCGCGAAGTAGATCAGGCTGTAGATAAACAGCGGCATCGCGCCGTCACCCGTCAGCGGAGCGATCCCCACTTCAAAGGAAACGGTCGCCGTACGCGGAGTCGCAAACAGCGGGCCAACGGCCAGATAGCAAACGGTCGCCAGCAGAACGCCAGCTACTTTGCCAATCGGGGTGCTGAGGCTGTCCACGCCGCCACCGACTTTCGCCAGCGCGACAACGGTGAGGACCGGTAGACCCACGGCAGTAATCAGGAAACCAAACGCAGCTGTCCAGACGTGTTCACCCGCCTGTAAGCCAACCATTGGAGGGAAAATGATGTTACCTGCGCCAACGAACAGCGCAAATGTCATAAAGCCCAGCGCGATGATGTCACGCGATTTTAAGTGATGGGTCATAAAACCTTACTGCCTGTGGATGTGGTGTTGAAAACGTTGAGATTTTCGCTATCCCTGATGGGACGATACAGCGGAAAATTTGCTCAATTTCAGCGGGAAATGCTCCCGTCCTGGCGTGGAGAAGAATAGTTTTTCGATTTACCACGCAAATACAGTCGGTCTGACAGTATCTGGGGGGCAATTTAAACGCTTATAACGTTTAAAGGCAAGGAGGGATCGTAAAACCAGAACAATATGCCAGTATGAAAAAACAGACCAGCACAATGCACTAATTATAAGAAAAACCCATGGCTAATCATGCGAACAAAAAACCATCAACCGTATAATATTCACACGCGTTTCGCTTGACTGCAAAGCAAACGGGCCAGCAAATGCTGGCCCGTGGAAAGGTAAAATGACACGCCTGCCGTCAGGCGATCTTTTTGGCAATTAATCGTTCCGGAATAACAAAGCTGAAGCGGGTTCCTTTGCCCAGCGTACTTTGAATATCAAGACGGCTTTCATGATGATGCACCGCGTGCTTCACAATTGCCAGCCCCAGGCCGCTTCCCCCGGTCTGCCGTGAACGCGCTTTATCCACACGGTAGAATCGCTCGGTCAGACGCGGTATATGCTCAGGGGCAATCCCCGGCCCGTTGTCCTCAACGCTAAACTCAGCGCCCGCGGTTACACGCTGCCAGCGCACCACTATATGGGTCCCTTCCGGCGTATGATTCACCGCGTTATACACCAGGTTGGAAATGGCACTGCGCAGTTCATCTTCACTGCCAAGCACCTTCAGGGTGCCGTCGACCTCAAAGCTAATCTGATGTTTTTTATGGCTTAACGTTTGCGCTTCGCGCTCCACCACCCGCAGCATCATCGGCACATCGATGGTGTCATTCAGCGCCAGTGAAGGTGCGGCTTCAATCTTCGAGAGCGTCAGCAGCTGCTTCACCAGGCCTTCCATACGGTGCGTTTGCTCGCGCATGGTGTGCAGCGCTTTTTCACGCGGCGCACCTTCGAGCGTTTGCTCCTGCATCATCTCCAGGTAGCCCTGAAGCACGGTCAACGGGGTGCGTAATTCGTGGCTCACGTTCGCGAAGAAGTTGCGTCTCGCCCCTTCCAGCTGGTGCATCTGGGTGACATCCCGCGCCACCATCAGCCACTGCCGATCGCTGTAGGGCATCACGCGGATTTCCAGATGACGCCCGTTGTTGAGCCTCAGATTATGCGGCCCCGTAAAATCACGCTTTTTCAGATACAGCGTGAACTCCGGATAACGCAGCAGGTTAAGAATGTTTTGCCCGTTATCGTCCGGCCAGCGCAGGCCCAGCAGCTGTTGCGCCAGGCCGTTACACCAGAAAATCGTGCCTTCTTCAGTGGTCAGAATGACGGCATCCGGCAGCGACTCCGCGCCGCTGCGAAAGCGTTTGATTAAGCTTCCCAGCTCGCGACGTCGCTTTTTATTGCGCATCTGCATCTGGTGCAGACCATACAGCAGCGGTTCCCAGCTGCCGCTTCCCGGCGGAGGGGTCATGCTTCTGTCCACCCACAGCCACCAGGAAAGGCGCAGTAAGTTCCAGAAATGCCAGATTAATAACCCGGTCACTGCCGCCAGCAAAAACCACGGCAGATGCCCAACGATGGCCCCCAGAATGAAGGCCGGAATACAGCATAAGATCAGTTCAAAGACGAGCCTTTTCCATGACAGACGTTCCAGCACGCGTCACACTCCTGTCACTGTTCAGAAACGGGTCGAAAAACGATAACCCGTACCGCGGACCGTCTGAACCATGCGATCGTGACCGCTCAGCTCCAGCGCTTTACGCAGGCGGCGAATATGCACATCAACCGTCCGGTCTTCCACATACACGTTAGTTCCCCAGACGTTATTCAGCAACTGCTCGCGGCTGTAGACGCGTTCCGGGTGGGTCATAAAGAAGTGCAGGAGTTTAAATTCGGTAGGTCCCATGTCGAGGGGATTTTCGCCGGTCATCACGCGGTGTGACGTTGGGTCAAGGCTGAGGCCCTGCATCTCAATCACCTCTTCCACCGCCATCGGCGAAATGCGGCGCATGACGGCTTTGATGCGTGCCACCAGCTCTTTCGGGGAGAACGGCTTGGTGATGTAATCGTCCGCGCCGGTTTCCAGACCGCGCACGCGATCCTCTTCTTCACCGCGCGCCGTCAGCATGACAACCGGAATATCGCGGGTCATCGCTTCACGTTTAAGATGTTTGATAAACTGCAGGCCAGATCCGCCAGGCAACATCCAGTCAAGCAGAATCAGATCGGGCCAGGGTTCATTCAGCTGGTTCACCGCGCTGTCATAATCTTCCGCTTCAACCGGCTGGAAGCCATTTTGTTCGAGCACGAAGCACACCATTTCACGAATTGGAGCTTCATCTTCTACGACCAGAATACGTCTCGCCATACTTTGCCCTGTCTTATCTTATTTAAGTTACAAGTTTGTAATGCGGCGTCATTATGCGTCAGATTTATGACAGATTTATGAAAAACCTTACCACCATAAATGGCAAACTGTTGTTTTATTACAGCGGTTATTTTCCACTCCCTGAGAGTTTATAATCGCCATCAACTCTTTTCGCCACGGATCAGCTATGCGCATACTTCACACTTCAGACTGGCATCTGGGTCAAAACTTTTACAGCAAAAGCCGGGCGGCGGAACACGAAGCCTTCCTGAACTGGCTGCTGGAGACGGCACAATCGCATGACGTGGATGCGATTATTGTCGCGGGTGACATCTTCGATACCGGTTCTCCACCGAGCTATGCGCGTGAGCTCTATAACCGTTTCGTGGTGAACCTGCAGCAGACCGGCTGTCATCTGGTGATTGTTGCCGGAAACCACGACTCTGTGGCCACGCTAAATGAATCCCGCGATATTCTGGCGTTTCTCAATACCACCGTGGTGGCCAGCGCCGGGCATGCCCCGCAGATCCTGAAAAAACGTGACGGCACGCCGGGAGCGGTGCTGTGCCCCATTCCATTTTTACGTCCGCGCGATATCGTGCAGAGCCAGGCGGGACTTTCCGGCGGCGAAAAGCAACAGCATTTATTACAGGCTATCACTGATTATTATCACCAGCAGCATACCGATGCCTGCGCCCTGCGCGGCGAAACGGCAATCCCGGTGATAGCAACCGGGCATCTCACCACCGTGGGTGCCAGTAAAAGTGACGCCGTACGTGACATCTATATCGGCACGCTGGATGCCTTCCCGGCGCAGAACTTCCCGCCAGCCGACTACATCGCGCTCGGGCACATTCACCGCGCGCAGATCGTCGGCGGCTGCGAGCATATCCGCTACTGCGGCTCGCCCATTTCGCTCAGCTTCGATGAAACAGGCAAGGCCAAATCCGTGCATCTTGTCAGTTTTACCGACGGTAAACTCAGCGCTGTCGAGACGCTGGACGTGCCCGTTACCCAACCGCTGGCAGTGCTAAAAGGCGATCTGGCGGCCATCGCTGAACGGCTTGAGCAGTGGCGTGGCGTCGAGCAGGTTCCGCCCGTCTGGCTGGATATCGAAATCACCACCGATGACTACCTGCACGATATGCAGCGTAAAATTCAGGCGCTGACGGAAGATTTGCCCGTCGAAGTCTTACTGGTACGCCGCAGCCGCGAGCAGCGCGAGAAAATTCTGTTAAGTGCGCAGCGTGAAACGCTCAGTGAACTGCGGGTGGAAGAGGTGTTTGAGCGTCGGTTGTCTCAGGAAGAGATTGACGACGCGAAGCGCGCAAGGCTCAACGAGCTGTTTACGCATACCTTGCATGCGCTTAACGATGAGGGAGAAAACGCATGAAAATTCTCAGCCTGCGCCTGAAAAACCTGAATTCCCTCAAGGGCGAGTGGAAAATCGACTTTACCGCTGAGCCGTTTGCCAGCAACGGGCTATTTGCCATTACCGGTGCCACCGGTGCCGGGAAAACCACCCTGCTCGACGCCATCTGCCTGGCGCTTTACCACGAAACGCCACGACTGCAAAAGGTCTCACAGGCGCAAAACGACCTGATGACGCGCGACACCGCCGAGTGCCTGGCGGAAGTGGAGTTCGAGGTAAAAGGTACTGCCTATCGCGCCTTCTGGAGCCAGAACCGTGCGCGCAATCAGCCTGACGGGAACCTGCAGGCCCCGCGCGTGGAGCTGGCTCGCTGTGAGGACGGCAAAATCCTCGCCGACAAAGTGACGGATAAACTGGAACAAACGGCAGCGCTTACCGGGCTGGACTACGGCCGTTTTACCCGCTCGATGCTGCTCTCTCAGGGACAGTTTGCCGCCTTCCTTAACGCTAAACCGAGCGATCGCGCGGAGCTGCTGGAGGAACTTACCGGCACGGAAATTTACGGCCAGATTTCCGCCATGGTCTTTGAAAAGCACAAAGCCGCGCGCAGCGCGCTTGAGATGTGCGAAGCGCAAGCTGCGGGCGTTGTCCTGTTGAGCGAAGAACAGCAGCAGCAGTTGCAGCAAAGTTTGCAGGCACTTACTGACGAAGAGAAAACCCTGCTGGCGCAGCAGCAGAACCACCAGAAAGAATTTCAGTGGCTTACGCGCAGCGAGGAGCTTATCCGCGAACAGCAGCGCGCCACGACCTTACAGCAGCAGACGCAACAGGCGCTGGCCGATGCGGCGCCCGATCTGGCAAAGCTCCAGCTCGCGCAACCCGCGTCCCAGCTCCGCCCGCTGTGGGAACATCAGCAAGAACAGGCATCACGCCTGGCGCAAACGAAGCAGCGTATTGTTGAAGTAAATACTCGCTTACTGGAAAAAACCGCCTTGCGCTCGCGGATCCGCAACGGCGCTTTACGTACTCATACGCAGCTACAGACCGAGCTGACGGCACTGGCACAGTGGCTGACAGAGCATGATCGGTACCGCCTGTGGGGCCAGGAAATTGCTGGCTGGCGGGCTCACTTCTCTCAGCTTAATCGCGATAAAAATCAGCTGACTACGCTTGCTGCGCGCATCGCTGAATTACGCCATAAGCTGACGGGGCTGCCAGAAAGTTCCCTCACGCTGACGGCTGACGAGGTTGCAATGGCGATGGAGCAGCGGGCGCAAACCCGGTCTACGCGCCAGCGCCTGACCGCTCTCCATGCCCGCTATCAACCGCTGCAAAAACGCCAGCGCCAGAACGCCGAAAGCGTGCAAAAAGCACAGGCCGGGCTGGTCGCGCTTAACGAAACGCTGGCGCAGCGCCGCCAGCAGTATAAAGAAAAAAACCAGCATTATCTGGATGTTGAAACACTCTGCAGGCAGGAAGAGAAAATCAAAAGCCTTGAGTCGGAGCGCGCTCAACTCCAGGCCGGGCTGCCTTGCCCGCTGTGCGGCTCCACTACCCATCCGGCCGTGACGGCTTACCAGGCGCTGGAACTCAGTGAAAATCAACGCCGACGCGACCAGTTAGCAAAAGAGGTCGCCGCACTCAAAGACGAAGGTTTGTTAGTTCTCGGCCAGGTTAACGCCCTGTCACAGCAGATCCAACGCGAGACAGACGAAGCGCAGGCGCTCTCTCAGGAAGAGCAAACGCTCACTAAAGAGTGGCTGGCGGTGTGTGCCTCTCTGAATATTACGCTGAACATTCAAGAGGATATTGCCCCGTGGATGAGCGAGCAGGAGCACTACGAGCAACAGCTTTATCAACTCAGCCAGCGCTTAACCCTCCAAACCCAGCTTAGCCAGCAGGAAGAACAGGAGCGTCAGTACCAGCAGCAGCTGGCGGCGACGCGTCAGGCAGTGGAAACGTCCCTGCATACGCTGTCGCTGGGCATTCCGGATGCAGGTACTGAATCCGTCTGGCTCGCCTCACGCGAAAGCGAATACGCGCAGTGGCAGGAGAAACAGGCTCAGCATGGCGCGACGCAGGAACGTATTAACGCCCTGACGCCGCTGCTCGACACCCTTCCGGCAACGGAGGCCACGGAAGCTGAAACGGCGATCCCTGCGAACTGGCGCGAAATTCATGACGAATGCGTGTCGCTGCAAAGTCAGCTTACCGCGCAACAGCAGCAGGAGGCGCTGGAGAACGAACGTTTGCAGCAGTCACAGGCGCAATTCGCCGCGGCGCTGGCCGCAAGTTGTTTTGAGGATCAAGACGCGTTCCTTTCTGCGCTGCTGGATGCCGACACCGTTCAACGTCTTGAGCAGCTAAAGCAGACGCTGGAAAACCAGGTACAGCAGGCGACAGCGCTCTCCGCGCAAGCGACCCGGCAGCGCCAGGAACATCAGTCGCTGCGCCCGGAAGGGCTGGACGCCGATGTTCAAACATTGCAAACGCAACTGCAGCAACTGGCACATCAGCTTCGAGTGAATACCACGCACCAGGGTGAGATCCGCCAGCAGCTCAAGCAGGACAGCGATAACCGTCTGCACCAGCAGGCGCTTATGCGGCAAATAGAAGAGGCTGCACGCCTGGCGGACGACTGGGGCTACCTGAATTCCCTGATTGGCTCCAGCACCGGCGACCGATTCCGTAAATTCGCTCAGGGGCTGACGCTGGATAATCTGGTCTGGCTCGCGAATCAGCAGCTTAATCGCCTGCACGGACGCTATCTGCTTCAGCGCAAAGTCAGCGATGCGCTGGAGCTGGAAGTGGTCGATACCTGGCAGGCGGACGCGGTGCGCGATACCCGTACCCTGTCCGGCGGAGAAAGCTTCCTGGTGAGCCTGGCGCTGGCCCTGGCGCTGTCGGATTTAGTGAGTCACAAGACACGGATCGATTCCCTCTTCCTTGATGAAGGGTTCGGCACGCTGGACAGCGAAACGCTGGATACCGCGCTGGATGCGCTCGACGCGCTGAACGCCACCGGCAAAACCATCGGCGTGATCAGCCACGTTGAGGCGATGAAAGAGCGCATTCCGGTGCAGATTAAGGTGAAGAAGATTAACGGGCTGGGGTATAGCAGGCTGGATAAGGTGTTTGCGGTAGAATAAATGGGTGGATGGTGCGGTCTGGTGCCCTCACCCTGGCCCTCTCCCTGTGGGAGAGGGTACAAACATCAAAAACGGCAACGCAAGTTGCCGTTTTGCATTTATTCTGGCCACAGCCACGCCGCGCCGCGCACGCCGCTGGAGTCACCATGCACCGCTTTGCGGATCGGGGTTTCGCACTCGCCGCCGAAGACCCACTGTTTCACCAGGTTCGGCACCGTGGCGTACAGCCGGTCAACGTTGCTCATGCCGCCGCCGAGCACAATCACGTCCGGATCAAGAATATTCACCACGTGCGCCAGGGATTTCGCCAGCCGCATTTCATACCGGCTAAGGGCCAGCTCGGCAACCGGATCCTGTTCTTCGACCAGACGCATAATCTCATTTCCCTTCAGCGGCTGTCCGCTCAGGCGATGGTAGTCCGTGGCAAAGCCCGTACCGGAAATAAAGGTTTCGATACAGCCCTGCTTTCCGCAGTAGCACGGCACCTCAGCGCGGTATTTAAGCTCATCTTCATCCATCCACGGCAGCGGGTTATGTCCCCACTCGCCTGCCGTGCCGTTGCCGCCGATATGGGCGCGCCCGCCGAATGCCACGCCCGCGCCGCAGCCGGTACCGATGATCACAGCAAACACGGTCTGGGCACCGGCCGCCGCGCCGTCGATGGCCTCAGAGACCGCCAGACAGTTGGCATCGTTAGCCAGTCGCACATCGCGTTTAAGACGCGCGCTCAAATCTTTATCAAACGGCTGGCCGTTGAGCCAGGTAGAGTTAGCGTTCTTCACCACGCCGGTGTACGGCGAGATCGACCCTGGGATCCCCATGCCAACACTGCCAGTCTGCCCTGTTGCCTGCTCGGCCATCTCGACCAGCCGGGCAATCGTATCGATAGTCTGGTGATAATCATCACGCGGCGTAGGCAAGCGGTGGCGAAACAGCTGCTCCCCCTGCTCGCTCAACGCAATCACTTCAGTTTTGGTGCCGCCTAAATCGATCCCAATACGCACAAGAGACTCCTCATTATTTTGATTATCAACAGAGTAGAAGCCGCCTACCCGATTAGCAATGCAAGCGATGCGACAATTCGTTATCATGCCCGCTGATTTAACGACAAGGCCGTGGAAATTATCATGCTGTGGTTCAAAAATTTGATGGTTTACCGTCTCAGCCGCGACGTTTCGCTGCGTGCAGAAGAGATGGAAAAACAGTTAGCCGCTTACACCTTTTCCCCTTGCGGTAGCCAGGATATGGCAAAAACCGGTTGGGTTCCGCCAATGGGTTCACAAAGCGATGCCCTGACCCACGCCAGCAGCACCGGTCAAATCATCGTTTGCGCGCGTAAAGAGGAAAAAATTCTTCCAACGCCGGTCGTCAAGCAGGCACTCGAAGCGAAAATTTTCAAGCTGGAAGCCGAACAAAGCCGCAAGCTGAAAAAGACCGAAAAAGATTCGCTGAAAGACGAAGTGCTGCACTCCCTGCTGCCGCGCGCGTTCAGCCGATTCAGCCAGACCATGATGTGGATCGACACCGTCAACGGGCTGATCATGGTGGACTGCGCCAGCGCCAAGAAAGCAGAAGACACGCTGGCCCTGCTGCGCAAAAGCATCGGCTCTTTACCGGTCGTTCCGCTGGCGCTGGAAACGCCGATTGAGCTGACGCTGACCGAGTGGGTACGCAGCGGGACGGCCGCACAAGGTTTCCAGATCCTGGATGAAGCCGAGTTGAAAGCCCTGCTGGAAGATGGCGGCGTGATCCGCGCGAAGAAGCAGGATCTGGTGAGCGACGAGATCGCCGTACACATTGAAGCGGGTAAAGTGGTCACTAAACTGGCGCTCGACTGGCAGCAGCGCATTCAGTTTGTGATGTGCGATGACGGCTCCGTGAAGCGCCTGAAATTCTGCGACGAGCTACGCGATCAAAACGAAGATATCGACCGGGAAGATTACGCCCAGCGTTTCGACGCGGACTTCATCCTGATGACCGGCGAGCTGGCCGCGCTGATTCAGAATCTGGTGGAAGGTCTCGGCGGCGAAGCGCAGAGATAACAGACAAAACGTAGGCCGGGTAAGCCTTAGCGCCACCCGGCTTATTTTTTATTTCAGGTAGCGGCACAGATAAGAGGTGGGTTCAGCCACCTGCAAATGAAATTCGCTGTGGGCAGGAACGTTGAACACTTGCCCGGCAGCGTAAACTTTCCATTCCGTTTCACCCGGCAGTAAGACGTTCAGCGCGCCGCTCACAACCGTCATCTCTTCTGCTTCCGCAGTGCCAAAGGTGTATTCCCCTTCCGCCATAACGCCGACACTGGCGCGGCCAGTGCTGCTGCTGGTAAAACCGATGGATTTCACTTTACCGGAAAAGTATTCGTTACTTTGAAGCATGAACTGGCCCTTATATTTATAGATAAAAATCCACTATAGGGGCCATGCTCATGGCCTGTCACGCAAAATCATTACACCAGCAGTTCGGACGCCAGACGCGCCATCAGCACATTGGACAACAGCACCGGTATATCGAGTGCCTTTTGCAGTAAATCGCGATGGTGCTGATGGAAGCCGAGACAGTCCAGAATCAACACATCCGCCCCTCTCTCCATCAGCTCCCGTCCTGCCGCAATGAGCGCCGCTTCACTGTCCCAGAACGGATTAGCCAGCGCATACAACGGAACCTTTTCCAGCACGTGCCATTTTGCCTCCTGGTTATCCATGAGCTCCTCGATGGGAACGATGACCCCCACCTGATGGCCGTCAACAATCGAGGCCACCAGCGGTGGAATAATTCGCATCGGTTCCAGCAAAATCGCATTACGCGCAACCAGTCCTGTTATCGGTGCGGTGCTCATTAATAAAATGACGTCATAACCCTGGTTATCGAGCACTTCAATAACCCCCTGAAGCGCGCGCTCAATTTTCTGGCGTGACACATGCGCCAGTTTACCGTCACTTAATAACGTCGCCAGGGGATCCTCCCCTTCATCCACAGCGTAGTCTTCCATAACCTCTTCACGACTCATCTTACCCAACAGGCTAAGATGAGAGATCTGTTGTTCAGAGACATGCTCGGTTAAGAGCGGTAATACTTCGCTTACAGGGACCACACCAATAGTGAGGATCGCCAATGTCGCCTTCATTTTGATCGCCTTCCATTACTACCACAACCGTTACACAGGTACAGGCTCACTACGCTGCACCGTTCGTTTTTTCAACAAAACAGCACCAAGCGTAGCAGGGGATCTCTGCACCGAAATGTAAAGATCCCAGGCCCATGCCGAATCACCCTGTAATAACTAAATATTAACTCCTGCTTAACATTCAAGATGGGTTAAAAGTGTGATTCAGGCACGGTTTTGCGTGGTTTAGGAATTTAATCAGGACTTTTCGGGATCTTCGTAGCGCCGTTTCGCATCCAGCGCTTCTTGTTCGGTTTCATGTTCGCTGATCAGCGAGTCGGGTTTGGGGTGATCGGCACGCAGCTGATACCAGGTCACGGTATGGTCGGCATGACCTTTTTCGACGGTGACAATGCGTGCTTCACGCGGATAGGGAGGTCTGGTTGGCATAGCTCATCCTTTTTTTATGTCTGAGCTATGAGTATAGACGGCAGTTAGCTGGCGCAGGCCAAACGAAGGGCGGTAATAATCTGAATAACAACCTCTTCAGGTGGAGCAGAGGCATCCACAACGTGGTGTGCCGCCTCGCGGTATAACGCATCGCGCTCCGCCAGCACCTCACGCACTTCTTCGCTGAGCGGCTTCGCGGTCAGCGCAGGACGCTGCCCCTCTTCCGGAAACGCTTCAAGGCGTTCAACCAGGGTAGAGACCGCCGCGCAGAGATAAATCACAATCCCCTTTTCGCGCATAAACTGCCGGTTGTACTCCGCCAGAATAATGCCCCCGCCGGTTGCAACGATCGTCGCAGGTGACGTTACCGCCTCCAGCGCGGCGGTTTCACGCGCGCGAAAGCTCTCCCAGCCCTCTTTTTCGACAATCTCTGCGATGGTTTGAGCCGCATGTTCCTGAAGCCAGTGATCGGTATCAACAAATTGACTCTGGCACACGCGCGCCAGTTCCAGGCCAACGGTGGTTTTCCCACAGCCGCGAGGGCCAACTAAAAAGATGGGTGGGTTCATAACCAGGTGTTTCCCCTTGATGCCGGAAGGCTGAAGACTGTAAAGAAATGATTGCAGAAGATGTTGCGATCACTTTACTGCAAAGCGGTACGGGATGACAACCCTGTGGAGGCCACACTGTACCACATTTTGACAATGGTTATCATTACGCCGTGCGGCGCTTCACTTCCAGCAGCCATTTATCCAGCTCGGCAGCAAACTGCTGGCGGTCACGCTGGGACAGGCTATCCGGCCCGCCAGTCTGCACGCCGCTGGCGCGCATGGTGTCCATAAAATCGCGCATGGTGAGCTTTTCCCGAATGGTCGACGGCGAATAACGTTCACCCCGCGGGTTCAGCGCTGCCGCCCCTTTCTCCAGCACTTCTGCGGCCAGGGGAATATCCGCCGTGATCACTAAGTCCTCGGCGCTGCACAGGCGCACAATCTCATTGTCCGCCACATCGAACCCGGCCGGTACGCGCAAAGAGCGGATGAACCGGGAAGGCGGCACGCGGATATTCTGGTTCGCCACCAGCGTTAACGGCATCTGCACGCGCTCGGCGGCACGGAACAAAATCTCTTTAATCACATTCGGACAGGCATCCGCATCAACCCAAATCGCCATATTGTCACCCTTGTATTGCATTGACGGCTATTGTCGCCTGCTTTTCGTTGTTAAGCTATAAACCTATCAATCAGAGATAACAACGCATAAAAACGGAGAGACGTGATGGACAAGAAAATCGGGTTTATCGGCTGCGGTAACATGGGCAAAGCCATCCTGGGCGGCCTGATCGCCAGCGGGCAGGTGCTGCCGGGACAGATTTGGGTCTACACCCCATCACCGGATAAAGTCGCGGCGTTGCATGATGAGTACGGTATCAACGCCGCTGAAAGCGCACAGGACGTCGCCCAGGTTGCGGATATCGTCTTTGGCGCCGTTAAGCCGAACATCATGATCAAAGTGCTGAGCGATATCACCTCCAGCCTGAATAAAGAGACGCTGGTGGTGTCCATTGCCGCCGGCGTGACGCTCGACCAGCTGGCTCGCGCACTCGGTCACGACCGTAAAATCGTCCGCGCAATGCCAAATACCCCTTCTCTGGTCAACGCCGGGATGACATCCATCACCCCTAACGCGCTGGTCACCGCCGAAGACGTGGCGGATGTACTGAACATTTTCCGCTGCTTCGGTGAGGCAGAAGTTATTTCTGAGTCGATGATCCATCCGGTTGTCGGCGTAAGCGGTTCAGCCCCCGCGTATGTCTTTATGTTCATTGAAGCGATGGCGGATGCCGCCGTGCTGGGCGGTATGCCGCGCGCGCAGGCGTACAAATTCGCCGCCCAGGCCGTCATGGGCTCCGCCAAAATGGTGCTGGAGACAGGTAAACACCCGGGTGAGCTGAAAGATATGGTCTGCTCTCCGGGCGGCACCACGATTGAAGCCGTGCGCGTGCTGGAAGAGCGCGGATTCCGCGCAGCCGTCATCGAAGCGATGGCAAAATGCATGGAAAAATCAGAGAAGCTGAGTAAATCCTGATAAACAGGGCCGGGCGTCAGGCTGCCACTTCGGTGCGGCCTCGTCCGGCATTTTTAGCTTTATAGAGGGCAACATCCGCTGCTTTTAACCATTCGCGGTAGTGTCCGAATTGCGGTCCCCAGGGGGCAACCCCGACGCTAATACAGATCCTCTCTGAAGGTGCTCCGGGTAGCGGCATGTTGACCAGGCGTTCGTGTACGCGGGACATCGCGGCAATAGCACTTTCCGCAGGCGTGCCGGACATAATCACGGCAAATTCATCCCCACCGAAGCGGCCAATAAAATCACACGAGCGTAGCGTCAGCTGCAGCTGGCGGGTGATAGCCACTATCGCTTCATCGCCGACGTCATGGCCCCACGTATCGTTGATGCTCTTAAAGTGATCAATGTCGATGAGCAATACCGTCGCCATCCGATGGCTGCGACGGCATTGCTCATATTCATTTCGCAAAAGCGTTTCCCAGTGGCGGCGATTGAACACCCCTGTCATCCCGTCGCGCGTGCTCATCAGCTCAAGCCGCCGCTTATGCTCAGCCAGCCGAACCGCCGTCCGGTGGCTGACCCAGGCAAACAGCATCGGGTACAACATCAGAACCGGTAGCGTCAACCACCACTCCAGCGGCTCCGAATAGAGCATAATCATGCTGCCGTTCAGCTGCAGCGTGACCAAAGCGGAAAACAGGATAATGAAAAGACCGGTAATAAATAGCCGAAAACCGCCCGATCCCATCATATTCATGCCGATCATCATGATCAGCGCCGTCGTGGGCAGGGCATTCAGGCCCATCAGGCCAATCCAGACGCCGGCGATGATTGCATCTACCTTCAGGTTAACGATTTCACTGTAAAACGGTTTAGATGAGCGGCAGGCAAGTTGCCAGGCGAGATGTGGCCAGATGAAGGTCCAGCCCACCAGTAATAGCCACCAGCCGCCAGGGAGAAAATGGGTAACCAGCACAGCAGAGATCGGGAAAAACATGGCGGCCAGCCCCACCACGCGCGCCAGCCGGATCCGCCGGCAGAATCGTATCCCGGAGCGGTGTGAGTCATCCTGAGAAAGATGTTTATTCCACTCTTCCTGAATGCTCTCTTTGTTGTAATAGATTTCATCATTCATCATTTTTGGGAATATTCTGAAACATTTTCCCAAATTATAGAGAGGGGGCTTTCGGGGAAAGTATGAAATTTCGGGTGAGCCGCGACGGCGACTCACCCGTTAGAACTACACTTTTTTCTTCAGGCAGGCGCTCATGAACTTACTGCGATCGTCCCCTTTCAGGGACTGCTCGGTGGCCTTCGCATTACACTCGCGCATTTTTTGCTGCTGCGGCGTCAGGCTTTTTTCATCCGGTTTAGAGGCGCCGTTTTTCAGGCAGTCACTCATGTAGGTCTTACGGGCATCGCCTTTCAGCGATTGCGAGGTCGCCTGTTGATTACAGGTTGTCATGCGCTGCTGCTGGGGCGTTAAGGTTTTTTCTTCCGCATTCGCTGAAGCCATCAGGAACACGCCTGAGAGTAAGGTAACCAGTATTGTCGTTTTCATTGCATCATCCTTTATGTGAATTTCCACTCTAATTCTGGTTCGTGACGGGGAAAATACCACCCGGCAGTCACGATTTCCGCCGGGTGAGGACCTTATTTCAGACCCAGCGCGGCCTTCATGGTGTAGAACAGATCGGTCTGGTCAGTTAAACCCACCACGTTTGCAGCATGTGGACCGTACGCCGCGATGCGCAGCTGTGTGCCGGTATGTTCCATTGACTCTTCTTCAGAATTGCCATAGCTCATCACCATCACGGCACCGTCTTTGGTCGTCAGCGCCTGCGTCAGGCCGGGTGCTTTGGTATCGGGCGGGATAATCTGGCTGGAGTGCGCGTGGTCAGCGGTGACCACCACCAGCGTGTTACCGTCTTTCTTCGCAAACTCGAGTGCTTTTTGCACCGCTTCATCGAGATCTACCGTTTCGCCAATCTGCCCGCACGGGTTCGCCGCGTGGTCTTGCTTATCAATTGACGCCCCTTCAACCTGCAGGAAGAAGCCTTTTTCACTCTTGCTCAGCAGAGAGATGGCTTTGTCCGTCATCGCCGCAAGCGTAGGAACGCTGTCATTTCGTTTCGGGTTTGGCGTACAGGTCACAGCTGGTTTATCGATATTGCCGTGGTACGAGGCTTTTGGCCCTTCCCAGCGCACCGGCATGTTGCCGTCAGAGAACAGTCCCAGCAGCGGTTTGTCCTGGCTGGCTTCGGTAATCGCCGCCAGAGAAGCCGCATCGCTCACCAGCTGATAGCCGCGGGCCTGCGCCTGCTCGCGCAGGGTTTTACCCTGCCACTCACCGGCCGTCGCCGTTTCGGCAAAGGTTTTCGCCCCGCCGCCCAGCGTCACGTCAGGGCGCGCGTTCAGCATCTGCTCTGTAATCGAGCCTTTACCGCCCTTTTCCAGCGCATTGGTCGGGCATTTTTCGCTGGTCACCGACGGGCCATAGCATTTACGCGAGGTCACGTGCGACATTAACGCGGCAGGGGTAGCATCCTGAAGCTCAGCGGTAGAGACGTTGCCGGTAGCCAGCCCTGCGGCTTTCGCCATTTCCAGAATGGTTTGATGATCTTTCTCGTGAATATCGACGCCCAGCGCGCCGTTATAGGTTTTCACACCGGTTGCCCACGCCGTTGCAGACGCGGCGGAATCCGTAACGTAATCCGGCTTGCCGGTTTTTTTATCCAGCGAGTAATGGGTATATTGTCCCGTCAGAGGCAGCGCATCGATGCCTTTAAAATAGCCGCCTGCCCCCTCGGCATAATTTCTCGCCGCCGTAATTTCGGAATCGCCCATGCCGTCGCCAATCAAAAGAATAATATTTTTAGCGGGGTTTTCATTCAGAGAAGCTCGAATGGCGGCAGTCTGATCCTCTGACAGACGGCGCGCACCGCCTGGCAGGGTGATATCCCCCTGCGCGGCACGATGTTCGAGGACGTTCATATTCGTGGTTTCAGCGTGAATAGCGGGGGCAAATAACAGCGGGAGTAATGCGATAAAAAGCGCGCTCTGTTTCAATTTATTTTCTCCATGTACAAATACATAAAAATAACAACAGAGCGACTATAGGCAACCGGCATGACATTTCTATGACAGCCCGTCACGCATTGTGACAGTTTAGCTGCGCGGATGCCTTAACAGCTTTTTTATGTATTGATGAAGCATCTCGGCGTCCTCAGGCGGAACCTGGGAATCAGGCTTGGCGTTGTCCAGCGCGCTTTCAATGCTGTCAATTAACGCCTGTTGATCCTGGGCAGCCATATGTCTGAGCAGCGCGGTGACGACTATTTCCAGCGCCTCAACCTGGGCGACCAATTCTTTCGACTCTTCTTCCTTTTGTGCAAGCTTAACCAACAACTCAGTAATGAGATTCTTCATGGTGCTATTTCCTTTTGGGTTTTTCCTGAAATTAGCACTCTCAATGATTTATGCAAAGAGGAGAAAAGTATTATCTTATGCAAAAGTGACGTTGCGTCAAAAATAGCGTGGCGCGCACCGCAGCGAAACGTTTTTCTATAACAACAGGCCGCTTTTTGTTATATAAAAAAGCGGCAGCCATAAAAATATATAATACATCCCCAGGGTTAACGGGCTCCTTTTGCCTCCGCTAATTGTCTGCGACGACGCAGTGCAATAGCCAGCTGGATAATATTTATCAGCACCACCACTGCCGTCGCGGCAAATACCCAACGGAAACCGGCCATCGCGGAAACGGATGCACCAATAAGCGGACCGGCGACGTTGCCCAAATACATAAACGACTGGTTATAACCAAAAATACGCCCGGTGACCTGGTCACTGGAATATTTCACCAGCAGTGTCTGGACTGCGGGCAGCATGGCGCCATCGGCAAAGCCGAGCAAGAAGCGCAGCACGCCAAGCTGAAGCGGGGTCGTGACGAACGACATAGCGAAAAAGAGTATGACCGCGAATATCAGGGTGGCCATCAGAATGCGCGCCGTGCCAATCCTGTCGCCCAGCTTGCCGAGCCGCGGCGCTGAGATCAGCGCCGACACGCCGGGCACCGCCGCAATCAACCCGGCGAGAAAGGCGATATTGTTGCTGTCTGGCTCCATCGACTTGATAAACAGCGCCAGAATAGGCCCGACGGAACCGTTACAAAGCTGGATCACCATGGTGGTGACAAAAAGGCTGATCATCAGGCCGGGATAAGGCAGTGAGGCAAAGACCGCCCTGCCGCTCAGGCGTTCTGATTTGCTGACAGCGGGACGCCCCCCTTCTTTGATCAGGAAAAGCGTCACCAGAAAACTGATCACCAGCAGTATCGCGGTGATGAAAAATACCGCGCGCAGCCCCACGTGATCCGCGAGAAATCCTCCCAGCAGCGGGCCGCCGATGACCCCGCTGATCTGCGCGGTAGAGAGCGTACTCAGCGCCCAGCCGCTCCGTTCACGCGGCACCTGCGAGGCCACCAGTGCCATCGCGTTGGGAATATACCCGGAAGTCAGCCCCATGATTGCCCGCAGGATAAACAGCTGCCAGACGTTGGTGGCAAAAGCCTGAAGCAAAATGGCGATTGCCATGCCGAGGGATGCACGCAGCAGCATCAGCTTGCGGCCTTTTCTGTCCGCCAGGCTCCCCCACATCGGCGAGACAATGGCCGAAACCAGAAACGTGACGCTGAACGTCAACCCTGACCACATTGAGAGGGCTTCGTGGGAGGTCACCCCCAGCTGCGACACGTACAGCGGCAGAAAGGGTAAAATCTGGCTAATGGCCAGTCCGGTAAAGAAGCAGCCAAACCAGACCGAGATGAGGTTAACTTTCCAGGATTCCATAACAGAAATAGTCTTCATTTTTAGGCGAATTCGCCGACAGATTAGCAAGTTACGCGCATTGACGTCGCACCAGAGATGCGGCATGGCTGACTTTGGTGTTTTATCTTCCCAGTCATCATATTTGTGAAACAAGTCACAAATTATCCACTTTTCGACGAAAGATTATGCTTCAGCGACACAGCCCGAAGCCGCGCATCCCAAGATGGAAATGATTCGCGTGGGCCGCGTTATAGTCTGGCCCCAGACCGTTACCGTAATATCCACAGCTCGCGGCCAGCAGAGCCTGAAGCCACGGCTGGGTTTTAGCCGACGACCAGCCCGTCAAAATAGTAATCCGCTCACCGTTAGCCAGCCGAAATGCGCTGATGTCCAGCGCCTCTGCCGTGGCATGTTCACTGCGTCGCGCATCCGGGCGACCGTAAATATTGCGACAGGCATAGCTTCCCAGATGGTCGATGCGCGTAAGCTCGCTGCCCATCAAGTTTTTCGTCAGCGGCCGGGCCTGCTGGCTGACAAATAGCGCAGAGCTTAATGCCAGAGGACAGCTGGCAAGGAAACTGCTGTTCAGCCTGACCGGACCGAAGTTACTCACGCGCACCACGTTAGTGAGCGGGCATGCTCCCGCGCTGTCTGCCACCGGCTGCGTGCGGATAAGCGCTCTTTGATTCGCCTCGTTTAGCAGGCTTTCGCAGGCCTCCGGCGTTAAGCGCCGAAGCTTGAACTGGGTGATTTTTCCGGGAGGATCGTCAAGGGTAAGCGGCGTAAAAGGGTTGTAATGAGACGGCAACCAGCGGTAACCCGCCGTTGCAACAGCCACAATGATGAAAACGGTTAGCAGACTTTTTCCTTTCACGCGCCCCCCACGACATCCCCAAAACATTATGGCAGAAGGCCGCGAAACCCGCAGGGCATCGTGGTATGTTATTGGCTTTTCGACAGACTGGAAGAGAGTGAGATGGCAAAGCAGCGCGTAGGTATTGTCTTTGGGGGAAAATCAGCAGAGCACGAGGTGTCATTGCAATCGGCCAAAAATATTGTCGATGCGATCGATAAAAGCCGTTTCGACGTGGTGCTGCTGGGTATTGATAAACAGGGTCAGTGGCACGTTAACGATGCCAGCCAGTACCTGATCAACGCCAACGATCCGGCGCACATCGCCCTCAATCCTTCAGAAACCAGCGTCGCGACCGTACCAGGCCTGGTTCAGGGGCAGTTTATCAACGCCGGTAATGCGCAGGCGCTGGCTCAGATTGACGTTATTTTCCCTATCGTCCACGGCACGCTGGGCGAAGACGGATCTTTGCAGGGAATGTTGCGCATGGCGAACCTGCCGTTTGTCGGCTCCGACGTGCTTGGCTCCGCCGCCTGTATGGACAAAGACGTCACCAAGCGTCTGCTGCGCGATGCCGGGCTGAATATTGCGCCGTTTGTCACGCTCACCCGCGCCAACCGCGAGAAATTCGATTTCGCGCAGCTTTCCAGCCAGCTCGGCCTGCCGCTGTTCGTCAAACCGGCGAATCAGGGCTCCTCCGTTGGCGTCAGCAAAGTCACCACCGAAGCGCAATTTACCGACGCCGTGCGTCTGGCGTTCGAGTTTGACCACAAAGTGGTGGTTGAACAGGGTATCAAAGGCCGCGAAATCGAGTGCGCCGTGCTGGGCAATGATTTCCCCCAGGCGAGCACCTGCGGTGAAGTGGTATTGAACAGCGATTTTTACTCTTACGATACCAAGTACATTGATGATAAGGGCGCGCAGGTTGTGGTCCCTGCGGTTATCGATCCGGTCATTAACGATAAGATCCGCGCGATCGCCGTTGAAGCCTATCAGGCGCTGGGCTGCTGCGGTATGGCTCGCGTTGATGTGTTCCTGACACCAGAAAACGACGTGGTCATTAACGAGATCAACACGCTGCCGGGCTTCACTAACATCAGCATGTATCCGAAACTGTGGCAGGCCAGCGGAATCAGCTATCCGGAACTCATCACCCGCCTGATCGAACTGGCGCTGGAGCGTCACGCCGCTGACAGCGCCCTTAAAAGCTCCGTAAACGGTTAATCGGCTTTATTGACCGTTTCCGTCTCTTCCGCTGTCGTCTCTTCAGGACGGCGGCGGATAATCAACCCCGCCAGCCAGAAACTGATGACCCAGGTGACCAGCCCCACGGCATAGGTTTGCCAGCCTTTTGCCTCAAACCCCAATAGCCCGACAACACCGTTAAGAATAAAGATCAGCCCGATAGCAAAGGCGTAGTAATGCCAGTCACGGCGTAGTTTGGACGTGAGCTTCATAACAACTCCGGCAGGAAAAAAAGACATCCTCTCACAGTTTTATGACCGGGTCTGTGGCGAATGCGGAAATTCTGAAACGCGACGCAATTTCACTTAAGTGATCAAATTGTGATGTGATGCAGAAATCATCAATCCAGGAGCATTCCTGAGGGTAAATTACCACGATTCTGATATTGACAAATGCGATGACCTGTCAAACTCACCCTATGCGAAACGTATAAAACAGCGTGATATTTCGGGAGGTCTATATGGCTGATTTTACATTGTCGAAACCGATCTTTGGCGGCAAACAACCAAAAACCTCCACGGCGGGTAATATCGCCTATGCCCTGTTTGTGCTGTTCTGCTTCTGGGCGGGTTCACAGCTTCTCAACATGCTGGTTCATGCGCCTGGCGTTTATGAACACCTTATGCAGGTCCAGGATAGCGGGCGCCCGCGCGTTGAGATCGGTTTCGGGGTTAGCACCCTGTTTGGCCTGGTCCCCTT
This sequence comes from Enterobacter sp. RIT637, assembly GCF_019718755.1. Lineage (NCBI taxonomy): Bacteria > Pseudomonadati > Pseudomonadota > Gammaproteobacteria > Enterobacterales > Enterobacteriaceae > Enterobacter > Enterobacter sp. RIT637. Next base: position 25,313 of record NZ_JAIHAZ010000014.1, read on the forward strand.
CCTCATCGGCTGCATGGTTCTTGGCGTCATTGCTCTGGTGCTTCGCCTGCGCCGTCGTTTCTAAAGTCCCATACAGCGAGCCCGGCGGTCATCAACGCGTTTCGCGAACCATGCGGTTGTCAGGTTACGCGTGATCTTCGGGCTCTCTAGCTGAATGCCGGGCAGGATAGCCCTCGGCAACGCTTTTCCACTTTTCTTCTCTGCCAGCGCAAAGACCTGCTGATACAAATCCGTTTTCTCAAACGCCAGACTGTCGCCCTTCTCCAGCTGACGGCGAATATCGCTATTGCTCATATCCAGCTTTGTCGCCAGTTTGCGCACTGCGCGTTCGGTCGTGCCCGCTTCGCTGCTGCCGTAGGCAATCAGATCGCCATCCAGCGCCAGTTTCACCCCGGATGCGCGGCTAACGGCATTCTGAAACGCTGCGTTCCGGCTGGCATACCATCCCGCGTTAAAGTCAGCAAAGCGGTACAGCGGCTCGCTGTAATTCGCCGGGTAGTTAAGAAGGTGATAAGTGCCAAACCAGAGCCCGCCGCGCAGGGAGAAGACCTCCTGACGCACCGTACCGTCGATTTTCCACGGATAACCGTCGGTATGTTTTTCTGCAAACGCGATGCTGACCTGCATCGGACCGCCGGTGTGCACCGGATTAAGCGAGCCAAACAGTTTTTGCCCCATCGGCACCATGTTGATGAAGTCATCAAAAATGGCGCTTAGCTGTTTCTCGGTTTTCACCGTATCCAGCCGATCGCTGTAACTTTTGCCGTTTGGCGAGGTGATTTTAAGCGCGGTATGGACCAGGAAGACCGGGATATGCATCGATTCCGCGCGGCGGTCGATCTCTTTCCAGGCAATTTTGTTCAGACCCGGTACGACCGGGTCTGACTGGTACATGGATTCCTGCTGCGCCACCGCCAGCACCGAGCAGATATTCTCCTCGGTGGGGGCAATTTTCTGGCTTTCAAAGGTCTTTGCCAGCGCGTCCGCCCACGCATTGCGATCCTTCACGCTGGAGGGCATTTTTTGCCGGACTACGCTCGCCACGTCCACGGGCTTTTCCCCTTTTTTAAGTGGCGCGGCCCCTTTCTCGGCACACCCCGCCAGCACCAGGGCAGCAAGCAAGGACAGCGATAATGTACGCGGTACGGCAAAAGACATAGCAACTCCCTGTATTAGCTAAATGTGTTGGTGACTTCCTGCAGATCTTTATCGTCCAGCTCGCGCTCGAAACTGCGTAAACGTTTGTAGATGGACATCAGTTCCACCAGCGTGGTCCAGGAGCTGATCAGATACTGGAACGAGCCGCGCACCTGTCCAAAGACGTTGGTGATCTGCGTCATCAGGCCCAGCGTAATCGTACCCGCAACAATCGACGGGAACAGCAGGAACAAACCGAAAACGTTATCAACCTGCAGATACAGAATGCGCGCAATGTTGAAATACATGTAGTGGAAATAGAGGCGGAAATAGTTGCGACGCACCGCGCCAAACAGCTCGCGAACGGTCGGTGGTGAGGCGCGGTTAGCATCATCTTCGCCGTAGACCAGCTCTTTACGGTAAGCCGCTTCGACACGCTGATTTTTAAACTCCAGACCCGGCAGCTTGATACCGACCACCGCCAGCAGCCCGGTGCCCATCAATGACCAGACAATCGCGGCGATCACCAGACCATACGGCAGGTGACCAATAATCGGCAGTTCCGGCACGTGCGCGGAGAGCGTCACCAGCACCGGCAGGAAGGCAATCAGCGTCATAATGGCGTTGATAAAACTGACGCCCATGTCTTCAAGCGTAGAGGCAAAACGCATGGTGTCTTCCTGCACACGCTGCGCGGCACCTTCGATATGACGCAGGTGCTGCCAGTGCGCCATATAGTGTTCGTTCATGGCGGTACGCCAGCGGAAGACATAGTGGCTGACGAAGAAATTGTTCATCACGCCAATGATCACCGCAATCAGGGCGATACCGAGGAAGATACCCACCTCATGGTAAAACTGGTTAATCGTCACCTTATGCGGGGAACTCAGCGCCGTCTGGATCAGATCGTAGAAGGGCGCATACCAGGCGTTCACCGCCACGCCAACTTCGACAAGGAACCAGGTCACAAAGACGATCAGCGAGGTGCCCAGAATCGACCAGTATTGCCAGCGGTGCGGAGAGTAGATAAACCAGAAAAGCGCAAACACGCCCACGCACACCGTATAGTAGGCGTAGAACAGCAAATAACTTAGCGACCAGAAGCGCGCGGCGCTGATTGGCACCTCACCCGTTGCCCCCGTGATACGCGTTAGCCATGCGCCGCCGCCCGCCTGCCAGAAAATGACAGCAATCAGTGCCCAAATAAATGCCGACAGGAAAAAAGGCCCCGGCTTTGGGAAAAAAGACTTAAACATTGTGCTTCCTTCTTGTTGTTATGGCTGTTGCTGTGCTCAACACATCGCCACACGAAAATCTGACCTGAACCCGCCAGTGGCGCAGGTAAAAAGGTCAGACCCGTGGGTTTATTATTAGTTCGCTTTCCAGTTTTCGAGAATTGTTTCGGTGCGTTTCACCGACGGTGGGTTGGCAGGGGCGATAAAGTTACGCCAGACATCGTTGTAGTGGTCAATCAATACCTGGGCTTCCGCCGCCGGGCGATTAGCCGTGGTGTGGGCATCTTCAGCAACCGTGATGTGGTAGCCCCGGCTGACACCGTTTTTGAGGGTGGCATCAACACAATAATCGGTGGCACAGCCGCAAATGACAAACTCACGAATGCCCTGCTCACGCAGCAGCGCCTCAAGCGCGGTGTTGTAGAAAGCATCACAGGCGGTTTTAGTGACGTACAACGCGCCTGCTGGCTGGTTTAGCTCAGGAAGCAATGCAAACCCTTCACTTCCCTCTTCCAGGCCCCCGGCTTCGGTATGCTGTATAAAAACCACCCTGTCGGCTGCCTGCGTAAGCTGGTTGATCAGAGAGACACATTTCTCGCGCTGATGACGCGGCGTCTCGAATACCCCGTTCTGCATATCAACCACCATAACCACACGCTTATCAGACATACCTTTCTCCGCAAGATTGAGTCGCACTGGTGCCTATCATAAGCCCGATGTCACAAAATGGGATCCAGGCCGCAGGTAAATTGTTCATATTTACCCATGGTTACGTTTTTCTCGCTATCGTTATGCAATTCGGGCCTTTGCAGCTTACCGATTAGTAGTATAAATACCCCTAACTTTCCTTATTTACTTGATGGATGCTTTTCGTTGAAACGTTGTCTGCTCTCTTTCGCCGCGCTTTGTGCGGTGAGCTTTTCCACCGCCCAGGCAGCACAGCCGCTGACGGCCCCGGTTTTAGCCTCTGATATCGCCGATCGCTACGCGAACCTGATCTATTACGGTAGCGGCGCGACGGGAATGGCGCTGGTGGTGATTGACGGTAACCAGCGCGTGTTTCGCAGCTTTGGTGAAACGCGCCCGGGAAATAACGTTCACCCGCAGCTGGATTCGGTGATCCGTATTGCCTCCATCACCAAGCTGATGACCAGCGAAATGCTGGTGAAGCTGCTTGACCAGGGCGTGGTCAAACTCGACGACCCGCTCAGCAAATACGCGCCACCCGGCGCTCGCGTCCCGACTTATCAGGGTGCGCCAATCAGACTGGTCAACCTGGCGACGCACACCAGCGCCCTGCCGCGCGAACAACCTGGCGGCGCGGCACATCGTCCTGTGTTTGTCTGGCCGACGCGCGAACAGCGCTGGAATTACCTGAGCACCGCGACGCTGAAAACCACGCCGGGTTCGCAGGCCGCCTATTCAAATCTGGCGTTTGATCTGCTGGCCGATGCGTTATCGACCGCTTCGGGTAAACCCTACCCTCAGCTGTTTGAAGAGCAGATTACGCGCCCGTTGGGAATGAAGGACACCACCTTTACCCCCTCCCCGGACCAGTGCCGTCGCCTGATGGTCGCTGAAAAAGGTGCCAGTCCGTGTAATAACACCCTGGCGGCGATCGGCAGCGGTGGCGTGTATTCCACGCCTGGCGATATGATGCGCTGGATGCAGCAGTTCCTCTCTTCGGATTTCTACTCTCGCACTCAACAGGCCGATCGCATGCAAACGCTGATTTATCAGCGTACCCAACTGACCCGCGTGATCGGCATGGACGTACCAGGCAAAGCCGACGCCCTCGGTTTGGGCTGGGTGTACATGGCACCGAAAGACGGCCGCCCGGGCATTATTCAGAAAACGGGCGGCGGCGGCGGATTCATCACCTATATGGCGATGATCCCGCAGTCCAACGTAGGGGCGTTTGTGGTCGTTACCCGCTCGCCGAACACGCGCTTCGTCAACATGAGCGATGGCATCAATAATCTGGTTGCCGAGCTGAGCGCAAATAAAGCGCAGGTGCTGACGGCATCGAACTGACCTAATAGTCCGCGGGCAAACGGTTGATGCCAACCAGTTTGCCCCGGCTCATCGTAATATAATTACCCTGCCGCAGCGCTGCTAAAACTTCCGCGACCACAGAGCGCGAGATCCCTGTGCTGCGCTGAATATGATTCATAACGCCAATTTTTGAGCGCAGCGTTTCATCCCACTCGGCCATATTCATGAGCATGGCCCGGATCTGGCTGTAAGAGTTATTCCCCACCAGCTGCATGTCACGTTTACCCAGATGATGGTTAATCCATGACAGCCAACAAAATGCGTCTTGCCAGAGTGAGGCTTGCTGAAGCCGTTGGTACAGAGAAGAGGCTGGTAAATAAAAACCTGAGCAATGTGAATGTGCCATCATTACATATTCCTGATGGCTATTATTTACCCACGCGCTTAAACCATAAATATAGGGTGCCTTCGCAATGCCTACGAGAAGTTCATCTGACTTTCTGTGAATCGCAACGACGCCGGTTTGTATTACAAATGTGTATGGAACATCATCCTCATTATTGGCGATTGAAATTAATTTCTGTGGCGCGGTCTTAAAAGGGGTGCTGCCGATTTCCAGGCAGTTTACGATCCGGTTTAATTCAGAAAGTGGTTTCGCATTAACACTCATGCACACCTCACGTCATCTGTATCTGTCGGTTCTCTATTATTTTTTTAATTGACATATAAAAAAGCGGGGGAAATATTCCCCCGCTTTTTAAATTTTACCAGGTATATTTCACACCCAGATTTGCACCCCAGTTCTGGTCAACGTCGCCGCCGCCGAGATAAGTTGCATCAGTATAAGCACTGAAGTTCTTCGTGAAGCTGAACTGCGTGCCCAGGCCCACGCGAACCGCAGAACCTTCTACACCGTTATCGATGCTGTCGTCGTTCACATCAGCATTGTTGTCGGCATCGTCATACACATAAGCCAACTTGAAGTAAGGCGTCAACGCCTGCTCTCCGCCGTAGTTGAAGGTATAACCCGCATCAACGCCAAGCTCATAACGCAGGCTGTCATAAGACTGCCCGTCGATACGCATGTCGTTGCTCAACCGGTAGTCATCACCGGACTGGAACAGGCCCGATACCGCCGCGTAAGGCGTCACGTAGCCAGACGCGTTTGGTTTCCAGTCATAGCCCAGCTTCATGCCAAAGCCGACCGCATCGGTCGTGGTGTCACCGTCAACGTACTGGCCGTTGCTCATGGTAGCGGAGAGCTCATTGTTGAAGCGGGTGTAGCTCAGGGAGCTGTCGAGGAACAAGTCATTCATGAACTTCGCTGACGCGTAGACCATCGCCGTCTGACTGTCCTGATCAACCTGACCGGTACGATCGCTGATATCGCCCTTCGCAAAGCCTGCTGCACCACCTACGATCCATTTCGCATTGTTGCCGTCAATCTGGGTATCCAGACCGACCATAATGCCGCTCACGTCCTGATCGTAGCTAACGGTGCCGTTATCAGCGTCGAAATTGCCGCCAAAATAACTCACCCACGCCCCGCCGTTATCCGCCAGACCATGACGGCTGTTGGTCAGACGCGTGCCGACGGTATCCTGCTGCAGATTCCAGATGTTGGTATTGGCAGAAGGAATGCTTAGCGCCATATTGGCGTAGTCGGTCAGCTCAGTCTGCTGCAGGACAACAGTGTCCCCTTTCTGCTGCGCCTGGTAGGTGTAAGCACCTAAATCGGCTTTGTTTGCAGCAGTAAAGCTAGCTGTGGTATCCGCGTTATTGTCATAGATGCGGACGATCTCTTTATTTTTGTAATCGGCAACGGAACCGGCACCGGTCGCATCATCGATGCGCACTTTGTAGTTACCTGCAACGTCACCGTTCACTGACAGATGGCCATCAGAATTAATCGCCACAACGCCGTGGTCGTAATCGGCATTATACTTATCGTTGGTGATATAGCGCGCGTTGTTCAGATCGCTGTTCAACACGTAATCGCGGCTGGCAACGTTCAGCACGCCACCGTCGGTCAGTACCATGTTGTGGGTATCAACCTGACCCATACCCAGCGCCAGCTCGGCACCGTTGTCTACAGTGATGGTATTGGCATACAGCTCAGCCGTCTCTTCGGTCAGAGCAGCACGGCTGTAGCTGTCCAGATACAGATGGTCGGTTGCCACACCACCGCTGTCACCGATATTCAACGATGAGGCATTAGTCAGAGTGATGGTATCCGCCAGCAGGCCAGAGTTTTCAACATTGACCTGAGACTGGTTGTTTACCGCCAGCGCGTCGATGTTAGAAACCTTACGGGTATCCCACTCGGAACCGTTCTCCAGCGTCACGTTAAACAAACCGCTCTGATAAACCTCTTCACCCGCAACGTGATCATTGCTGTCAAAGGTTGAATCAGGCCAAATGCTGTTCGGTGACAGGGCCTGCCAGTCAACGTTACTGTAACCCTGGCCATACATCTGTGCAGTGCCAATAGCTTCAACGCTGGACTGGGCTGCACCAACCCATTTGCTGCCATTGGTCAGAGTGACGTCCAGCTTATCAGTACCGTCCCAGCCGTTGGTGGTTGGGTTATAGACACCGTCTGCACTGGTATCCGTTGCCGGATCGCCGTTCGGGTAGAAGTTGTTGTCGAAGGTACTGGAGAAAAGAATGTCGCCAGTAACGGTGGAGTGATCGAACGTGGCAGAAGTCTGCATCGCATTATCAGACGCGCTGGCTGCTACAATCAGCGCCGCATCATCCGCCGCTCTCGCGTTAGTTTCACCATAGTCGCTCGGCTTCGCGGTTTGACCGTAGAATCCACTATAACCCAGATCGCTGTACGCACCCGAGGTCAGTACAGAATCTTTCACCAGCAGCGTGTCGGTAAAGACATTGCTGCTGTTGGCGACACCTTCAACACCGTCATACGGGGTGTTGTCGAGCTCCTGATAACCCTGCGTTAGCGTAATACCCGCTACGTGGGAGTTATTCTGAATAACGATATCAGACTCTACATCCAGCGTAATCGCGTTACCCAGAGCATAAGTATCCTGATAATGGGTTTCGGTGGTGTCACCATTCACAACCTCATAAGCATAATGCTCATAGGTGTCGTTGATGGTAGAGTGATCAACGGTCAGACTAAAACGATCGTACTGTGAATGTGTCGTGCCGTCGGTATCCAGGCCGTCAGCACACGAAGTGGTCATACATTCAGAGGTGATCATGCCATTAATGGTGCTATTTGAAATGCTCAACGCATTCGCCCGGCCATTCACGCCATCATCAAGATAGTATGTCGAAATAACACCGTTTACCGTGGATTTGTTAATCACCGGATAAATGTCACCATCATGGGTGGCATCCGAGTAATCCCAGTCTGCATAACCATAATACCATGGTGTAGAAGCAGTATTATCATATCCAAACGTATTATACGTCGTACCGGAAATATCTTTCGCATTAGCCTGAGAAGCGATAGCCAGGGTGCAGGCTAATGCAAGTTGAGATACAACCAGTTTCTTTTTCCATGTTTGCATTGGGTCATCCCTCCTCAGGGACGTAAGCAAGTTTGTCCATCAAATCATTTTGCAATGTTTAATTGCGGAGGGAATTATGCAGTTTCATTTCGAAAAGGTTCAATGAATGATTCAATTAAGTCCGTATCCAGACAACCCGCACCAAAAAATCGAGGCAACAGCCATCATTATGAATAAATATTATAAAATCAGCCTATTGCAGACTTATTTCATTCGCTTTGAATATATAATAAAAAATAATAGATCATTTATAATGATAAATTCCCCTCTATCCAAAACCGCCGCCAATATTTAACGTCGCGTAAAAAAAAGATAATTTACGTTATTATATATCCCTACCATGCGGCTTGTTTTGGCGCATTCCGCAAAATCAAAATGCCCAATTTCGTAAAACACCCCTCTTCACTTTCATGTACACTAGTCTTCTTTGTTCCACAAACATCAGGCATACCATGACCGATTTAATTGCACGTCCCCGCCGCCTGCGCAAGTCACCTGCACTGCGCGCTATGTTTGAAGAGACAACCCTGACCTTAAACGATCTGGTGTTGCCGATTTTTGTCGAAGAAGAGATCGATGACTACAAAGCCATCGAAGCCATGCCGGGCGTAATGCGCATTCCGGAAAAACATCTGGCACGTGAAATTGAACGCATCGCCAACGCGGGGATCCGCTCGGTGATGACCTTCGGCATTTCACACCATACCGACGCCACCGGCAGCGACGCGTGGAAAGAAGATGGCCTCGTCGCCCGCATGTCTCGCATCTGCAAAGAGACCGTGCCGGAAATGATCGTCATGTCCGATACCTGCTTCTGCGAATACACCTCACACGGCCACTGCGGCGTGCTGTGCGATCACGGCGTGGACAACGATGCCACCCTGCTGAACCTTGGCAAGCAGGCTGTAGTCGCTGCCGCTGCCGGTGCGGACTTCATCGCGCCATCTGCGGCGATGGACGGACAGGTTCAGGCTATCCGTCAGGCGCTGGACGCAGCGGGCTTTACCGACACCGCCATCATGTCTTACTCCACCAAATTCGCCTCCTCCTTCTACGGCCCGTTCCGTGAAGCGGCAGGCACGGCGCTGAAAGGCGATCGTAAGACTTACCAGATGAACCCGCTGAACCGCCGCGAAGCGATTCGCGAATCCCTGCTCGATGAAGCCCAGGGCGCAGACTGCCTGATGGTGAAACCCGCGGGCGCGTATCTTGATATCCTGCGCGACATCCGCGAGCGCAGCGAGTTGCCGCTGGGCGCTTATCAGGTCAGCGGCGAGTACGCGATGATCAAATTCGCCGCGCTGGCGGGTGCGATTGACGAAGAGAAAGTGATCCTGGAAAGCCTCGGCGCGATCAAACGCGCGGGTGCGGACCTGATCTTCAGCTACTTCGCGCTGGATCTGGCCGAGAAAAAAATCCTCCGCTAATCTTCACCAAACTGCAATACAACCGACATCTGCTCCTTCTACTGTCTTCGCAAGACGGCAGGAGGAGTAACCATGTTTAGCCTCGATAGCGTTCTCGACGATCTTTGGCCTCAGGCGAGGCCTGCACCCTGGCAAAAAAGTCTGTTAAAAAGACTGTTTTACGAAGACGAATTTCAGCAATTTGCCGCAGCCCACCGCCACCTGAAAGGGCTGGATATGGTGGAGCAAGTTCTGGAACACCTTGATATTCTCTGCACCGTTTCCGCCCGCGATCTCGAACAAATCCCCGAACATGGCCCGCTGGTCATTATTGCTAACCACCCGACGGGGACCCTGGACGGGCTGGCGCTGTTGTACGCCGTCTCCCGCGTGCGGCGCGATGTTAAAGTCGTCACCAACCGGATGCTGACGCACCTTGAGCCCCTCAGCTCGCTGTTTATCCCGGTGGACAATATGGGCGGCAGGACGGCGAAAACGTCGCTGGTCCAGATGGAACAGCATCTGCAAAACGCGGGCGTGCTGATCTTCTTCCCGGCCGGAGAAGTTTCCCGCCCCACGCGCAAAGGCATTCGCGATAAAAAATGGCACTCTGGCTTTATCAAACTCGCCAGCAAGCTGCGTGCCCCGCTGCTGCCGGTGCATATTCAGGCGCATAACAGTCTGCTCTTCTATGCCAGCACGCTGGTGTCGCCCACGCTGTCCATGCTGTTGCTGATGCAGCAGATGTTCCGCCGCCGCCATAGCCAGCTGCCGATTAAAATCGGCCAGCAGATTGCGTGGAACAACTGGTTTAGCGCCACCCTTTCGTCGCGTGAGATGGCCGAGCAGTGCCGTCAGCACGTGATGCGTCTTGGCAAGGGAGTGCCTGGCGTCTTTAAAACCCAGTGCGCCATTGCTCGCCCGGAAGACCGGGCTACGCTGAAACGCGCGCTGGCGCAGGCCGAATGTCTGGGCAATACCAGCGACGGTAAAACCATCTATCTTTGGCAGCGCAACGGTCAGGAAGACGCCCCGCTGCTGCGCGAGCTGGGCCGCCTGCGCGAGATTGCGTTTCGCGCGGTGGAGGAAGGGAGCGGCAAGCGCCGGGACACGGACAGCTACGATGATGATTATCTCCACCTGATCCTCTGGGATGATGAGGATCTGGAGATCGTCGGCGCGTACCGCTTTATGCCTACCGCCAGCCAGGTAGAACGTCGCGGTCCGGACGGGTTGTACAGCTATAGTCTGTTCCACTACGACGACAAAATGCAGGACGTGCTGGAGCACGGTATTGAACTGGGGCGCAGCTTTATTCAGCCGCGCTACTGGGGACGCCGCGGCCTGGATTATTTATGGTCCGGGATTGGTGCCTATCTCGCCCGCTATCCGCACTACCGCTACCTGTTTGGCCCGGTCTCCATTTCCGGCGGCTTACCGCCTGCCGCGCGGGATCTGCTGGTCGCATTTTATCGCCTGTGGTTCCCGGCAACGCATCCGCTGGCCGCGTCACGTCAGCCCTATCCCGCATCGCTGCCGGACGTGCTCGCGCAGTTTGGCGGCGTGGATTACGTGGACGATCTGACAAAGCTGAAATCCCTGCTCGGCAATCTGGGCTGCGGCATTCCGCCGCTCTACAAGCAGTATTCCGAGCTTTGCGAACCCGGCGGCGTGCAGTTTATTGATTTTGGCAGCGACCCGGCGTTCAACAACTGCGTCGACGGGCTGGTGCTGGTGGATTTGTGTTACCTGAAGGCGAACCGCTATCAGCGGTATATTGAGGCGCACCTTTAGATGTGCAGTTTTTTGTAGGCCGGGTAAGCGCAGCGCCACCCGGCAAGAACGGTGCACAATTGCCGGGTGGCGGCTACGCCTTACCCGGCCTACGTGTACTACGGGATCAAGGGCGGTAGAACGGCTTATCCCCCAAAATCGTCGCCCGCTGCATAATCCTGCGCTGCGGCAGATAGTCCGCATTGGCATAGTGCTGCGTTACGCGGTTATCCCAGATCGCCAGGTCGTTCTCCTGCCAGCGCCAGCGCACCTGAAACTCCGGCTTAGTGACATGCGCAAACAGGAACCCCAGCAGCGCCTCACTCTCTTTCTCGGACACGTCCACAATGCGCGTCGTGAACCCTTCGTTTACGAACAGCGCCTGCTTGCCCGTCACCGGATGGGTCCGTACCACCGGGTGCAGCAGCGGAGGATGCTTCGCAACCGCCTCCTGCCAGCGCTGATGCTCCTCTTCCGTTTTACGGTACTTGTACTCCTGGAACGATTTTTTGAAGTCGTGCTCCGCCCGCAGCCCGCTCAGCAGCGTCCGGAACGGCGCGGAGAGCGCCTCATACGCCGCAATCCCACTGGTCCACAGCGTATCGCCGCCCGTTTCCGGCAGCAGCTTCGCCGCCAGAATCGCCCCGGCGGGAGGCGTTTCGATAAAGGTCACGTCGGTGTGCCAGTTGTCGTTATCCGGCGGGTTATCGTTGTGGGTGTCCAGAACGATAATCTCCTCCACCCCTTCCGCATGTGGATAGACGGGGTGGATATGCAGATCGCCAAAGCGCAGGGCCAGCGCGCGCTGCTGCTGCGGGGTGATCGCCTGTCCGCGCAGGAACACCACCTGATGGCGCAGCACCGCGTGGTACAGCTGCTCGAACTGGTTATCGCTCAGCGGACGGGTCACATCCAGGCCCGACACCTGCGCGCCAATGTACGGTCCCAGCGGGGTAATGGTCAGACGTTCACTCATTGTATTTCTCCATGCCAGGGCGTCAGGCGGCGCTGTAACGCGCGCAGCCCCAGTTCTAATCCGAAGGCGATCGCGGCGATCACCGCGATCCCTGCCAGCACCACGTCAGTCGCCAGGAACTCTCCCGCCGACTGCACCATAAACCCAAGGCCGCGCGTGGCTGCAATCAGCTCTGCCGCCACCAGCGTGGACCAGCCTACGCCGAGGCCGATGCGCAGCCCGGTTAAAATCTCCGGCAGTGCGCCCGGTAAAATCACGAACAGCAGCACCTGCGTGCGGCTGGCACCCAGCGACTGCGCCGCGCGGATCCGCACCTGCTGGGCGCTCTTCACGCCCGCCAGCGCCGACATGGCTACCGGGGCGAAAATCGCCAGATAAATCAGCAGGATTTTTGACGTTTCACCGATGCCGAACCAGATAACCATCAGCGGCAGATAGGCCAGCGGCGGCACCGGGCGGTAAAGCTCAATCAGCGGGTCGAGAATGCCGCGCACCGTCGGGCTTAAGCCCATCGCGATCCCAACCGGAATACCGATAATCACCGCTGCCAGCAGCGCCACCAGAATACGTGCCAGACTTGCACCTAAGTGCTGCCAGAGCGTGGCATCCATAAAGCCCTGCGGCCCGGCGATGGTAATGAGTTTGGCCAGCACCTGTCCCGGCGGCGGCAGAAACAGCGGGCTGACCCAGTGCTGGGCAGCAACCGCCCACCACACCGCCAGTAAGACCAGCAGCGTACCGACGCTCAAGGTGATTTGACGCGAGAAAGGCCAGCGCAGCGCCAGACGCGTGCGGCGCGTTTTTTCACTGAAGACGATGCTCATGAGAAAGCCTCCCGTTGTTCAAACACGCGGCTTAAGACGTATTCACGCTGTTCGATAAACAGCGGGTCGGATTTGATGCTGCGCACGGGTTCTCCCGCGACGTAGCGGCGGGCGAAATCCAGCGCCAAACGCTCCAGCACGCGGCCCGGCCCCGGCGAGAGCAGCACCAGCTCCGTCGCCATAAACACCGCCTCTTCGATATCGTGGGTAATCAACAGCACCTGCTTGCCCGTCTCGTGCCACAGGCGCAGCAGCAGAGTTTGCATCTGCTCGCGGGTGAAGGCATCCAGCGCTCCGAACGGCTCGTCCAGCAGCAACAGCTGCGGATTCGCGGCCAGCGCGCGGGCAATCCCGACGCGCTGCCGCTGGCCGCCGGAAAGCTGCCAGATAAAGCGTTTTTCCGCCCCTTCCAGCCCCACTTTTTTTAGCATCGTTCGTGCCGTTTCCAGCCGCTGTTCGCGATTGATGCCCGCAAGCTGTAGCCCAAACGCCACGTTTTCCTGCACGTTGCGCCAGGGAAGCAATCCTTCGTTCTGGAAGACCACGCCGCGCTCGGCGCCAGGACCTTCAACCTTTTTGCCTTCCAGTTGGATGGTGCCATGCTGATAAGGGACAAACCCGGCGATCAAATTCAGCAGCGTGGTTTTTCCGCACCCGGACGGGCCCAGCACCACCAGCAGCTCACCGCTGTCCAGCGTCAGGTTGATATCCTCCAGCGCGGGCTTACCACCGTAATCGGCATACAGGTTCGTGATATTCAGCATGGCGGACTCCTTATTTCACAAAACGATCGGTCACGTACTGGCTGTAATCCGCCGCTACCGCAGGCACTTTGCCCTGCTCTTTCAGGAAGGTGGCGGTATCCACAATCGCTTTGTTCACCGGCCCGGTCAGCTGCTGCACCTGCTGCGCGGGCGTCAGATAGGTATTGCCTTTCACCAGTCCCGGCACGTCCGCTTCCGGCACGCCGCTCAGGCGGGAGAGTTTTTCCAGGTTGGCGGGCTGCTTCAGCCATTCATCCGGGTTAGAGATGTACGGCTGCTGAGCGTCAATCGCGCTTTTGGCGAAGGCTTTCACCACCTCAGGATGTTTCTCGGCAAAGTCTTTGCGCACGACCCACACGTCGAGGGTTGGCGCCCCCCACTGGCCCACTTTTTCAGAGTCGGTCAGCACGGTGCCGTCTTTTTCCAGTTCGTTCACTGCCGGTGCCCACACATAGGCCCCGTCAATATCCCCGCGCTGCCAGGCCGCGATAATCGCCGGCGGTTGCAGGTTGATAATTTGTACCTGACCCGGCTTGATGCCCCAGTGTTTCAGCGCCGCAAGCAGGCTGTAGTGGGTGGTGGAGATAAACGGCACGGCGATGCGTTTGCCGATCAGATCTTCCGGTTTGGTGATGTTTTTCTTCACCACCAGCGCTTCAGAGTTACCGAGCTGCGAGGCGAGCAGGAAAACCTCGATCGGCACCTGCTGGCTGGCCGCAACCGCCAGCGGGCTGGAGCCAATATTGCCGATCTGCACGTCGCCGGACGCTAACGCACGCACGACGGACGCCCCACTGTCGAACTTGCGCCAGTCGACTTTTGCGCCGCTCTCTTTGGCAAAGGTGTTGTCCGCCTGCGCGACTTTCGCCGGTTCCGCAGAGGTTTGATACGCGACGGTGACGTCCACCGCCTGCGCCTGGAATGCCCACAGCGCCAGTGCGCCGAGAAGTGTGATTCGCGATGAATTTGCCATAGTGCCTGCTCCCCTTGTTGTTATGAGGGCAGTATTTCCGGCGCGGGAATTTTGATAAAGGAATAAAAAAGAATCGCTAATGACGATTCGTTTTTAGAAAAAAAACGGGAAAGGATAGTTGGTTTTGTGCGGTTGGTTTGTACCGGGTGGCGCTGCGCTTACCCGGCCTACGGTTCGTGCAATTTGTAGGCCGGGTAAGGCGTAGCCGCCACCCGGCAAAAGACTCAGCGCTGCGCGTTCAGCTCAGCAATGTCTTTCGGCGTGGTCCGACAGCATCCGCCAATCAGCTTAGCCCCGGCAGCCAGCCACTGCGGCAGATACCCTGCCAGCGTCTCGCACGCTTCACCGTGGTGGTGCCAGGTTTTGGTTACCGCGTCATAGTGCTCCCCTGAATTCGGGTAAACCACCAGCGGCAGCGACGTCAGGCTTTGCAGATGTTTCAGCGCCGCCGTGGTGTTTTCCAGAGCGATGCAGTTAATGCCCAGCGCGACAATCTGCGGTGAGTTTGCCAGCGCGCTGACCACCTCACGCAGCGGCGTACCGTCGCTCAGGTGCTCACTGTCTCGCAAGGTAAACGAGAACCACGCCCGAGCGCGGGGATATTCAGACAGCAGCGCCGCCAGCGCCTTAATCTCTTCAAAGGACGGCAGCGTTTCGCAGGCCAGCAGGTCAGCGCCCGCATCCAGCAGCGCTTCCACGCGCGGACGATGGAAGGCAGTAAACTCCCCGGCGCTGCGCACGTAGTCGCCGCGATACTCTGAGCCATCCGCCAGATAGGCGCCGTACGGCCCAACGGATCCCGCCACCAGCAGCGTGCCCGCATGCGGGTTTTCGGCCAGATACGCTTCTCGCGCCTTACGCGCCAGCTCCACGCTTTTGCCAATCAGCGAGCGGGACTGCGCCTCGTCCAGACCGCGCGCGGAAAAGCCCGCAGGCGTGGCCTGATAGCTGGCGGTGATCGCCACCTGCGCACCCGCGCGGTAGTAATCAAGATGTACTTCGCGGATAAGTTCCGGGTTTTCAACCAGCACTTTGGCAGACCAGAGGCTGTCTGCCAGGTTACAGCCGCGCGCTTCCAGCTCCGTCGCCATCGCGCCATCCAGCACCACAAACGGCTGCTTTTCAAGGATGGCGGTAAGCGGATTATTCTGCGACATGTTCAGGCTCCTGCGATGTCAGATTTCGGGTCAGGTAGTACGCACCATAACACAGGGCGACAAAAGGCAGCCCGCAATAAAGGGCAATGCGCTGGCTCGGATCAAACCACAGGCCGACACAGGCCACCACGCAGAGGATAAAACCGAGCACCGGCACCAGCGGATACCACGGCGCACGGTACTGCAGCGCAGAGAGCGGCTGGCCGGACTGCAGATGGCGACGACGGAAAACAAAGTGCGACGCGCAGATGCTGATCCACACCGCCACCACCGCAAAGCCAGAAATCGCAGACAGCGCGACAAACACCGTGTCCGGTGCCACGACGCTTGAGAACAGCGCCAGCACGCCGCCGAGCATGGAGACCGACAGCGCCGTCAGCGGCACGCCGTTTTTGTTGACGCGGGCAAAGCATCGCGGCAGCGTTTTCTCATTCGACAGCGACCACAGCATGCGGCCAGACGCGTACAGGCCGGAGTTCGCCGCCGAGAGGATCGCCGTCAGGATCACAAAGTTAAAGATATCCGCCGCGTAAGGAATACCGACCTTTTCGAACACCAGCACGAACGGACTTTTTTCTACCCCGGCCTGCTGCATCGGGATCAGCGCCGCCAGCACAAACACGGTGCCGATAAAGAAGATAATGAGGCGCGCGATGGTGGTGCGGATGGCGACTGGGATCACTTTGTGCGGATTTTCCGTTTCCCCCGCCGCGATACCGATGAGTTCAGTCCCGGAGAAGGCAAAGTTCACCGCTACCATGGTCATCAGGATCGGCAGTCCACCGTGCGGGAACCAGCCTTCGGCGGTGATGTTGCTTAAGCCCGGCGCGGGTGCACCGTCCTGCATCGGGATAAAACCAAAGATCGCCGCACCGCCGAGAATAATAAAGGCAATGATGGTGATGACTTTCACAAGTGAGAACCAGAATTCGCCTTCAGCAAAGAAGCGCGTCGAGATGACGTTGAGGCCAAAAATCACCGCGCAGAAGACCACGCACCACGCCCAGACGGGCACCTGCGGGAACCAGTACTGCATACAGAACCCGGCGGCAGTAAAGCTCGATCCAAGCGCCACCGTCCAGGTGAGCCAGTAGAGCCACGCCACGGTGTAGCCCGTCGCCGGGCCAAGGTAGCGAGCGGCATAGACGTGGAACGCGCCGGTTTCCGGCATCGCCACGGAAAGTTCGCCCAGACACTGCATCACCAGCCAGACCACCAGCGCGCCAATCAGGTACGCCAGCAGCGTGCCCGCCGCCCCGGTCGTGGAAATGATGTATCCGGTATTGAAGAATAACCCTGTGCCAATCACACCGCCCAGCGAGAGCATAATCAGGTGGCGTGTTTTCATGGTGCGCTTAAGCTGCCCATTTTCTTGTTGTGTTTGCATATTACCTTCTATACGTATGGACATCTAAACATCCAAAGAAGGTGTGTTATACCGCGATTGTTAATAAAAAGCTAGATGACCAGACGCAGACGGGCGCGTCGCGCGCTGAGTCTGGGGTGGGTTGTGAGGATCACATAGAGAATCGGACGCCAGGCCATAAGCACCTCCGCAAGCAGATGTTTACAGCATGGTGCGGGAAGAAGCGATCTTCGGTCAGTCGAAAGTCGTATCCGTAAAGAGTGAATTTATACCGCAACACCGTCTGTAGGGCAGGTAAGGCGCAAGGGTTGGTAAATCCTACAATCAGTTCTATAGTCGACACAGTTTCTTAGTAACAGGACTGACTGATGCGCTTTAATGGACTGACCAAAGGTTTCTTTATCTTTATTCTTGCCCTTGTGACCTGGGCCTTCTTCGACGTGCTGTCGCCCTACTTCTCCGCGATCCTGTGGGCCGCTATTCTGACCGTCATCTTCAACCCGGTAAAAAACAGGCTGCGCGCCGCTCTGGGGGATCGCAACGGACTTGCTTCTCTGTTGACCATTGGCATTATCTGCCTGATCGTCTTTATTCCGTTGATGGTGATCCTCTCCTCGCTCGCCATTGAGCTGAACGTGGTCTATACGAAGCTCCAGGAAAACAACACCCAGTTTCCGGAAGTGGTGGCGAGCATCTTCAACCATCTGCCGGACTGGGCCAGCGGCTTCCTGGCGGACCACAACCTGACTAACGCCGCGCAGATCCAGAAAAAACTCTCTGACGTGGCGTTGCAGGGGGGGCAGTATCTGGCAGGCAGCGCGTTCCTGATCGGTAAGGGGACGTTTGGTTTTGCCATCAGCTTCGGCATCATGCTTTATCTGCTGTTCTTCCTCCTGAAGGATGGACCGTATCTGGTGCGCCAGATCCTTGATTCCCTGCCGCTGTCTGATTTCGCCAAGCAACACCTGTTCGCCAAATTCGTCGGCGTCTCGCGGGCGACGGTAAAAGGCACGGCGGTTGTCGCAGTGGTGCAGGGCACGCTCGGCGGGATTGCGTTCGCTATTGCGGGCATTGATGGCAGCATACTGTGGGGCGCGCTGATGGCCTTTCTCTCGCTGGTGCCTGCCGTCGGCTCGGCGATTGTCTGGGTGCCTGCGGCTATTTTCCTGTTCGCCACCCACCAGCTGTGGCAAGGGCTGTTTATTGTTGGCTTCTTCGTGATTATCGTCGGGCTGGTGGACAACATCCTGCGCCCGCTGCTGGTGGGGAAAGACACCAAAATGCCCGACTACCTGATTCTGATCTCCACCCTCGGCGGCATGGAGCTGTATGGCATTAACGGCTTTGTCATTGGGCCGCTCATTGCTGCGCTGTTTATCGCCTGCTGGAATCTGTTCTCAGGCCGCGATCACGAAGGTAACGCCGAAGAGCTGGACGCGGATTTCATCGAAGAAGGAAAAAACCCTCCAGATTTGTAGGGATGTGACGATAACGACCACACCAGGCGGCGCTGTGCCGCCTTTTTTTTCGCCTTAAATCAAACGTTTTCTATAATTTGAAGAACGCCCTCCTCTTCATGTTGTAAAAGGATCTCCAGGTGCGAATCGCGACAATAACAAACTGGGCCTACGGTGCCACGGTCTGCCTGACTATCGCCTCCGGCATTATCATGCTGATGGCCTCCGGGGCTGATACCGCCGAACGTCAGGCGATTGAACAACGCCAACGTTTTGATGAGCTTACCGAAAATATTGAAACCGATGCCTGGATACAATCCGATTTAGCGCGCCTGTACGTCATCAAAAAAAACCCGCAGATCCTCAGAGAATATAACCAATCAGAAAACAGCCTTAAGAACATTGAGCTGAAGCTTGAAAAACTCCAGGACAGCGGCGCTTCAGATGAAGAGCTGGCCCTGCTGCATGATGGCCTAAAGATTATCGATCAGCTGCAGGATGAGCAGCAGACGGCACTGACGAGCGCAGCGCGGGGCGAAGATGAACAGGCCGTTGCCCTGCTCTATGGCATGCCCTACGAACAGGAGCTTGAGCGCGCGCAAACCCAGATCGATCGCTTTCGCCAGATACTCGACAAGCGCGTGATTGCCTCCGTGCGGGAGGCGACGAAAAAATCGAAAGCGCTGCGCACGGCCTCTGAAGTGATGGTTGGCCTGACCGCCCTGCTGTTCTTGTTTGTTCTCGGCTTCATATTGAAACGTCGCGTGCTCCGCCCGGTGGTACGTCTGAGCGACGTGGTGCACCGCCTGGCGTCGCAGGATTACGCCGTCGAAACGCCCAACTTTAGCCAGATTGATGAAATTGGTGACATGGCCCAGGCCATCCGCATCTTTCGTGAAAACGGCCTTGCGCGACAGCGCCTGGAAAAAGAGCGCGATGCCGACTGGGCCATCCGCGAGCTGCTGGCGCGCATGACCCAACGGCTGCAGGGGTGTGAAAGCTTTGACGACGTGATTAACGTGGCGGAGCTGTTTGCGCCCAATATTGCGCCGGGGATAGCGGGCCGGCTCTACATTTTTGACCGCGATCCGTGGCAAATGCGCTGCGCCGCGCAATGGCTGTCGCCGACCGGTGAAGAGACGACGTTCCACCCTGATGCGTGCTGGGCCGTGCGCCGCGGTCAGAGCCATCCGCCGGTCAATGGTGAACCGGATATCGCCTGCTATCATCTCCCGCCATCACAGGCGGAAAGTTCGCTGTGTGTGCCGCTTATCGCCCAGGGCGAAGCCATTGGGTTACTCTCGTTCCAGAACATTACCCCGGAGAATGCCCCTTCACGTGCGTATCTGGAACTGATGGCCGAGGCGCTCGGACTGGCTCTGGCCAACCAGCGCCTGCGTGATGCGCTGCTGGAAAAAGCCTTGTTTGACCCGCTCACCGGCCTGCGTAATCGTCATCATCTGGAAGACACGCTGCACACGCATATGACGCAGGCAGTGCGCAACAGCGAGCCGTTAAGCTGCATGATGATCGACATCGATCACTTCAAGAGTATTAACGACCGCTTCGGTCACGAGGCTGGCGATCAGGTGATCAAAAGCGTGGCGTCGATTGTTCAGCGGGCCGCACATGACGGTGGCCTGGCATTCCGCTACGGTGGCGAAGAGTTTCTGGTTCTGCTTCCCGGTGCCGATGATGAAGAGGCGCACGCCTGCGCGCAGGAGATTTACAACGGCGTGCAGGAGCTGTCGCTTCGCTATGGGCTGACCGAGATTGGTCCGGTGGATGTGTCTATTGGCATCGCCAGCTATCCGAAGCATGCCCAGAGCGATAACCTGCTGCGCGCCGCGGATGTGGCCCTGTACCGGGCGAAAGAGCTGGGCCGCTCACGGATTGTGAGCTTTGGGATGCTGGAAGCGAGCTAATGGGGATGAGTCGGCCCCGGGTTCAGGGCCGTGTGATTGCCCAAAGCACCACCATGCCCAGCGAATTACTCCGCTTTTCCACGTACAGGGTGCTGTCGATAAAATAATTCCCCTGCGGGTAACAGATGCGGATCTCTCTCTTGAGTTCCGGCTCATAGACTTTCGCCCCCGAACAGCTTTTTCGGCTGCCGGATTCATACCGGTAAGGTTGACTCCAGGCAGAGTATTCTCCGCCCAGTAGCCAGGCCGCGGTAACGATGACGAAAATGACCACCGGCAGGCTGATGATGGTGAGGCCGAGGTAAATTTTGACAACGTCAACAACGGTTTTGCCTTTGAACGCTCTCTTCGCGATGAACATCGCCATCACCACCAGCGGCAGCAGCAATGCGCCAACCGCAAGAACCTGTTCTCCCAGGACGGTGAGAAAGGTCACGCGATAAATCTGGATTGACCAGACAACAAAACCGAAGATCAACGCCAACCCGCCAACGATGAGTGGGATCAGAAAGGCATAGCCATCTTTTTTCATGGTGAACAGTTCCTTGTTATGCGTCTGCGGTCAGAAGGGCGATCATCGCGCGAGTGGCTGCCGACTGACGACGGTGCGGCGCGAAGATCACGGAGAAAGGCCGCGAGCGCCCGCGTAAATGGGGCAGCACTTCGACGAGCTGGCCGCGCTGGATCCGCTCACGGACGATGAACTCATAGCTTTGACAGATCCCCATTCCGTGTTCAGCCAGCGATACCACGCCGAGAACATCATCTGACGTTTCGACGGTTGAAGCCGGCAGCCAGTCAACGTCGCGTCCATCATCCCGGAACACCCAGGGGGCAATACGGCCCGTACGCGGCATGATAAAAGGCAGACACATATGCTGCTGAAGTTCATCCAGCGTTTGCGGCATTCCCATCCGGTGAAGGTAAGCGGGTGAAGCGACCAAAAGCAGTGCCGCATCCTGGAGTTTACGCGCGACGAATCCACTGTCAGGCATCTGACCCAGACGAATAGCCAGATCGAACCCTTCGGCGATCAGGTCGACGTTACGATTGGTGATGTTAAGTTCCACCTTAACGCGCGGATAGTGTTGGGAAAAGCGAGCCAGCAAGGGCGGCAGACAATAATGTCCGAACGTGGTCGGGACGCTTATCCGTACCCGGCCGGTCAGATCGCCCTCCTGCCCCCGGCCTTCGCGTTCAGCTTCATCAAGCAGGGAAAAGGCAGAACGCGCCTGCTCAAGATAAATCCGTCCGGTTTCCGTTAGCCCCACGCGACGGGTGGTGCGCTGTAATAGCTGTCGTCCAAGACGTACTTCAAGGCGGGACACCGCGCGGCTTAAGACCGAGGGGGTGGTTGAAAGGGCAACCGCAGCCGCGGTAAATGAGCCATGTTCAACGACAGTAATGAAGACTTCAACATCGCCGAGATAATCGAATTTTCTGCTCATTTTGCTCTTTCAGGAACAAATGTTTTTCAATTTCGCTAATTTATCTCCGTTTGGGCGATGAGTAAAGTGACCGCACTTATCACCAAAAGGCACAAATTATGATTCTCGCACTCAACGGTCAGACTGCACGCGCCTGGGTTAACGGCCCCCGTCATCTCCCCGCCATAGCGATGGCAATCTTGTTCTCTTTCACTAGCCAGGCAAACGCGACAAATGAGCCGCCGCTTGAACGCTGGCGCAGCTATTCAGGCGTAAGCTGGGATACACCAGAGAACGGGCAGCCGGCGCTGTTTTCCGGGTCGGTTAATGCCCCAATCGCCGGTATTCACTTTGATGCAAAGGGCCGAGCCTTTGTGAGCACGCCGCGACTGGTTTCGGCCAGTGCCAGTGCCCCCGCCACGTTAAGTATTCTGGATACCCACACTCAGTCGGGCCCGGCGCGCCTGACGGCATTTCCGTCAAGCCAGGGTAATGCGGTAGATTCTGCTCCCGATCGGAACCTGCGCAACGTGCTCGGCTTTTATGTTGATCGTAAGAACGGCTGGTTATGGGCGCTGGATATGGGGTTCGTCGCGGGAGAAGCGGAATCCCCCGCAGGCTCGCAGAAACTGGTCGTGATGGATCTCGACTCGGGCCGCACGATTAAACGGATCCCACTGGACGGCGTGGCTGACCGTAAGGCGAGCTTCCTCAATGATGTCGTTGTCGACGAGGATCGTCGTATCGCATACATTTCCGACAGCGGATCGCGAAGTGCGCCTGTAAACCGTGTCGGTCTGATCGTTGTGGATTTTGCCACCGGTGCAGCCCGACGCGTACTGGATCGCCACCCTGCCCTGCAGATTGAACCCGGCGTAAAAGTCGTTTCCCACGGTGCGGAAGTGTGGCCGGGTAAACCGCTGTTGATTGGCATCAATGGCATTGCGCTTTCTCCTGATGCTGAGACATTGTACTGGACGGTGACGACGGGAACACATGCGTACGCGGTACCGACTGCCGTTCTGAAGCAGCCTGGCTTAACCGATGTGCAGATTACCGGGCACATCCAGAATCTGGGCACAGTGGGAGGCAACACGGACGGTCTGGTGACCGATGCAAAGGGCAACCTCTATATTACGGATGTCACCCGCAACGGCATTGTCAGGTATGATCCGAAGACCCGTACAATGTCGCTTATTGCTGAAAATGAATCCGTACGCTGGCCAGACACGCCAACTATTCGTCCGGACGGTGATCTGATCTTCACATCAAGTAGCCTTAATGACCACTTTGCCGGAGCAGTCAAACCCGGTCATGAACGCTACGAGCTATGGCGTTTGCCACTTGATGCTTCACAGGGCACGAAAAAGTAACGGTGCACTACGCTGGACAATCGCTAAATATGACGACGCCGCCCATTGGGTGGCGTTTTTTTTACCTGTCCATGACAGATACAATCTTTGTGGTGAGAAAATAACACGCAATTAAAGCGATCGTTTTTTAAACGCAAGAGAGTTTATTCAAGTAAGTTTAGCGTGTCTCAAAAAAAAGAGGCGTTGTATGTGATTCAAACGCACCCTTCCAAAAACAAGTAACCTTTTGATTTAATTAGACTTAATCTTCGTGCGAGTACAGAAGTAACAGCGACTCAATAAAATACATAAACTACTGTGATAACTAAATTATAATTCATATACTTCTGTTCAAAAGTGGAGGCCATAATGCGATTAACCCTAATGCTGGTATGCTGTCTGGTACAGAGTTTAGCCTGGGCTGGCGAACTGCCAAAACCCGTTGGAAAACCCATTTTGACGATTTACGGTAATATAGAAAATACCAATGAAGAGGGAAAAGCAGTGTTTGATCTCGCCAGCCTTGAAAAACTGGGTATGGTGAGTTTTGAGACGACATCTCCCTGGTACACTGGTCGTACAAAATTTGAGGGTGTCCCAATGGGCAAACTCATGGATTATGTTGGCGCGAAGGGTTCTGTCGTTAATGTTATTGCACTCAATGATTACGCTACCGAGATCCCTCTCAGCGACTTTAAAAAATACAACGCCATACTTGCCTTAAAGATCAATGGCGAATATATGCGCATTCGCGATAAAGGCCCATCATTCATTGTTTACCCTTATGACAGTCTTCCTGAATTGAATAATCAGATTTATTACTCGCGCTCGGCATGGCAGGTTAGCAAAATGAAGATTGAATAGCAGTTCAGGAGAACATAATGAACAGGATACTGGTTGGTATCATTTTTTCTCTTTTTATCACGACAGGATATATTGCATTTCTTGTTTACGATCGTCAGCAAGAGTTGCAAAAACTGACTCACTACACTGAGTCCTGGTCCGTGGCTCAACTGGTATCAGAGTATTACCGATTTGAATCATGGCTTGGTCTGTACGCAACCGATACCGATGAGGTTACGATAGACCAGGCCCGCATGCGCCTTGAAATTATGCTCAGCCAGAGTGAGTTAATGAAGGGGGGAGATTTAGGTCGCTATATTGAAAGCGATAAAACGCATCAGGCGCTCGCTGCACGCCTGGAAGAAATACTTTCTTATCTGGATAGTCATCTGGAAAAAATGAGCCATGCAGAATTGAAAAAATATTTGGCGAATATGCATCTGCTCGACGCACCACTAAGCCAACTCTCTTCAAGTGCGTTAACAAAAGATATTAATACAATTAATGAATCCAATAGAAAAATACAAATCCTCTATTATATCTATTCCGCACTCTCATTACTGCTGGTGATATTAAGCTTTATTCTTGGGTTCTTAATGATCTACCAGAACAAAAATATTCTCAAAGCCCACATGCAGGTTAAAAGCCTTGCTGACGAACTTCAGATATCAAAAGAAAAGCTACAAATTCAGAACGCGAAGCTGGAGTATGATGTTTATCATGACTCCCTTACCGGCATGAAAAACCGCCTTTTCTTCTGGGACGATCTCAGCAAAATTAATCTTCAGGCAGACAAAAACCACATCCCTGTCACGGTGATGTTATTTGATTTAGACCGGTTCAAAGAGGTCAACGATACCTATGGCCATGATGCCGGTGATTTACTGTTGAATCAGGTATCCAGACGGCTCACCTCAATGAGTAGCGCCACTGATACGTTTTACCGTTTGGGCGGAGACGAATTTGCCCTTCTGTCGAGTGGCCTCACCGAAACGGCAGCCGTTTCGCGCGCAAAAGAAATCAGTAACCATATCAGCCAGCCCTATACGATTAATAACCAGCTGATAAAAATTGCCACCTGTGTGGGTATCGTTTTATCTGATAATGAACGACGCTCTGATTATCTTTATAAATTTGCCGATCTGGCACTCTACGAGGCCAAAAAAGAGGGTTCACAGCAGATAAAAGTCTTCCGTCAGTGGATGCTGCAAAAATTGCAGGAAAGCAGAACTCTTGAGCATGATATGGCGCTGGCGCTCGATAACAATGAATTCGTTGTTTATTACCAGCCTATTGTCGATTCTTTCAGTAATGAAATCTACGGCTATGAAGCGCTTATTCGCTGGAAACACCCTGTGAGGGGGATTCTATCGCCGGATACCTTCATCTCTGTCGCCGAAAAAACCGGCAAGATCAATGAAATTGGCAAAATTGTGCTTGAGATTGCCTGCCGTGAAGCGGTTTCCTGGGCCGTTCCGGCAAGAATTTCTGTGAATGTCTCACCGATTCAGCTGGGCACCAAATCGTTTACGACGATGGTGCAGTCCATTCTGAAAGAGACAGGACTACCGGCTAACCGTCTTGAGTTAGAGGTTACCGAGTCTTCGCTCTTCAGTGACAGCAACATGCCGATCAGTATTCTTAAAAAGCTGAGATCGTTGGGCGTAAAAATTTCTATCGATGATTTCGGGACGGGATATTCTTCACTCTCAAGACTCAGTGAACTGAATTTTGACAAAATCAAAATAGACAAATCCTTTGTGAATTCTATATCCACGCAAGATGAAGCACTGAATATCGTGAAATTGATTACCGGCATGGCAAAGAGCCTCAATATGCGTGTCATTGCAGAAGGCGTTGAAACCGAAGAGCAGCTTGAACGTCTTCAGGTGCTTGGCTGCGATCTCGTGCAGGGATACCTGTTCGGAAAACCACAGCCTGAGGTGAACAAGGTAATCAGATGCAGTTGAATGGGTGTTAGGACCGTTTAGATCTAACACCATTTTGATAATCAAAGGTTTAAAAATGAAAAAGACAATGCCGGAATATACGCCTGTTGATTTATCTCGTTGGGCAAGGAAAGAGCATTTTGAGGTATTCCAGTCGTTTGCTGAGTGTACAATTAACCAAACGGTTCTGATCGACATTACCGTGCTGCGAAAACATATCAAAGAAGTCGGCTGGAAGTTTTACCCGACGATTATTTTCCTCCTTTCTAAAATCATGAACCGGCATCCGGAATTCCGTATGGCCATGAAGGACGATGAGCTGGTTATATGGAATGAAATCCATCCAAGCTATACCATTTTCCATCCTGAAACGGAGACTTTTTCGTCATTGTGGAGCCACTTCGACGGCAATATGCATCACTTCCAGAACACCTATGCCGAAGACGTTGCGCGCTATGGCAATAACCTTTCTTACTGGCCAAAAGAAGAGTCACGGGAAAATGTCTTTTTCGTATCGTCGATTCCCTGGGTAACGTTTACTAACTTTACTATGAACATTGCCCACATGAAGAACTTCTTTTCTCCTATGTTCACGTTTGGAAAATACTACGAACAGGATGGGAAAGTGTTGTTGCCTATGGCGGTGCAGGTACATCACTCGGTGTGCGATGGTTTCCATGTGGCAAGGATGTTCAATGAGCTGCAGGAGATGTGTGATGGTTTGCCGGAGCTGTCGGAAGAACGTAATGGTTGATACACCCAAATTGGGCATAATCTTTATCTGTTGCAGAGTAACGAAAAAACGCAGTGAGACCCCTATCGGCCTTTCATCATTTTATGCGCTTTCCATGAAAGGCCAAGCGGTATCAGATACCAGACCGCAATAACGCCAAAAACTGCAATAAGTAAGTAATATATCAGCAGAGAGGGTGTATAGACGATGGGAAGGAAAATCAGCGGTGCCAGGATAAGCATCAGACAAATAACCCCACCATAAAAACGCTTACTTAGATCATCTACTAATGTGGAAAGCGTTTCGCCAGCATTTTCATTCCTGCTCAATACCTCTTTCAGACGAGATAATTGCTTACTCGAAAAACCATTATCCAGTAGGTCTTTTTCCGTCAGTTCACTGGTCACATGCTCGCTTATATTCATGATTGGTATGTTTATGCAAGGATACCCTTAAGGTGAGCTTTTTTAAACACTAGCCTGACTGATGAATTTCTGAAGATAGCTGGTGGGTGAAGATAAACCAGCACTATCGGCTAGCTATTAGTTACCTGACCGTGCTCCAACAGAGCCGGGGATATTTTCAGCAGGAGAATGTAAACCGGGAGGATAAAGAGACAGGACACCCACGGGGGCGGGTCGTGAAAGTATTTCCTGTTGTCTTCGACCTTATTGCACGTAAAATGACCAGACACATTTTGGGAAGGAGTCTTTAATGGATATTGCGCTGCTCAACAGGGGCTGGAACAGAACATGGTCAGATACCATGGTGAATCTTGAAGCCCGGAAACTCGTCGAAACAGCAAACCGGCTGTCAGCATTCTATTTGCAAGATGGTCTTACACGTATCAAGTTTGTCGAAGAGATAAAACAGGTTGTAGATAAAGAATTTGAAACAGCACGACGAGCTAAAACCGATGAAGAATGCATTGCATGCATCAAAAATCTGCGTGCCGAAACAGATAATCTACAAGAACAAGAACGCCTGTTAAGAACCAGAGCCACACAGCTTTACGCGAAGGTCGAATTTGTTAAGGAAAATAATAAAATCGTCGGTTATGTTATATCCGCTGTAAATGTGGTGCTATCAGGCGTGGTTCTCTTTGGTGGATTTATGATGTTATCCACTATGGGGCCGATTGGTATGCTGGCTGGGGCAGTCCTGATTGCCGATGGAATGAACGGATTCACGAAAGAAGTGCTCAACTTTGATCAGCCAGCAGGACATAAACCCTCGCAAGGTATCATTGCTGACTCCGCGATGCATACGGCCCAGTTCATGGGATTTAATCCTAACACGGGCTTGGCTCTCTATAATGGTGTTACTCTTGGTGCCAGTGTGTACAGCATTGTAGGTCTCGCTCGAAAAACTGGAGCCTGGAGATTATTCCGCTGGCTTCCACACGATTACTTTCGCAAAGTCAGCACTATGAGCACTCCTAAACTAACAATGAAGATTGTCGGTTATGGTGTTAAAGCAAAAGTGATTTTCGATCTATTGACAACAGAAAATGGAACCAGTTAATCCTTGATGCTTTTTCGGTAACGCCAGGATTTATAGGAAATTACCGGCGGCTGTGCGAAGGACATAATGGCAACCCCAAAGATCATCGCCAGCCCCCATGCAACTGCTCTATCAGGTGAGCTGAAGACGATAAGTAGCAGTAGGATTAAGGCACACACAGCCACTACTCCCGCCAAGGTAACAAATCGCCTGGCGAGGTCATTTATGGCCTCTCCAAGCGTTCCTCCATATTTTTCAATATTGCTTTTTATCTTCTGCAATTCGGGCTGCGTAAACCCTGAACGTAACAAAGCCTCATCAGTCACTTTCATCTCGTCTCGTCCCTTATCTTCCAGAAGTGTTTCCCAATCTCTGATTGTGCAAGCAATCATACTGATGAACTTTACAGCAATCCACATGATGTTTGTGCAATGTATCAGATTTCAGGCAATAGAAGCCATAAAGCCCCTGTATAAGCAACAAGCGGAGCGCAGCGACTTCATCAGATTGTCAGAGGGATAACACCTTATCAGGATAATTGTGTACCTTTCGGAGCGTGAGCGAAGCGCTGGCAGAGCCTGCATAACGTGTGCAGGTACGTTCCCACTATTCACCTGTTTACGCAGCCACAAGGCCGTTCAACGGTGACACAAAGCGTCATCACTTCTGACCGGACAACCAAGGCCACACATCGGGTTTAAATGCGTGTGATCAATCTGTTTCGGGAGGATTTAGAGACGTTGGCAGCGTCATCAGCTTCGAGTTGATAGCGGTTCGTGTAGACTGTTCACGCCTTGTACCTGTTCGAGTTTTACAACTACAGGCCGCTACGTGCTAACTTCCCTGAATAGCCACTGTTAACCATAGCGGCAACTGTTGGTCATAGAATCCCTTAAAAAAAGAATGTATTCTGAGAGTGGTAACCTCATTAACCTATTGTTTTTAAAGGATTTTTATGTGTGAGTGCCGATAATAGGAGTCGAACCTACGACCTTCGCATTACGAATGCGCTGCTCTACCAACTGAGCTATATCGGCCCTGAGAGGCCGGTTACGAGCGTAACCACGGGGCAAAAGGTTAGATCTAACCGGGTGATGCGTCAATGCCCTTTTGAATCAAACGGCTATTTTTGCATCACCCGCGTTTATTTACGCACGAATCGTATCGTCACCGAAGCCGATCCACTTGTACGTGGTCAGCGCTTCCAGTCCCATCGGACCGCGCGCGTGCAGTTTTTGCGTGCTGACAGCCACTTCTGCGCCCAATCCAAACTGTCCGCCGTCGGTGAAGCGGGTGGAGGCATTCACATACACCGCGGATGAATCTACTTCGTTTACGAAGCGATCGGCATTGCGCAACGTGCGCGTCAGGATCGCGTCCGAATGCTGGGTGCCGTGTTCACGAATGTGCGCAATGGCGTCGTCGAGATCCGCTACCACTTTCACGTTCAGATCCAGCGACAGGAACTCATCGTCGTACTGCTCCGCTTTGACGGGAACGACGTTCGCCGGGCCATCCTTAAGCAGGGCAAGCGCGTTGGCATCGGCGTGCAGCGTCACGCCACTCTCCGCCATCTGCTTGCTCAGGGCTGGCAGGAAAGTGTTTGCGATGCCCTGGTGCACCAGCAGCGTTTCGACCGTATTACAGGTGCTAGGACGCTGGGTTTTGGCATTCACGATAATCTTCAGCGCCGGTTCAATCTCCGCACTGTCGTCCACCACGATATGACACACGCCGATACCGCCAGTGATCACCGGAATGGTCGACTGCTCGCGGCAGAGCTTGTGCAGGCCCGCGCCACCGCGTGGGATCAGCATGTCGATGTATTTATCCATGCGCAGCATTTCGTTGACCAGCGCGCGGTCCGGGCTTTCAATGGCCTGTACGGCGCCCGCCGGTAAGCCACACTCTTCCAGCGCCTGCTGAATGACTTTCACCGTCGCGGCGTTGGTACGCCAGGTCTCTTTCCCGCCGCGCAGAATGGCGGCGTTACCGGTTTTCAGGCACAGGGAAGCGACGTCAACGGTGACGTTTGGGCGGGCTTCATAAATCACACCGATAACGCCGAGCGGCACGCGGCGGCGCTCAAGACGTAAACCGCTGTCGAGCAGCCCGCCGTCAATGACCTGCCCTACCGGATCGGCCAGATTACAGACCTGACGGACATCGTCGGCGATGCCTTTCAGGCGTGCCGGCGTCAACGCCAGACGGTCAAGCATCGCTTCGCTCAAACCGTTTCGACGCGCCTCCAGTAAATCCTGCTCGTTAGCGAGCAAAATCTCCTGGGACTGTGATTCCAGATAATCAGCGATTTTTTCCAGCACGCGGTTTTTCTCGCGGCTGGAAAGGAGCGCCAGTTTGTAAGAGGCGGCCTTCGCGGCTGCGCCCATTTGTTCCAGCATGTTCTGGCTCCTTAACGAATAATCATGTCATCGCGATGTACGGCAACCGGGCCATACTCGTAGCCCAGAATGGCATCGATTTGCTGCGAATGGTGGCCCGCGATGCGGCGCAGCGCGTCGCTGTTATAGCGGCTTACGCCGTGGGCGATGTCGCGGCCTTCAAGGCTACGGATGCGGATCACTTCACCACGGGAGAAGTTGCCTGTCACGCTTTTAATTCCTTTAGGAAGTAATGAACTCCCTCGTTCCAGAATCGCGGCGGTTGCCCCTTCATCGACGATGAGCTCGCCAGCGGGAGGTGCGCCAAATATCCAGCGTTTACGGTTTTCCAGCGGGGATTCCTGGGCGTGGAAGCGGGTGCCGACAGAGATCCCCTCCATCACGTCGCCAATCACGCCCGGGCGGCTGCCCGCCGCAATGATGGTGTCGATACCGGCGCGGCATGCGACGTCGGCGGCCTGCAGCTTGGTGCCCATTCCGCCGGTTCCGAGGCCTGAAACGCTGTCACCGGCGATGGCGCGCAGGGCATCATCAATGCCGTGAACGTCGGTAATCAGCTCGGCTTCCGGGTTAGAACGCGGGTCGGCGGTGAACAGTCCCTGCTGATCGGTCAGAAGCAGGAGCTTATCGGCACCGGCCAGAATCGCCGCCAGCGCAGAGAGGTTATCGTTATCACCCACTTTAATCTCAGCGGTGGCAACGGCATCGTTCTCGTTAATGACCGGAACAATATTGTTGTCCAGCAGCGCGCGCAACGTATCGCGAGCGTTAAGGAAACGCTCTCTGTCTTCCATATCCGCACGCGTCAGCAGCATCTGCCCGACGTGAATGCCATAGATAGAGAACAACTGTTCCCAGAGTTGAATGAGTCGGCTTTGTCCCACGGCGGCCAGCAGCTGTTTAGAGGCTATCGTCGCGGGGAGTTCGGGGTAACCCAGATGTTCACGCCCGGCGGCAATCGCCCCGGAGGTCACAATAACAATACGATGCCCTGCGGCATGCAGCTGAGCGCACTGACGTACAAGCTCAACAATGTGGGCGCGATTTAGGCGGCGCGATCCGCCTGTTAACACACTGGTACCGAGTTTTACCACCAGCGTCTGGCTGTCACTCATGATTCTCTGCCGTTCAACGATAAGGGAAAATGATGTCGAACGAACGTTTTAACAGGACTCAGCCCGGTTGCCAACTGCCTTAGCACAAAGCAAAACACTTTGTTGCGCGGGATCAGGAAGCGTAGCGGCTGATTTTGACAAATTTATTACTGAAAAATTAAAACATACTTTTTTAAACATATTCTTAAATTGTCATAAAACGTTCACCCACGGACGATAAAACCCTTCCTGTTTTTTCACGGAACATAAGCGTCGGCTTAGCGTTCAGCGAATATTAGCGCGTATATAAAACTCAGGATTGAAAATGAAAAAGAGCACTCTGGCATTAGTGGTAATGGGCGTTGTGGCTTCCGCATCTGTTCACGCAGCAGAGGTTTATAATAAAAACGGTAATAAACTGGACGTGTACGGCAAAGTAAAAGCAATGCACTACCTCAGTGATGATGATGCTAAAGACGGTGACCAGACTTACGTGCGTTTCGGCTTTAAAGGTGAAACGCAGATTAACGATCAGCTGACGGGCTATGGCCGTTGGGAAGCAGAATTCGCCGGTAACAAAGCCGAGAGCGACTCCTCTCAGAAAACGCGCCTGGCGTTTGCTGGTCTTAAATTAAAAGACTTTGGTTCTCTGGATTACGGTCGTAACCTGGGGGCGCTGTATGACGTCGCATCCTACACCGATATGTTCCCTGAGTTCGGCGGCGACGGTCTGGCACAGACCGACAACTTCATGACCAAGCGTGCCTCCGGTCTTGCCACCTACCGTAACACCGACTTCTTTGGCGTGGTGGACGGTCTGGATATGACCCTGCAATACCAGGGCAAAAATGAAAACCGCGACGTGAAAAAGCAGAACGGTGATGGCTTCGGTACGTCTCTGAGCTATGACTTCGGCGGCAGCGATTTCTCTGTCATCGGTGCTTATGCTAACTCCGATCGCACCAACGAGCAGAACCTGCTGACGCGCGGTGAAGGTAAAAAAGCCGAAGGCTGGGCAACCGGTCTGAAATATGATGCCAATGATATTTATCTGGCTACTATCTATTCCGAAACCCGTAATATGGCCCCAATCTCCGGTGGTTTCGCGAATAAAGCGCAAAACTTCGAAGTGGTTGCGCAATATCAGTTTGACTTTGGCCTGCGTCCATCCGTTGGCTATGTTCAATCTAAAGGCAAAGACATCGAAGGCATTGGCGACGAAGATATCGTGAAATATATCGACGTGGGCGCAACCTATTATTTCAACAAAAATATGTCCGCGTTTGTTGATTATAAAATCAACCAGATTGATGACGACAATAAACTGGGTGTAAGCAGCGATGATATCGTCGCGCTGGGTATGACCTACCAGTTCTGATTTTGTGAAAATAAAAAAACCGGCTTAATGCCGGTTTTTTTTATTGCCCGGTGGCGCTGCGCTTACCGGGCCAACGGGATAGTGCATTTTGTAAGCCGGGTAAGGCAAAGCCGCCACCCGGCACTGTGGCATCATCAGGCGGTCAGCTTAACCGCCTCGCTGGAAAAATCATCCGCAGGCTCCAGCTTCAGATCCAGCGTTGCCAGCAGCGCGCTGGCCTTGCCGAGATACTCTTTCAGCGTATGTTCCAGGCGGTCGATCACTTCCTGATCTTTGATAGGCGCCGCTTGCCAGTAGCCGTCTTTGTTAAACAGGCCAAACTGGTAGCTATAGGTAAAGCGTTTTTCCTCTGCTTCCATTTCCATCCACCAGCCCCAGAATTCACGTTTTTCGGGTGCAGGCTTCACGTTGACGCAAACAGCCAGGCAGTCGAAAAAAAAGCGATTCTCTTCACACTGCTCTTCTCGAATATACGGGCCAAGAGCCATGAACTTCTTGATCAGTCTACTTTTCGGATGTCCACTCGGTAACGTCATTGCGATCTCCTTTTGTGAAGCCACTGTTTTACCAAACCATCAAAATTTAGCAATCTATTAACACAATCTCTGCGCGATCCAGCGTGTAATCTCTTTTAACGCCTTGTCAAAATTCTGATACACCGGGCTGAATGGCACTTCAAGCAACTTGCCATCCGAAGATGACGAAGTGATTAATCGCGACTCTTCCTCCGGGCTGAAGGGATCATTTTTCCAGAAACCTGACAGCATCGGCGTTGGGCAGCGGCGTCCCAGCAACCCCTGCGTTTTTAACGAGTAACGGTTAAGCTCAACGCGCAGCGCTTCGTCTGATGCATCATGCATGCCAAGGCGACTTGCCAGCACATCAAGGTACATCTCCGGCACGCTGCCCTGACGGGCAGGATCGCTGAGCAGTGCGTGAACCACCGGGCCAAGACAGGCCACAGCCTTCAGGCGCGAAGATTCAAGATAGGCCAGACGCACCGCAACGTTCGCCCCGAACCGGAAGCCAAAAGCCGCTACGCGGGTATGGTCAACCCAGGGAATATTCTCCAGGGCTTTAAGCGCATGCTGGTGCAGCAGGCTCGAATCCTGAGTCAATTTCCACTTCGACGAGAAGCCAATAGAAGGCATGTCGAGCGTCAGCATCGCAATCCCTTTTGGTGCAAAGTAGCGCTCAAACAGGCTGTAATAATCGATTTGCAGGGAATCCAGCCCGCCGCACATCAGTACGGTCGGGAACGGGCCGTCGCCTTCCGGCATATGCAGGAACCCAGTGACGGGAGCGCCACCAGGAATGCTGAACTCAAGCTCGCGCATCTGGCCCGGTAAACGCTGCGCCGCCTCTTCATAAGCACGGTTCGCCAGCGCCTGGGCCTGCTCCGCAAGCTCATCACCTTTCAGATGTGGATACGCGGCAATAGCGTAGAGATTGGCCGCATGCAGCCAGTGCTTGCCGCTGCGCGTGGCATCCTCTTCCTGGCTGGCTTTTTGCTGCCAGAGCATCGCCTGTTTCGACCATTCATAGATCCAGTTGCCGCCGCGATAGCCCACCACCGTATCGTACAACTCGCTGTCGGTCCGTTCAGACTCGCTCATGACGATACGCGCCTGCACGTCAAGGATTTCACGCGGATCGATACCTCGCCAGATCCACATCAGG
Organism: Enterobacter sp. RIT637; assembly: GCF_019718755.1. Lineage (NCBI taxonomy): Bacteria > Pseudomonadati > Pseudomonadota > Gammaproteobacteria > Enterobacterales > Enterobacteriaceae > Enterobacter > Enterobacter sp. RIT637. The sequence continues at coordinate 60,201 of NZ_JAIHAZ010000014.1, forward strand.
CGGTTAATCATGCGATACCAGTGGGGCACGTTTTTACCGTCTAACGCAGACTGGACGGCAGGCATGGTACCCGGATTAAACCGACGTACCAGCGTCGACGTTTCAGGGTGTTTGAAACGGGGTTTGAAGAGAGTTTCGGTGAGATTCGCCTGCGTCATTGCGTTGCCTCCATGGATACGTCATATAACGTCCATTGTAACGCGTGGCAGGATAAAAAGAACAACGCCCGGCATTGCCGGGCGTGTAAAGTTACGTACTGTGATTAACGGCCTGAAATAGGCGGTACAAAGACCACGCCCATATCCCATGGCTGTTCAATCCAGGTATCCTGCGGGATATCAATCACGTAATCGTCAACCAGTGGGCGACCCGCCGGTTTTGCGAAGATAGTGACGAAGTGCGCTTTTGGATACATTTCACGGATAGCCACCGCGGTGCCGCCGGTATCGACCAGATCGTCAATAACGATGAAGCCTTCACCGTCGCCTTCCGCACGTTTCAGCACGGTCAGCTCGCGCTGGTTGTCGTGGTCATAGCTGGAGATACATACGGTATCGACATGACGAATACCCAGCTCACGTGCCAACAGCGCCCCCGGTACCAGACCGCCGCGGCTAACGGCAATAATGCCTTTCCACTGTTCGGAAGGCATCAGACGCGCAGCCAGTTTGCGTGCGTGAATCTGCAACATGTCCCAGGTGACGACGTATTTTTCGCTCATGTGAAGTGTCCCAGCCTGTTTATATACGGCTTAAAAAGTGTTCGAGGGGGAAATAGGTTGCGCGAGATTATAGAGATCTGACGCACTAAAAACCAGTGTTTAGCGCCCCGAGCCTGAGTTTTTACATGCTTTATGCTACCCGCCGCCGGAGAAAGTGGTATTCTCAGATGCATCTCGCAAGCCTGTCTTGTGGTAACTATTAACCTGCTAACTCTGTGACCTGCAACCCTGTTTGCAGCGCATCGACAAGGAGACTTATCGTGTCTGAACTGTCTCAATTATCTCCACAACCGCTGTGGGATATTTTTGCCAAAATCTGTTCCATTCCACACCCTTCCTACCATGAAGAACAGCTTGCCGAACACATTATGGGCTGGGCGAAGGAAAAAGGTCTGCACGCCGAGCGCGACCAGGTTGGCAACATTCTGATCCGCAAGCCCGCCACTGCAGGCATGGAAAACCGTAAACCGGTAGTGCTCCAGGCGCACCTGGACATGGTTCCGCAGAAAAACAACGACACCGTTCACGACTTCACCAAAGATCCTATCCAGCCGTACATCGACGGCGAGTGGGTGAAAGCGCGCGGCACCACCCTGGGCGCGGATAACGGCATCGGTATGGCCTCTGCGCTGGCGGTGCTGGCTGACGACAGCGTTGAGCACGGTCCGCTGGAAGTGCTGCTGACCATGACCGAAGAAGCGGGCATGGACGGCGCGTTCGGTCTGCAGGCCAACTGGCTGCAGGCGGACATCCTGATCAACACCGATTCCGAAGAAGAAGGCGAGATCTACATGGGCTGCGCGGGCGGGATTGATTTCATCTCTACCCTGCCGCTGTCTCGTGAAGCGATTCCTGCGGGCTACCAGACCTTCAAGCTGACGCTGAAAGGGCTGAAAGGCGGCCACTCCGGCGGTGATATTCACCTGGGCCTGGGTAACGCCAACAAACTGCTGGCACGCTTCCTGGCGGGCCACGCGGCCAAGCTGGATCTGCGTCTGGTCGATTTCAACGGCGGTACGCTGCGTAATGCGATCCCACGCGAAGCCTTCGCCACCGTTGCCGTTCCTGCGGCAAACGCAGACGAGCTGAAAAAGCTCTCCAGCGTTTATCTCGACATCCTGAAAAACGAACTGTCGGCGAAAGAGAAAAACCTGACCGTAGTGCTGGAATCCGTGACCACGGATAAATCCGCCCTGACCGTGCAGTCTCGTGACAGCTTCATTCAGTTGCTGAACGCGACGCCAAACGGCGTGATCCGCAACTCTGACGTCGCGAAAGGCGTGGTGGAAACGTCCCTGAACGTGGGCGTGGTGACCATGGGCGACGACAGCGCAGAGATCATCTGCCTGATCCGCTCGCTGATCGACAGCGGTAAAGAGTACGTGGTGAGCATGCTGGAATCTCTGGGCACACTGGCGGGCGCGAAAACGTCTGCAAAAGGCAGCTACCCGGGCTGGCAGCCGGATGCAAGTTCTCCGGTGATGGCACTGGTGCGTGAAACATACCAGCGTCTGTTCAACAGCACCCCGAACATTCAGGTAATCCACGCCGGTCTGGAATGTGGTCTGTTCAAGAAACCATATCCGGACATGGACATGGTCTCTATCGGGCCAACCATTACCGGTCCGCACTCGCCGGATGAGCAGGTTCATATCGAAAGCGTCGGTCACTACTGGACGCTGCTGACTGAACTGCTGAAAGCGATTCCTGCTAAGTAATTCGCCGTCTGATGCCCGGTGGCGCTTCGCTTACCGGGCCTACGATGGATACAACCTACAGTCCCAATACCAGCTGTCGTTCCAACTGCGGATCCAGCAGCGTGACGTGCAATCCCACCAGCCTCACCCCTCGCCCGCCTCGTCGTTCTTCCCAGGCCTTTTTTGCGGTCGCGATAAGATCGTCTTTATTCAGACGCGGCCAGACGTGTTCCTGCGTGGTCTGCTGGAAATCGTTAAATTTTAACTTGATGCCCTGCCGGGCGATCAGCAGGTCCGGCTTCACCTTGATTAAGCGTCGCTCCAGCTCAGGGTAAAGCTGTTCCGTGATAATGGCTTCGCACTCGGACCAGTCATGAATATCTTCAATGAGGGTGCGCTCGACGCCAACGGATTTACGTAGCCGTTCGCTGTTCACATCGCGATCGTCAATCCCCTGGCTGCGCTCCCACAGCACACGACCAAACTTACCAAAGCGTTTGAGCAGCATGGCGAGATCGCTTCGCTGCACGTCTTCGCAGGTCCGTAGCCCCATGCTTTCAAGTTTGGCGGCGGAGACTTTCCCCACGCCGGGTATTTTGCCGAGCGGCAGCGTTTTCAAAAACGCAGGCACCTCTTCAGGGGTGATGACGTACTGACCGTTGGGTTTATTTAAATCTGAGGCGATTTTGGCAAGAAATTTCACGGGCGCCACGCCCGCCGATGCGGTCAAATTCAGCTCGTTGAATATCGTCTGGCGGATCTCCTGAGCCATCAGCGTGGCGGAGCCGTGGCAATGTACACTGTCGGTCACATCCAGATAGGCTTCGTCCAGCGACAGTGGCTCTATCAGAGAGGTATAGCGGGAGAAGATTTCCCGAATATGAATTGAGGCCTCTTTATAAGCATCAAACCGACCGGGCAGGAGCGTGAGATGAGGGCAAAGCTTTAAGGCCATTGCCGTCGGCATGGCGCTGCGCACGCCAAATTTGCGCGCAGGGTAGTTGGCAGTGCTGATCACCCCACGCTGAACACGGCTGCCACCAATGGCGATGGGAATATCCCGCAGCGCCGGGTTGTCACGCATCTCCACTGCGGCAAAAAAGCAGTCCATATCGACATGGATTATTTTGCGCATAGTAAGCCCTCACTCATTACTGGATAAGTATACAGTAAATAAATGAGGATTGAGAAGCAGATGTGAAAACGCCGGGTGGCGGCTTTGCCTTACCCGGCCTATATACGTTTAAATAATGCGCTGCTGTTCGCGGGCCATCCTTTTCTTCCGCGCATCGCAGGGTTCCGGGCAGTCGCACACCTTTTCCATCCCAAGGGATGAAATACCGCCGCAGCTGCCCTGAATGCTTTTACGCTTGATGATCCAGCCTAATGACATGCCGAGCACCACCAGCACAAACACCGCGAATGTTGCCAGAAACGTCAGCATCATCAGCCTCCAAAATCATCAAGCATGATGTTCTCATCTTCGACGCCAAGATCTTTAAGCATCTTAATCACGGCGGCGTTCATCATCGGCGGACCACACATATAGAACTCGCAGTCTTCCGGCGCCGGGTGCTGTTTGAGGTAGTTTTCATACAGCACGTTGTGGATGAAGCCCGTATAGCCCGTCCAGTTATCTTCCGGCTGCGGATCGGAAAGCGCCACGTGGAAGGTAAAGTTAGGGTTCTCACGCGCCAGCTGTTCAAACTCGTCGTCGTAGAACATCTCGCGCAGGGAACGTGCACCGTACCAGAAGCTGATTTTACGCTTGCTGCTAAGACGTTTGAGCTGGTCGAAGATGTGCGAGCGCATCGGGGCCATACCGGCACCGCCGCCGATAAAGACCATTTCCGCGTCGGTATCTTTGGCAAAGAACTCACCGAACGGGCCGGAGATCGTCACCTTGTCGCCTGGCTTGAGGGACCAGATATATGACGACATGACGCCCGGCGGGGCATCAGGCACATTCGGTGGCGGCGTGGCGATACGCACGTTGAGCATGATAATGCCCTTCTCTTCCGGGTAGTTAGCCATGGAGTAGGCACGAAGCGCTGGCTCTTTTACCTCGGAAACGAAGCGGAAGAGGTTAAATTTATCCCAGTCTGCCCGGTATTCATCGGGCACGTCGAAGTCAGCATACGCCACGGTGTGCGCCGGACAATCAATCTGAATATAGCCCCCCGCGCGGAACGGGACGCTCTCCCCTTCAGGGACGCGCAGCTTAAGCTCTTTAATGAACGTGGCTTTGTTATCGTTAGAGATAACCTCGCACTCCCATTTTTTCACGCCGAAGATCTCTTCCGGCAGCTCAATCTTCATGTTCTGGCGCACCGCGACCTGACAGGCCAGGCGGCAACCTTCTTTCGCTTCACGCTTCGTGATATGCGACAGTTCAGTTGGCAGAATATGACCGCCCCCCTCTTTCACCGTCACACGACACTGTCCGCATGAGCCGCCGCCACCGCAGGCTGATGAGACAAAAATCCCATTGCCCGAAAGCGTATTAAGCAGCTTATCGCCTGCCGGTGTGCTGATCTGGTTCTGCGGATCGTCATTAATATCAATGATCACATCCCCGGAATTGACCAGTTTTGCTCGCGCCACCAGAATCAGCCCTGACAGCACCAGTACTATCAGCGTGAACATCACCACGCCAAGAATAATTTCCATCTGTTAGCCCTTATAGCTGCACACCGGAGAAGGACATAAAGCCCAACGCCATCAGGCCGGTGGTGATAAAGGTGATCCCTAAGCCACGCAGACCCGCAGGCACGTTGGCATATTTCATTTTTTCACGGATCCCCGCCATGGTGACAATCGCCAGCATCCAGCCGATACCGGAACCGAAGCCGTACACCACCGATTCACTGAAGTTGTAATCGCGCTGAACCATAAACGAGACGCCGCCGAAGATGGCGCAGTTCACCGCGATCAGCGGCAGGAAGATCCCCAGCGCGTTGTACAGCGACGGGAAATACTTATCGAGGATCATCTCCAGGATTTGCACCAGCGCCGCAATCACCCCGATAAAGGTGATAAAGTTGAGGAAGCTGAGATCGACCCCTTCCACCAGCGCGCTGTCCCGCAGCACGAAGTTGAACACCAGGTTGTTAATCGGAACCGAAAGCCCCAACACAACGGTGACCGCCACGCCCAGACCAAATGCCGTCGAGACCTTTTTAGAAACAGCCAGGAACGTACACATGCCCAGGAAGAAGGCAAGCGCCATGTTTTCAACAAACACCGCGCGCACAAATAAACTCAGGTAATGAGCCATTGTCGGTTACTCCTTTTCCTGCTGTTCAGGCTTCAACGTACGAATCAGCCAGATCAGCAAACCGATAATGAAAAACGCGCTTGGGGCCAGCAGGAACAGGCCGTTCGGCAGATACCAGCCGCCGTTCTGCACCGTATCCAGCACCGGAATGCCAAACAGCTTGCCGCTGCCAATCAGCTCGCGCAGGAAACCGACCGTCAGGAGGATTACGCCATAACCCAGGCCGTTGCCAATACCGTCCATAAAACTCGCCAGCGGCGGCATTTTCATGGCGTAGGCTTCCGCACGCCCCATCACGATACAGTTGGTGATGATCAGCCCGACAAACACCGATAGCTGCTTCGACGTTTCGTAGGCGCAAGCGCGCAGCAGCTGATCGACCACGATCACCAGCGAAGCGATGATCGCCATCTGCACGATGATCCTCACGCTGTTGGGGATGTGGTGGCGAATCATCGAGATAAACATGCTGGAGAACGCCGTAACCAGCGTAACAGCAAGCGTCATCACCACCGCCGTTTCCAGCTTGGTTGTCACCGCCAGGGCTGAACAGACGCCCAGCACCTGTAGCGTTATCGGGTTATTGGCTAACAGTGGGCCAATCAGCACCTTTTTAACTTCTTTCAGTTCGCCCGTATCAGCCATTATTCAGCGCTCCTTCACGTACATTTTTCAGGAAGGGGCCAAAGCCCAGTTCACCCATCCAGAAATCAAAACTGTGCTGCACCCCGTTAGAGGTGAGCGTGGCGCCGGAAAGGCCGTCAACGGCGAATTCATCCCCGGGACGCGCCCCCCCTTTCACCACTCTCAGCGCAGGCTGGCCGTTATCATCGAGCACTTTTTTACCGACAAACTGCGCTCGCCAGTTAGGGTTTTCCACTTCGCCACCCAGCCCCGGCGTTTCGCCCTGATCGTAATAAGTAATGCCTTTGACCGTGCGTCCATCGGTATCCAGTGCCACAAAGGCGTACATCATTGACCACAGCCCGTTACCGTAGATCGGCAAAACCACTTCCTGTATGCGTTTTTGCTCGTCGCGCACCAGGTAGATCTCCGCGATGTTGCTACGGCGCTTTATACCTGCCGGATCCTGCGATGCGTCAAGCACGGTGCTCATCTGCGGATCTTTCAGCGCCAGTGCCTGGTTATACTTCGCCGGGTCTTTATCCATCAGCTCACCGGTTTTTAAATTCACCAGCCGTGGGGTGATGCGTTCGGCAAACACATCGGCGACGTCGTCCTTTGTCATCCCTCCCTGCATCAGCCCGGCCACGGCCAGAATGTTGCGCTGTTTATCCAGCGCGCGTTGCTCCTGCTGCAGCGGTTTTAACCCCACGGCAGAACCCGCAACCACGATGGAACAAACCAGACACAGCACCAGCACCACCAGCAGCGTTTTGCTGATGCTGTCGTTATTTTTAACCTTTTTAACCTCAGCCACGCGCCTTCCTCCGCTTAATGTTGGCGCGTACGACCAGATAGTCGAACAGCGGCGCAAACAGGTTGGCAAACAGAATGGCCAACATCATCCCTTCCGGATAGGCCGGGTTGACCACGCGAATCAATACACACATGACGCCAATGAGCGCGCCGTAACACCATTTACCTCTGTCGGTAAACGAGGCCGAGACGGGATCGGTAGCCATGAACATCATGCCAAACGCAAATCCGCCCAGCACCAGGTGCCAGTACCACGGCATGGAGAACATCGCGTTAGTGTCTGAACCAATGAGGTTGAACAGCGTGGCGGTAAGCACCATGCCGAGCATGACGCCCGCGACGATGCGCCAGGAGGCCACGCGGCCAAAGAGAATGATGGCCCCGCCGATCAAAATCATCAGGGTGGAGACTTCCCCGATGGAACCCGGAATGTTGCCAATAAACGCATCAAACCAGGTCACCGGCTGGCCGGTCGCATTGTTAACCAACGTTTCGCCGCCGCCTGCCGCCCACTGTGAAAGCGGCGTCGCGCCGGAGAAACCGTCGGCAGCCGTCCACACCAGGTCGCCGGAGATCTGCGCCGGATAAGCAAAGAACAGGAACGCACGCCCCGCCAGCGCCGGGTTGAGGAAGTTCCGTCCGGTCCCGCCGAAGATCTCCTTGGCAATCACCACGCCAAAGCTGATCCCCAGCGCCGCCTGCCAGAGCGGCAGCGTTGGCGGAACAATCAGGGCAAACAGAATGGAGGTAACAAAGAAACCTTCGTTGATCTCGTGCTTGCGAATGATGGCGAACAGCACTTCCCAGAAGCCGCCCACGATAAAGACGGTCATGTAGATCGGCAGGAAGAAGACCGCACCCAGCGTCATCATACTCAGCCAGCCCGCGTCTGCAGCAAAGCTGACCCCCAGCGACTGCGCCAGACGGTAATGCCAGTCGGACTGGATCACCTGCGCCAGCTGTTGTGCATCGTACATGTGGTGCAGTGCCGGAATGGTCTGCAAGCCGACGTTGTACATGCCCCAGAACATGGCCGGGAAGACCGCAAACCATACCAGGATCATCATTCGCTTGAGATCGATGGCGTCACGCACGTGCGCCGCCCCTTTCGTCACCAGCCCCGGCGTGTAGAAAATGGTCGTTGTCGCTTCATACAGCGGGTAGTACTTTTTGAGCTTCCCTTCGGTAAAGTGCGGCTCAATTTTTTCAAAGAGGTGTTTTAAGCCCATCGTTATCCTTCCTGCTCAATGCGGGTTAACACCTCGCGCAATACGGGTCCGTATTCGTATTTACCCGGACACACATAGGTGCAGAGCGCCAGATCTTCTTCGTCCAGCTCCAGGCAGCCCAGCGCCTGCGCGCCGTCGGAATCGCCAGCAAGGAGATCGCGCAGCAGCACGGTAGGCAAAATATCCAGCGGCATTACGCGCTCGTAGTTACCAATGGGTACCATCGCACGCTCACCGCCGTGGGTGCTGGTGGAGAAGTTGAAAAGCTTATGGCGCAGGAAGTGGCCCAGCGTGGTACGGGTAACCGAGAATTTTTCCGCACCGGGCAGCACCCAGCCGAACAGTTCTTTTTCACGACCTTCCAGCACCACACTCACCTGCAGATGGAAACGTCCCAGGTACGCGTGCGCATTTACAGCGCGGCGGCCGCTGAGTACCGAACCGGAAATCAGGCGGTTCTCTCCCTCTTTCGTTTCCCCCGCAAGCAGTTCATTAATGTCTGCTCCCAGAAGCGTTTTCACCAGGCGCGGGTTTGCGGCCTGCGGCCCGCCGATAGCGACGATCCGTTCAGCGCAGAGTTCACCCGTGGTAAAGAGCTTACCGATGGCAATGACGTCCTGATAATTAAGGTGCCAGACCTGTTTCTTCAGGCTCACCGGCTCAAGGAAGTGGATATGGGTCCCGACCAGCCCCGCCGGATGTGGGCCGGAAAATTCATTAAACGTGACCTGTCCCTGAGGATGGCCGCCAAGCTTGCCGCCACCGGCCTGGCAAACATGCACTTTTCCGGGCGTCAGGCGAGTCAGAACGGTCAGCCCGGCATCAAAGGCTTTACGCTGCGCCAGAATAATGGGCTGCGGATCGGCGCTGAGCGGGTTGGTGTCGATGGCCGTAACGAAAATAGCGGCCGGGGCGGTATCAGGAACGGGCGATTTGCTGAACGGACGCATACGCAGCGCCGTCCACAGGCCTGACGCGAGCAGCTGAGCCTGCACATCTTCGCGGCTAAGCGTCGCGAGGTCTGCCGCATCATAACGAGCAAACTCACGCTGTTCATCGCCTTCAATGCGGATGACTACCGACTGCAGCACGCGACGCTCGCCGCGGTTGATCGCCACCACGGTGCCGCTGGCAGGAGCTGTGAACATGACGCCTGGATTTTTTTTGTCCTCAAAGAGCGCTTGCCCTTTAATAACGCGATCGCCCTCTTGTACCAGCATTGAAGGCCGCATTCCCAGATAATCGTCACCTAATATAGCGACATGACGGACACTTGCACCTGACGAGACGTGCTGCTCAGGCACGCCTGCAATCGGCAAATTAAGTCCTTTTTTTATTTTAAACATGTGGTTAGCAGGTTTCCATAAACAACAATCCAGTGGGCGCGAAGTGTAACATTTTCCCCGTGTAACGGGCAGGGAATCCGCCGTCGGGCGCGCCAAAATGCGAGCTATTACGCAAAGTTCCTGGAGCCAGCGCGTATTTGATGGTTTATAAAGTAAAACTAATTTGTAAACTCACCGCCCGGCTCTTGCGAAAATCTATAGCGGTGCTAATGTGAGCGCTCCTAACAGAATAATCTGATTTCGGGTCTCTTTTGCCGTCCTGGCAAGTTGGTCATGGTTTTATCAAGGAACTAGTAGTATGCGTAAAATCGCATTGTTCATTGCGATGCTTCTGATGCCGTGCATGTCGTTTGCCGGGCTGCTCAGCAGCAACAGCTCCACGACGCCGATCAGCAAAGAATATAAACAGCAGTTAATGGGATCCCCGGTTTATATTCAGATCTTCAAGGAAGAGCGCACGCTCGATCTGTATGTCAAAATGGGTGAGACATATCAGCTGCTTGATAGTTACAAAATTTGTAACTACTCCGGCGGTCTGGGGCCAAAACAGCGTCAGGGCGATTTCAAAAGTCCGGAAGGGTTTTACAACGTTCAGCGTAATCAGCTAAAACCCGACAGCCGCTTCTATAAGGCCATTAACATCGGCTTCCCCAATGCCTATGACCGTGCACACGGTTATGAAGGTAAATACCTGATGATTCACGGTGCCTGCGTGTCTGTCGGCTGTTATGCGATGACCGACTCCGGCATTGATGAGATTTTCCAGTTCGTGACGGGCGCACTGGTCTTTGGGCAGCCTAACGTACAGGTCAGCATCTATCCGTTCCGCATGACGGACGCCAACATGGCGCGTCACAAGTACTCCTACTACTCAGATTTCTGGAAACAGCTGAAGCCAGGTTACGACTACTTTGAGCAGACCCGCAAGCCACCGGTGGTCTCTATCGTCGATGGCCGTTACGTGGTCAGCAAGCCGCTGAGCCACGAAGTCGTCCACCCGCAGCTGGCGTCAAATTACACGGTCCCCGAGACAAAATAGCACCCACTCGCCTGGCATAATCTTTTGCCAGGTTTCGTTGCCCGTCAGCGGCTGCGTAGCAATGACTGTGACCACATCGTTCGGTGTGGTCTCCTTCTGAAAGTCTATCTCCACATCCTGATCCAGCAGCGTCGCAACGCCAAACGGCGCGCGGCGGGTGATCCAGAACAGATTGGTTGAGCAGAACGCCATCACGTAGCGCCCGTCAGAGAGCAGCATGTTGAACACGCCTTTTTCACGCAGTTCAGACGCCAGCGTCGCGATGTATTTGAATACGGCGGCCATGTTGCCGGGCGTGCGGGGATAGCGCTCCGTCAGCTTGTGCAGCAGCCAGCAGAAGGCTTTTTCGCTGTCCGTTTCGCCGACCGGACGGAAATTGCCCGTCTCCAGCGACTTATAGCCCGTAAGCTGCCCGTTGTGCGCGTAGGTCCAGTTACGGCCCCACAGCTCGCGGGTAAACGGATGAGTATTTTCCAGCGCCACTTCGCCGCGGTTTGCCTGACGGATGTGGGCGATCACCGAGCGGGACTTGATGGGGTAGTCCTGCACCAGTTTGGCGATCGGTGAGTTAAAGCTGGGCTGTGGATCTTTGAACGTGCGACACCCTTTGCCTTCGTAGAAGGTGATGCCCCAGCCGTCTTTATGCGGCCCGGTTCCTCCACCGCGCTGAACCAGCCCGGTGAAACTAAAGCAGATATCGGTTGGCACATTAGCGCTCATCCCGAGCAGTTCGCACATACAACACCTCCACAACAGCGGGGGGCATTGGTGCCCCCCAGCGAAGTCTTACTTAACCATCTCTTTTTCGATCAGCTGAATCAGAATGTGGATCACTTTGATGTGAATTTCCTGAATACGGTCAGCATAACCGAAGTGTGGAACGCGGATTTCAACGTCCGCTGTACCGTCCATCTTACCGCCATCTTTACCCGTCAGGGTGATGACTTTCATCCCTTTTTCACGCGCGGCGGCGATCGCTTTGATCACGTTGCCGGAGTTGCCGGAGGTAGAAATCCCCAGCAGCACGTCGCCTTCACGGCCTACCGCTTCAACGTAGCGGGAGAAGATGTGGTCGTAACCGAAGTCGTTCCCTACGCAGGAGATGTGGCTCACGTCGGAAATCGCAATCGCCGGGTAGCCCGGACGGTTTTCGCGATAGCGTCCGGTCAGCTCTTCTGCGAAGTGCATGGCGTCACAGTGGGAACCGCCGTTACCGCAGGAAAGCACTTTGCCACCGGCTTTGAAACTGTCGGCCAGCAGGACCGCTGCGCGCTGAATAGCGTGAATATTGGCATCATCTTTCAGAAAGTTCGCCAGCGTTTCCGCCGCTTCGTTCAGTTCGTTACGAATAAGATCCTGGTACATGAGGATAATCCTTCAGTATTGATGAAATAACACAGTGGAGTGTACCGGATAGCGGGAAAAGCGAGAAGCTAAAGCCATGCGAATCGTCCGGCGTTTTGATTTTTTGTGCCGGCTAAAACACGAACAATGTGAACCAGGTTGTAATTATTTTGTAAACACATTGCTAAAGGAATTCACATCAACTACAACCATATCATCACAAGTGGTCAGACCTCCTACAAGCAAGGGAGCTTTTCTTTATGATGATTTTGAGCATTCTCGCAACCGTTGTACTGCTCGGTGTGCTGTTCTATCACCGCGTAAGTTTATTCCTGAGCAGCCTGATTCTTCTGGCCTGGACGGCTGCGCTTGGCGTCGCAGGTCTCTGGAATATCTGGCTTTTAGTCCCTCTTGCCATCATTCTTCTGCCGTTTAACCTGGCCCCGATGCGTAAGTCGATGATCTCCGCGCCGGTGTTCAAAGGCTTCCGCAAAGTGATGCCGCCAATGTCGCGCACTGAGAAAGAAGCGATTGATGCGGGCACCACCTGGTGGGAAGGCGACCTGTTCCAGGGCAATCCGGACTGGAAAAAGCTGCACAACTATCCGCAGCCGCGCCTGACCGCTGAAGAGCAGGCCTTTATCGACGGCCCGGTGGAAGAAGCGTGCCGCATGGCGAACGACTTTGCCATTACCCATGAAATGGCCGACCTGCCGCCAGAGCTGTGGGCATATCTGAAAGAACATCGCTTCTTCGCGATGATCATTAAGAAAGAGTACGGCGGTCTGGAGTTCTCCGCTTACGCTCAGGCTCGCGTCCTGCAAAAGCTGGCGGGCGTCTCCGGGATCCTGGCGATTACCGTTGGCGTGCCTAACTCCTTAGGCCCGGGCGAACTGCTGCAGCATTACGGTACCGAAGAGCAGAAAGATCACTACCTGCCGCGTCTGGCACGCGGTCAGGAAATTCCATGCTTCGCGCTGACCAGCCCGGAAGCAGGCTCCGATGCGGGCGCGATCCCGGATACCGGCGTGGTCTGCATGGGCGAATGGCAGGGCGAACAGGTGCTGGGCATGCGCCTGACCTGGAATAAGCGTTATATCACCCTGGCGCCTATCGCCACCGTGCTGGGTCTGGCCTTTAAGCTCTCTGACCCGGAAAAACTGCTGGGCGGCGAAGAAGATCTGGGCATTACCTGTGCGCTGATCCCAACCTCTACCCCAGGAGTTGAAATTGGTCGTCGTCACTTCCCGCTGAATGTGCCGTTCCAGAACGGTCCGACCCGCGGCCAGGATATCTTTGTGCCGATTGACTACATCATCGGCGGTCCGAAAATGGCCGGTCAGGGCTGGCGTATGCTGGTGGAATGTCTGTCGGTCGGCCGCGGCATTACCCTGCCGTCGAACTCAACCGGCGGTCTGAAGTCGGTCGCGATGGGTATTGGTGCCTACGCCCACATCCGCCGTCAGTTCAAAATCTCCATCGGCAAGATGGAAGGTATCGAAGAGCCGCTGGCGCGTATCGCGGGCAACGCCTACGTGATGGATGCCGCTGCTTCTCTGATTACCTACGGCATTATGCTGGGCGAAAAACCGGCCGTGCTGTCCGCGATTGTGAAGTACCACTGTACCCACCGCGCGCAGCAGTCGATCATTGACGCGATGGATATCGCAGGCGGTAAAGGCATTATGCTCGGCGAAGGCAACTTCCTGGCGCGTGGCTATCAGGGCGCACCGATTGCCATCACCGTGGAAGGGGCAAACATCCTGACCCGCAGCATGATGATCTTCGGTCAGGGCGCAATTCGCTGCCATCCGTACGTGCTGGAGGAGATGGCCGCCGCGCAGAACAACGACGTGGATGCCTTCGATAAGCTGCTGTTCAAGCATATCGGTCACGTGGGCAGCAACAAGGTGCGCAGCTTCTGGCTGGGCCTGACGCGCGGTCTTACCAGCGCGACGCCGACCGGCGATGCGACCAAACGTTACTACCAGCATCTGAACCGACTGAGCGCCAACCTGGCTCTGCTGTCTGACGTCTCCATGGCGGTGCTGGGCGGAAGCTTGAAGCGTCGCGAGCGTATCTCTGCTCGTCTGGGCGATGTGCTGAGCCAGATCTTCCTGGCCTCTGCGGTCCTGAAGCGCTACGACGACGAAGGCCGTCAGGAAGCGGATCTGCCGCTGGTGCACTGGGGCGTGCAGGATGCGATGTATCAGGCTGAACAGGCGATTGACGACCTGCTGGCGAACTTCCCGAACCGCTTCGTGGCGGGCGCTCTGCGCGCGGTGATCTTCCCGACCGGTCGTCATCATCTGGCGCCGTCCGACAAGCTGGACCACAAGGTGGCGAAGATCCTGCAGGTACCGAGCGCAACCCGCTCCCGTATCGGTCGTGGTCAGTATCTGACGCCGACGCCGCATAACCCGGTGGGTCTGCTGGAAGAGGCGCTGCTGGACGTGATGGCTGCCGATCCGATTCACCAGAAGATCTGTAAACAGCTGGGCAAAAACCTGCCGTTTACCCGTCTGGACGAACTGGCAAAACAGGCGCTGGCCGGTGGCATTATCAATAAAGATGAAGCCGCTCTGTTGGTGAAAGCCGAAGAGAGCCGTCTGCGCAGTATTAACGTGGATGATTTCGAACCGGACGAGCTGGCGACGCAGCCGGTAAAGCTGCCGGAGAAGCACCGCAAACCTGAAGCGGCGTAACGCGTTTCGCTTATACAAACCCCGCCTCGCGCGGGGTTTTTTATTGCCACATTTTCTCGTAATGACGTGCTACAGTGTCAAAAAGCGGTCTTTTGAGGAGTCTGTATCGTGCCTGGTTTGAAGATTTCGATTTTGCAGCAACCTTTAGTGTGGATGGATGGCCCCGCCAACCTGCGCCACTTTGATCGTCAACTGGAAGAGATTACCGGGCGTGATGTGATTGTCCTGCCGGAGATGTTCACGACCGGCTTCGCCATGGAAGCGGCGAAACAGTCGATGCCGCAGGATGAAGTGGTTACCTGGATGCAGACCAAAGCGCAGGAGACCAACGCGCTGATTGCCGGAAGCGCCGCGCTGCAAACCGAACGCGGGCCGGTGAACCGCTTCCTGCTGGTGGAGCCGGAAGGGAAAGTGCACTTCTACGATAAGCGCCACCTGTTCCGCATGGCCGATGAACACCATCACTATGAAGCCGGTCACGAGCGCGTGGTGTTCGAGTGGCGCGGCTGGCGTATTTTGCCGCTGGTCTGCTACGACCTGCGCTTCCCGGTGTGGTCGCGCAACCGCAACGATTACGACCTGGCGCTGTATGTTGCCAACTGGCCTGCGCCGCGTTCGCTGCACTGGCAGACGCTGCTGGCGGCGCGCGCTATAGAGAACCAGGCGTACGTGGTGGGCTGTAACCGCGTGGGAACCGACGGCAATGGCCATCACTACCGCGGCGACAGCCGGGTGGTGAATCCGCAGGGCGAGATTATTGCCACCGCCGAGCCGCATCAGGCGACGCGCATTGATGCGGAGCTGTCGTTGACGGCGTTAAAGGAGTATCGGGAGAAGTTTCCGGCGTGGCAGGATGCGGATCCGTTTAGCATTGGGTGAATAAAAGCCGGGTGGCGGCTACGCCTTACCCGGCCTACAAAAGCACAGCGCCATCAGGCGTTAATTAACTCACTAACGCCTGCCCGTCTTTGCGGCTTTCCGTTGCGGCCACGTAGTGCCCTTCCGGCAGGCGGTAAATCACCTGCGCACCACCGAAGTTGTAATCCTGAAGCGGATCTTCCACCACGATCTGATGCCCGCGCTCGCGCAGCGCGGCAATCGTATTGCGATCGAACGTCGATTCCACGATCACCTCCCTGCCCTGCACCACGCGCCAGCGCGGGGCGTCGATTGCCGCCTGCGGGTTTTGCCCATGCAGCATAATGCGCAGCGCCATCTGCATGTGCCCCTGCGCCTGCATCGGGCCGCCCATCACGCCGAAGGACATCAGCGGCTTGCCATTCCCGTCCATCGCAAAGCCCGGAATGATGGTGTGGAAGGGACGCTTGCTGCCTGCCAGCGCGTTCGGGTGATTCGGATCCAGCGAAAAACCACAGCCCCGGTTTTGCAGGCTGATCCCCGTATCCGGCACCACGATGCCTGATCCAAAGCCCATATAGTTGGACTGAATAAACGAGACCATCATCCCGCTGGCGTCGGCGGTGCTGATGTAGACCGTGCCGCTCTGCGTCGGGGAACCGTAAACGAAGTCAGAGGCTTTATCGTGGTCGATAAGCAACGCGCGCGACTTCAGATAATGGTCGCTCAGCAGCTCTTTTGCCGCGAACGCCATGTGATCTTCATCCGCTACGTAGCGGTCGAGATCCGCCAGCGCCAGCTTCATCGCCTCGATGGAGAGATGCAGAGACTGTACGGAATCTGGGTGATGTTTCTCAATGCCGCACTGCTCCAGAATGCCGAGCGCAATCAGCGTGGCGATCCCCTGGCCGTTTGGCGGCAGCTCCTGCACCGAACCGCCCGCGAAGTCGCGCGACAGCAGCTCCACCCAGTTCACGCGGTGGTTTGCCAGATCTTCAGCCGTCAGGTGCGCACCGTGTTCTTTGGCAAAAGCAGCAATTTTCTGCGCCAGCTCGCCGCGGTAAAAAGCGTCACCGTTGGTGCGGGCAATCAGCTCCAGCGAGTTAGCCTGCGCCGGGTTACGGAAGATCTCCCCCACGCGCGGGGCGCGGCCTTCCGGCGCGAAGCAGGCGCTAAAGCCCGGCTGATCTTTCAGTTTGCTGTAGCCGCGCTGCCACAGATGGCCGATCAGCGGGGAGACCGGGAAGCCGTTGCGCGCGTAGTCAATGGCGGGCTGCGCCAGCGTGGTCAGCGGCAGCGTGCCGAAGCGTTCCGCCAGCGCCACCCAGCCGGAGACCGCCCCCGGCACCGTCACCGCGTCCCAGCCGATTTCCGGCACCGCCGTTTTACCGGCAAACAGATCCGCATGCCAGCTTGCAGGCGAACGGCCGGACGCGTTGAGGCCGTGCAGCTTTTCACCGTCCCAGACGATGGCAAAGGCGTCGCTGCCGATCCCGTTGCCGGTCGGCTCAAGCACCGTCAGCGCCATCGCGCTGGCAATGGCCGCATCCACGGCATTCCCGCCCAGCTGCAGCATTTTCATGCCAGCCTGCGCCGCCAGCGGCTGCGACGTGGCAACCGCGTTATGGCCCAGCATCGGCGGGCGTCGGGAAGCGTAACCGGACGTAAAATCAAGCGCTTTGGTCATCATGACTCCTTAGTCGTGGCGCGGATCGAGCGCATCGCGCAGCCCGTCGCCGAGTAAATTAAAACCCTGCACGGCGAGGAAAATCGCCACGCCGGGGAACACGGACATCCACGGCGCCTGCTCAAGAAACCCTTTCGCGGTGTTGAGCATGGACCCCCAGGACGGATTGGGCGGCTGCTGTCCCAGCCCTAAAAACGACAGGCTGGCTTCGGCGATAATCGCCGAGGCAATCGCCAGCGTGGCCTGCACGAGGATCGGCGACATCACGTTTGGCAGGACGTATTTAATGATGATCCAGCGATCCGGCAGGCCAATCGCCCGCGCGCCGTCGATGTACTCTTCGTTGCGAATGGCGATCACCTGCCCGCGCGTCAGGCGGGCGAAGATAGGCATCGCCGAAAGACCGATAGCGATCATCGCGTTGGTCAGGCTCGGGCCCAAAAATGCCCCCAGCGCGATCGCCATGATCAGGAACGGACAGGCCAGCAGCGCCTCGATAAACCGCGAGATCACGCCGTCCCACATCTTCTGGAAGTAGCCCGCCACCAGCCCCAGCGGCACGCCGATGACCACCGCGATAACGACCGACATACAGCCCGCCATCAGCGAGGTGCGAGCCCCCCAGATAATGCGGGATAAAATGTCGCGCCCCAACTCGTCAGTACCGAACCAGTACATCGCCGACGGCGCTTTGCGCACCGCCAGGAAGTTGGCTTTAACCGGGTCAAACGGGGCGATCCACGGCGCCAGCAGCGCCACCAGCACAAAGAACCCCACCACCACCGCGCCAATCACCGCGCTTTTATTACCGAGGAATTTCTTCAGCACCCGGTTCTGCGCGCGCGGCTGCGCGGGGGCAACGGTTTGCGTCGTCAGTTCCGCCATGATTAACCTCGCATTTTCGGGTTGATAAGGACGTAGAGCACGTCGGCCAGCAGGTTGAGCATCAGGAAGCCGATCGCCACGATCAGCACCACGCCCTGCACCACCGCGTAGTCACGGTTAAATACCGAGTCGACGATCATCTTGCCGAACCCCGGAATGGTGAAGACCTGCTCGGTCAACACTGCGCCGCCCAGCAGCTCGCCGAACAGCAGCGTGGTGAGGGTGATGACCGGCACAAGCGCGTTGCGAAACGCGTGCTTCAGGATCACCGCTTTTGGCAGCAGCCCCTTAGCCCGCGCGGTGCGGATGTAATCTGCCTTGAGCACCGCAATCATCGAGGCGCGGGTGTGGCGCATCAGCGTTGCTGCAAGCCCCGTTCCGAGCACGGATGCGGGCAGCAGCAGCGTGCGCAGGTTCTGAAGCGGATCCTCACTGAACGGCACGTAGCCGGACGCGGGCAGCCACTGCAAATTCACCGAGAAAACCAGAATCAGCAGGATCCCCAGCCAGAAGTGCGGGATCGAGATCCCCGAGATCGCCACGAAGTTCGCCCCGTGATCGACCCAGCTGTTTTTGTTCACCGCCGCGAGGATCCCCATGCTGATGCCAAACACCAGCGCAATAATCATCGCCAGCAGCGAAAGCTCCAGCGTGACCGGCAGCTTGCTGGCAATCAGCTGCGTCACCGGTTCATGCGTGCGTAAGGAGACGCCCAGATCGCCCTGCAGCGCCCGCGTTAGCCAGTGGAAATACTGCACGGGGATCGGCGCATCGAGGTTCAGCTCCGCGCGCAGCTGGGCGATGACGGCCGGATCACGCTCTTCGCCTGCCATGGCGATCAGCGGGTCCCCGGGCAGCAGCTTTTGCAGCCCGAACACCATCATGCTCACCAGCAATAGCGTCGGGACGGCCAGCAGCAGACGTTTGCAAATCAGTTCCAGCATGGGTTCTCCTCAGGACGTTTATTTCGCCAGCGTCAAACCGGCCAGACGCACGATGCCGTCCGGGTACGGCTTAAAGCCCTGCACGCTTTTGTTCAGACCAAAAATGCGCGGCTCGAAGTAGAGGTAGGCAATCGGCATGTCGGTTTGCAGCTGCTTCACCACCTTGTCGTACAGCGGCTGGCGTGCGGCCTGGTCGGTGCTCTGGCGCGCCTGTGTCAGCCATTCATCAACCTGCGCATTGCTGTAGCGGCCGTCGTTAAGCGTGCCTTTGCTGTTGATAAAGCCGTAGATGCTGCCGTCCGGATCCGGGCGTCCCGACCAGCCGGAGAAGCTCAGCTGATAGTCACCGCTCTGCTGGCGATCCAGCAGCGTGGCGAATTCGGTCATCTGCAGGTTCAGCGCGAAGCCCGCCTCGGCAACCATCGCCTGCAGCACCTGTCCCACCTGCTGCGAGGTTGGGTTGTTCGGCACCAGCAGGTTGACGGTCAGCGGCGCGGTGACGCCTGCGGCTTTGAGCAGCGCTTTGGCCTTCTCGACGTCACGCGGCGGGACTGGCAGGTTAACGTGATACGGGCTGACCGTTGAAAACGCCTGGTTTGCCGGGGTGTAGAGCCCCTCAAAGACCACCTGGTTTAGCGCATCGCGGTCGATGGCCAGAGAAAACGCCTCGCGCACGCGGGCATCCTTGAACGGATCGTTCGCCGGCACCTTGCCGTTGTTGATGTTGAAGGTGATGCCCTGATAGCCGAGACCGGTTACCTTCGCCAGCGCCAGCTTGTTGTCGGCTTCGACGGTTTTAACGTCGCTGGCGGCGATGCCTTCGGTCAGGTCAAGATCGCCCGCGCGCAGGTTCGCGAGGCGCACGGAGGCATCCGGGATCGGCAGATAAATAATCTTGTCGAAGTGGTAGGCGCCTTTGTTCCAGTAGTTGTCGAAACGGGTCAACACGATGCGGTCCTGGGACACGCGGCTGTCGAACTTGTACGGGCCAGAGCAGACGGGATGGGCGGCAAAGTCAGGCTTTTTCGCCGCTTCAGGCGCCATCATTGCCCCGGCGCGGTCGGTGAGCTGCATCAGCAGCGCGGCATCCGGCGTTTTCAGGTGCAGCGCAATCTGCATCGGGCCGGTGACCTCGACCGATTCAACGGAGGAGATCTCGCTCTTACGCAGGGAGCCTTTCAGGGTCAGGGCGCGATCAAGGTTGTATTTTGCGGCGGCGGCATCGAATTTCTCACCGTCGTGGAAGGTCACGCCGTCGCGGAGATCCATGGTCAGCGTTTTGCCGTCATCGCTCCATGCCCAGGATTTTGCCAGACCCGGCACCACCTTCAGGTGCTCGTCAACGTCCACCAGCCTGTCGCACAGGGAGGCGAACACGAAGCGGCCATAGTAGGTGCGCGCCAGATGCGGGTCGAGCATGTCCGGGTCAGCGCCGAGGCCGATTCGCAGCACGCTTTCAGAATGGGCGGGCAGCGCCGCGCCAAGCAACATAACACTTCCCAGTACGGTCAAAAGAGAATTACGCATTGTCATTATCATGAGTTCCTTGAAGGAAGGGACGAGTGAGTGGCCGCGTGTTCAAACAGCGCGCGGCGGCGCAGAAAAGCGGCGGATGGCGGTGCGATCTGGATAACGCTGCGATCGCGGTTGATCTCCTGCCAGCGGTGGCAGGCAACCTGACGTCCGCCGTCGAGCACCTGATTGATCGGCTCGACCTGGCGGCATTCATCGGTAACGTACGGGCAGCGAGTGTGGAAACGGCAGCCGGACGGCGGGCTGGCCGGGTTGGGCAGATCCCCCTGCAGCAGCGGCGCGTCGCGCTCAACGCCCGGCTGCATCTGCGGCGCCGAGGCGATCAGTGCCTGCGTATAGGGGTGCAGCGGCGCGTCGAAGATTTCGTCGACGGTGGCAAGCTCAACGATTTGCCCAAGGTACATGACCGCCACGCGGTCGCTCATATGGCGGATCACCGCCAGGCCGTGGGCGACAATCACCATCGTCAGCCCCAGCTGGTGCTTCAGGCTTTCCAGCAGATTGACCACCTGCGCCTGAACGGAAACGTCCAGCGCGGAGACCGGCTCGTCGCCCAGCAGCAGCTTCGGTCCCGAGGCCAGCGCGCGCGCAATGCCGATACGCTGCCGCTGCCCGCCGGAAAACTCGTGCGGGTAGCGCCCGGCCCAGGCGGCAGGCAGGCCAACGGTTTTAAGCAGCTCGGCGACGCGGTACTGGCGGTCCCCTTTTTTCATGTTCTGGTGCAGCCACAGCGGCTCGCCGACGATCTGCTCCACCGTCATGCGCGGGTTCAGCGAGGCGAAGGGATCCTGAAAGATAATCTGCAGCTCGCGGCGAAGCTGGTTAAGACGAGCTCCGGAGGCGTCGGTGATCTCCTCCCCCTGGTAAAACACGCGCCCTACGCTGGCGGCCAGCAGGCGCAGCAGCAGGCGGCCGAGGGTGGATTTCCCGGAGCCGGACTCGCCGACGATCGCCAGCGTTTCGCCCGGCATCACCGAAAGTGAGACGCGATCGACCGCAGTGACAAACCGTGCCGGGGTAAAGAGCTTTTTCGGACCGGGAAAGCGTTTACTCAGGTCGCGGGCTTCAAGAATGGGGACGGTCATGCAATTTCTCCCAGAGCGATGTGCTGTTCGAGCGGCACGCGGAAGCAGGCGACCTGATGGCCCGCACCGAGCGCGGTGAGCTGCGGTTTTTCAGCATGACAGCGCGTCTGCGCAAACGGGCAGCGCGTCGCGAAACGGCAGCCTTTCGGCATGGATTCCGGCAGGGGTACCGCGCCGGGAATGGTGGAGAGCTGGCCCTTGCGTGCGCCAAGAGAAGGGATCGAACCCATCAGGCCGATGGTGTACGGGTGCTGCGGGTCGGCGAATATCGCCTCCACGCTCCCCTGCTCCACCACCTGCCCCGCGTACATCACCGCCACCTGCTGGGCGACTTCCGCCACCACGCCTAAATCGTGAGTAATCATCAGCACCGCCGTGCCGGTTTCCTCTTTTAAGGTGTTGAGCAAGGCGAGGATTTGCGCCTGAATGGTGACGTCGAGCGCAGTGGTGGGTTCATCGGCAATCAGCAGTTTAGGGTGGTTAATGAGCGCCATCGCAATCATCACCCGCTGGCGCATGCCGCCGGAGAGCTGGTGCGGATACGCCCTGAGGCGCATCTCCGCCGCCGGGATCTGCACCTTCTCGAGGGTCTGCAGCGCGACCTTCATCGCCTCGGCGCGCGAAACACTCTGGTGGCGTATGACCGCTTCGCTCAGCTGATCCCCCAATGTAAACGCCGGATTGAGCGAGGTCATCGGCTCCTGGAAAATCATCGCCAGCTCGCTGCCGCGCAGATCGGCATATTCCCGCGGCGAGAGCTTGCGCAGGTCATGACGGCGAAACTGCATCTCACCGCTGACAATCTGCGCGCTGGCGGGCAGTAACCCCATCAGCGCTAATGAGGTGATACTTTTCCCGCAGCCGGACTCCCCCACCAGCGCCAGCGTTTCGCCCGCTTTGACCGTCAGGGAAATGCCGTCGAGTACGCTCACCGGCGAGCCGGAAAACCTGACGTTGAGATTATTCAGCCGCAATACGGGCGTGGCGTCCTTAAAGGGTATGGTCGTCATAGCGTGAAATCGTCCTCAAGGTGGATCGCCTGAATCAGGGCGGCCTGCAGGCTAAGCAGGTGCTCGCGCATCGCGGCGGCGGCTTCATTAGGCTGACGATGGATAATCGCGGACATGATCTTGTGGTGGTGGTCGTTGTAGCTGTCGACACGTTCGGGCGTGCGGGCGAGTTCACGCAGATGCTGCCAGCCGGGTTCCCGACGGACGGCATCAATTGCATCAAAAAGCCCGAGCATCAGGCGGTTGCCTGCGGCTTCGGCAATGGCGCGATGAAAGGCGCTATCCCACAGTTCGTTGAGATCGCGGTCATCCGGGCTGACCTTATCAATGCGTTCCAGCATGCGCTGCATGAGCGCGAGGTTTTCCCTGGTGGCACGCAGTGCCGCAAGCCGGGCTAAGCCGGGTTCAAGCTGTAGACGAGCTTCCATCACTTCCAGCAGGTTAGTCTGCTGAACCAATCCCTGAAGGGCCAGCGGTTCAACAGGAGCTGCCGGGCCAATAAAAGTCCCTTTCCCCTGCTTTCGCCAGATACGCCCCTCTTCTTCCAGCACGTCCAGCGCACGACGGACTTCACGTCGCCCTACGCCGAGAGTATCCGACAGCTCACGTTCCGTGGGCAGCGGAATGCCTGGTGTTGACTCGTGCTGGTTAATAAGCCCGCGCAACTGCTCAAGCGCGGTGCTGGAATTGGCCAGAAACCGTGACGGTTTTTCCATATTGGTTCGCTCGCTTTCATCATGACTTTATTTTTATTAACGATAAGTTATTGATATGACGTGCTACTTATCGTGCTAATGATTAAGCAATAAACGAACCAATTCGCTATTGGTTCAAATATAAATAACAGCGGTAAAATTAATCTGATGATTTTTAATATATTATTTTAATCGACTCGGTCGGGCACAGACACGCGCCAACACGCCTACACGCCAAAAGATGCACAAAAACAGTGCAATGCATGCACCAAAAACGATCAATTGTTAATGTAATGCACCTAAATTGTTTTAATCATGTTAACCAATAGTTATGTCATATGCGCAACTGTACCCCTGGTGGGTGAGAGTTATCCTTATTGATATCTTCACCACCTTCTTTCGGCGATCCCGGTCATTAAAATACGTTCGTCATTATTCTATTTTTTATTTTCACCAACAGACCATTTCAGATATTTAAATGATAAGCACTGATTACTTTAGTTAATAAAGTAAAGGGACGTAACGGCCAATATTTAAGATATCTCAGCATACATTCCACGACGTAAATAACGCATCATAAAAAATCAACAAAACGACAACAACCACAACGCTAAATAAACATTTCACATGTCAAATTTCCATTTAAGAAATCCAGTAACTATCTGTTTTCACAGCATTTAAATCTTAATAAGAACGCCAGTATGGCAATTCATATTATTTAATTAAGAATTTTACCTGGTGGTCTGTATGATTATTCCTAAAGAACGACGGCAATTTCGCTAAACATCTTTAAATTATTAATGTATCGATTCAGTGCGTGTGAGGTAAAATATGTACAGTGCGACTAACAACCCAATCCATTTATCTTCCACTGATAGACTGCCCGTCTGTCATACGCCATCTATGCATTGTTATGGTTGTGATAAAAAATGTCATTTTGACAATTCCGCACTGCATGAAATTAAAGAGTGCACGGGTCTTGAGTATTACATCTGGCCTGACAATAATAGTTTTCTTGTTGAAGGTATTCGTCATTATTTCACTGACGTAAATGATAAATACATTACTCAGCCTGTGGTGATTATTGATTTTAGCCATAAAAACATCAATTACTTCCTGTCAGACAACTGGCTGGATCAGTTCAAGAACATGAGACTGATTCTTGTCACCGATAAGAAGATGACCGCCATTGCCCATTACTGGTTTTACAACGACACGTCCGACACGACGATTAGCTCGGTGATCTTTTACGACGACACGGCCGAGGAGGTGGCAACAAAACTGCAGAAAACCTTCCTCGCGAAAACGATTAAGCCCGCAGGCAGCAGGCCAAAACTGAGCCAGAATGAATACAGTCTGTTTGCGTTTCTTTTCAACGGATGGACACCCAAGAAAATCGCATACCGAAACGGAACCAGTGTCAAGAACACCTATGCGATGAAAAACAGAATCGAACGCAAGCTGGGTGTGTCAATTACGCGACTCGCAAGCTGACGTATACTGAAAAAAACGTCTGGCATGGCATCATGCAGTAAAATACTCGCTGTCGAAAATTCCTGGTACGACCGCGAGTAATCTTACTGCCACCCGTTTTCATCCGTAATGCAATTTTAAGATGAATGTTGATATATTATATCAAATTTAATATTTATAATATGGACGCACTGCGTTTAACTTAATGGATAGAGTGATTATTAATAATATTGAACACCACGACAACGCAATGCGCTGCTATGGATGCGTGAATAAATGCGTCTATACATCTGTACAAACAAAAAAGAATGTAGAGTGTACCGGTGTAGAATTTTACATTTGGCCAGAGAATAACTCATTCCTGATTGAGGGACTGCTGCAGTATTTTAGCAATATTAATTCAAAAGTAATTTCACAGCCTATTGTGGTTATTGACTTTAACTATAAAAACATAAATTACTTCTTAACAAACAACTGGTTAAGTCAGTTTAAAAACTCCAGATTGATTTTAATCACGGATAAAAAAATGGCCGCTGTCGCGCACTACTGGTTTTACAACGATACGAGCGAAACGGTCATCAGCGCGGTCATTTTTCATGATGATGTGACAGAAGATATCAAAACCAAGATTAATCAATCTTTTATGGGCAAGATCACACGCCCCTCGGAGAAAAAGGCAAAGTTAAGTGCAAATGAATATGCACTTTTTGCTGAATTGTATAAGGGACAACTGCCAAAAAAAATTGCCATGAAAAATGCGACTAACGTAAAAAATATCTACGCCATGAAAATACGTATAGAGAATAAACTTGGCGTTCCCATTTCAAGACTTGCCAGTTGAATAGTAATACGCAGGAAACATACATTTACCTGCCGAGATGTAAATTATTCCTAAGCGAGTGGTTACTTATCCTTATTGTGTGCCTGATGCTTAACTCATACACTAAGATATTGCCAGCGCTTGTATTTTCAGCATAAACAATCCGCTACCACTCATCGTATTCATGGATGTTTCTGGTCGTTTTTTAAATCGCACATTCTTTACTTTTTTAATTCTAAGTGAGGAACGTCACTACAGGTCTGGATTCGATAATGAGCACGCATCTTTCCACCGTTGAAATTAATTCAGAGCACGACTTCAATAATATTGAAGATCCCCGAAAAGATTCCCTTCTGTGGGGTGTTGAATGGCTTTGTACACATCATGCTAAGTTTGCCAGCAAAGAAGTCCTCTATGCTGGCCTGCCAAAAAGCGACAAGCTTGAGCCAGAAATGGCATTGCGCATGCTTGACCAGATGGGAATATCTGCCGGTTGGGTAAAGCGCGATCTGAGCACCCTCTCCTCGTGGCTATTTCCTTTACTGATAGCACGTAAAGACGGGACCTATTGCATTCTTACCGCGCGTAACGGAAAGCGCGGAGAACATACTTATAAGATTGTGGTACCGGAAAACGAAGGAACCGTTGTCGTGACGGAGGCGGAGTTAAACGACGTCTACGGCGGTTATGCCCTCGTCACGACGCGCAAGCCGACGCTGGACGAGCGTGCAGACGACCAGCTGTTGCCGCAGGCTCAGGCGGAAGGGCATTGGCTCTATTCGACGCTATGGCGCTACCGCCACTACTTCTACAGCGCGGCGCTGGCCGCACTGCTGGCGAACATTCTCACGCTGGCAGGCACCTTCTTTACCATGAACGTCTATGACCGCGTCATTCCCACGCAGGCCTACGTAACGCTGTGGTCGCTGGCGATTGGCGTGGTAATTGCCATTGTATTTGAATTTTGTAGCCGACAAATTCGAGCCTACCTGATCGACATCGCCGGGAAAAAAGCGGACCTGATACTCGGGGCAAAACTGTTCCGTCAGGTGATGTCGATGCGAATGGAGTACAAGCCACAGTCCTCGGGCACCTTTGCCAACCAGCTGCGTGATTTTGAGGCCGTGCGCGACTTTATTACCTCAGCAACGCTTGCAACGTTGTCCGACCTGCCGTTTTGCGCCCTCTTCATGTTCGTCATCTACCTGATTGGCGGCCCGCTGGCGATCGTGCCGTTAGTCGCGATGCCGCTGATTTTGATTGTCAGCATCATCATCCAGTGGCCGCTGGGCCGCTACATGGAAGAGAACGTCCGCGAAATCTCACTGAAGCAGGGTCTGCTGATTGAGAGCATTGAAGGGCTGGAAGCGCTGAAAGCGGCACAGGGCGAAGGGGTGATGCAAAAACGCTGGGATGATTTCAGCGCTCTGGCAGCCGCGTCGTCGATGAAAACGCGTTATCTCTCGATGCTGACCACCAACTTTGTCTCTTTCGTGCAGCAAATCACGACGGTCTGCATCGTCGTTCTTGGCGTGTATCTCATTCACGCTGGCGAGCTGTCGATGGGGGCGATGATTGGGGTGGTGATCCTCTCCAGCCGCTCGCTTGCGCCGCTGGCGTCGGTTGTCGGGTTAGCGCTGCGCTATCAGCATGCCAAAACCGCGCTGAAATCGCTGAACCAGCTGATGGAAACACCGACCGACCGCGATGCCTTGCTCAATTATCTGCCGACGCCGAATTTCACCGGCAGCATGCGCCTCAACAAGGTGGGCTTTACCTATCCGGTGCCGGGCATGATGGTTGCGCCGCGCATCCTCGACAACATCAACATCAATGTTGAAGCCGGTGAGCAAATCGCCGTGCTGGGCAAAATCGGCAGCGGAAAATCGACGCTGTTGCGCGTGATGGCCCGCCTGTATCAACAAAGCAGCGGCCAGATGTTCATTGACGGCGTAGATGCCACCCAGATTGACCCGGCGGACTGGCGAGCCGCGGTGGGCTATGTCGGCCAGGATTGCCGTCTCTTTTACGGCACGCTGCGCTACAACATCATCATTGGCAACCCCGGCGTAAGCACGGAAGAGTTCCTGCGCGTCGTGCGTCTGACCGGGCTGGATCACGTGGCCGCCAGACACCCGCTGGGTTTTGACATGCCAATTGGCGAAATGGGCAACTGCCTTTCCGGTGGACAAAAACAGCTTGTCGCCCTGGCCCGCTGCCTGCTGCTACGCCCAAAGATCCTGCTGATGGATGAACCCACCAGCTCAATGGATGCCATGACCGAAACGCTGTTCCTGCGTCGGCTCAAAGAGGCGACGCAAGGGCAAACGCTGATCATTGTGACCCATCGCATGTCGGTACTGAGCCTGGTTGAGCGTCTGATTGTGCTGGAAGACGGGCATATCGTGAAAGACGGGCCAAAAGATCAGGTGATGGCCAGCCTGAATGAAAACGTGATGAAGAAAAAACAAGCGATGCATTCGGTTGAAGAGAAGCAACAGAAACAAGGTGCAAATGGATGATGAACGAGGACGAAGTGAATCATAACGCCTCAAAGGGAGAGGCCGACTCCGGGACGGGTGCATCCTCCACGGCGTTGAGAAAGGTAGACAGCAACGGCGGGAAAACCCAGCTGGCAGTGCAAAAACCGCAGGCCACAGGAAAGGTCAAAGCAGACGATTTGAAATTCATGAATGACCTGCAGGGCGCGCTGATCGCACAGAAAACCCCGTTCAGCATGATCATGCTCTACACCATCGCCCTGGTGGTGGTGGTGTCGCTGGTGTGGGCGCACTTCGCACGGGTTGAAGAGATCACCCGTGGCGATGGCAAAGTGATCCCGGCCAGCCGCGAGCAGCTCATTCAGAGCCTGGAAGGGGGAATTCTTGAGGAGCTGAACGTTCAGGAGGGGGATATCGTCGAGAAAGGGCAAATTCTGCTGAAAATTGACCCGACCCGCGCAGGGGCCAGCTACGGTGAATCCCTCTCTAAAGTGCAGGGGCTTAAGGGCAGTATTGCCCGCCTCCGCGCGGAAGCTTACGACACGCCATTGACCTTCCCGCCCGACATCGCCGGGATCGAGTCCATCGTGCGTGATGAAACCCAGGCCTATAACGCGCGCCTCAAAACCCTGAACGAGAGCGTTCAGGCCTTACAGCGCAGCCTGTCACTGGCGCAAAACGAGGTCAGCCTGTCAGAGCCGCTGGCCCGTAAAGGGCTGATGTCGGATGTGGAGATCCTGCGCCTGAAGCGTCAGGCCAACGAGTTCAGCCTGCAGATCGCAGAGCGAACCAACCGCTTCCGCTCCGACGCCAACAGCGAGCTTAACCGGCTGGAATCTGAACTGGCGCAGGCGGAAGAGATCCTGCGCGGGCGTCAGGATGTGATGAATCGCACCACGGTTGTTGCGCCGGTACGCGGCACCGTCAACAACATTCGCGTGACTACGCGCGGTGGCGTTATCCAGCAAGGGGCGGAAATCATGACCATCATTCCGCTCGAAGATAACCTGCTGGTTGAAGCCAAAATCAAACCGTCCGATGTGGCCTTTATCCATCCGGGGCTGCCCGCCACGGTAAAAATTACCGCCTACGACTACGCCATTTACGGCGGGTTAACCGGCGTCGTCGAGCACCTGAGTTCCGACACCCTGATTGATGAGGAAAAAGCGCGTCAGGGACGTGGCGATTCGACCTATTACCGGGTCTTCGTCCGCACCAATCGGGCGGCACTGCAGGTTAAAGACAAAGAGTTCCCGATCATACCAGGCATGGTGGCGAACGTTGAAATCAGAACCGGGGAGAAGACCATTTTGTCTTACATCCTCAAACCAATACTGAAAGCGCGCGAAGCATTCAGAGAGAGATAATTTTATGGTTAAGGCACGTAAAGAGCGTCGTTGGGCCAGAGTAGCCACCGCGGTAGCACTCTGTTTGCCCTGCTCTTCTTTCCTCATTCCGCTCCACGCGGCTGACGTAGCGCAGGTTAAAAAAGACCTGTCCTCGCTGCCGCCGATGCGCACACAGTCACAGTTAACCCGCGCCGCGCAGACGCCAGCGCAGCCTGCGGTGCGCGCGAGCACTCCGGGGACGGCTCAACGGACCTCGCTGCCCTCAATGCGCACGCAGTCGCAGTACGCCAGTACGCAAAAAACCGTACCTACACAAACGTACACCGCGTCGCGACCGGCAAGCTACGCCGCGACGCAGCAAACTGCGGCGCCTCAGCCGAAGTACGAGAACGGTACGGCTAATAAAGCGGCGCTGAAAACGAATTACGATTTCTTCCCGCCCGTCAAAGAATACTACAAGCCCGAACCGGCCTACGCGAACGTTCGCCAACAGGGCGCATCGGCAAGCTCCCGCGCCACCAGCGGCATGTCGCAAGGCTATTTCAACGGGGCCAGCACCAGTGACTCGCGGGAATTCCTGCGCAGCATGGTTGCAAGAGCGCTGGCGTACAGCCCTGAGCTGCGCGCGGCCTCTTCTGAGGTTCTGGCCTCGGACTACATGGTGGATCAGGTCAAAGGCCAGCGTATGCCGCAGGTGCGGCTGGGCGTGACGTCGCCGCTGACAACCGTGGGGGGAGACCGCCAGGCGTCCAACAATACGCATATCAGCGACTCCAGCGGAACGGTTTCCGTCAACACCCCAGTGATCGACTGGGGACGCATCGGTCATCAGGTCGATAACTCGCTGGAAACGGCAAAAGCGGCCCGCTATTCCAAAGAGTATTCCCGCGAGCAGCTGGCCTATAACACCGTGTCCGAGCTGATGAACATGAGTCGGTACCAGCAAAGTAAACTGGTGGCGAAGCGCTATGTTGGCCGCATGAAGGAACTGGTCAACATGCTGTCGCAAATCACCCAGGCGGACCGCGGCAGAGAAAGCGAACTGGTGCAGGCGAAAGCGAAACTGATGTCCGCGCAGGCGAGTCTCGACAACATCGAGCATCAGCTGAGCGCCAGTAAAATCAAGCTGGTGCGCCTGCTTGGCGCAGAGCCTGTGCTGCCAGAGAACCTGAGCTGGCAGGATACGGTTATCCCGGCATCCGTCGCCATCGGCTCGCTGGACAAGAACCCGATGATGCTCAACCTGCAGTCCAAAGTCCGCGCGGCGGAATCGGAAGCCGAAAGCATTAAAGCGGCTGCGCTGCCGCAGGTTAACTGGGTCGTCTCCAAAAGCACCGCCAAGGACAGTAACGGTAACGAAGCGGGCTGGTATACCGGCCTTAACGTGGAGTGGGAAGCGTTCAGCGGCGGCTCTCAGCGCGCCGCTCAGATGACGGCCCGCGCTAAAGCCAACGTGGCGCAGCAGCAGTATGAAGTGAGCTACCGCGATCTGGAGTATCAGATTAACTATCAGGTGCAGGTGCGAGACTCGTCATTCCTGCGTGCAGATGATTACGAGCGTCTCTCAGGCGAAACTGACCGCGTGCGCCAGATGTTCTACCAGCAGTGGTATCACCTGGGTAAACGCACGTTGCTTGATGTGCTGACCGCTGAAAACGACCACTTTAACAACCAGCTTTCCGCCATTAATAATCGTTATGACGGGTACATTTCCAACGTGAACGTCATTGCCAGCGCCGCGATGATGCTCAGCTGGATGCGGATAACCTGAGCCGTAGCGACCTGATAAAAAAAGCCAGACCCTCATTGCTGAGGGTCTGGCTTTTTTGTTGCCCTTTGCGTCTTACCAGAGGGCGTTTTCTTTATCGATCTCCGCCCAGCGCAGATACATGTCGCTCGACATCATGAAGTCGTTATGCCATTTCCACCAGGCGTGGAGGGTGTAATAGGCCAGACAGGGCAGATAGCTCAGCAGGAAGTACACCTCAAACCACACCTTCCACCCCAGCAGCATGAGCAGCAATCCCACCACTGCCGACCAGACAAACTCCACTCCCACCAGCATCACCAGCCTCAGCCACAAAGGTTTCTCAGACAGGGCGCGCCAGGGGATCGTCGGGGAGAAAAACAGGTCGATCTCGTTAAGGAAAAGATGCCCCAGGAAGATATACCGCTTCGTGAACCGTAAAAACAGCAGATTAATGGCCAGCACCACCGCGCAGAGCACCAGCATGGTAATGATGGACTCGAGGGTGAAGTAACGGCCATAGCGATCGAACTGTTCACTGTTACGTAAGGGGCTAATCGTCAGCAAGTTCATGACGACGGACATGACGACGGCGATGGCGACATAATGGGACAGACGTTTATATTTCCCTTTGTCCCGCGCCGAGGCGATGACCTGTCGGATGTAGATCGAACGCATCGCTGCGAACATTCCCCAGACGATGAGCGGCGCGACGAGGGTTAGCGTCAGCAGCACGATCCCCGGCTGGGCCAGGGTGAGCATCAGCGCAATAATGCCTGCGAAAACCAGCGTGGCGCTCGCGAGCACCATCACGGGTTCGACAATCATCGCATTCACCGGCCTGGTCTCATTCTGCAGAAAAACAGACAGATCGACATTTTTGACCACGCACTTATAGGCCCAGAACGCCTTGAGATCGGCAATGAAGCTATACAGGATCAGCGCAAAAATACCGCTCGCCAGCCAGGCATCCTGCCGGGTAAAGGAAAACCCGGCGTTTTTCCAGTAAAAGCCCATCAGGATAAAGGTCACGATAGAGATAAAAAGAAGGTTCCTTTTATCCTGAAAGCGAATGAACGTTAAATAATCTGGAATCATATCTCGACCATTACATCTCTAATGCTTTTCTGCAGTGCAGGACGCGTTCGGCATTAAAACCGGCAAAATCATTCAGCATTTGACCGAGATAAGGTTTGTTACTCATCTCCAGGAACAGCGGACGCTCTGAATGGTTGATAAATCTGGCGACAGAATCGTTCCATTTCACCGTGTGGGTCAGGTGCAACGACAGATTTTCTTTGATTTTTTCCGGCACGATTTCCATCCTGCCCGTCACGTTCATCAGCACATCATACGCGGGTGAGGTGAAAGGTTGTCCGGCGAGGAAATCCCGCATCAGCTGGACGCCCTCTTCCATTAGGCGCGTATGCCAGGCACCGCTGACGCCGAGCTTAATCGGCTCATAGCCTTCATCCGCCAGCACCTGGGCGAAGTCGCTCAGCGCAGCCGGTGTCCCGCCGATAACCTGCTGGTGCGGGGTGTTGTCACAGCTGATATCCAGCGCAATCCCGGAACGGGTGATGATGTCGCTCAGGGTGGCATAATCCGCCCCTTTCAGCGCGATCATTGCCCCTTTCTGCTTTTTGCTCACCGCATCCATGGTGCTGGCACGGAAATGCAGGGTGCGGAATAAGGTCTCCAGAGAGATCGCCCCCGCCGCATAGAGCGCGCTGTACTCCCCGACGCTATGGCCGCAGGCGCCCGTCACCCGAAGGTTGGGGAAACGCTCACGGCAAAGGCTATAGAGCGATACGTTGATCGCCGTGACGGCCAGCTGCTGTACCGTGGTCTGGATCAATCGGTTCATCGGCCCCTTGAGGCAGAGTCGGCGAAGATCGAGGCCAGAAATATCGCTGGCGCAATCCCAGATCTGTTTCGTCGTTGAATTCAGATCCCATAGATCGCTGCCCATCCCGATTACCGGGTTCCCTTGCCCGGAAAACAGCAGCACAACAGGCTGCGATGTATTATCAAGCGTCATAGTCATTTCCTTATAAATAATACTTAAAGCCAACATAACCACCGGCGACGTCACCGAAGAATGCAAACTCAGAATTTGCGCTACCCAGAGCGGAATAGACGCCGGTATACGCTTCCAGCTGGTCATCAATAAAGGTCAGCGGTGCGCTGAGGTGCAGCCCTGCCATGGAGCTTTTATCCATCAGGTTGAGGATGAAATAGGGCTGTGCGGTAATCTGATGCGTGAACCGCACGCTGGACCAGGCGTTGAGATAATGTTTTCCCTGCAACATCCCCTTATTACCCGTATTGCCGATCTCGGAGGCCATCAGGTATTTATAGGAATCATATGCCCTGTCGAGCGGTGCATAGCCTGTAGCTGTGTTCAAAAAGGTCATCAGATCGCGCTGCTTGCGCCATTCAGATCGCGAATAGCCTTCGCTCTGGTAATAGTATTCCAGGCCGAAAACGTTGAAGGTATCGGAGGTATATTGCCCGCCCACGGCCAGCTCAACGCCCTGTTTCTCTTTTGTTTCATACAGCGAAGTGGGGAACTGATACCGCTCCAGCTCCGCGCTTTTCTCTTCGGACAGATGACGCCAGCGCTGTTCCGCATGCCACGCCACGTCGGCATTGAACGTGAGCTGAGGGGTGTAGTTGTAACTGTCTGAAAGCGCGACCGACAGCGAGTCACCCATCAGGACACGCATCCCCGGCGTATGGTCACGGAAGACATGGGAGGTATAGCTCAGCAGCCAGGATTCACTGCTGTTGCCACGCTGATTCGCAGACCAGTTCCCGGAGGTCAGGTAGTATTCATCCACCGTCGCCAGCTTCGGGATCATCGTCAGCGAAAGCGACTCGTCCCGGTTATCCATCGTCAGCGTTGCAGCCCAGGAGGAGGACTGATAAGCCGAGCGGAGCTGAGGATCGTAAAGCCGCGTCGGTTTTGCACCGTCGTAATAATGCGGCGTGAGATCCGAAGGCGAGCGCAGGAAGAAGAGCCCCGGCCTGGACGAAAGCTTCCCGACCTCAAGCTGCAGGCTGTCCGACAGGGTGTAGACCAGCTTAAGGCGCTCAATTAACAGACGTGAACGGCGGTCATCTTCTTCAAACGCACCGAGCTTACGCGGGGAATACCAGGTGAGCCCATAGAGGGATAAATCCAGGTCCAGCGTATCCTCAATCAGCGAACAGCGGCTTGCGACATTCACCCCGGCATCGTTGTAGATATTGTGTCGGGTGTACGGGTTTCGGCCATTGATTCGCCACTCCGAAATCTGTTTTTTAACGACAGACACCTGCTCATACAGCGTGACGGACGTGTTCTTTGCAACGTCACTGCCGGACAGACAATCCGCGAATACGCTGACGGGCAGCGCGGCGAGCATCAGGGTTAAGCCTGTTAATGTACGCTTCATTTCGCGCCTCGCTGAATAGACTCGCGCGTGAACGCCGATTCAGGTAACGATTCATAACGCACATCGCTGTAGGTCATGACGGAATAGCTCTTGCCGTGGCGCGCCTCTTTCACCACAATTTTCATCGGGCGCATTTTGCCTAATACCATCTGGAAATCCTGATACAGCACTTCTTTGATTAACTTATTGTCCAGAGAGAAATAGGCGGCTTTATAAGGACGGTTATCCCCCTCTTTTTCAACGTAATAGTCCACCTTCGGCCAGGTCACTTCAGCCGATTTACGCACCAGCTCCAGCTTATAGCACTGCGTTTCGCCGCAAGGCTCTTCCCCCTTCAGCGTGGCGTCGTAGGCATATTCAAAGTTGGTGACAATGACGTCGCCATTGGAAATTTGCCCAATCAGACGCTGCTGGCGAGAGACAGGAACAGGACGGCGGAGTTCTGGCGTGTAGAACCATAAATCGTACCAGTCAGAGAGCAGCACCTTTCCCTTGTCGCGCGGCGGATAAATAAAGCGCGCAAGGGAGCGGGCATCCGCTTTCATCTCGCCTTCTGGCTTCATAAAGCGCATGGAAATATCCAGCACCTGTTTATTGTCGGGCTGCGTGGCACCCGTTTTAAATTCATGGATGGTGAGGGTGTAGCGAAAGGGTTTATTTGGCGAACGGACTTCATCCGCACGACGAATAATATCCACCGCCTTGTCATCGGCAGAGGCGGAATACGCCCCCGCCGAAAACAGACAGGCACCCAAAAGGAGTGAGGCCATAACGCTGAGTTTCATATCGCTTCCTTACGAGAATTTAAATGCGTCCGAAATATTGAGCCGTGAAGCACGTAGTGCGGGTAATACCGAGGCCCCCGTCGCGGTCAGGATCGGCAATACCAGGGTTATCCAGTTCAGCGCGAGACTGTCGGTTTTAATAAATGCGGTATAGCCTTGCGATTGCCCCGGCGACGGTGGCATCGCGATACCGTACAGATTAATGACGCTGGCAATGGCGTAACCTATCGCCAGGCTGCCAATCGCGCCGATAATGCCGATGAAAATCCCTTCCAGTAAAAACAGGCGGGTAACGTGCAGCGGTTTGAGGCCAATGGCCCTGAGCGTGGTAATTTCACGGGTGCGTTCGATAATATTCATCGTCATCGAATTACCGATCATGAAGATGACAATCAGACCGACAATGAGCTTAATAAAGAAATAGATCCCGGATAACAGCCCTTCTACCTGCTGATAAAATATCGAGGCGTCTTTCCAGTCTTTTACGATCAGCGGTAAGTTATGCTCGGCAATAAAGCCGCGCAGTTTCGCCGTGAACGCGGCTGTATCGTCTTCTTTCAGCAAGATCAGCACTTTACTCACGCTGTTGGTGCCCATAATACGTTGAGCCGTACCCAGCGGAATTTTCATCGCCACGTCATCGTAATCTTTGATCCCGGATTCAAAGATACCGCGTAGCTTCATGGAAAGTGCGCCCTGCCCGCCTTGCGTATTGACCACCAGCACGTCCAGCCAGTCGTCGTAGTGCGCATTCAGCGTTTTCGCCAGGCCGCTTCCCAGCGTGATTTCGTCCGTGCGGATGCGGGACAGATCGCTGCCGGTGATTAATTTATCAAACGAGCCCAGCTTCAGTGCCGGTAGCGGTTCAACGCCCAGCGCGGAAAAATAGCTGGAGGTTTCACTCTCATACTGTGAAATAACGCCGGTGAACTCCAGCTGGCCGGAGAGCGTCGAGATATCCTCCGCCAGAGCCGGATCGTTAAGAATCGCTTTCTTTAATGCCGAATAATCTTCGATCAGGCTTTTGTTTTTATTGGAGGTCTCAAAATAATTTTTGTTATAAATTTGCACATGACCAATATTGGTTCGAATCGTTTGCTCTTTCAAAATCCAGAAAGAGTAATCAATAAACCCGCCGTACAGGAATATCGACACGCCGCCCAGCATGATGGCCGCCATGGTCGAAAACGATCGTCTCTTGTGGCGAAACAGATTTAAAAAAGCAAACTTCACGTCCCGCGATCGGAATAATACACACCAGAGGACAAAAAGCAGGATCAACACCACAACGCTATTCGCTAACATCATTTCCCCGGACATTTATTTCCCTTTCGCCAGCGGCAACAATATTTCTGTCACTTCGTTGATATCCCACTCTGGCGCACTGCCCGATGCCAGAGACGATGCCGTATTCGCATTACGCAGTTCAATCTCTGCCAGTAACGCGTCTGCCTGCCGCTTGTGTTTGCAACTCAACAGCGCGCGATAACGCATTTCGTTGATGTGTTCCACCAGCCCCGCATTGAATACGTCAGGCGTATTCAGCATCTGTTCCGTATCCTTTAACGTCACCACGCAGCGCCCGATTGACGCAGGCAACCAGGCATCGACCCGGGCACGCATATAGCGCACCAGCATGTTGTCTTCATAAAGATCAACCGCCTCATCCAGATAGAAAAAGCCCGTTTTCCCGTACTCCGATGCGCGAATAAAATCGTTGGTCTTGAGGGCGCGATCGGCCTGACGCAACGTTCCGTAGGCATAGAAAACCAGCGAAAGAGGATTATCGTTGGCTTTGTATTCTTTAAAGAGAGACTGCGTCATCTCTGCAAGCATGTCCGCTTCCTGCGGAAAACCGCTCTTAATAACATGCTCGGCGACGGGTGCCGGTGCGGCTTTAATGTTTCCGGCATAGGCCAGGCACAGCAAAAACCAGCAAAGAAGGAAAAAATTACGATTGTGAATCATGAACTAAAACTCCGTCCTTAATTTCAACCACGCGCCGCGCACGCTCTTTAAGCTGGCTTGAATGCGTGGAAATAATAAAAGTGGTGCGCGTCTCCTGATTAATTTTCAGAAGAAGATCCAGAATGGCCTCCCCGGTGACCAGATCGAGGTTCCCGGTCGGCTCATCGGCGATGACCACCTGCGGGTCGTGCGCCAGCGCCCGGGCGATGGCCACGCGCTGCTGCTGGCCGCCCGAAAGCTGGCCCGGTTTTCGCTCGGTGAATCCCGCAAGCCCGACGCTTTCGATGAAGTGCAGCGCCCGCTCTTTGGCCTCTTTTTTCCCGACGTGGCCGTTTAGCACCAGCGGGAAAAACACGTTATCGAAAACGCTCAGTACCGGTATCAGATTGAAAAACTGAAAAATAAAACCCAAATGCTTGCCGCGGATCGCCGATAATTGGTCTTCCGGCAGTTGATTCAGTAATTTTTTCAGAAACATCACCGAACCGACGGTGGGTTTATCAATTCCCGACAGGATATTTAACAACGTACTTTTGCCGCTGCCGGAAGGCCCGCAGAGCGCCAGAAATTCGCCTTTTTCTATTTCCAGATTGATATTTTTCAGGGCATCGACTTTGCCTTCGCCCGAGCCATAACTCTTATAGATATTGTTCAGCGATATCGTTGGGAGTTCTTTAATTATTCCGCTCATGGAGATGTCGTTATTCCTTGCAATATTCAATGTCGAAATAGCTGTAACCAAACTGCTTGTCGGGAACGATGGTTCTTAATCGCCCCGAAAAATCAGCATGTTGTTTGAGCCAGGCGAAACTTAACGCTGGAGTCAGGCAGCCGCTGGCACCGTAGAGATCAACCAGATCCAGCGTGTTCTTCGCGGGCAGCGTCGAGCGAGACAGCAGGTCTTTGCGCAGGCCCGAAAACGCAATCTGTTCGGGAACCTGGGTGTGCTCGATAGCATCGGCCATGACGTATTGCCCGCCGTTCACCCGGATAGCGCTTTCCTGCTGGCTGAAGATGAAACACCCGGCGCGTTCAACCGTTAAATTGACGTCTTCGGCCTTGCCTTTACGCTTCTCTCCCCACTTGAGGGCAATGTCTTCATCAGAAAACACCAGAATTGGGATCGCCCGGTACGCCGTGCAGATCACGACAAAATCAAACACGTCCCAGCTCAGGTAGTCGTTCGCCAGGCTGAGGGCCTGCACGAAGGATTGCTTCTCACCGCGGAGCTTGCACGTGGGGGCGTTAACCGAGAATTTCTTGACCAGATTTTTGGGCAGCGTGTCGATCGTTGAGATATGCAGTGCACTTGAAATATTCTCAAACGGCCCGGATTCCCCCCACGAGTCGACATAAATAAATGCCGTGCGCTGTTTCAATAAGCGCATTCGCTCTTTAGTGGGCAGCGCCATCAGCGCGTCATCCGCCGCCTGATCCATCGCCTCAAGGTATTTTTGATATTGCGGGTTACGGATCATTTCACCGGGATAGAGATCCGGCTGCGTACCAAAACGTTTTAACCCCCAGCCGTTAGCATGGGTGGATTTCGTCGCCTTATTGTATAAGTGTGCTTCCCAGGCGTTTAACCAGCTGGGTTGATAGAAATAAAATTTATCTTCCGGCTCAATAAGCGAAAATGAGGATAAATACATAGGGCTCTCCATAATCGTTCAAAGGCCTCGATGAATATCAGACATCACGGCACCGATAATTGAACCATCCACGCCAACCCCTACCTTAAGCAGATGGTTTTTGTGGTGCCCAATGATGCCGCGGTCAATAACAACATGCTGCGCAACGCTATCAATAATGGCGTCGTTGCCCACGGGTGAAATCAGCTCTTTCTGCGATAACGTATGGTGACCAATAATTAAATCGACGATGCCTGAGCCGGTGGCGGTATAGCCAATCTGGCCTTTATAGGCGAGAACCGGAAGGGTATTTCCCTCAGCAAAGACCTCTATCGCTTTTGCTTCCGCTTTATCACTGATGGAGGAGCCGTTGCCGTGCGGAATAATCGCGCACAGATCTTCCGTGCTGAGGTCCGCTTTTTTCATCGCGGCCTGCATCACCTTTAATACATTGGTGCTGAGCCAGGAGCTGTCATTGCTTCTTCCGGCACTAATCTGCGTGTAGGTGGTTTGCAGTCGTATCCCATGTCCTGCTTTTCTGGCGCGTCGGTGGCGCGCATTTTCCAGCAGGATCGCGCTGTATCCCTCAGCAAAAAGCACGCCTTTACTGTTTTCACCGAACGGCTGGACCAGGTGCGTATCCAGCATCGACTGGGTATCAAGGAACCAGATATCCTGGGTTTTAATTTTTGAGCAGTTCACCACCAGCACAATATCAACGCCGCCATGCTCAATAGCCTGGCAACCTAAATGCACCGCCGTCATCGCTGAATTACTGGTGCAGTTCATATTGGGCGGTAAATACTGCAGGTGATATTTACGTGCAAGATGCCCGGCAATACGATCCTGCGACATATTATCGACGTGCAGGGTCATTAATGATTTTGTCAGATGAATATCTTCAATATCATTTTTGTTATAGAAACTCTTGAAGGCCATGCCATCGACCCGAGGGCCGATGCCGGTTAAATAAACGCGGGCGTTGCACCCGGCCAGCCATTGAACATCTAATCCGGCCTGGGCGAGTGCATCGTCGATCAGACGATAAAGCAGATCTAATGCGCTATCATCCGTATGATCCAGCGTGGCAATATGCTTATTGCCATCGAACCCACACTTAATTGCCTCGTCGTCGGATTTAAACCAGGGCTTTCTTTCAACACGTTTGCCCAGCTTCAGATTTTGAATAAGCTGAATACTGTCTTCGGCAAACGGCAGACAGGAACTGAACCCCGAAATGATAGCGGCATTATCCACAATATTATCCTTTAATCACAAACGCGTAGTAGTTGCCGCCTTCCGTCGCGCCTACCAGCAGCACGTGCTTCAGGGCGAGCTTCAACGGTTCACGAACGAAGTTGATTCGCTTATCGAAGAACTCAACGGTATGAGGAATGGCGGGAACCGCCTGCTTCTTAATACAGTCAATGATGACGGCCAGGTTAAGCAGCCCGGCAGCAGACGCGACAAAGCCAAAGCAGGCGTTATAGTTCACGACCGGTACGTCCGGTTTGGCCTGAGCGAAGGCTTCAGCGATGGCATCGATTTCAATGCGTGAGCTTT
Source organism: Enterobacter sp. RIT637 (assembly GCF_019718755.1). NCBI lineage: Bacteria > Pseudomonadati > Pseudomonadota > Gammaproteobacteria > Enterobacterales > Enterobacteriaceae > Enterobacter > Enterobacter sp. RIT637. The sequence goes on from NZ_JAIHAZ010000014.1 coordinate 100,973, forward strand.
CATCGCTGCCGTTGCTGGTGCCGCAGACCAGATCGATCTCCTGCGCCGTGACGCCGGCATCCTTCAGCGCGCGGGTAATCGCCAGCGCCATGGAGGCGGATTTCTCGTCCTGCTGAGAGGCATCGAAATAGCTGTTGCTACAGGCTTTACCGTAACCCACCACTTCTGCCAGCACCTCAGCACCACGCTCTGCGGCGCGCTGCGGATCTTCCAGCAGCAGCATGCAGGCGCCTTCGCCGGGAATGTAGCCCTTCGAATCGTTACCGTAGATGTGGTAGTCGCGAGCGTCAGAGGTCATATGGAGCTTACGGGTGACGGCATCCATATAAAGTGACATCGACGGGAAATACTCGTCCGCACCGCCCACCAGCACCTGCGGCTGCAGATCCTGACGCACGATTTCGTAGCCGTAGGTTAATGCGCCTAATGCCGCATTCTCCCCGGTCGCCAGGGTGGTGGTGTAGCCCTTGATCCCTTCGGAGATGCCGCAGAACGTAGGGATTGAGTTCATCAGCGAGCCCGGGAACTCAGAGGTTCTGACCTTGCGCGGGTCTGGCTTCAGGCTTTGCAGGTATTTGTAGGTGGTTTCCTGCGGGCCGCTGGACATCCCCATCACCATGCCCAACGCATCGCCATCACGTTTAATTTTACGCTTCGCCTGTTCCAGCGCTTCGGACAGTGCAATCAGCGCGAAGGTGCCGCCACGGGTGGCTTTACGCGGGTCAAAGCGACGCAGATGTTTACGCGGCTCAAGGCCGGTGACCTGGAAGGTTTTAAAGTGTTCGTTCGCTTCCGGACGGGTGGCCGTCAGCACGCTGAACTCTTCACCAAACAGCGTCTCAAACTGACGGGTTGATTCGAGCACATCCAGCAGCTCTTTCGCCTCTTCCAGCGTGTCTTCCGGGAAGGTCACGCCGCCCAGTTCAACGCTATGGTTCTGCTTCCAGACGTTGTCGAGGATCTCGTTAACGGTGTGACCAATCGCGGAGACGGCCCCCAGACCGGAGATTGCCACGCGTTTTTCGTCGTAGGTGCTGACCGGAACAGAACACGGCTCCATGCTGATAATCATGCTGCAGTTATTACCGCCGAAGGCATAATTGTTCTTCATGAAGAGGTTGATTTTCTGGTCGCGGAAGTCGTTTGGCACGTAGTCCAAATCGCAGTTTGGACGCGCGTTATTGAAGTTCAGCGTCGGCAGAACGCGGTTATCCGGCAGCGTCACCAGACACGCGATCAGTTCGACGATACCCGCCGCACCGATGTTATGGCCAAAGTAAGACTTGGTAGAGCTGACCAACAGCTTCTCGTTGTTGGCGAACACCTTTTTCATCGCCAGCGTTTCGATGCGGTCGTTCGCTTCCGTGCCGGTACCGTGGGCGTTGACGTACTCAATCTGCTCCGGGGTGACGCCCGCGTTTTCCATCGCCTTATGCATCACCTGTACGGCACCGCTGGCGCGCGGATCCGGCCCAGTTTCGTGGAACGCATCGCAGGAGGTAGCGTAGGAGAGGATTTCACCGTAAATGGTGGCACCGCGCGCGACGGCGTGCTCGTACTCTTCCAGCACCACGGCGCCTGCGCCTTCACCAATCGACATGCCGGAGTTGCCGGAAAACGGCGTACAGGCTTCCGGATGCATGACGTTCAGGGCATAAAAACCGGCGAAGGTTGGCAGGTAGATCGGCTCTGTCCCGACGGCCAGCATCGTTTTGCTTTTGCCGTTCTGGATGTAGTCAAACGCCATACCGACCGCGTTAGGACTGGCCGTACAGGCGGTCGCGACCAGTTCAACCCCGCCCTGCAGTCCGAGCAGCGTAGAGACGCTGGAACAGCAGGAGGAGAAACCGCCGGAGAACAGCGCCTTACGCAGGGAGAAATCTTCCATGCGCTGTTCAAACAGCGGCAAGAACGCCTCGGTGCCCGCGGAGGAGACGCCCACAATCAGGCCCGTCTCTTTCAGGTGGGTCTTATTCTCGGCCAGCCCCGCCTGATTCAGCGCGTCTTTACCGACCTTATAGGCCCAGAGTGCGGCATTATCCAGTGACGCAATAACGTCATCCGGTAATTCTGAATAATCAATATCATGTAACACTTCAGCCGCGCGGGCGTTTTCAAACCATTTTGAAAAACGCACGCTGTCGGTGACGCCATTTTTTTTATTTAATAATGCGTCTCTGAAATCCTGAAGGTTTTCAGCCAGTGAGGAAAGGATCCCAATCCCGGTAATAACAACGCGTTTCCGGTTTGTCTTCATAATTAAGTACCACCGTGTACAGACACTAAACAGCAGCAAGGATCCGTGGCGTTAAATTGCCCACGGATATCTTGCTCACTGTTAATGATGAATAATGAATTACAGCGCGCTTTTCGCTTTCGACGCGTCGATAAAGCTGTGCTCAGTCGGATTAACTAGCATGCTCAGGTTATAAATAAATGGCATACCTTTGGTTTTAGCCGCGACGGTTTCCGAATTAGTTTGAATAGCGAAACCGCTGATATCAGACCATGCGTATTCATTTTCCAGCAGTGCCAGCGCAATGAAGCACTGCAGCGCCGGAGAGAAGACCGCTTTCACAACGTTACCCACAGCCTGACCGTCAACCAGCACGCTGTCGCCTGAAGCAATGCCCGCGCATTCCCCTTCGACGATCATGCCGATAACCTTGCGCGCGCCTTCAGCGTGAGACAATTCTTCAACGGCGTCTTTACCCACAAAGCCTTCTTTGTCGTACTGCACGGCCCACTGCAGCTGCAGCTCTACCGGGTTAAGGTTGTAGCCAGCCCACAGTGCGTCATCCCAGCCTGGGTTTTCGATACGCACAATTTTCTGGTAGTCCAGCCCGCCGGTCTGCAGCTGGTATTTGCTACCGTGCTCCAGCAGCTGCTGCCACTGATCCAGCAGTTGTTCCTGCTGGCCCACAACCATGTAGGCGAACTCGCCGTGTTTGCCGCAGCGGAATACCATCAGCTCGTTATCGGTATTCATGTACTCGTAGTAAGGCAGGCCGATCACGTCGAAACCGTGGATTTCGGACATCAGCTCCCAGGAGTAAGGCCCTTCAACCATGATTGCGCCCCAGCTCTGCTCACGCATGTCGGCAATTTCAGGGGTTTCCTGGATATCCAGCTCGTCGGCTTTTTCCAGAAGGGCATTCAGACCCGCGATCAGCTCAGATGACGGGATGTTTTCAGACAGGATGTAATAGCCGTCGGATGAGCAGAGCACGTACACGTCGCCGCGTACGGTACCGTCTTCATTCAGCACCAGAGAGTAAATCCCCTGCTCGTCACGAATAATAGAGACATCGGCGGAGACCAGGTTATTCACCAGGGCCCAGGCGTCATCACCCATCACGCTGACGATAGACATGTGGGAATAGTCCACCAGCAGGGCATTTTCACGAACGGCTTTGTATTCCACCATCGGGTCATGATAGGCAGATGGAACGTTGGCATTGTTATAAATGCCCATTTTCGCATTGTTTTTCAAATGAAAATCATAAAGAGACTTCATAACGGGATCCTGTTATTCGCAATGATAAATTAAGCTTTTTTCTTCTGGATGATAAACGTCGCCAGATTATTGATACTTCTCATATAAGAAGGATCGTCGCTTTCGCTGACTTTAATATCGAAAACTTTATCCAGCATGACCACGATTTCCGTTGCATCGACGGAATCCAGCTTTAAGCCATTGCCAAACAGGGCTGTATCATCATCAATTTGAGATTCATCGCGCTGAATATTTAAACGCTGAATAATCTCGGTTTTAATTGTCATCAGCACGTCCTTGCGCTGGTCAATTTCATTTTTCATTGTTGTCATGGTATTAACTCTCTCAGGGGTTTACTTACTTTCGCGGTAATTAATAATGGTGCCGTGGCTGATTAATCGCTTTCCGACGTTTGCCGTCACGGAATAGTGCTTAAAGCCATGGGCATCAGAAAATGCCAGCTTGCTGGTGACTTCAATCGAGTCGCCAGGGTAGGCAATATCTTTGAATTTTAAATTCTGGGCAGCCAGTACGCCCCGCACCTGCGCGCGGCGGGTGCGGATGATCTCCCGCATCTCGTCACGCGTGATGAGCGCATGGATATCGCGTAACGATTTGAGTTCACCGCCGTACGTTTCGCTGTAGATATCGCAGATATCGGTGAGGAACGAGAGGTACTCACTGGCCTGACCAAAGATTTCAGAAATAATCACCCCGGGCATGATCGGATCGTCCGGGAAGTGCCCGAGCAGATAAGGCTCGTTATAGGTGATGTGCTTCGTCACCTTCACAAAGCCATTTTCGCCGTATTTGAAGTCATCAATTCTGTCGACCATCAGCAGCGGCTGACGCCAGCCGCCCATTTCCAGAAAGATCTTCGAGGGGATAACGTATTTAGACATAACTCACCGCATCACCAGGCCGCCATCGATAACGATGGTTTGACCCACAATGTAACTGGACGCAGTCGAGCCCAAATAGACGACGGTATTGGCCACCTCGTCACATTTGCCCAGACGACGCAGCGGAATAGAGGCGGTCACGCCGCGCACCACCGTACGGGAGACTTTTTTCACCATTTTGGATTCAATCATCCCCGGCGCGATGGCGTTGACGCGCACGCCGTACGGTGCCAGTTCGGCAGCCAGCGTGCGGGTGAAGCCCAGAATCGCCCCTTTAGACGCGCTGTAGTTCGCCTGCCCCACGCTTGGGATAATGGCCGCAATGGACGCGACGTTGATGATGGCCGGGTTTTCTGAAGAACGCAGCAGCATTAACGCCTCTTTGGTCAGGCGGAAAATACTGAACAGGTTGGTGTCCACCACCTGGCTGAAATCATCAAAGCTCATTGAAGCAAAGAGGCTGTCTTTCACAATACCGGCATTGTTCACCAGCACATCCAGCTTGCCGACGGCTTCCGTCAGGTGAGAACAGAGCGCAGAAACGCTCTGCGGATCGGCGAGATCGCACTGAATAATAGACAGCTTGCTGCCCGCCGGATGCGTCTCTTTTAGCTCCGCTAACTGCGTAGCATTTGATTTATACAGCGCGTAAACATCGCAGTCCTGATCGAGAAACTTCGCGCAGATCGCCAGACCAATATCTCCGCTCGCTCCGGTGACCAGAACCGTCTTTTCCTTAAGATCGTTATATTGATACATAATATTCACAACTAGTTAGGTTAATAAAGTATGACAACGGCAGTCGCATAATTCTGACAATGCGAAATACTGAGCGAGGCATTCTCGAGCTGCTTTTCGACAAGCATCTCTTTTACTCGCCCGGAAAAAACCAAATAGGGGCAGCCCAGTTCGTCATGGCTAATTTCGATATCTTTAAAGGCGATGCCGTCGCGATATCCACAGCCGAGCGCTTTGACGACCGCCTCTTTTGCCGCCCAGAATCCCGAGGCTCGTTCATAATTCGGGTCTTCGCGGTTAATTTTTATATTTTCCTGCTGGGTAAAAACGCGATGTAAAAAATCGCTCTGCCAGTTTTTTATCGCCCGCTCTATCCGCGAAACTTCCACGATGTCCGTGCCGATACGCATTTTTCGTACTTCCCTGTTCAGAGCTGATAAGAAACATTCAGATTAAAATTAAATTTATTCACGTCCATGCTGCCCGGGTATTTTACCGGCATGGAGATTGACGAATCGTACGCCAGGCTTTTGACGTTACCCTGAATACCTATTGTGCTGCCGATGATAATCTCTTCGCCGTAGAGGCTGTCCCGCCTTATATGGCCGGCATCGACACCCAAATAGTAATTAGCGTCTATACCCTGCACCGGACGAAAAAAGGTATTTTGCAGGTAGTATCCGCTGTTCCCGGTGAGCCCCACGCTGTTTTCAAACCCGCGCACGCTCCAGCGATCGCCCATCGTCATTTGGTCCTGCAGCGTCAACTCGCGCGGGGCGTATTGCGCCAAAAAAAAAGCGTTATACACATTGCCGCCGAGCTGGCGGGTATAGTGACTTTCAACATTAACAAGCTGGCTTACGGGGCTGACATTGCCATAGACCATATCGGGCGTGTGTTCCGCCCCGAACCAGCTCAGGAATCGCTGCCAGGAGAGCGACGAATCCCAGTGAGCATTCACTAACTGCTGCTTATAGTTAACGCCAACCTTGACGTTATCCATATCGCGCTTCTGCAAGACCAGCTCTTCCCCCTCCACGGTATAACCGGATTTCCGGCGTATCAGCTCGGCGCTGCCGCTCACCTTGCGGGTTTTGTCCCGGTAGAGGGTGCGTGATGCTTTCACGCTTGCGTAATCATTTTTCCCCGCATAGTCCACGGTGGTGTAGAACAGCGGCAGGGTCTGACGCGACTTGCTGGTGCTGTAGAACAGAGAATAGTTCCAGTAGCCTACCGGCAGCGCGTAGTAACCACTCACACTTTCATAGCGGCCATTGGTGCTTTTTGTTCCCGCGAGATAAAACAGGTCGCTGAACCGGGCAGTGTTGTACAGGTAGCCCACCGCAGAGGTCAGATACTGCCCCGTCTCTTTCACACCCCAGTTGTTATAGCTCGCCCGCACGCTCCAGCTTTTTTCGCGGTTCGTGTTGATGTGAATCGTGCTATATCCCTGCTTTGTGCCCGGCTCGATGTTGATTTTGACGTCAACACCCGGCTCCTGCTGGAGGTTTTCCAGCCCCTGCTCAATATCGCGAATATTCAGGATGTCTTCTTTCGCGAAAGGCAGCATCAACGGATTAATGTCGTTACTGTCGACAATAATCTTTTCAATTTTCCCTGCACTCACGTCAAGCTTCAGCGTGCCGGACGCAATGTTTTGCGTTGGGATCGTAATACGGGTGGTGATGTAACCCGCATCGATATAAAAATCTTGCAGCGCCGCGGCAATTTTCACCACGCCAATACTGCCTACACAGCGGCCGAGGATCTCTTTTTTGATTGCCCTGTCGGTCTTACGCTGAAGAAAATCATTTTCAAGAACCAGAGACCTAATCGTAAAGCAGTTCTCTTCTTGCGGTAGATCATTCAGCCTGAATACTTTACGTTCGGTACTGGAATAAACGTCCTGCCGGTACACCTTTTGTTCTTTGAAAGTATTCAAATCGGCATTTTGCTGCTGTTTAATCAGGTTATTAATACCCTCTTCCGCGAAGGCATGAAAACTTAACAGCAACAATAAAGGTAAAAATTTAAATCGCGATTTCATTAACTTTCTCAGAAAAAAAAGGCAGCAGGTTCTCGCGTTGACTTTGCGCTATCAGACGATAGCTGCTGCCTTGTGTTACACCTTATAAATTACAGACCTACAATATCGCCGGTATTGGTGACTTTATTTGCATTAAGTTCCATACCAGACAGACCGCCGAATACAGCATTGCTTCCACTGTTCGTCAAATTATTGGTCGTCACACCGGCAACACCGTAACTCACCATATTCAGGTAGTTATAAATATTGCCCGCTGTTTTCACCAACAGGGTATAATCGCTCACGATATTACCGCGGTTGTTAATGTCGGCACCGGCATTAATCGCGATATTCTGCGCAAGGATATTGCTGTTGGCGTTATTGGTCACATGACGCTGTGTATCAATTTTCGCGCTGGTCACACCCACGATGTCTTTAAAGTTCTCAACACCGTTCAGGGCATTAATCGCCAGTGCGTTACCTGAAGAGATGGCATTGCGGTTAGTCAGTGCACCTTTCAGGACATTGAAGTTCAGATCGCCTTTACCACTGATCCAACCGTAGTTGGTGACGTTGTTATCAACGGTCAGATTAACGTTCTTGTCTGACGCGATAACGCCGGTCGCCGTGTTGCTCTCCATGCTGCCATCGCTGTAGTTGCTCAGCGTGCCTGCAGTCACGTCCAGGTTGCCCGCGCTGTAGGTGGTCGCATAGTTGTTATAGAACGTACCCGCTGCTTTGATAACCGCATCAGCACCGCTTACCAGCATCGCACGGGTGTTATCCAGCGTCCCTTTGGACAGCACGCTCAGCGCACCGTCATCCGCGATGATGCTGCTGTTGTTGTTGTAGACGTTCTGACCGGAAAGCGACACGCCTTCACGACCAATCATGCCGCCAACATCGCCCGTCACGCCGAAGGTTTCGCCATGACTACGAACAAAGTTGTTACCGTCACGGTTTTCAATATTCCCTGCCGCGTTAACGGTGAGCTTGTTGTCCGCCACGATCATTGCGGTGTTGTTGTAGACAGTTCCTTGTGCATCGACGGTAACGTTCTTACCTGCGATCAGACCGTTGTTGTTATCAACGGTGCTGGCAGCCAGCTTGATGTCACCCGCCTGCGAAAGAACTGAACCACGGTTGCTGTCGAAATAACCTGTCAGCGCCAGATCGATATTGCCGTAGGCCGCAACCCGACCGTAATCGTTATTCAGTCGGTTCGCTTTCAGGGCAATGTCGCTACCGGACAAGATCTGACCGTAGTAGTTATCAACCGTTCCACCTGCAGTGATAGTTACGTCGCCAGTCTCAGAGCTGATTTCACCGCGGCTGTTGTTAACATTTCCGGCGGCAGTCAGCGTTAAATCACCGACCGCTTTGATTTTGCGCGAGTTGTTATCAATGGTATTGGCACTTAAGGTGGCATCACCATAGCTGATCATATTCAGATCGTTATAGATATTGCCTTTCGCGCTCATTGCCAGGCTGCTGTCAGCAACGATATTCCCGCGGTTATTGATGTCATAGCCCGCTGAGATCGTAACCTTATCACCAACCATGTTGCTGTTGGAGTTGTTGGTCACGCCACGCTGGGTGTTCACCACCAGATTCTCGCCTGCGGCGATATCTTTCAGGTTTTCGATACCGGTCAGCGCGGATACCGTCAGCGATTTCTCAGCAGAAACGGTATTACGGTTGGTGAAAGAGCCGTTCAGAATGTTGACGATGGCATCACCCAGGCTGCTGATCCAACCATAGTTGGTCAGGCTGCCCTTCAGATTCATGGTCAGGTTCTTATCCGCCGCAATCACGCCCGTTGCATTGTTGTCTTCGAGCGCGCCGTCGCTGTAGTTGCTCAGGCTGTTGGCCTCGATAGCCATGTTGCCCATGCTGTAGAGGGTGGAGTAGTTGTTGTTCAACGTACCGCCAACCTTGATGTTGGCATCCCCACCGCTCACCAGCAGTGCGCGGGAGTTATCCACGTTGCCTTTTGCCAGCAGGGTCAGCGGGCCATCTTCAGCAACAATACGGCTCTGGTTGTTGTAGATGTAATTCGCGGACAGCGAAACGCCTTCTTTACCGACCATACCGCCGTTCTGCTGCGGCATACCGAAGTAGGTGCCGAACGCAGAACCAAAATCGGTACCGTAGCGGTTTTCGATGTTATCGCCAGCAGTGACACTCAATACCTTGCTTGCAACGATGAACGCCGTGTTGTTGTTCACGCCTGCGTTGGCATTAATGGAGACGTTTTGTCCCATAATGAAGCCGCCGCGGTTGTTCAGGGCGTTGGCTGCCAGAGCGACATCGCCCTCTTCTGAGCTGTAAACGCCGATGTAGTTAGTGATGTTGCCACCCACCGCAACGCTAACGCCGGTTTTACCTGCCACGCCGCCGTTGTCGTTACGCATAGAGGCCGCTTTGGCAATCACTTTGCTGGAGGAGTTCAGCTTGCCGGAGTAGTTATCAATAGCGCCGGCGCTTTCCAGGGAGATATCGCCATTCGACGCCATCTGTCCACCGTTGTTATTGATGCTGTTCGCCGCAATCTGCACGCCCTTCTCGGCGATAATGCCTAAAGAGTCATCGCTGGCGGTATCGGCCGTTTTGGTCGCGCCGTTGTTAACCGCACCTTTGGCCGCGATTTTCGTGAAGCCGCCTGCGGAACGGATCATGCCTCTGTTGTTGTCGACGTTGCCGCCGCTGACAACGTTCACATCACCCAGGGAGTCAACCAAACCGCTGTTGTTGTTCACCGCGGCAGACTCAAGGCCAACGTATCCGCCCTTAATCTGACCGTTGCTGTTGTTCAGCGTACCGGTTTTTAACGCCACGATACCGGCTTCAATCCCAACCGCATTGCCTTTACCGTAGTTGGTTAAGGTATTGCCGTTGGTGTCGGCCGCCAGCATACCCGCCGCCGCCATTTTGCCGTTGGTGTTGTCGACAGCGCCGCTGTTGACATAGAGGTCAGCCATCGTCGAGATGTTGCCCGAACGGCTGTTATTGAGGCTGTTTTTGTTGGTGTCCAGCGCAATAGTCCCAACGGAGGTAATATCCCCAGTGGTGTTGCTCAGTGCGCCATTGGTTTTGATATTGATCTGACCAGAGGACTCAATGCGTGCATTGTTGTTCAGCAGCTGGCCGTTGGCGTCAATATTGACCCCATTGAGACCACCCGCAATAACGCCCTGGTTACGGACGCCGACACCGCTTTCGGTGCTGACGAGGTTGATCTTGTTGGCATACATGCCGCCCAGCGCAGCAACGTCAATGCTATTGGCATTACGCGTACCGGCAGCGGTTACCGACCCGGTCACCTGGCCTGCAGCGTTAACGTAGTTATTGCCCGCCACAACGTTCAGCTCGTTAGCGGTGACTTTATCCGTCACAACGACGTTACGAGACAGAATTTCAGTTGGGCTGGAGTTATTCAGTTTACCCAGGGTAATGGTGCCACCGTTGACGGAGTAACCCGCCAGCTGGTCATTCTGAATATCCGGCGTACCGGTCGTCAGGGTCAATTTACTGGTGTTAATTGAACCCCCACCGTTAACGGTAATACCGTTCGGGTTGGCGATAATTAAATCTGCCTTATCACCTGCGACTTCCATCATGCCGTTAATAGCAGAGGCATTTTTCGAGGTCACTTCGTTCAGAATAACTTTCGCTGAGCCGGAGGTCAGGTTGCTGTTACCCTGAATCTGGCCTGCCAGAACGGTATTCGCTCCTGCAGCACTGTTATTGAAGATCAGACCGTTATTGTCCACGTTTAACTTGTCATACACATTATGCGAAAGCCCCTTATCGTTGGCTTTGTTAATGTTAATGACAGGCACGTTTCCAGCAGAAGAAACGATACCGTTCTTCATGCTGATCTCTGCTGTGTGCGCAACAAATGGCAGAGCGAGCAGAACCGAAGCGGCAACAGGGTGCCACTTAAGCTCTAATTGAAAGACATTATTCTTTTTACTTTTCATTATTACCTACTCTTTATTACGGAATCATTACATTCTTTTAGAAATATAACTTCGCCACTCTAAATAATAACTTCACATCCTATGATGATTGACCTCCTGTGGTTTCCTACCATTTCATTAATTAGAATTTAAGAGCATAGAATTGAGGCTAATTCTGTCATTTTTGATCTGAATTGGCATTCAGACTGCACCACATATATGGAACTTTTGATTAGGAACAAGTCATCCAATATTCGGAATTTTATACATCCCGGATAGTGTTGACCTGTTCCGTAATCAGACTTTATTCCTGATAGGAATAGTCGCCGTAGGTGTAAGGTTCAGCGGCGCGCTTCTCTACACCGTTAAATATGGTGCCCTGGATGGCGATGCCATTTTGATCGAAGCGGCGCAGTCCTGCCTCCACCTCTTTCAGGGAGTTCTGTTCAAAGCGCACCACCATCAGTGATGTTGATGCATATCGGCCAACAATGGCCGCATCCGTCACGCTCAGGATCGGCGGGGTATCAATGATAATCACGTCATATTGCGTTGAGCACGACGTGAGCAGCGTCTTGAATTTCTCAGACATAAAAAGCTCAGCAGGATTATTGGTCATTCGTCCGCGACCAATAAAATCCACTTCCGGGTATTCCGTGTGCTGAATAACAGTCGAAATATTAATGTCCTGAGATAAATAATCCGCAAGCCCCGCGCCATTTTCTGCCGCAGAGAAAACACGGTGCAAATACCCTCGTCGTAAATCGCAGTCGATCAACAATACCCGCGTACCCGCCTGCGCCATCAGTACGGCGAGGTTAGAACTCACGAAAGATTTACCGACCCCGGGCGACGTCCCGGAGATCATTAATATTTTGTTGTCCGATTTCAGCATCGCAAAATGGAGGCTGGTACGCAGCCCCCTTAACGCTTCGACCGCCAGCGACGTTGGCGTCGATTTCGCCAGCAGCTCGTCAGACTGGTAAGTTGGAATGGCGCGGCACCGTCTGCGCTTCGTTAACTCAGGCGCCAGGGGAACAACGGCAAGGACAGGAATGCCACGTTTCTCCAGCTCAGCTGGTTGCCGGATCCCTTTTATCAGCATGTTGCGAACAAGGATGACCCCGGAAGAAAAGAGGAACCCCATTAAGGCTGATAAGAGAACAATCAATATTTTTTTCGGTTTGACCGGTTTCTGCTGCGTGACCGCATGGTCAATAATACGCACATTCCCCAGGGTACTGGCCTTACTGATATTAAGCTCGTGCTGTTTATTCAGCAAAATCATATAAATATCATTACCCATCTGGACATCGCGGGTCATGCTTAAAATTTCTTGCTGGGTGCTGGGCATCGCGCTAATACGCTGGTTCAGCTTTTCTTTTTCTGCTACCAGAATGGCTTTTTTCTCAGATAACGCTTTATAGGCCGGGTGCGTACGCTTATACAGCTTGGAAATTTCTGCCTCTTTAAAGGTCAGTTCATTGAGCTGCGTATCAATAGAGACGACGTTATCCAGAATGAATTTAGCTTCTAATGACAGGTCAACGGACTCATTATTCTTTCTGAATTCATTCAGTTTACTCTCGGCGTTAACCAGATTGCTTTTGATCTGCAAAAGCTGTTTATTTAAAAACGCCAGGCTTTTGCTTGCCTCTGCTGATTTGCGCTCAACGTCCTGCGCCAAATAGTTTTGAGCAATACTGTCCAGGATCTGGCTGATCGTCACCGGGTCGGGGCCGATCATGCTCAGGTGCAGCATGCCATTCCCCCCCGACTTGGTATCAATGGAGACGCGCTCTTTGAGCTCTTCAATGACCGAAAACTCATTGCGCTTCGTCACAATGAACGCGGTGTTTTCCGTGAGTTTGGCAGACTCGATCAGAAGCTCAATACCGCTGGCCTGAACAGGAACACCCACTTTACCTTTCACGACGGCATCCCCCACGTGCAGGGCGAAGTCTCCAGAAACCGCGATGTCCAGATTCAGCGGGGTATTAATCCATTTTTCCGGTACGGACAAATAGGCAATATCGAGCGTCGCCGGCTCATGCCCCAGCAGACGCTGCAGAGTGGCATTCGCAACAGGATAGGTTTTTTCTCTTACGACAATATCCAGCTTCAAATCATGTACCGTTTTACCCATCACTAACCGTGATTTGAGTATTGACACTTCGGATTCAGAACTGACTCCGGAGCCTTCCGGTAGCATGGTAGACAGCTTGTTTAAAATACTTAATGAGGAATTCTTCTCAACCTGAATTAACGCATCACTTCTGTAAATCGGCGTCGAGATGTTAGCAATAATAATTCCCATAATGATAAACAGAATGGTCGTCGCCGCTATCCAGACTTTGCTGTAAAACAGCACTTTAAGGATTTGAACAATATCAATGTCCTCCGCCCGCTGAACAGGATCGGGAGGGGCATTGCTAACGTGTTTGTTATACATACTCTAATCAGCCTTGATTATTTAACCTGCTGGAAAACCTTGACCCATTCTTCGGCAGCGGAAAAAAGTTGTTTGAAAATGATGTCGGATATTTCTGCTCCCCGGCGATAAGGATCTGAAATTTCCAGTTGCTGAAGCCAATATCCGAATAAAAAGGTCTTACCCCGGGCTTCCATCGCCAGTTGTGTAACCGCTTCAATATGATGCTTATCCATGGTCAGGATTAGATCGTATTCACGGCACATAGCAGGCGTAAGCTGTCGGGCAAGATGACCCTCTAAAGAAAAACCCTGTTTGCTGGCCGACTGTCGCATGACGGGATCCGCCGGTTCCCCTGTTAACGCTGAAATACCGGCAGAGTCCACCCTCATGCCGGGTAAGCGCGAACGCAAAATCCGTTCCCCAGCCGGTGAACGACAGATATTGCCCGTGCAGACGACCAGGATGGAGGTATATCGCCCATACACGATCAGTTACCCCAGTTTCTGACAAAGCGCGTGGTTTCTGTCAGGCTGTAAATACCATTAATGGTTGGCATTAACTGGTTAATCACCCTGTTCCAGCGTGCAACCGGCGCCGTCGTGACATAGACAATATCGTATGGCTTAAGCTTAAATTCCGTGCCTAATACCAGCGCGGTGGCATCACGCGCGTCGAGCTGATAAATAGCCGCTTGTTTCCCCGCTTCTGCATCAGGTTTCGCCTCGGAGCGAATGACAAATATGCCGCTTGCATCGCTTGTCATTTGATTGATCCCTTCAGCATTCCCCAGCGCTTCTGTCAGCGTCATGCCGGAACGATCCATTTTCATGGTGGTTTGCTTGACGACATCCCCCATCACAAAGACTTTTAAGTCGTCATTACGCGGGATATAGAGAATATCGCCAGGGTAGAGCAGTTTATTTTGCTGCAAATCCCCATACTGCATGAGCGCCTGCAGGGAGACCTTCGACTTCTTACCGCCCTGGGTTAATACCACATTGCCCCAGTCTGCATTCTCGGTCAGCCCGCCCGCCTGGTTTACCGCATCAATAATGGTCAGCGGCACGTTGGTGATAGGTTGCTGGCCGGATTGATTCACCTCGCCTGAGACCGTCACTTTTTGCGAGCGGAATGCGGCAATCCCCACGTCGACCTGCGGGGATTCAATATATTTAGCCAGATGCTCGGTGATCATCTCCCTCACTTCGGTCACCGTTTTGTCCTTCACGGCAATTTTGCCGATGTAAGGATAAAAGATGGTCCCGTCTGAATGGACCCAGTTGCCGGTGTCGCTGGCGCTGCGATACTGGCCTGACGGCGTGGTGAGCTCCGGGTGTTCCCACACCGTCACCATAATGATATCGCCCACGCCAATACGGTACTCATACGCGTCCAGACGCTTGTTCAGCTCGGCATTACCCTGCGCAACCATCACGTTTTCCCGTAGCCGCTCAATCAGGGCTGGCGTAACGGGATAAACATTGATTTCGACGTCGTTGAGCGTTTTATCATCCTGTGCCTGGACAATTTTTTTCCCGGACGTATCAATATGGCTGCCCGGCGTAATCTGGCAACCTGCAAGCAAAATAATAGAGGTTAAAATAAACAGAACTGAAATTTTCTTCATGCTTTTCTCAATGTCACCTCTGAACAATGACATTCCCTTTTAATTTTCCACCAGACTAAACATCGCTAACGAGGAGTAATAAACGTAAATCATAACTGTTGAAATTATAACGACTCCCCTTTTATCTGTCCTGCATACGTGGAATATTCCTGGTTGAAAACCTCGCATTCTTACATTAATGTCTAAAAAGAAAACCTTGCGACTCAGGTAAACAATTCCCATTTGTTCAGGGAGTCTTCTCAATCAAGATTTTTTTTATATCGTGTAGAATATAAATATATTCATACCGTAATACCTGTCTGTCGGTATGCAAAGATTACGAAGATGGACTTTTTGCCATTTTATAGCCTAAATAATTCGAGTTGCATGAAGGCGGCGACGCAGCGAATCCCCAGGAGCGTACATAAGTACGTGACTGGGGTGAGCGAGGACAAACTGGCCTGGCCAGTTTGAACAGCGCTTGCGCTGGCCCTGAAGGGGCGAGGCCACAGGCCGAGTCAAGCCAACGCACAGGCAACTTGAAGTATGACGGGTATAGTTCACTAAAGGAATACCCATGGATACCTCCAGAGTTATTTTATCCCGATGTAACTTCAGTAACATCGGCCTGCGTCACTTGCTATCCGGTACATTCAGTAAAGAGAAAATCATCTCGTTTGATAACCAAAAAAACTTGTTTGCCTGGGCGAAGGAGGTCAGAAGAGGATCTTTTTATACGTTGTACCTGGTTTTACCTGACTCCATATACAGCAATATTGTTTATTTCCACTGGTTGATTTCTCTACGCAGAAAAACAAATAACGCAGCCATTTCAGAAATCATTATTGCTTATCACTCGGATATTTTTCCGGAGCTGTTTTCCTGCATTTGCTCTCATTACAAGCATCGCCTGGTAAATATTAACAATCTCACGAACGATGAGATCATAAAAAAAATGCATACTCAGCGTCACCCAAGCAAAAACAAAATCATCAAGAAGTACATCGAACTGACGCACATGGAGTTCTGTGTGTTAAAGCTGATGATTGCGGGTTATTCCATTGACGATATTAGTATCGTGCACAACATTAAGCCCAAAACTACCTATACGTACACCAACAACATAATGAAACAGCTGGGCTTTAACTCTTTAAAGAAAATATATTCCTGCGGCGAGATTATTAAAGCGTCAATTGAGCATGAGATAATTCGAGAAAAGAAAAAGCAGTACACCAATGCAAAGATCAAAACCTACGAACCACAGTTTGCATGACACCTCGTTTTTCAGGACCTTTCTCTTTGATATACCAATAAAAAAAATACGGATAGCATCTCTGCGATCCGTATTTTAGTCATACGCGCGGCTTAGTGGCTTTTCACTAAAATTTCCACACGACGGCTGTTAACGTTACAGCCTGCTGCCTGCTGGTTGGCACGGGTGCCGCAACCTTCAGCGCTCTGCGCCACGCCCTGACCAACGGTGTTGTTGATCATCTCTGGCTTGATCCCTTTCTCGATCAGCAACGAACGAACGGTATTCGCACGTGCTTCAGACAGACGCTGGTTGGCCTCACGGCTACCAATCGCATCGGTATAGCCCACGATCTGGATCTCACGAACGTTATTCGCCTGACGGATAAACTTCACCACGTCATCCAGCTTCTTACGAGATTCCGCAAAAATTCCCGCTGAGTTGCTCGCCGCAAAGCGGAACAGCACCTGTTCCTGAATGAGCACTACGCCGGTGTTATTAACGTAATCACAGGGTTTGACCTGAGATGCTCGGTTAATAATTTTGGTCTGCTTGTGCATATTTTTCAGGAGCGTTTCCGCACGCGAACGTTCCTCCAGCGCCGCTGTATTGCCCGCAGTGCCCGGATTAACCTGAATAAAATAGGTCTGTGCGCTTTCGGTGCTCAACTGCTGCTGAGGGTTTTGCTTGCCCTGATACGTCGGGTGATCGTTGAAGAATGACTCCACCGTGTGCGCGCCAGGTGCCGCACACAGAACGGTAAACTGTCCTGGTAACAACACGGACTGCAGCTCGCGGTCAACATAGACCGCTGCAGGAACTGTGCCCTGTGGGTAATAGACGACAACCTGTGCCAGTTCAGGCGTCACGCCCGCCACTGGACGATAAGGTTGCGGTGCCGTATTTTTTGGCGTCGGTTTGATCACTACCGGTAAATCAATGGCCTTTTCCACTTTTTCAGCTGAATAAGCGGGGTTGGCCATAAATGCACTTAATGCAGCAGCGACACAGAACGCCAGGTTTATTTTTTTAAAATTCCGAGGGGTTATTTTCATTTTCAAATTCCTGATTCACCCAGTGATTGATCGTATTACTTCAGATATGCGCAGAAAGCCCGCCATCCGAAGATGGCGGGTTTTACTGGGTTACATCATTATTTGGTTATTCTGCAGCAGCGTAACCAGATCGGTTTGAACGTCAGCCAGTGTGACAACCTGCGTGAAGCCATGTTGTCCGCCCTGACCGTCGATATCGACACTAATCACGGTGTCGTTACCCACGACATCCACTTTCAGGTAGTCCTCAAGACCTTTCGACGCCGCGTCCAGTTCCACCTTCCCGTTATTCTCGAAGAAGGTTACCGGGCCGCTGTAATCGACGAGGTCGCTGAGGTTGAGCGTATCGGCATCACCGTCTTTCTCCACGTTGCCCACTTTGAAGCCGTGGACCGTGTCGTGACCGTTGCCACCGGTAGCATCGTTCTCCATACCTTCCAGCACGTTGTACATCAGCACATCGTTTCCGCCGTTCATCAGATAGAAGGTGTCGTTACCGCCTTCTCCTGCTATCACGTTGCTAAACGAGTTATCCGTGATGGTGTCGTCCGTCTGGGTACCGACGATCTTCACGATGTCTTCCAGTTCGCCACCCGCAGAGGTAAAGCCAGTCCACATGTTGACTGTTACCCCTTCGTTAAGCGCGCTGTAGTTCATCGTTGAGACGTCCGGCCCTTTGATGACCAGCTGATGGTTAGCCAGCAGGGTTTCAAGATCAACCTTGGTATCCGCGATGGTCAGCACCTGGTTTGCACCAAAGCCTGAACCACTGCCGTCACGGTCAATGCTCAGAATGGTGTCCTTACCGTTGTAGGTTACGGACAGATACTGCGCAATTGCATCACCTGCATCGATGGTTGCAACACCATTGATATAGTGCGCTGCACCGTCAGCATCGCCCGCGTAGCCTACCAGCAGGCTGCTGATGTCGATGACATCCGCTTTCCTGGTTGCTTCGACCGTTCCGACAACAAAGCCATGGACCACATCGCTGCCATTTCCGCCGGTACCGTTGGTTTTACCATTCGCCTGGACCTGGTATTTCAACGTATCCTGACCACCGCCTTTCCCGTCATTGTCGAGATAGAAGGTGTCCGCACCCGCACGGCCTTCGAAGGAGTTGTTAGCTGCATTACCGGTAAAGGTGTCGTTACCAGAACCGCCAGCCAGACCTTCAACGTTGACAAACTGTGCGCTACCGAAGCCCGTATTCTGCATACCGGTCTTATTCAGATCGATGTTCAGAGGCGTGCTGCCCGCCAGCTTGTAGTCAACGATGTCCAGACCGCCGGTATTGTTCCACGACTTCACGCCGGAAACAGTTTCTGTACCCCCTGCGCCGTTGTACAGGTCATTGCCCAACGTTGCGAAGAAGGTATCGTTGTAACCGGTGCCCACGATACCCGTGGTGTTGGTGCCACCCGTCGCGCTGGCGTTAGCCACGTTGCTTTCAGACTCGGTCGTCAGCACGTACGCATGGTTACCTTCTGCTGCCGTCAAGCCGCCCCATGCTTTGTTCACATTCTGAACTGCCTTGCCGTCCGCAGTGGCTACGCCACCCACGTTAGACACTGCCCCACCCGCCGAACGCAGAATGACCGCGCTGTACGACTTGGTTGCATCCAGATTGTAGAAGTCCACGATAGCGGTGCTGTCGTTCGTCTGGTTACCCGACTGAGCGTTGATGACCTGGGTGGAAACCACCTGGCCAGTCGCTTCATCAATCAGCTGTACCGTGTTACCGAACAGGGTGTTGATGCCGCCTTCGTCAAGAATACGCAGATGAATCGACGTACCGTGCGCAACCTCGTTTTTGTTCTCGATGTAGGTTGTCGTGCCACCACTGGTAAATGCCAGCAGATCGCGATCGCCATCCCAATCGACGTCAATCGCGATAGCGCCACTGACCTGCTGAGCCGTAGACGAACCACCGATGGTGCTCTTACCGACCTGTGTTAACAGGTTGGACGTCGTGAAGCTCGTATGACCGTTCACCGAGGTGTTGGTATACAGGTTAATTGTCCCTGTCGCCGCCGCATCGTTGATACCGCCAGAAGACGACTCCATACCCGGCAGCTCAATGACGTCCATCTTGCCGTCGTGGTTCCAGTCCAGCGCCAGCGATGCTGCACCCGCCAACGTATCGTTGAAGGTATACATGCCCGTTGGGTTGCCAATACCGTTGTTGTCACCATCATCCGACAGTAACTTGCCGTTGCCGTCGTTGAAATGAATACGGCTGGCGTATTCCCCGGCGTTGTTGCCCGCACTCGAATCTGAGGTCGTGCTTTCGCTTCCTCGGCCCAGGAACAGGTCAAGGTAACCATCGCCGTTGTAATCACCCCAGGTCATGGCCACACCGTTACCGATACCCGGGTCGCTGTCAGAACCACGCTGGAAGACGTTGTCTACAATCTGCGTGACTTTCCAGTTACCGTTGTTAGTACCGTTCACCACGACCAGACGCGCCTGGTTAGTACTGCGAGCAGCGGAGCTGTCGGTCGCGCCGTTGGCATCGATACGCGAACCATCTGAAACGATGTTCTGACTGTGCATTACAAAGTCAACGATACCATCGTTGTTAATGTCCACACCTGACAGTTCCATATCCGGCTGCGCCTGATCCAGACCAATTGGGTCATAGCCTGAATCTGCCGCATAGTCGGTCGCGAATGTGCCGTCTTTACTCATACCGACAACGGTACCATCGTTGTTCAGTACGATTTGCGAACCATAGCCACCGCGGATAGCACTGTCGTTAGGCGTCTGGTCACCGTTGATCATATCAACGTAACCATCACCGTTCTTATCGATAGCGACGATACCGCCGTACCAGCTCCAGGTGTTCGCGCTGCCGTCCGTGTTCGCATCACCTGCGAACTCGCCAGTCTGCGGCGCCCGTTCAAAGGCACCCACCTGGTAGGCGGTATAGGTCGAACCGTTGTAGTAGAACATCTGCTGGCCGTCGTCATAGTTACTATCAACGGTAAACAGATCCATCATGCCATCGCGGTTGTAGTCGATGAATGTGGCGTTCTGCACATAGTTGTTCGAGCTGTAGCCCGTTCCGGAGTTACTTTGCAATCTCGTTGAAGAGAAATCACCCAGCGATGAAGACGACGTCGCCGTCGAATCCAGCATGGTCTGGTTAGAGTGAATACGCCATGTGCCGTCTTCGCTCAGGGTAACAGATGTCGCTTTCTGATCCGGATCGCCGCCCCCTGCACCGACACTCACCTTCGGTGTTGGTGAGACAACCAGCTCATTTGACGAATCATCCGTCGCGATCTGCACGCCTGCTGCGTCGAACAGTACAGCCTTAACGTCATATGTCCCCACGTTCAGCGCATCAGCATCCGGGATTTGTACATACCAGGTGTTGTTACGCATATCGACCACAACCTGCCCATTCTGGGAGCTGTAGGTCTTACCGTTTACGGTGACTTCAACGTACTCACCCTGCTGGATTTCAAAGCCGGTAGAGCCAGATACAATTGGCGTAGTGTCCAATGTATCCTGCTTGTTAACCTGAAGGTTCAGGTCAACAGTGATCGCAAAATCACTGGATGGCGTTCCTTCATTGCCGACGTTATCCGCCACAACAGCACGGAAGCTGTGGGTCATGCCGTCTTCCAGCGGCGGCAGCTCGAAGCTCCAGGTTCCATCTGACTTCACCGTCGCCGTACCCAGCAGTGAATTGTCGTTCACACTGTAGATACGAACTTCATCACCAGCTTCCAGTGGCGTGCCCGTTACCTTACCGTTCAGCACCGGCTGTCGGTCATCCGTCGAGGTGTTGCCCGGCATGTTACCCGTTGCCAGCCCCACATCATCGGTGTAACTGGTAATGGTCACGGTCTGGGTCGGTGCGTCCTGATCGATAGTCAGAGCGAACTCAGCAGATGGCGTTGATTCATTACCCGCCGCGTCGACTGCCACAACCGTAAACTTATAGGTATTGGCATTGGCCAACCCGTTCACAGCCATCGTCCAGGTATGGTTAGTGCGATCCAGCACGGCCAGACCGAGCAGAATGCCATCCTGATAAACACGGATAGAGTCCGATGCGTCGAGATCGCCCGTCCAGCTACCTTGCAGTACCGGAGAGGTATCGTCAGTGCTGGTTCCGCTGCCCAGAATCAGGCCAGTATTGGTACCCGCATCGTCGTGATAGCCATCGACAGACAGGGAAACTGTAGAGCCCTGAGTGTCTACGGTGATGTTCACTACGCCCGTTGGCGTACTGGTATTACCCGCTTTATCCGTAACGGTTGTCGTGAAGGCGTGATCGCCATCCACTAACGCCGTACCCGGTGTCCAGCTCCAGTCTCCATTGCTGTCAACGGTGGTGCTGCCAATCACTTTGCCGCCATCAAGGATATTGACCGTGCTTCCCGCCTCAGCTTTACCGCTGAAGGTCGGTTTATTGTCATCGGTCACATCACCGTCTTGCAGATTACCCGTAATTGGTGACACATCATCCGCGATCAGAATATCCGTCGCTGGATTAGGTGCCGTTGCATCAACATCAATGCTGTAGACCTGGCTCTTCTCACTTTCCTGGCCAGCAGTGTTGGTGACCGTCACAGTAAAGTGATAGCTGCCATCTGCCAGCGCCGTGCCCGGCGTGAAGCTCCAGTTGCCGTTCGCATCCAATGTAGTGGTACCCACAACCTGATTGCCGTTGTAGATCGTCACGGTATTGCCAGCAACACCGGACGCCGTACCGTGCAGTGTCGGTGTGGTGTCTTTGGTCAGTCCACCATTACTCAGCTCGACATTTGCAGAGCCCGCATCATCTGTAACGCCATCAATCACTGGCACACCCGGCGCGGAGGACAACGTAACATCGTAGCTATCGGATGGTTTGGCGGTGTTACCCGTCGTATCCGTTTCCGTCACGGTCAGTTTGTTCAGGTCGGCATATAACGCATCCGATACCGTCAGCGTCCATGTACCGTTGGCATCGACTGTGGTTGTACCCAGTACTTTCGTCGCACCATTGGCATCCGTGGTGTAAACGGTAATCACGTTACCGATTTCAGCCCCTGTACCTTTAATGACAGGGCGACTGTCATCCAGCACACCACCGCTTTCCACTTTACCGGTGACGCTGCCGTAGTTATCGACCACTTCAGTGATCAACACTTTGCTCGCATCCGGCGCGGTGTAGTCGGTGGTCAGCACGAAGTCCGCAGACTTGTCGCTGACGTTCCCGGCTTTATCCGTCGCCGTCACATAGAAGGTGTTTTTCCCTTCTGGCAACTTACTGCCCGGCTTGAAGTTCCACGCGCCGCTGCTGTTCGCGGTGACTGAACCCAACAGCGTGCCATCAACGGAGTAGATGTTAACGGTGCTGTTCGCTTCGGCCGTACCGTGCAGGATTGGCTGCGGATCGTCAGTCACGTCGTTGCTGTTCAGATCGTCCTTAACGGTACCCACCTGATCTTCCGCGTAATCAATGCTCGGACGATTCGGTGCTTTACTGTCAATTTCGAAGCTGAAGGTGCTGGAGGTATCCTCTTTACCGGTCAGATCTTTAGCGGTCGCCGTAATGTTGTGTACACCATCGCCCAGATCGCTGGTTGGCGTGAATGTCCAGTTACCGCTGGCATCTACCGTCACGGTGCCCAGCACCACGCTGCCATCTTTGATGGTCACGATGCTGCCTGCTTTTGCCTTGCCGATAATGTCCGGACGGGCATCGTCAGTCACATCATTAGCCTTCAGTTCGCCGGTTACGGTGCCTTTATCGTCCATCACGCGAACGATAGTGACCGGTACGCTGGAGGTATCAAGCGTGACGGTGACGCCAGCATTTTCTGCACCCAGGTTGCCCGCTGAATCCTCAGCGCGCGCGGTGAAGGTGTATTCCCCATCCGCCAGTGAACCGGTGGTGTAGGTCCAGTTACCGTTAGCGTCTGCCACCGCGGTGCCGTTTTCCTGACCGTTCACGTAGACGTGAACAACGCTGCCAGGCTCGGCTTTACCGCTGATGGTCGGCGTCGCATCGTCAGTGGTGTCGCCATTGGACAATACGCCAGTCTTCGGACCTTCG
Organism: Enterobacter sp. RIT637; assembly: GCF_019718755.1. Lineage (NCBI taxonomy): Bacteria > Pseudomonadati > Pseudomonadota > Gammaproteobacteria > Enterobacterales > Enterobacteriaceae > Enterobacter > Enterobacter sp. RIT637. The sequence goes on from NZ_JAIHAZ010000014.1 coordinate 124,502, forward strand.
TTATCGCTAACGATGAAGCCAGTGACTTCACCCGGCGCGCTGGTATCCACCGTGACCGGGAATCCGCCGGTTTGCGGGCTCACCTGTCCGATGTCGTTAATGGCTTCCGCCACAAACGTATGGACACCGTCTGCCAGTTTCGGCGTGTTGAAGCTCCATTTGCCCTGGGCATCCGCCTGCGTTTCACCCAGTAAAGTGGTGCCGTTCGGGCCGCCGTAAATGCGAACCGTCACGTTGGCTTCAGCAGTACCGGTCAGAAGCAGGGTGTTGTCGTTGGTGGTCGCATCCTTCTGCAATGGTCCGGTATGCGGCGCGACGTCATCTTCGACACTGCTCAGGGTCGGTGGCAGCGGCTGACCGCCTGCATCGATCTGAATAATGTATTCCGGTGAAGCCGCCGTGGTGTTACCCACGCTGTCGGTCTCTTTAACCGTCAGGTTATAGGTGCCGTCTGGCAGCGCCTTGGTGACCTGCAGTTCCCAGGTGCCGTCTGCCTGCACTTTGGCAGTGCCAATCACCTTGTCGCCGTTGTACACGGTGATGGTGTTGCCCGCTTCCGCACCGGTGCCTTTGATCAGCGGCGTGTTGTCGTCAGTCTTACCGCCTGACGTCACGGAGCCGGTCACAGAACCAAAGTCATCCACTACGTCGGTGATGCTCACTTTGCTTGCATCCGGTGCGGTGTAGTCCAGGTTCAGCACGAAGTCGTCGGACGCTGCGCTGGTGTTGCCCGCCTTGTCCGTCGCCGTCACGTGGAAGCGGTGCTCGCCTTCCGGCAGCTTCGCGACCGGTGAGAAGCTCCAGGTGCCGTCGTCTTTCGCCGTCACTTCGCCCAGCAGGCCGTTCTGATCGTAGATCTTCACGGTGCTGCCCGCTTCCGCCTTGCCGCTCAGGGTTGGCGTCGGGTCGTCGGTGCTGCTGCCGTCAGACAGCGCGCCCTGTACGGTGCCCACGTCGTCCAGCGCCGCGTCGATGGTCGGTTTCACCGGTGCATCAGTATCGATGGTCACGGTCCAGCTGCTGCTGCTCGACTCGTTGCCCATCGGATCTTTCGCCGTGGCGGTAAAGATGTGCTCGCCGCGACCCAGATCCACGCTCGGCGTGAAGCTCCAGGTAC
>NZ_JAIHAZ010000150.1:0-549 GCF_019718755.1 Enterobacter sp. RIT637
CAAGTCGGCACGCCCAGCTGCTCGAAGAAGTTACGCGTCGCCGCGATTGCCGCGTCGATACGCTCGTCTTCAGAACCGGAAGTGATGTTCCATACGCGCTCTGCATACTGCAGCAGTTTGGCACGTTTGGTGTCGCGTTTTTCATTCCATAGGGCAGGCAGAACCACCGCCAGCGTCTGGGCGTGATCCAGGCCGTGCATCGCGGTCAGTTCGTGGCCCAGCATATGGGTCGCCCAGTCCTGCGGCACGCCTGCGCCAATCAGGCCGTTCAACGCCTGAGTCGCCGCCCACATCACGTTTGCGCGCACATCGTAGTTTTCTGGCTCTTGCAGCGCTTTCGGGCCGTCTTCTACCAGCGTCAGCAGAATGCCTTCCGCGAAGCGATCCTGAATTTTGCCGTTGACCGGGTAAGTGACGTACTGCTCAACCGTGTGAACGAAGGCATCCACGACGCCGTTAGCCACCTGACGCGGCGGCAGGGTGTATGTGTAAACCGGGTCGAGCACCGCAAACACAGGCTGAACGTGTTCGTTCATAAAGGCCTGTTTG
>NZ_JAIHAZ010000151.1:0-549 GCF_019718755.1 Enterobacter sp. RIT637
ACGCCATTGCCAAAGAGGCGGGCGTCACGCCCGCGATGCTGCACTATTACTTTAACTCCCGAGAGCAACTGCTGGATGCGATGATTGAGGAGCGTTTCCTGCCGTTACGCGAGCAGATCGGGACAATTTTCGCCGATAACCGGGATTCGCCGGTGAACGCCCTGACGGAAATGGTTAAAGTGCTGGCCGAACTGGCGGAACAGTATCCCTGGTTTGCACCGCTGTGGATGCAGGAGGTGATTGGCGAAATGCCGGTACTGCGCACCCATCTTCAGGCGCGGTTTGGTGACGAGAAGTATCAGGCGACGCTTGCCACCCTCAAAGGCTGGCAGCAGGAAGGGAAGCTGAATCAGGCGCTAGCACCGGAGCTGCTGTTTACCACCTTGCTGAGCCTGGTGCTGGTGCCGTTCTCACGCATGCGCAATGACGAGAGGCTAAAATCCCTCTCGCCGGAAATCATTGTCCGTCATGCGCTTGCCGTAATCGGCACCGGGATCGGCGGTTAAAGCGCCTTTGCCAGATAGTGGCGCTGCATGCCCGCATAGGGGT
>NZ_JAIHAZ010000152.1:0-549 GCF_019718755.1 Enterobacter sp. RIT637
ATGTTGAAGGGCGGATTATATCGGGTTCCGGGCGGTGTTTCAATACATAGCACCGCGCCTGCTGCGCGTTTTATGCGTTTGGCGCGTTCGGCGGCGGGAAATTTGCCTGCTTTTCCCGCGTCGGGCGGGCGGAACGGGCGGCACACTGTGTATAAACCGCAATACCGTTTACAATGACCGCCTGTTTCACCACATACCCGAACGCAACAATGTTTCAACACACGGGACGGCACATCAAGCACCGCCCTATGTGTCGTCCTGATTTGGAAGGGGTTCCCTCCCAAATAAAGTCTGATCCTACCGCCCCAAAGGGCGGGGTTTCAACCGAAAAGGAAATACGATGAAAGAATACAAAGTCGTCATTTATCAGGAAAGCCTGTTGTCCAGCCTGTTTTTCGGCGCGGCAAAGGTCAACCCCGTCAATTTCAGCGCGTTCCTCAACAAACAAACCCCCGAAGGCTGGCGGGTCGTAACGATGGAAAAAGATTTGCGCCGTATGCTGCTGTTTTTCAAACGCGAAGCCTACGTCGTCATTTTGGAGCGGGACCG
>NZ_JAIHAZ010000153.1:0-548 GCF_019718755.1 Enterobacter sp. RIT637
CTGCTGAACCTGGTCGCGATCGCGTGCGGTCACGGTGCCAAACCACTGGTTTCGCGCGCTGGTTTGCAGGGAGAAGCGGGAAATGGCGGCCAGCAGGCTGTCGAGGGGTAACGCGTCGTCATCGCTCAGGACGTCGAAGGCTTTTTGCTGGATCTGGGCCAGCAGATCGTAGAGCTGAATCAGGCGCTGGCCGTAGCGGGTTAGCATCGCGCCGCCGCCGCCTTTGCCACCGGTCGCCCGATCCACCAGCGTCTGTTCGCTCAGGCTGTTCATCTCATTGATGGCGTCCCAGGCACTTTTGTAGCTAATGCCCGCATTCTTTGCGCCCTGGCTAATTGAACCGGTTTGTTCTATCTGTTTAAGCAGGGCAATACGTCGCGGATCGGCGAAAAGCTTCTGCTGAAGTCGAAGGGTAAGGAGAATTTCGGCCTGCATAGACGGTGTCCTGGCAAAAAGCGTATTGTGACCGAATTGCCCGACAGCGCGAAGCCCACCGCACAAAAGGGGATGTTTTTCTGACTTTTCAGGGTAGAATACGCCCTTCACAG
>NZ_JAIHAZ010000154.1:0-548 GCF_019718755.1 Enterobacter sp. RIT637
GGCTCACCATGCTCTTCGCCGCATTTGGGCTGATGAGCCTGATGGTGTTAATCATCTGGGCGATCGATCCGCAGTATCGCCTCAACGCGATGATCGCCACAACGGTTGTGCTGTTGGTGGCCGCACTGATTGGCGGGATCTGGACGATGCATAAAGCGCGCAGTTCTACGCTGCTGCGTCATACTCGTCAGGAGCTGGCCAACGATCGCGCACTGCTGGAGGATGACTAGCCGTGAGTAGCACAACAGAGCGTCGCAAGCGCAAAGCGTATCTGCTAAGCCAGATCCAGCAGCAACGGCTGGATCTGACTGCCTGCCGTCGCGACTGGCTGGAAGTGACCCGTTCGTACGATCATGGCTGGAACACGTTGCTGAGCTTGCGCTCCTGGGTGCTGGTAGGCAGTAGCGTGATGGCCGTCTGGTCCGTTCGTCACCCCAGCATGCTGGTCCGCTGGGCCAGACGTGGCTTTGGCGCCTGGAGTGCATGGCGTCTGGTCAAATCAACGCTACGTCAGCAGCAGTTACGTTCCTGACACCACTGCTCTTTAT
>NZ_JAIHAZ010000155.1:0-547 GCF_019718755.1 Enterobacter sp. RIT637
TCGTTCATCCGCACGATCCATTTTGAGTATACGGTGTAAACCATACGCGCATTTTTATGCCCCATCTGGCTGGCAATGAACGATGGATTTGCACCAGCTGATAGTAACCAGCAGGCATATGTATGCCGGGTGTGGTAGGGACTACGATACCTTACGCCTGATTTTCTCATCGCGCCCGGCCATGTCAGGTTAATCGTGCTCTGAGAATAATGCCTGCTCATTTCCCCTTCATCATGGTTGGGCACGAAGCAGAATCTCAGGCTTTGCTTTCCAATTTTCCCACGTTCGCGGTGGTAAAAGTCGATCTCTGCGGGCACCTTATTGCCAGTAAGCTCGAATTGCCTCGTTAACGCTTCCAGAGCCGGTTTTAGCAGCTTTACTGTCCTCACACCGGCGTTTGTCTTCGGTGGACCAAACTTCTTTGTGAGCGTCATTGTACGCTTAACATGGACCTCGCCATTTTTTAGATCGACATCCTCCCAGGCCAGACCGGTCAATTCACCATGACGTAGGCCGGTATAGACGGCAAAAGTCCAAAGGTTTAAAT
>NZ_JAIHAZ010000156.1:0-547 GCF_019718755.1 Enterobacter sp. RIT637
TATGAACACCTGGCTTTAATCTACAGCTAAGGCAGAACAACGAATCGTAATCTGCCTGTTCAGCGGTCAGCTGTGTTATCCTTTAGCTTGTGTGTTGGTTAAGCATAACGCAAACGAATTTATTCCATTAGAGGGGGAATTAGCTGAGGTATATTATTTGAATTCATTAATCGTATGGGGTGGGCCGTCCGCTTTGTGACAGCAACAGGCCACCAACATCACTGATACTGAAGAAGCAGCGGCGCTCATTGAGAACAGTGATATCGGCTCGATATGCTGAGGGAAATAATTCGCTTTTTTTATATAATATTTTATACATGCCGCGCTATTTTCTACCTTGCGTCTTAAGTTTTAAGCTACTCATTATGAATTATTTATGAACGGGTTCGAAACCCTCACCTTGCCCGAGAGGTGATAATTTGTTAAATTATCTTCATTAGCGTCAAATACATTGAGTAGTAAACCGGCGCTAATTATAAAATAATGAGTGATGGAGCCAAAATGAAGTATGCGTTTGCATTAATGTTGAGTATGGTATTGTCAGGTT
>NZ_JAIHAZ010000157.1:0-547 GCF_019718755.1 Enterobacter sp. RIT637
GCTCACCAGCGCAACGCCATTTTGCCACGAGACAACGGTGGCCCATTCTTTGATCATTGTGCGGCCCTGAATTTAATGCTGTCAGCAATGCGTTTCGCCGTCTGCGGTGGCAGTTCACCCACAATCGTGATTTCGGCGTTATCCCGCAGCGTCGTACTCACGGTCCGGCGTCCGGTACGAAGCATTTGCTCGCTGCTGTTGGCAGACGCACGATTGATGTTCACAGAGAAGCTGAATAAGCCGTCAGAATAGAGACGCGACTCGACCGGCGTTTCAATGGTCGGAAGCTGACGGCGGCTACTGGATATCTCGCTGAAACCTTGTGGGATCCACGCTGGCACCCAGTTGAAATTCACCGTATCGCCCGCAGGCACTGACAGAAGCGTCGGAAGGCTCGCTTTCGCCAAATTCTGCATGCTGTTACCCACCTGACCATTCACCGTAAAGGAAATCACGCGGAACTGCTCCAGCGTTTCGCCGTCCCGATCGAGGAGATCGACGCGCATCGGCAGTTTGCTCTCCGCATCCATCCACACGATGTAGCTAT
>NZ_JAIHAZ010000158.1:0-545 GCF_019718755.1 Enterobacter sp. RIT637
GCATAACAATGAACGCAACGGCAATATAAAAGAACCTAAGGATTTTCCGATAATTGTGCGGCGAAATAGTTTTAAACCTAATACTCCACACCATACCAATAATAATGACGATATAGACAAATAACATGGTGGAAGTGACGTACTTGCTGGCATCCAGCGACTGACCAAAGATGTAGTTAAATGCCGTTAAGCCAAACCCCAGCCCCAGGGCAATCATCAGTTTCTTCACGCTAATTTTGTCGACATAGAGCAGCAACAAAAGCGGTAAGAAAGTCACGATGGTGATCGGGAAGCTTTCGCCCAGCTGGGCAATTTTGACGTTAACCAGCAGATAGATCAGCGGCAACAGCAGGTAGCTACAGATTCTGATAGAACGAGACATACTCCTCCAGCATCTGTTCACCGCTGTAAGCCTTGCGGCTGCGGTTGCGGAACGATTCCAGGCTGGTGTTAAAAACAGCCTGCGCGATCTCGGCTTTTGGTCGTTGCACCAGCGGCAACACCTCGTGCTCGCTGAAGGTTTTGCCGCCTGATTTCTCCAGCAC
>NZ_JAIHAZ010000159.1:0-543 GCF_019718755.1 Enterobacter sp. RIT637
GTATTCAAACGGCTTATATTCACGCCCGGTGGCAGCCGAGAAATCACTCATCGCCTGCTCAACGTGATCGTAAACCGCATTGTACCAGGGGTTGGTGGCTTCACGGGACTGGAAATAGGTGTCGGGGTTCGCGGAAGTGCCGCGAATAACCGGATGCTCCGGGTTCAGCGCGCGTGCGCGGTGGGCATCGATCTCGTCCTGCGGCATCAGCTCCAGAATCGTGTTGTCCGACAGCGGAACGATTTTATTAATTTCGTGAGAGGTGCGGAAACCATCGAAGAAATGAACAAACGGCACCCGGCTTTTTAGCGTCGCGATGTGGGAAATCAGCGCAAAGTCCTGGGCTTCCTGCACATTACTGGCACACAGCATGGCGCAGCCCGTCTGACGGACCGCCATCACATCCGAGTGGTCACCGAAAATCGACAGAGCATGGGTGGCAACGGTACGCGCTGCCACATGCAACACGAACGGCGTTAACTGCCCGGCGAGCTTGTACAGCGTGGGAATCATCAGCAGCAGACCCTGCGATGAGGTGAACGA
>NZ_JAIHAZ010000015.1:0-122116 GCF_019718755.1 Enterobacter sp. RIT637
GCTCTTCGGCGGGGTGTTCGGCAGGAACAGGGCAAAGATGCCGAGCAGGGCGGAACTGGCTGCGGTCATCAGCAGCGGGATATTGGTATCGGAGATGTCGCTGTAGCCCATCATCTGCGGCAGGAACCCGCATGCCAGGCCCGAGGCGATCCAGCCAATGGTGCCCATTACGCGAATGCGCGGAAAATCGGCTTCGACGTCATCCACGTTGGCAAAGGCAATGCTGTTGGTCAGCGCGATGGTCGGCATATAGGTCAGTGAGTAGGCCAGCAGCAGCGGGAAGAAGGTGCTGAACTGGGTTTGCTGCGCGGCGAAATACATCAGAATCGCACCGGCGAACATCAGCACCGCCAGCACTTTCTGGGCGGCGAAGAAGCGGTCTGTCAGCGAGCCGACCAGAATCGGTGAAAGGATGGCGGCAATGGCGGTACAGGCATAAGACCAGCCGATTTCCCCGGCGGTAAAACCGCTTTTGCTCAGCCACAGCCACAATGGCACAAACCACGCGCCCCAGATAAACCATTCAACAAACATCATGAATGACAGTTGGACTTTCGTTTTCATTTTTTAATCCTGCATGTCAGTGAGGGTACGCCTTTAACATACCACTTAATAATACCTTTTAAATACCTTTGGGGTGAATGTTTGATCAGTGTAACAAAATTGTTGTATACGAAACGAGCCAGCAGATTGTGCTTAAAAAAGTTGCAGACGGTGGAAAATCTGTTAAGTCGGTACCAGGCTTAGTCTGCCTGCAAACTTGTGGGTTTGGATCACACGCTCCGACGCGACGTCGGACTTACGGGAGCATCACTATGACTGATATTGCGCAGTTGCTTGGCAAAGACGCCGACAGCCTCTTACAGCATCGTTGTATGACCATTCCAGCTGACCAGCTCTACCTGCCCGGGCACGACTACGTGGACCGCGTGATGGTGGACAACAACCGTCCGCCTGCCGTGTTGCGAAACATGCAGACGCTCTATAACACCGGGCGACTGGGCGGCACTGGATATCTCTCTATTCTGCCGGTAGACCAGGGCGTTGAGCACTCTGCGGGGGCATCCTTCGCTGCCAATCCGCTCTATTTCGATCCGAAGAACATTGTCGAACTGGCGATTGAAGCGGGCTGTAACTGCGTGGCATCGACCTACGGCGTGCTGGCCTCCGTCTCGCGTCGCTATGCCCACCGCATTCCGTTCCTCGTCAAACTGAACCATAACGAAACCCTGAGCTACCCGACGGAATATGACCAGACGCTGTACGCCAGCGTGGAGCAGGCATTCAATATGGGGGCGGTGGCAGTGGGAGCGACCATTTACTTTGGCTCCGAGCAGTCTCGTCGTCAGATTGAAGAGATCTCCGCCGCGTTCGAGCGCGCGCACGAGTTGGGGATGGTCACCGTACTGTGGGCGTATCTGCGAAACAACGCGTTCAAGAAAGACGGCGTGGATTATCACGTGTCTGCCGACCTGACCGGGCAGGCGAACCACCTGGCAGCGACCATCGGCGCGGATATCGTGAAGCAGAAAATGGCCGAGAACAACGGCGGCTATAAGGCGGTGAACTTTGGCTACACCGATGACCGTGTATACAGCAAGCTGACCAGCGATAACCCGATCGACCTGGTGCGCTACCAACTGGCGAACTGCTACATGGGCCGTGCGGGGCTGATTAACTCCGGCGGGGCGGCAGGCGGTGATACCGACCTGTCAGACGCGGTGCGCACTGCGGTGATTAACAAACGCGCGGGCGGCATGGGGCTGATTCTTGGCCGTAAGGCGTTTAAGAAATCGATGGCCGACGGCGTGAAGCTGATCAATGCGGTGCAGGATGTGTATCTGGACAGTAAAGTCACGATTGCTTAAGACATATCCCCCCTCACCCTAACCCTCTCCCCGCAGGGGAGAGGGGATGGTTTGCTCCCTCTCCCTCCGGGAGAGGGCCGGGGTGAGGGGAAAAGGTAATTCGGAATCCTATTTCATTTCATTCAAATACCCATCCCGATCCACCTCACACTTCCCCTTCCTTTTGTGAAAACTGTCACTCTTTCCCGTGCATATGCACAAAAAATGGTCGGCGCTTAGCGGAATTTGTCTAAGGCAGCGGACGAATTTTGCGCTTAAAGTTAGTTTCGAAACGGCTTTTCAAAATTCTATTCGTGCTGAACCTCTGTCGTCTTAAGGACTGATAATGAAAATTGAATCTGTAAACGTCACCGTCTTCCAGTACCCGACGCACCGGGTTTCCGACGCCGCCGGGCACTCGCATCCGGGGCCGGAGAGCATGGCTAAAATGGCGATGCTTTCTATTACGGCAGACGATGGCACCAAAGGGTACTCCTTCGCGCCACCGGAAGTGGTGCGCCCCTTTGTGGTTAACACCTTCTTTCGCAAGGTGCTGGTCGGCCAGGACGCGTTCAACCGTGAGCGTATCTGGCAGGATCTGGCGCACTGGCAGCGCGGTAGCGCGCACCAGCTGACCGAGCGCGCGCTGGGCTTCGTTGAACAGGCGCTGTGGGATCTCATTGGCCGTAAGCTGAACATGCCGGTCTGGAAGCTGCTGGGCGGCTACCGCGACAAGGTCCCGGCCTACGGCAGCACCATGTGCGGCGACGATCTGCCCGGTGGCTTATCCACGCCGGACGAGTACGCCAGCTTTGCCGAGACGCTGGTGGCGCGCGGTTACAAGGCCATCAAGCTGCATACCTGGATGCCGCCGGTCTCCTTTGCGCCCAATCCGAAGATGGACGTCAAAGCCTGCGCCGCCGTGCGTGAAGCGGTTGGCCCGGATATCGATCTCATGATCGACGGCTATCACTGGTACAGCCGCACCGAGGCGCTGTACATCGGCAAGGAGCTGGAAAAACTCAACTTCGCCTGGTTCGAAGAGCCGATGGAAGAGGAGAGCATGGCCTCCTACGCCTGGCTGGCGGAAAACCTGTCGATCCCGATTATCGGCCCGGAAAGCCTGGGTGGGAAACACCACAGCCGCGCGGACTGGATCAAAGCCGGGGCGTGCGACATCCTGCGTGCGGGCGCCAACGGTGTGGGCGGCATCTCTCCGACTCTGAAGGTGGCGAACCTGGCGGAAGCCTTCGGGATGGACTGCGAAGTTCACGGCAACGGCGCGGCGAGCCTGGCGGTGATTGGCGCCATCAAAAACTGCCGCTGGTACGAGCGCGGCTTGCTGCATCCGTTCCTCGACTACGACGAACCGGCGGCGTACCTCAACAGCCTGGTCGATCCGATGGATGAACACGGCATGGTCAGCCTGCCAACCCGCCCGGGACTGGGCGAAGACATTAATTTTGCATATATCGAAGCCAATACCGTCAGCCACGACTGACAAATAAAAACGTACCCTACAGGCGATATATACATGAAACGATCTCCTTTAGCAGGGGCGTGCCTGCTCGCGCTCTCGCTGATGATGGGGAGCGGTACGACGGTCGCGAAAACGCCGCCCGACCAGCTCATCATCGGCATGAATATGAACAACCTCCTGACCCTCGACCCGGCGGCAATGACCGGTAACGAAGTGGTCGGCATTGTGGTCAATCTCTATGATTCGCTGGTGGAACTGGATCCGAACGAGCTCACCAACGTCAGGCCCGCGCTGGCAAAGTCATGGGATATTTCGCCGGACCGTCAAACCCTGACCTTCCACCTGCGCGATGACGTGAAGTTTCACTCCGGCAACTCGCTCACGGCGGAGGACGTGGTCTGGTCGATGCGCCGCCTGCTGCACCTCAACCTTGCGCAGGCGTCGGTGTGGAAATCCTACGGATTTTCAAAGAAAAACATCGATAGCCACATCAGCGCACCCGATGCGTACACGGTGCAGATTGTCCTGCCAAAGGCTAACGACCCGCAGCTGGTGATTTACTCCCTTGGCGCGCTCGGCAACCTCGGCGTGCTCGACAGCAAAACGGTGCAGCAGCACGCGGTCAACAACGACTGGGGCAACCGCTGGCTGACCACCAACGAAGCCGGTTCCGGCCCGTTTATGCTGGAAACCTGGCTGGCGAAGGACGTGCTGCGCATGCAGCGTAACCCGCACTCCTGGCGCGACGCGCCGAAGATGAGCCGCGTGGTGCTGCGCCATTTCCAGGAGTCGCAAACTCTGCGCCTGATGATTGAAAAGGGTGACCTCGACATTGCCAACAATATGGCGGTGGCGGACATCAACGCCCTGCGTAAAGACCCTCAGCTCACCGTGGAAGCCGTGCAAAAAGGCACGGTCTACTACGTGGCGATGAGCATGAAGGAGGCCCACTTCGCTAACCCGAAGGTGCGCGAAGCAGTGCGCTACCTGATTGACTATCAGGGCATCAATAAAGCGCTAATGCCGGGCTACGGTGTGCTGCACCAGCGCCCCATCAAGGCCGGTATGCCATCAACGCTGCCGGACCCGGGCTATAAGCTCGATATCCCTCGCGCCAAAAAACTGCTGGCAGAGGCGGGTTATCCGAACGGATTTGATACCACCCTGAGGGTGCTGGCGGATCAGCCGTTCCTGAACATTGCCATTGCGGTGCAGTCAACGCTGATGCAGGCGGGGATTAACGCCAAAATCATCACCGGCACCGGGAACCAGATCTACGGCGCAATGCGCGAACGCAGGTTCGACATGCTGGTCGGGCGCGGGGGCAGCGGGGTAGAGCCGCATCCGCACTCCAGCCTGCGCGCGCTGGTCTATAACCCGGACAACAGCGACGAAGCCCGGCTGACCAACTTCCAGGGCTGGCGCACCAGCTTTTATGACAAGCCGCTCAACGAGATGATCGACAAGGCCCTGCTGGAGCGCGATCCGAAGAAACAGGTCGCCGACTACCAGCAGATCCAGGTGCGCTACGACGCGCTGATCCCGGCGATGATCCCCCTGTCGCAGATGGTGGATTCGGTGGTGGTGCGTAACGAGGTGAAGAACTTTCAGTCGCACCCGTCGGCCACTACCTTCCTGCGCGACGTTTACAAAACCGGAGGTGAAAAATGAGCGTGGCGATCCTCGCGCCCGGCTCCCGGACCCGGCGCTTCTCAAAGCGGCTCACGCAGGTGCTGGTAACGCTGTTCGGCCTGCTGCTATTGACCTTTTTCATCGGTCGCGTGATGCCCGTCGACCCGGTGCTGGCGATTGTCGGCCCGGACGCCGACCACAGCACCTACCAGCAGGTCTATCACCAGTTGGGGTTCGATAAATCTCTGCTGACGCAGTTCGGCATTTATCTCGGTAACCTTCTGCACGGCGATCTGGGCAACGCGCTGCTGACGGGCAAGCCCGTGACCGCCGATATCCTGCGCGTCTTCCCGGCGACGCTTGAGCTGGCGACAATGGCGATAATCGTCGGCGCGGGCTTAGGCATCCCGCTGGGTGTGCTTGCGGCGGCGCGTCGCAACAGCGTTTCCGACTACGTGGTGCGCATCATCAGCCTGGCGGGCTACTCCACGCCCATTTTCTGGGTTGGAATGATGGGGTTGCTGCTGTTCTACGCCTGGCTCGGCTGGGTGGGGGGCGCAGGGCGTCTGGATCTCGGGCTGGAGGGTTTAGTCCCGCGCCGCACCGGACTTATGACGGTGGATGCGCTGCTGGCCGGGAACGGCGCGGTGTTCTGGAACGCCGTTAACCATCTGGTGTTACCGGCCTCGCTGCTCGGCTTCCACTCGCTGGCCTACATCAGCCGCATGACCCGCAGCTTTATGCTGGCGCAGCTGTCGCAGGAGTTCATCATCACCGCGCGAGTAAAAGGCTTAACCGAGCGTCAGGTGATCTGGAATCACGCGTTTCGCAATATCCTCGTACAGCTGCTGACGGTGGTGGCGCTGGCCTACGGCTCGCTTCTGGAAGGGGCGGTACTGATTGAGACCGTCTTCTCCTGGCCGGGCTTCGGCTCGTACCTCACCGGCAGCCTGCTGCTCGGGGACATGAACGCGGTCATGGGCTGCGTGCTGCTGGTGGGGATTATCTTCGTGATGCTCAACCTGCTTTCCGACATGCTGTATCAACTCTTTGACCCGAGGACGAAATCATGACCGTTTCTCTGGATACGCCGCTGGGGGCAGGGCCGTCAGAAAGCCGCCAGCGTATCAAGCGTACGCTGGGCCGCGCCGCCGGTTTTGTCGGCAAGATGGCGCGCAACCCGCTCACCGTCATCGGCGGCGGGATTATCCTGCTGCTGCTGATTGTGGCGGCCTTCGCGCCGCTGATCGCGCCATACAATCCGCTGGTACAGGATCTTAATAACGCGCTGGTCGCCCCGAACGCGCAGCACTGGTTCGGCACCGACGAGTTTGGCCGCGACATCTTCAGCCGCCTGGTGTACGGCTCGCGCATTACGCTCTATATCGTGCTGCTGGTCTCCGTGACCGTCGGGCCGCTTGGGCTGCTGCTGGGCGTCACCGCAGGCTATTTCGGCGGCAAGGTTGATGCCGTGCTGATGCGGGTGACCGATATCTTTATCTCCTTCCCGAGTCTGGTGCTGGCGCTGGCGTTTGTGGCGGCGCTCGGTCCCGGGCTGGAGCACGTAGTTATCGCGATTACGCTCACCGCCTGGCCGCCAATTGCCCGTCTGGCGCGCGCCGAAACGCTCTCCCTGCGTCAGGCCGATTTTATCTCCGCCGTTCGCCTGCAGGGGGCGTCATCGGTGCGCGTGCTGTGGCGCCACATCGTGCCGCTGTGCCTGCCCTCGGTGATTATTCGTATCACCATGAACATGGCGGGGATCATTCTCACCGCTGCCGGGCTGGGCTTCCTCGGCCTCGGCGCACAGCCGCCTGAGCCGGAGTGGGGCGCAATGATCTCCAGCGGTCGCACCTACATGATGGAGTGCTGGTGGGTAGTGACTATTCCGGGGTTGGCGATCCTGATCAACAGCCTGGCGTTCAACTTCTTAGGAGATGGCCTACGTGACATCCTCGATCCTCGCAGCGAATAACCCGCTACTCGACGTGCGCGACCTCCACGTCGATTTCATCAACGGCGGCGCGGTCACCCACGCGGTGCGCGGCGTCTCTTTCCAGCTTGGACGCGAAAAGCTGGCGATCGTCGGCGAGTCCGGCTCCGGCAAATCCACCGTCGGGCGGGCACTGCTGCGGCTGCATCCGGCGAAAGCGCAAATCAGCGCTTCGCGGATGCAGTTTGGCGACGTCGATTTACAGGCCATCAGCGAGGCGCAGATGCGCGGCATTCGTGGCAAGCGTATCTCGATGATCATGCAAGACCCGAAATACTCGCTCAACCCGGTGGTCTGCGTGGGCGATCAAATTGCCGAAGCCTGGCTGACCCATCATCCTGGGCGCAAGGCGGAAGCCAAAGCCAAAGTGCTGGAAATGCTCGACGTGGTGCGCATTCGCCAGCCCGGGCGGGTATATCACCTCTATCCGCACGAGATTTCCGGCGGGCAGGGGCAGCGCATCATGATCGCCATGATGCTGATTACCGACCCAGAGCTGGTGATTGCCGATGAACCGACCTCGGCGCTGGACGTGTCTGTGCGTTTACAGGTGCTCGGCCTGCTGGACGACCTGGTGCAGTCCCGCGGGCTCGGCCTGATCTTTATCAGCCACGACATTAATCTGGTGCGCAGCTTCTGCGATCGGGTGTTGGTGATGTACGCCGGGCGCGTGGTGGAGTCGATCGCCGCGAAGGATTTGCACAACGCGAAGCATCCGTACACGCAGGGTTTAATCAGCGCGCTGCCGGAAATCAACCATCGCCGTCCGACGCTGCCGGTATTACAGCGTCAGGCCAGCTGGCTCACCGAGTAAGGAGCAGAGATGATCGAGATTAACCACCTCAACCTGGCGTTCGGCGAGGGTGAGAAGCGCAATCAGGTGCTGGACAATGTGAATATCAGCGTGAAAGAGGGCGAGATTTATGGGCTGGTGGGGGAGTCCGGTTCGGGCAAAACCACGGTGCTGAAATGTCTGGCCGGGCTGTTCACCCACTGGGACGGTGAGCTGGCGATTGACGGCAAGCCGCTGGAAAAGCGCATCAGCCGGGAACGGTGCCGTCGGGTACAGATGGTGTTTCAGGACCCGTACGGCTCGCTGCATCCGCGCCATACCATCGGGGATATTCTGGAAGAACCGCTGCAGATCCACGGCATAAAAGACCGCGACAGCCGTATTCATACGCTGCTGGATAAGGTGGGATTAAACCGGGCCTTTCGCGACCGCTATCCGCACCAGCTTTCCGGCGGCCAGCGCCAGCGCGTGGCGATTGCCAGAGCGCTGATTCTGGAGCCGCAGGTGCTGCTGCTGGATGAGCCGACCTCGGCACTGGACGTCTCCGTGCAGGCGGAAATCCTCAACCTGCTGGTGGAGCTTCAGTGTGAGTCAAATTTGACTTACCTGATGGTGACGCACGATCTCGGCGTGATCGCCCATCTGTGCCAGAAGGTGGCGGTGATGCAGTACGGCAAAATCCTCGACAGCCTGACCGTCGACGCGCTGGTGGCCGGGCAGGCCAAAACCGACTATACGCAGATGCTGGTCAATGCCAGCCAGCAGTATTCCCGCGAGATGGCGCGAGAGGTGGCGGTGTATTAGGGTTGTGCGGTTTTCAACCGGGTGGCGGCTACGCCTTACCTGGCCTACAGTACCGAGCGCGTAGGTCGAGTAAGGCGTAGCCGCCACCCGACAAAACATCAGCGCAAAAGCACACAGTCCGGCGGCAAACGGCACTGCAGCGCACCGGGCAACACCTCAATGCGGAACTGCGTTCCGCTCAGCGGCTCTCCGTCGAGGTTAAAGGTCATTCCGTGCGGAGCATTCACTTCAAACCACGCCGATTTCCCGGCGATGATATTTGGACTCTCTTCCGGCTGTGTCAGCGTGGTAAACAGCGCGGGCAGCAGGCCGTCGCCCGTGAAAATACGCAGCTGTAGCTGGCCGTCATTGATCAGCGCCTCCGGGCACAGCTGCTGCCCGCCGCCCGCCTGACGCCCGTTGCCGATGCCAATCACCAGCGCGTCGCCCTGCCAGTGAAAATTCTCGCCGTGGATTTCACAGCTGTCTGGCTTGAGGGTGTCCATACGCATCAGGCCGTGGATCAGGTATGACACACCGCCCAGCGCCGCCTTCAGCTTTTCCGGCGTTTCGCTGGTGATGCGCGTCCCGAATCCGCCCGTCGCCATATTGATAAAACAGGTTTTGTCATTCACCTGCGCAATATCCACGGCAGTGGTTTTACCCAGGATCGCCAGCTGGAGGGCTTTTTCTAACTCCTCCGGGATCCCGGCGCTGGTGGCAAAATCGTTGGCGGTGCCGAGCGGTAAAATCCCCATCGCCGGCCGGTCCGCCGAGGGCAGGTCGATAAGGGCTGATGCAATCTCATTGATGGTGCCGTCGCCGCCGCCGGAAATGATGGTCTTTACACCCAACCCTATCCCTTCATCGATATAACGCGCGGCATCGCCTTTTTCAAACGTGACACGCACGTGGATACGCGCGCCGTCTTCACGTAAGCCCAGAATTGCCTGACGCAACAGATCGTTGCCCGCACTTTTGCCATTGAGAATCAATAAACTGTCTGGATAGGTTGCCATCCGCGCTGCTCCCTTTTTTAACTTTACTAAGAGTGTATAGCAGAGAGGAAAAAAGCGGGTAAGAACAGGATGAAAGGAACAAAATATGCATGAAATAGCGTTACACTCCATTGATGACAGGAATGTAATCACAGGAAAGTGATGATGAATAAAATTTTGGTAAGCGCTTGCCTGATGGGCTTCAGGGTCCGTTATAACGGCAGTGAAAAAGCGCGAATGAACGACCAGCTTGCTCGCTGGCAACAGGAACAACGTCTGGTTATCCACTGCCCTGAACTTGCGGCCGGGATGCCTGTACCTCGTCCCCCGGCAGAGATTATGGCCGCTGATGGCAAAGACGTGATGAACGGGCAAGCCAGAATTATTGAACACACGGGGCAGGATGTGACCGAGCATTATCAGCTTGCCGCCTGGCTCGCGCTACGCACTGCTCAGGCATCGGGATGTAGCGCTGCGCTGTTAACTGATGGCAGCCCAACGTGCGGCAGTCAGTTTATTTATGACGGATCTTTTCGCGGTATACATAAAGCGGGAACGGGGGTTGCTGCATCGTTGCTCGCAGAGTATGGGATAGCCGTGTTCGCAGAGAGCCAAATCGACGAACTTATTGCCTGGATTGAGGAAAGAGAAGGCAAAAAATAAGCCCACGTAAGGGAGATTACGCGGGCTAAGGAGGTGGTTCCTGGTACAGCTAGCATTTATGGGTTATGTTTTTCAGCGCTGGGGATAATACCCGTATTGAACGAAGCGGTATGTGATCCGATTCTAAGAATTATCCCGGCGTGAAAAAATCCCGTTGATTGACTATTTACTGTGCGGGTTACGGGTGTTTTCACCTTCAAAATTACGCATCAGCAGTGCGAACTCCAGCTCGACCTCTTCAGGAACCGGCAGCCAGACGACGTGTCCGTCGCCCGGAGCAACGTCAATCGCTTCACCCTTTTTGTTTTCCAGATGCTCCAGACGGAAGTTCATGTTGCCTTGCGGGGTCATCAGCTCCAGGCTGTCGCCTTTGGTGAATTTGTTTTTCACCGCCACGGCCGCCAGCGCGCCTTTGCGCTCGCCGGTGAAATCGCCGACAAACTGCTGGCGCTCAGAGATGGAGTAGCCGTGCTCGTAGTTCTGATAGTCATCGTGGGTGTGACGGCGCAGGAAGCCTTCGGTGTAGCCGCGGTGCGCCAGGCCTTCCAGCGTCTCCAGCAGGGTCGTATCGAAAGGTTTACCGGCTGCGGCATCGTCGATGGCCTTGCGGTACACCTGAGCGGTACGCGCGCAGTAGTAGTAAGACTTGGTGCGGCCTTCGATTTTCAGAGAGTGCACGCCCATCTGGGTCAGACGCTCAACGTGCGCGATGGCGCGCAGATCTTTGGAGTTCATGATGTAGGTGCCGTGCTCGTCTTCAAAGGCGGTCATGTACTCGCCCGGACGTTTAGCTTCTTCAATCATAAACACGCTGTCGGTTGGCGCGCCGACACCCAGCGTTGGCTCAACGTTGGTCACCGGGATCGGCTCGTGCTTGTGCACGATGTTGCCGACGTCATCCTCTTTGCCTTCCTGGACGTTATATTCCCAGCGGCAGGCGTTGGTGCAGGTGCCCTGGTTCGGGTCGCGCTTGTTGATATAGCCAGACAACAGGCAGCGGCCGGAGTAGGCCATGCACAGCGCGCCGTGAACGAAGATTTCGATTTCCATATCCGGCACCTGAGTGCGGATCTCTTCGATCTCTTCCAGTGAAAGCTCGCGGGAAAGAATAACGCGGGTCAGCCCCATCTGCTTCCAGAACTTCACCGTCGCCCAGTTGACGGCGTTAGCCTGCACGGAGAGGTGAATATCCATCTCCGGGAAGTTCTCCCGAACCAGCATGATTAAACCCGGGTCCGACATGATCAGCGCGTCCGGCCCCATATCCACTACCGGCTTCAGGTCACGGATGAACGTTTTCAGCTTGGCGTTGTGCGGCGCGATGTTCACGACCACGTAGAATTTCTTGCCCAGGGCATGCGCTTCATTGATGCCGAGCTGCAGGTTCTCGTGGTTGAATTCGTTGTTACGCACGCGCAGCGAGTAGCGCGGCTGGCCCGCGTAAACGGCGTCGGCACCATAGGCGAAAGCGTAACGCATATTTTGCAGCGTTCCCGCCGGGGAAAGGAGTTCCGGTTTAAACATGTTTGTTCTCGTTCTGATGACAGGTCAGATCCGCGTGCACCTGGTGCAGCGGTAAGGGGAGATCCCCCACTTTAAGGGCGGGCATTGTAGCGCTGCGGGGCAGGGAGGTAAAGTTATTGTGCCGGGTGACGGCTTCGCCTTACCCGGCCTACGTTGACCCGGGGATGACTACGCAATCCTGCACGCATCCGCTTCCCAGCGATACCCCACGCCATACACCGCGCGGATAAACGACTGCTCGGCGTCCAGCGCCTCCAACTTGCGGCGCAGGTTTTTGATATGGCTGTCGATGGTGCGGTCGGTCACGACGCGGTAATCGTCATACAGGTGGTTCAGCAGCTGTTCTCGGGAAAAGACTTTTCCCGGCTCGTGGGAGAGGGTTTTCAGCAGGCGGAACTCCGCAGGCGTCAGGTCCAGCAGCTTGCCGCGCCAGCTCGCCTGGAAGCGGCTTTCGTCGACAATCAGCGGGCTTTCGGCGTCGAGCACCTGAAGCTCGCGCTGCGGCCTGCAGCGGCGCAGAATGGTTTTCACGCGGGCGACCACTTCACGCGGGCTGTAGGGTTTGCAGATATAATCGTCCGCGCCTATTTCAAGCCCCAGCAGGCGGTCGATTTCTTCTATTTTGGCGGTCACCATCACGATGGGCACGTCAGAGAAACGACGAATTTCCCGGCACAGCGTCAGGCCGTCAGTGCCCGGCAGCATCAGGTCAAGCAGGATCAGATCCGGCGGCGTCTGGCGTACGTAGGGCAACACCCGATCGCCATGATTAATCAGCGACGGGGCATAGCTTGCCGCGCGTAAATAGTCGATCAGTAACTGCCCAAGCTTAGGCTCGTCTTCCACAATCAAAATGCGTGGCGTGTTTTCGTCAATCGGTAACTCGGTCATGCTTCTCTCGATAAATCCCGTTCCAGAGGTAACTCTACTGTAATGCTAACCCCGCCAAAAGGCGAATGGGCGGCGCGGAGGGTGCCGTTGTGGGCCTCGACGATGTTGACGCAAATCGCCAGCCCTAGCCCGGAGCCGCCGCTGGCGCGGTTGCGCGATCCCTCGGTGCGATAAAACCGCTCAAACAGTCTCTCCAGCTGCGCATCCTGCACGCCGGGGGCGGAATCCGCGAAGGTGATGGCAAAACGCCCGTTTTCCTGCCTGCCGGAGATGTGCAGCCCGCCGCCGCTGTCGGTGTAGCGCAGGCTGTTTTCCAGCAGGTTGTTAAACAGCTGCATCAGCCGGTCTTTATCGCCAAACACCACCGCGCTGTCCGGCAGGGAGAGGTCGATCTTCAGGTTGCGGCTGGCAAAGCGCTCGCGGAACGCGCCGCTGATCACTTCCAGAATGTTAATCACGTCCACCGGCGCTTTCTGGTAGGCCAGCGCGCCTTCATCGGACATGGAGAGCTGATGCAGATCGTCCACCAGCTTGGTCAGCGTACCCACCTCCGCCTGCAGCGAGGCCACCGATTCGGGCGTAAACTGACGCACGCCGTCCTGAATGGCCTCCAGCTCGCCGCGCAGCACCGCCAGCGGGGTGCGCAGCTCGTGCGAAATATCGGCCATAAAGTCGCGGCGCATCTGCTGGTTCTTCTCCAGCGTGCTGGCGAGCTGGTTAAAGTCCTGCGCCAGCTTACCCAGTTCGTCCTGGCTGCGGGTGTCCACGCGGGTGGTAAAGTCCCCGGCGGCCAGCCTGTGCGTGCCTTCCACCAGCCGTTTAACCGGGGCGAGCAGGCCGCGCGCCAGCGGGAAGGTGGCGAGCGCGGCGAGCAGCGTCGATAGGGCCACAATCAGCCAGCTGGTCTGACGCTGCTGGCGGTCAAAGTTGATGTCGGTGTTGCGCGTCAGCCGTTCCACCGGCGAGGCGATCACCCAGCCCACCGTGGCGCCGTTAGCGGTGATGGCGCGCCGCGTGCCGTCCGGGGGTATTGGCGCGCGCGGGCCAACCAGCGTGCGCATGTCCTGGTCTATCACCCAAAACTGGGTGCGCCAGCCGTGCGGCGGCATGCCCGGCCCCGGGCGGTCGTCGTCATTATCGTGCTCCAGCGAGCGCAGGATCTGGAAGATAAAACGGTCATTATTGCGCAGGAACCGCCAGTTGCCGTGCTGCGTATACTGCTCGCCCAGCGCATCGCTTAACCCCTGCAGGCGCTGTTCGTTGCCGTGCTTGATGTAGTCGATAAAACCGCGCTCAAAGCTGACCCGCACCGCCCAGTGCATGGTGATCAGCAGGACGATACAGGTGGCAAAAATCGCCACAAAGAGTTTGCCGGTAATACCCGGACGCCAGAATTTCA
Organism: Enterobacter sp. RIT637; assembly: GCF_019718755.1. Taxonomy (NCBI): domain Bacteria; kingdom Pseudomonadati; phylum Pseudomonadota; class Gammaproteobacteria; order Enterobacterales; family Enterobacteriaceae; genus Enterobacter; species Enterobacter sp. RIT637. Next base: position 14,004 of record NZ_JAIHAZ010000015.1, read on the forward strand.
TGGTGCACTCCTTTTGCCGCGTCGGATCACGACGTTCTTTGTGGTGTCATTCGGGACTCTGGCGAAGATGACGGCGGGCAGGGCGATAATCACCGACATGCTGAGATAAGTATATAAAAAGACCTGATGCGCAACGGGCGTGTCCACGCTGAGATGGTGCTGCCCGTACATGCCGAGCAGCAAGCCCGCAATGGTCACGCCGACGCTCATGGAGAGCTGCATGATCATCGACAGCAGGCTGTTGCCGCTGCTCGCCAGCTCGTCTGGCAGGTCCTTCAGCGTCAGGGTGTTCATCGACGAGAAGCGCATGGAGTTGATGATCCCCTGGCAAAACAGCACCAGCGGCAGGGCGTAGTACCAGCCCATCAGCGCCACGGCCATAAACAGCAGGCTCACCAGTGCCAGCCCCAGCGTGGCGGCGACCAGCACGTGGCGGTAGCCAAAGCGGTTCACCACCTGCACCACGATGCGCTTCATTCCCATGCTGCCGAGCACCATCGGGATCATCATCAACCCCGCGTGGAACGGCGAAAAACCCATGCCAATTTGCAGGAACACGGGCGTCATAAACGGCAGCATCCCGCTGCCAATACGCCCGGCGAAGCTGCCGAACAGGCCAAGACGGTAGGTGGGGTTTTTAAACAGATTCAGGCTGAACAGCGCTTTGTCATTCTCGCGAGCATGCCACAGATACCACAGAATGGCGGTGATGCCGATAACGACCAGCATCCCCAGCGTCAGGGACGAAATGCCCAGCCCCTTCTGCCCGTCGAGCGCCAGCGTGAGCGTTGCCATGCCCGCCGCTAGCAGGATAAAGCCGAAGAAATCAAAGCGCCGCGTCTGCATTTTGTAGTTCGGCATCAGCGTCAGGGTGGCGATGGCGCCGATGATGCCAACCGGCAGGTTGATTAAGAAGATCCAGTGCCAGGAGGCGTACTCCACCAGAATCCCGCCCAGCGCCGGGCCCAGCAGCGGTCCCACCTGACCGGGTAACGTCACAAAGGTCATCGCCGCCATATACTGCTCGCGCGGCACAATCTTCATCACCGTTAGCCGCCCGACGGGGACCATCATCGCCCCGCCGACGCCCTGCAGCACCCGCGCCATCACCAGCTGGTCGAGGGTACTGGCCTGGGCGCAAAACAGCGATCCGGTGGTAAACAGCACGATGGCGGTAAAAAAGATATTGCGCACGCCCACTTTGTCCGCCAGCCAGCCGCTGGCAGGCAGCATCACCGCTACTGTCAGCACGTAGGAGACAATCACCATATGCATGTGCAGCGGGCTCTCCCCCAGGCTTTTCGCCATTGAGGGGAGGGCAGTATTAACGATGGTCGTATCCAGCGACTGCATAAAGAAGCCGAACGCGACTATCCACAGCTGCCAGCGAACGTTGTTGGGGAGGTCGGTCATTTACTCGGTCACCGTGGTTCTCTTTTTACGTGAAAAACGCAGCCGCAGGCGGTCAAAGAACAGATAGACCACCGGCGTGGTGTACAGCGTCAGCAGCTGGCTCATCACCAGCCCGCCGACGATGGTGATCCCCAGCGGCTGACGCAGTTCAGAACCGTCTCCACCCGATATCACCAGCGGCAGCGCGCCAAACAGCGCCGCCAGGGTGGTCATCATGATCGGGCGGAAGCGCAGCAGGCAGGCCTGGAAGATCGCCTCTTCCGGCGTCAGGCTGCCGTTGCGCTGGGCGTCCAGCGCGAAGTCGACCATCATAATGGCGTTTTTCTTCACAATGCCGATTAACAGCATGATCCCGATGAGCGCGATGAGGCTGAACGGCGCGCCGAACAGCTCCAGCGCCAGCAGCGCCCCCACGCCCGCCGACGGTAGCGTCGAGAGAATGGTCAGCGGGTGAACGTAGCTCTCGTACAGCACGCCCAGCACAATATAAACCGTAGCAATCGCCGCCAGAATCAAAATTACCTGCGAGTTCATCGTATCCTGGAACACCTGGGCCGTGCCGGCAAAGCTGCCGCGCACGGTGGACGGCACGCCAAGCTGCGTCATGGCGCGGTTGATGGCATCGCTGGCCTCTGAGAGCGACGAGCCGGTTGGCAGGTTAAACGAAATGGTCGAGGCGGCCGAAAGCCCCTGATGGTTAACCGACAGCGGCGCATTCGACGGCTGCCAGCTGGCGAAGTACGACAGCGGAATGGCCTTGCCGTCGTTGTTAATCACAAACATTTTATCCAGCGCGCTGATGTCCTGGGTGTAGCGCGGGTCAACTTCCATCACCACCTTGTACTGGTTCATCGGCTGGTAGATGGTAGAAATCTCGCGCTGACCAAAAGCGTTGTTCAGCAGGCTGTTAGCCGCTGCCACGTCAATGCCCAGCCGCGACATGGTTTCGCGGTCGTAGGTGAGCGCCATCTCCGCGCCGTTGTCCTGCTGATCCGAGTTGACGTCGGCCAGCTCCGGCAGGGCAGCCAGCGCTTTACGGATCTTCGGCTCCCACTCGCGCAGGGCGGCTAAATCATCCGAGAGCAGGGTGTACTGATAGCTGGCGTTGGCCTGACGACCGCCGACGCGGATATCCTGAACGGCCATCAAAAACAGGTTCGCGCCCGGCTCTTTGGCGAGCTTCACGCGCAGGCGGTCAATCACCTGCTGCGCGGTAAGATTACGCTCGTCGCGGGGCTTGAGGGTAATAAACATCATCCCGCTGTTGACGCGCGAGCCGCCGGTAAAGCCGGTGACGTTATCCACCGCCGGATCCTCACGAATGATCTTCATAAAGTCCTGCAGCTTGCCGCGCATCGCCTGGAACGAAATGCTCTGGTCAGCCTGAATACCGCCCATCAGCACGCCGGTATCCTGCTCCGGGAAGAAGGTTTTCGGGATGGTGATGTACATCCAGACGTTCAGCCCAATGGTGGCGATAAGTACCAGCCCGACCAGCCGCGTATGGTTTAGCACCCACTTCAGCGATGTGCCGTAGCCTTCCTGCATCGCCATCAGGACACGACCAAAGCCTTTACGGCGCGGCTGCGAGTACGGCTTGCTGCGCCTGAGCATCCAGCCGCACATCATCGGCGTGAGCGTCAGCGAAATCACCAGCGAAATGCCGATGGCGACCGAAAGCGTGACGGCAAACTCCCGCAGCAGTCGACCCGGCAGCCCGCCCATTAGCAGCAGCGGCAGGAACACCGCCACCAGCGACAGGCTCATGGAGAGCACGGTAAAACCGACCTCGCGGGTCCCTTGCAGCGCCGCCTGCAGCGGCTTCACGCCCGCTTCCAGATGGCGGGAGATATTCTCCAGCACCACGATGGCGTCATCCACCACGAAGCCGGTGGCAATCGTCAGCGCCATCAGGGACAGGTTGTTAAGGCTAAAGCCGCACAGGTACATGGCGGCAAAGGTGCCGATCAGCGAGACCGGCACGGCCACCGCCGGGATCAGCGTCGCGCGGCCGGAGCGCAGGAACAGGAACACTACCAGGATCACCAGCGCGACGGAGATGATCAGCGTTTGCTCCACCTCTTCGAGCGAGGCGCGAATAGTCGGGGAGCGATCCTGCGCAATTTGCAGATCGATGGCCGCAGGAATGGTCTCCTGTAGCTCCGGCAACCGCTCGCGGATGCTGTTGACCGTCTGGATGATGTTGGCTTCCGGCAGCTTGCGGATCATCAGCAATATCGCCGGTTTGGCGTTGGTCATCCCGGCGTTACGCACGTCCTGCACCGAATCGGTGACGCTGGCAACGTCGCTCAGGCGCACCGCCGCGCCGTTGTTGTAGTGAATAATCAGCGGCTGATATTCGGCGGCGGTTTTCAGTTCGTCGTTGGTCTGGAGCTGCCAGCGGTGGCTGCCGTCCTCAATCGCCCCCTGCGGTTTGCGCACGTTGGCGTTGCTGATGGCGGAACGCACGTCGTCCAGCGACACGCCCTGATTAAACAGCGCCTGCGGGTTCAGCCCCACGCGCACGGCGGGCAGGGAGCTGCCGCCGACGTCAACGTCACCCACGCCGTCAATCTGGGCGATGGTCTGCGCCAGCTGCGTAGAGGCGAAGTCGTACAGCTGCCCCTGAGAATAGGTCTCCGAGGTCAGCGTCAGGATCATGATCGGCGCGTCGGACGGGTTGGCTTTGCGATAGGTCGGTCGGCTCGGCATGCCGCTCGGGAGCAGGCTTTGTGCGGCATTGATCGCCGCCTGGACGTCTCGGGCGGCACCGTTAATATCCCGATCGAAGCTGAACTCCAGAATGATGCGCGTGCTGCCCAGCGAGCTGCTGGAGGTCATCTCGTTGACCCCCGCAATGCGCCCGAGCGAACGCTCCAGCGGCGTGGCGACCGACGAGGCCATGGTTTCCGGCGACGCGCCGGGCAGCGAGGCGCTGACCATGATCACCGGGAAATCCACCTGCGGCAGCGGGGCCACCGGCAGCAGCCGGAAGCCGAGCACGCCGCACAGGGTGATGGCGACGGAAAGTAAAATCGTCGCTACCGGACGGTAAATGAAGAGGGCGAAAAACTTCACTTACGCCTCCTCTTCACGTTTCGGGAAGCGGCTTTTTGCCCACAGCGCCAGACGGTCAAACAGGAGATAGATCACCGGCGTGGTGAAGAGCGTCAGCACCTGACTGACCAGCAGGCCGCCAACCATGCCGATCCCCAGCGGACGGCGCAGCTCCGCGCCAACGCCGGTACTGAGCATCAGCGGCAGCGCGCCTAACAGCGCCGCCAGTGTGGTCATCAGGATTGGACGAAAACGCAGCAGACAGGCCTGGAAGATGGCATCGCGCGGCGACATCCCCTGCTCGCGTTCGGCGGCCAGGGCGAAGTCGATCATCATGATGGCGTTTTTCTTCACGATCCCAATAAGCAGGATAATGCCGATAATGGCGATGACGTCCAGCTCGCTGCCCGCCAGCATCAGCGCCAGCAGCGCCCCCACGCCCGCCGTCGGCAGGGTAGAGAGGATGGTGATCGGGTGAATAAAGCTCTCGTACAGCACGCCGAGCACGATGTACATCGCGACCACCGCGGCGACAATTAGCCAGACGGTGTTACCCAGCGCGGCCTGGAACGCCAGCGTGCTCCCCTGGAACTGGGTCTGAATATCGGACGGGAAGCTGAGTTCTTTTTCGGCGCTCAGAATGGACTCTACCGCTTCGCCCAGCGAATATCCGTCCGGCACGTTAAACGAAATGGTGGTGGACGGGAACTGATCCAGGTGGTTGATCGACAGCGGGGTATAGCGCTCCTCCACGCTGGCAATGGCGCTTAGCGGCACAATACCGCCGTCTTTACTGGTCAGGCGCACCGAGTCCAGCGCGGCGAGGCCCGGCGTGTTATCCGTGTTGTGCTCCAGCACCACGCGGTACTGGTTCGCCTGGGTGTAGATGGTGGAGATCAGGCGCTGACCAAAGGCGTTATAGAGCGCGTTGTCCACGTCCGACATGGTAATGCCCAGACGGCTGGCGGTATCGCGGTTGACGTTCACGTAGGCCGCCAGCCCTTTGTCCTGCCAGTCGCTGCTGACGTCCGAGAGCTGCGGCAGCGCTTTCAGTTTATCCACCAGCTGCGGCACCCAGGTGCTGAGGGCATCGAGCGTGGTCGCCTGTAGGGTGAACTGATACTGCGTGCGGCTCACCTGGGTATCGATGGTTAAATCCTGAATGGGTTGCAGGTAAAGCTCAACGCCCGGCACCCGCGCGACGGCGTTTTGCAGACGCTCAATGACGGCGTTGACGCGGTCGTCGCGGTCATCCAGCGGCTTAAGGTTGATCTGAAGGCGCGCGCTGTTGAGCGACGGGTTGGTGCCATCCACCCCCACGTAGGCGGTCAGGCTCTCCACCGCCGGATCTTTCATGATGATTTCAGACACCTGCTGCTGGCGCTGGGCCATATTGGCGAAGGAGACCGACTGCGGCGCCTGAAGCGTGCCCTGAATAATGCCGTTGTCCTGGATGGGGAAGAAGCCTTTCGGAATGAAAATCCACAGCATCACGCTGAGCGCCAGCGTACCCAGCGCCACGCCGAGCGTGGCCCACGGATGGTTCAGGACTTTCGCCAGCACGCGACCGTAGGCGGCAATAATCCGCTCGAACATGCGCTCGGAGGCGCGCGAGAAGCGGTTTTGCTTGCGCAGTGACTCGTGGCTCAGCATGCGGGCGCACATCATCGGCGTCAGGGTCAGCGAGACCACGGCGGAGATCAAAATGGCGACCGCCAGCGTCACGGCAAACTCGCGGAACAGCCGCCCGACGATATCGCCCATAAACAGCAGCGGGATCAGCACCGCAATTAGCGAGAAGGTCAGCGAGATAATGGTAAAGCCGATTTCGCCCGCGCCCTTCAGCGCGGCGGCTAAGGGCTTCTCACCTTTTTCGATATAGCGCGAAATATTCTCGATAACGACGATGGCGTCATCCACCACGAAGCCGGTGGCGATGGTCAGCGCCATCAGCGTCAGGTTGTTGATCGAAAAATCGAGGAACACCATCACCGCGAAGGTGCCGACCAGCGAGAGCGGCACGGCGACAGCGGGGATAATGGTTGCCGGGACGTTGCGCAGGAACAGGTAGATGATCATAACGACCAGCGCAATCGCCAGCATCAGCTCGAACTGGGTATCAGTGACCGAGGCGCGAATGTTGGTGGTACGGTCGGAAAGTACTTTCACGCTGACCGATTTCGGCAGGCTTTCAATAAGCTGCGGAAGCATGGTGCGAATGCTGTCGGCGGTGTCGATGATGTTCGCGCCAGGCTGGCGCTGCACGTTCATCACGATCGCCTGCTGCTTGTTGGCCCATGCTCCCAGCCAGCTGTTTTCCGCGCCTTGCTCCACGGTTGCCACGTCGCCCAGGCGAATCGGAGCCCCGTTCTGGTAGGCAATGATCAGCTGACGGTACTCATCGGCGGACTGCATCTGATCGTTCGCGGAGAGCGTTACGGCGCGGGTCGGGCCGTCCAGCGAGCCTTTCGCCGAGTTGACGTTGGCATTACTGATGGCGGTGCGGATGGTTTCGCTGGTCAGGCCCAGCGCGGCAATCGCCTGCGCGTTCAGCTTCACGCGTACGGCAGGGCGCTGGCCGCCCGCCAGCGTGACGAGGCCCACGCCCGAGACCTGCGAAATTTTTTGCGCCACGCGGGTTTCGACCATGTCTTCCACCTGCGTCATCGGCATGGCGGAGGAGGTGACGGCGAGCGTCATGATCGGCGGATCCGCCGGGTTCACCTTGCTGTAGACCGGCGGGTTAGGCAGGTCAGACGGCAGCAGGTTGGTGGCGGCGTTAATGGCGGCCTGTACCTCCTGCTCGGCGACGTCCAGCGACAGCGTCAGCTGGAACTGCAGCGTCACGACGGATGCCCCACCGGAGCTTTGCGAGGACATCTGCTTCAGGCCAGACATCTGCCCAAACTGGCGCTCCAGCGGCGCGGTAATGGCGGACGTCACCACGTCCGGGCTGGCACCGGGATAGAGAGTGACAACCTGAATAGTTGGGTAATCCACCTCCGGCAGCGCCGACACGGGCAGGAAGCGGTAGCCGATAATCCCGGCCAGCAGGATCGCCACCATCAGCAGCGTGGTGGCGACAGGACGCAAAATAAACAGGCGTGAAGGCCCACCTGTAGAGCCTGGTGGCATCACCTGCATCAGGCTTTCGCTCCCTGTTTTGCCGGTTCAACCACTTCCACTTTCGCCCCTTCGGTCAGGCGGTCGATGCCGTCTGTCACCACGCGGTCGCCAGCGGAAAGCCCGGCGGCAATCACCACCGTCTGGCTGTCCTGAATCCCGGTTTTCACCAGATGTTTACTGACCTTATTGTCGCTATTCAGTACCCAGACAAAGTTACCTTCGTTACCCATCTGTAGCGCAGCCGTTGGGATCACTACCGCGTTCTCTTCGGTCGCAACCAGCATTCGCGCATTGACGAACTGGTTCGGGAAGAGGGCATCGTCCTGGTTATTAAAGCGCGCCTTCAGCTTGATGGTGCCGGTGGTGGTGTCGATCTGGTTATCCAGGCTGAGCAGGGAGCCTTCGCTCAGCTTCTGCTTATTGGTGCGGTCCCAGGCTTCCACCACCAGACCTTTACCTGCTTTTTGCGCCTGCACCACCGTCGCAATGTCGCTTTCCGGCAGGGTAAAGACTAAATCGATAGGGTGAGTCTGGGTGATGACTACGATGCCCGTGGTGTCGCCGCTGGAGATCTGGTTGCCGATATCGACCTGCTTCAGGCCCACGCGGCCGTCAATCGGCGCGGTGATGCGGCTCCAGTCCAGCTGCAGCTGTGCGCTGGCCACGGCTGCCTCGTCGGCTTTGATGGTGCCCTGCGTTTCGCTGACCAGCGACTGCTGGGTGTCCAGCTCCTGACGTGACACGAGGTTGGTTTTTACCAGCTGCTGGTAGCGCGCTAAATCGCGACGGGCGTTGGCGAGAGTGGCTTTATCTTTCGCGAGCTGTCCCTGCGCCTGGGCGAGGGCAACCTTGAACTGGCTCGGGTCGATTTCCGCCAGTAAATCACCGGCTTTGACCTGCTGCCCTTCCTGGAAGTGAATGGCCATCAGCTGGCCGTCGACGCGGCTGCGCACCGTCACGGTGTTGGCGGCGGTAATGGTCCCAAGGCCCGTAAGATAGCGCGGAACGGCCTTGTTCACCGCCGTTGCCGCCTGTACCGGCGCCAGCGCGCCGCCGCGCATGCCGTGACGGCCTCCGCCTGCCGGACGCTGTGCCTGACTGCTGGCAGCTGCGGGAGCGGCGGAGTTCGCGGATTGACTGTGCCAGTACCAGGCGGCGGCAAGGACCACCACAATGATGCCAGCGGCGATTGCCCAGCGGGATTTGTTACTGCCTTTCATCGTTATACGTTCTCATCCTGAAGACTTCGGGGAATGATACTAGTTTAGTCAGCTAACACAGCGGAAAAATGGAGGAAATATGGAAGACTGTCAGGAATGGTCTGAATGGAGGTAAAAGCAAAACGGCAACATCCGTTGCCGTTTTTGGTGTTTTCTCCCTCTCCCTGTGGGAGAGGGCCGGGGTGAGGGCACCAGACCGCACCGCAACCGCACTAGCTAAACATCACCTGCGCCCAGCGCGCCAGCCCTGCGGTAACGGAGCCAAAGTCATCCCCACCGGCAATCGGAATGCCCGGCAGCTGTTCCGCCAGCGCTTTCTTGATCAGCGGTGAACGGGCGCTACCGCCGGTCAGGTAGATAACGTCCGGCTTCTCTTTGCCGTTCTCCAGTGCCAGCTGCACCTGTTCCAGAATGCGCTGCAGCGGCTGCGCGAGCGCCGTCTCCAGCCCGTCCTGCGAAATCGCGGTAGCCAGATCGTCGCTGATAAACGGCAGCGAGACCGCATGTTCCACGCGGTCGGAAAGCGCAATCTTACTCTCTTCGGCAGTACGCACCACGCGGTAGCTCAGGCGCTGACGCCACACTTTATACAGCAGTGCGACTTTGTCGGCGTCCTGCGCGTCGCGCACCAGATCGTTGAGGAAGCGGCCGTTCGCGGTGCTGTAAAAATCACTCTGCGCAGGTACGTCGTTGATGGCAATGGCGTTCCACCACGGCAGGATCGGCAGGGCGATGCCTTTTTCCGTTTGACCGCCCATGCCGAGCAGCGGCATCAGGCTCTTGAATGCAAGAGCGATATCGAGATCGTTACCGCCTACGCGGCACCCGCTGTGCCCCAGCAGGCTGTTTTCACGGTCACGACGGTTATGCCACTCTGGCCCCATCAGCAGCAGCGAGCAGTCCGTCGTGCCCCCGCCGATATCCACGACCAAGACGCGTTTTTCTTCCGTCAGCGTGGCTTCAAAATCCAACCCCGCGGCAACCGGCTCGTACTGGAACACCACGTCGCGGAAGCCCGCGCGGTGCGCTGCGCGTTCAAGGATCCCCTGTGCCTGCTGGTTGGCCTCGTCGCCGCCCAGCCCCTGGAAGTTGATCGGGCGGCCAATCACCGCCTGGGTGATGGCATCCGAAACCTGGGTCTGCGCCTGATGACGGATGTGCAGCATCATGGCGCATACCAGATCTTCAAACATGGCCACCTGCTGCGGCTTCAGGCCGCTGGCACCCAGGAAGGATTTCGGTGATTTGACGAAGTAAACCTCTTCCGGATCTTCAATATAGTGACCGAGCGAGGAGAGGCCGAACTGCACGCTGGACGGCGTAACGTCGATGTCTTCTTCGCGGTTAAAGCTGACCGCACGGCGCAGCAGCGCCTGGGTTTCCGCGGCGGTAGCAGGAACCTGGTGATGGCGGAACAGCCATTCGCTGACCGCTTCGCGCGTTGGCGCGCAGAGCATTGACGGCAGCAGCGTGCTCTCTTTCTCCATTTTCAGGAGCTGCGGTTGTCCGTTTTGCATAATCGCAACCGAGCAGTTTGCCGTACCGTAGTCGAATCCAATAAACACGATAAATCCCCATGCCAGTGAGAAGGGGCGAGACTTTAACGAAATGTCTTCATGGCGACAACAGGAATATGAAAGCAAGGCGAAACAAGACCTTTCCGTTTATGCTGTGGAGAACCCAAAAGGAGAGACGATGTACACCCTGACCTGGCAACCCCCTTACGACTGGCAGTGGATGTTTGGCTTTCTTGGCGCGCGTGCGGTAACGGGCGTTGAAACCGTCACGAGCGACTACTACGAGCGCAGTTTCGCCTGCGGTGGCCATCGCGGTGTCTTTCGCGTGACGCCGGATACCGCGGCTCATACGCTGGTTGTGACGCTCAGTCCGGGACTTATCCCGGTTGCGCAGACCTGCCTTGAACGTATAGCGCGCCTGTTCGATCTCGCCTGTAACCCACAGCACGTTGCGGATACGCTGGGCGATCTCGGTGCCGCGCGGCCGGGCTTGCGTTTGCCGGGCGCAATGGATGCCTACGAACAGGGCGTTCGGGCCATTCTCGGGCAGCTGGTGAGCGTGGCGATGGCGGCGAAGCTGGCGTCGCGCGTGGTGGCGCTGTGCGGCGAACCGGTGGCGGATTGTCCGGACTATCTCTGCTTTCCCACGCCGGACGCGCTGGCGGCAGCAGACCCGATGGCGCTGAAAGCGTTGGGCATGCCGGTAAAGCGCGCGGAGTCGTTAATTCATCTGGCACAGTCAGTCATCGACGGGACGTTTCCGCTTTCCCCGCCCGCGGATATTGAGGCCGGAATGAAGGCGTTACAGCAGCGGCCGGGAATTGGTCGCTGGACGGCAAACTATCTGGCCCTGCGCGGCTGGCAGGCGAAAGATGTCTTTCTGCCGGATGATTATCTGATTAAGCAACGCTTCGCCGGCATGACGCCCGCGCAAATCCGTCGCTATGCCGAGCGCTGGAAGCCGTGGCGCTCCTATGCGCTGTTGCACATCTGGTATACCGACGGCTGGTCACCCTTAATTGATGGCGAAGTAACTGGTATTCAGCAGTAGCTCCAGCGGCTGCGCTTCAGCGATGGTATCGCCGTAAATGAAGTCGATACCAATGCCTGAAAGCGTATCCATGACGATCGGCTGATGACAGGGTCCCGCCAGGGTTTTCATCCCCAGACGCTGAGCGTGCCCCTGGATAATGGTCACCATCATTTCGTCCATCAAATTGCCGTGAACGTTGTTAACCACGTCAGTATCCAGCATCAGATAATCAGCCATGTTGGGGCTAAGCTGGTTAACGTCATTCATATCGCGTCCCACGTGGCTTAACACCACGCGGCAGCCCGCATGGCGGAGTTTTTGCAAATTACGCTGCGCGTTTTCATCCGGGTTGCGCACCACGTCAACCGGGATAACCAGATGCAGCAGACGGCCGGGCAGCGGGCTTTTCTCAAGCAAATCGAGCAGTTCATCCACCAGCGTGACGCTGGCTAATCCGGCTTCCGAAAGCGGCAGGGCAACGCCCATGCCTTTTGCAGCGACGGGTGCGGCATAGGCGCGGAAGAATTCGTTAAAGATCCGCCTGTCGAGGGCGTGCAGCAGTTCAGGCTCCGCCAGACCTGAGCGGAAGGCATGCTCTTCCTGCATTTCACCCTGGCTGGTCCACAGGCGGAGCGACAGCAGCCAGAAGCTGGCGCTTTCCGGAATGCGCGGGGAGGCGACGCTGCGGGCAATCATCATCAGGTGATTGTCTTTAATCATATGCCACTGCTCGTCCAGGGACATCATGCTGCGGTTGCTGTGGATCCGCTCCTGCTGTGGCTCGTAGAGCGTTACCACGCCGCGACCGCTGTTTTTCGAGGCATAACAGGCGATATCTGCCTGAGACATCACTTCCGCCGCCTGATGGTTGCTCTCATCAATCAGCGTGATGCCCGCGCTGGCGCCGATCCGGTGCAGCCGTCCTTCCCACGTGAAGTGATAGTTATTAATGGTATTAATCAACCGTCCCGCGATATAGCGCGCGCTTTCGAGATTGCAGTCCGGCAGCAGGAGACCAAACTCATCCCCGCCCAGCCGCGCCAGAACATCGCTGGAGCGCAGCATGGTCAGCATGAGGGATGAAAGTTCCCTCAGGAGGGCGTCGCCCGCGGCATGGCCTGCCGTATCGTTAACGGCTTTGAAGCGATCAAGATCGATAAACACCAGCGCATGACGCTGGTGCGTCTCCTGCACCGTTTGCAGCAGGCGTTTGAGATGGTTCTCGAAACTGACGCGGTTTGCGAGCCGGGTTAGCGCATCATGGGAGGCGCTATAGCTCAGCTGGCGCAGCATTTTGCGCGACTCGGTTACATCCTGGATCACCAGTACGGAGCCAATATTGTGTCCGTCCAGGGTACTTAATGGGGTGATGCTGTAGTGAATGTCGAAGCTCCCGCCGTTGCGGCAGTTGAGCACCACGTCCTGTTCGATATCTGACCGTGACATATCGCCGCTGTGGATGTTCTCCATCAACGGCCCGTTCTCGCCAAAGGTAATGTGCAGCACGCGCAGTATCGGTTGCCCGATGGCCTCGGCTTGCGGCCAGCCGCTCATCTTCTCGGCGACCGGGTTCATAAAGGTGACGTTCATGTCGATGTCGGTACAGATCACCGCTTCGCCGATGGAGTCGAGCGTAATATGCAGGCGCTCTTTTTCCTGGAACAGCGCCTCGTTAAGCTGCTTCACCTCGGTCATGTCCATATTGATGCCAAGCAGGCGTTCCACCTCGCCCTGTTTGTTCAGCACCCGATTCGCCAGCGAACGAATGTGGCGAATGCCGTCCTTTACCCGAATGCGGAATTCCAGCTTAAACGGCAGTCTTGCGATTAATGAATCGCGCAGCACCTGTTCGGCGTGCTCCCGGTCTTCTGGCACCATGGCGTCATGCCAGAGCTGCCAGGTCGGTTTGATGTGCGGCGGGATTTCGTAAAGCTCGAACATCCGCTTGTCCCAGCTGATGATATCCGGCTCCAGATCCCACTCCCAGATGCCAATCCCGCCCGCTTCGTTGGCGAGCGTAATGCGCTCCATCAGGCGTTTGTTGACCCACTCGGTTTGTTTCAGGTCGTTAATATCTTCAATCTGAGCGATAAAATAGAGCGGCGTGCCGTCAGCATGACGGACGACAGAGACGGCGAGTAGTGCCCAGACAACCTCGCCGTTACGGGTGTAATAGCGTTTCTCCAGCGTGTAGGTATTAATTTCGCCGCTTACCAGCTGCTCAAGCTGCTCCAGGTCGGTGTTCAAATCCTCCGGCCAGGTCAACTGCTGGAAGGTGAGGGACTGAAGCTCCGTCTGGCTATAGCCAAGGAAATTGCATAGCGCTTTGTTGGCCTGCAGCCACTGGCCTTCGATCCCCACCAGCGCCATACCGATGGCGGAATACTCCATGGCATTACGAAAACGCTCTTCGCTTTCGGTGATGTGCTTGCGTTCGGCGCGAAACGCGTACATCACCATGGTCATGACGTTGGCGGGCAGCAGCATCATCAGGAAGGGGAGCCAGGGCGCGTTGAACGCGACGATGACATTCTGCGGCGTTATGGACGCCGGGTTTCTCGCCATCATCAGGGAGACCATCATGATAGTGGCTAAAAATACCAGGTAGGCCTCCATCCGCGGCAGGCGAACGGCGCTCCACATCAGCAGAACGATGACGCAGGTGAAAGGCCACGGGAGCCAGGTGATCGCCGCCCAACAGAGAACCAGCGTTATCACCGTCGTCACCAGCGTTTCCAGCAGCAGTTTCGGGTTACGGTGACGCAGCAGGTAGTGCGGTTTAAATAGCAGCCCTAATGGCACCAGCGCCAGCGCGCCGATGGACTCCGACAACACCCAGGTGAGGAAATTACGCAGGGGGTCAGCGTTCGGTATCAGTAAATAAACCAGTACCCCGCCCACAAGAGGCGGGATCAATGCACTGCCCACGGCCAGGCGGATCCAGTCGTTAAGGTTCTGCAGCGGGTTGTACCAGGGGAGCAGTTTGCGTAACAGTAACGCCCCAACGCACGCCTCGATAATATTCACAAAGGTATAGACGAAGTTGAGGGATCCCCATGAGAACAGCATCCACGAGGCCAGAATGTTGCCGAACGAACAGGCCAGCGCAATACCCGGCCACATTTTCCCCGCGTGGCGATAAAAGGCCACCATCATGATGGACGTCGGGAACCACAGCGGTGCCAGCAGCGTACCAAAGCGGGTCAGCTCGAGTGAAAATAGGGTAAAAATGAAGGTGACCAGGCCCAGGCAGACAAGTCGTAATAAAGGATGTGGGGTGGTAACCAAAACCCGTTGGTATTGTTTATTCATTACCGCTCTATCCAGAGACGCCATGCCGTCAGGAGCGAGGTCCGGGCGCGTGAAAGGATTAATTTCGTTTATGCTAGTACAAACAATTTACAAATCATATGCTGACTGCTCAGATTTTGACATCATAGACTTATTAAATAGTTACTCCGGGAAAAATTCCGGGTGAGTGCCGAAAAAGCAGGCATTAAAATTTCACTCAGGGAGTAAAAAGACACTTTTCAAACAGTCTCGCATAACCTGCGCTTTCGACTGGTATCACGCCCGCGAAATCCCTATAATTGCCGCGTTTGACGCTACGGCGTCGTCCTTCCTTAACATCCAGGTTAATCAGGTCGCTAAATTTATGACTGATAAGTCTCATCAGTGCGTCATCATAGGCATCGCCGGCGCATCGGCTTCAGGTAAGAGTCTAATTGCCAGTACGCTTTATCGCGAATTGCGTGAACAAGTCGGTGATGAGCACATCGGCGTCATTCCCGAAGACAGCTATTACAAAGACCAATCCCATCTTTCGATGGAAGAGCGCGTCAAAACCAACTACGACCACCCCAGTGCGATGGATCACAGCTTGTTGTTCCAGCATCTTCAGTCACTTAAAAACGGTACGGCCATTGAGCTGCCGGTCTACAGTTATGTAGAACACACCCGCACGCAGGAAACGGTCCACATTGAACCGAAAAAAGTCATTATCCTTGAAGGCATCCTGCTGCTGACGGATGCGCGTTTGCGCGAGTCGATGAATTTCTCCATTTTCGTCGATACGCCGCTGGATATCTGTCTGATGCGCCGCATCAAGCGCGACGTTAACGAACGCGGTCGTTCCATGGACTCCGTCATGGCGCAATACCAGAAAACCGTGCGTCCAATGTTCCTGCAATTTATCGAGCCATCAAAGCAATACGCCGATATTATCGTGCCTCGTGGCGGTAAAAACCGTATTGCTATTGATATCTTGAAAGCGAAAATTAGCCAGTTTTTTGAATAAGCCGCGCGAATTGTGTACCGTTCAGAGATAACCTGCTTTGCCCTGTGACCATACGGTTGCGGGGCACGATGCACGAAAGGAGAAAGTGCCATGCGTCTTTGTGACCGCGATATAGAAGCCTGGCTGGATGAAGGCCGCCTGTCTATCACCCCGCGTCCGCCGGTAGAACGCATTAACGGTGTCACCGTTGACGTGCGCCTGGGGAATAAATTCCGCACCTTCAGCGGCCACACGGCACCGTTT
Source organism: Enterobacter sp. RIT637 (assembly GCF_019718755.1). Classification (NCBI taxonomy): domain Bacteria; kingdom Pseudomonadati; phylum Pseudomonadota; class Gammaproteobacteria; order Enterobacterales; family Enterobacteriaceae; genus Enterobacter; species Enterobacter sp. RIT637. Next base: position 29,910 of record NZ_JAIHAZ010000015.1, read on the forward strand.
ATCGATCTCAGCGGGCCGAAAGATGAAGTCAGCGCCGCGCTCGATCGCGTGATGAGTGACGAAATCGTTCTTGATGAGGGCGAGGCGTTTTATCTGCATCCCGGTGAGCTGGCGCTGGCAGTGACCTTTGAGTCGGTGACGCTGCCTGCCGATCTGGTGGGCTGGCTGGATGGCCGCTCTTCGCTGGCGCGTCTGGGTCTGATGGTGCACGTTACCGCTCACCGTATCGATCCCGGCTGGTCTGGCCGCATCGTGCTGGAGTTCTTCAACGCCGGTAAATTGCCTCTGGCGCTGCGCCCGGGCATGATGATTGGCGCGCTGAGCTTTGAGCCGCTGACAGGCCCGGCAGATCGTCCTTACAACCGCCGTCAGGACGCAAAATATCGCGACCAGCAGGGTGCGGTTGCCAGTCGTATTGATAAAGACTGATTGTTCGTTCACTGAGGATGCCATGAGAAGAGTTCTTACAACGCTGATGATTTTGCTGGTGGTACTGGTGGCTGGCCTTTCTGCGTTGGTGCTGCTGGTTAACCCCAATGATTTCCGTGCTTATATGGTGCGGCAGGTCGAAGCACGCAGCGGGTATGAACTGAAGCTGGACGGGCCGCTGCGCTGGCACGTCTGGCCGCAACTCAGCATTCTCTCGGGTCGTATGTCGTTAACCGCGCCAGGGGCGTCTCAGCCGCTGGTGTCGGCAGACAATATGCGTCTTGATGTGGCTTTGTTCCCGCTCTTCTCGCATCAGCTTCAGGTTGACCAGGTGATGCTGAAAGGGGCAGTGATCCAGCTTACTCCTCAAACTGAGGCTGTTCGCAAAGCGGATGCCCCCGTCGCGCCACGCGAAAATACCTTGCCGGATGAGCCGTCTGATACCGGCTGGTCGTTCGATATTGGTAACCTTAAAGTGGCCGACAGTGTGCTGGTCTTCCAGCATGAAGGTGACGAGCAGGTTACCGTGCGCAACATCAACCTCAAGATGGAGCAGGACGCCAACCATATCGCCACCGTCGAGTTCTCCGGACGGGTCAACCGCGATCAGCGCGATTTGAACCTCTCCATGAACGCTAACGTGAACGCGTCGGACTATCCCCATCGTCTGACGGCGGATGTCCAGCAGCTGAACTGGCAACTGACGGGTGCTGACTTGCCGACGGCAGGGATTACCGGGCAGGGCACGCTGCAGGCCGTCTGGCATGAAGAAAACAAGCAGCTGGAGCTGAACTCTCTCAATTTGCAGGCCAACGACAGTACCCTGAAAGGGCAGGCGAGCGTCTCGCTTGCTGAAAAACCGAAATGGGTTTTTGACCTGCAGTTCGACAAGCTGAACCTGGAAAACCTGCTGCCACCGCAGCCGAACGCTGCGGCTGACGGCGACGTCGCGCAGACAGGGCAAAGCCAGGCCGCGAAGCCGCGTCCGGTGATCTCCTCAAACCTCGATCAGCCCAATTACAACGGTCTGCGCGGATTTACCGCCGACATACTGCTGAAAGCCAACAGCGTACGCTGGCGCGGCATTGATTTCACCGACGTCAGCAGCCAGATGTTCAACCATAATGGCCTGCTGGTGATATCTGAACTCAGCGGCAAGATGGGGGCAGGGCACATGTCGCTGCCGGGGACGCTGGACGTGCGCAAAGACGTGGCCAGCGCTGAGTTCCAGCCGCGTCTTGAAAACATTGAGATCGGCAACATCCTCAAAGCCTTCAACTATCCGATTGACCTCACGGGGCAACTGACGCTGGCGGGGGATTTCTCCGGCACGAAGATTGACGCGGAGGCATTTCGCCGCGACTGGCAGGGCCAGGCGCACGTTGAGCTGAAAGACACCCGAATGGAAGGTCTCAACTTCCAGCAGCTGGTGCAACAGGCGGTAGAGCGCAGCAGCAATGTCAAAGCGCAGGAAAACTACGATAGCGCAACGCGTCTCGACAGCTTTACCAGTGCGCTGACCCTGGATAACGGAAAGCTGTCCCTGGACGAGATGCAGGGAACCTCTTCTTTGCTGTCGTTGACGGGTGAGGGCAAGCTGGATTTAGTGCAAGAGACGGCGGATACGCGGTTTAACGTCCGTGTGCTTTCCGGATGGGAAGGCGAAGGCGAGCTTATCGATTTCCTGAAACAGACGCCGATCCCGCTGAACGTTTACGGTAAATGGCAGGCGCTGAATTATAGCCTGCAGGTCGATCAGATCCTGCGTAAGCATCTGCAGGACGAAGCAAAACGTCGGCTGAACAGCTGGGCGGACCGCAATAAAGATTCCCAAACCGGCAAGGACGTGAAGAAGCTGTTAGATAAGCTTTGATGTCGGTGGTGCCGGGTGGCGGCTGCGCCTTACCCGGCCTACAAAAAACCGGACACCGTAGGCCGGGTAAGCGAAGCGCCACCCGGCTTTTTTATACCTCAAAATCCATCTCATCCACACTGCGTAGTGGTATCAGCTGTACCTTCTGCACGCGGTGGCTTTCAACCTGAAGCGTTTTAATCATGTACTCACCCACCTGAACTTCTTCCCCCGGCTGCGGGATACGCTGTAAATACTCCATCAGCAGACCCGCAATGGTGTGATACTCCCGTTTCTCATCCAGCGGCAACGGCACAAACTGCACCAGGTCCTCCAGCGGCATATGACCGTTAGCCGTCCACGTACCGTCTGCGTTTTTCTGAATGTCATGGCGCGCATCGATTTCATCCACCTCATTCGGCAGATTACCGGCGATGGTTTCCATCACGTCGCTGAGCGTCACCAACCCCTCGACGGACCCGAACTCATCCACCACAAAGGCGAAGTGGGTGCGAGCGTTACGGAACTGCTCAAGCGCGGAGAGCAAGGGCAGGCCTTCCGGGAACACCAGCGGCTGGCGTACCAGCACGCGCAGATTAAGCGGCTCGCCGTGCAGCTGCTGCTGTAGCAGGTCAATCACGTGCACCACGCCCAGCAGCTCCTCTTCCTCTTCACCGCCCGTGACCACGACCCGGGTGTGCTGGTTTTTATCCAGCAGGGCGCGAATTTGCTCTTCCGGCGCAGTCAGGTCAATGTGCTCGATATCGTGACGCGAGGTCATGATGCTGCTGACGGAGCGCTGGTTCAGGTTAAGCACCCGCTCAATCATGCGCCGTTCCTGCGGATCGAAGATCTGCCCGTCGCTGTGATCGGCCAGCATCGCAGAGGATTCGGCATCCAGCTCGGCATCCTCTTTTCGCCCGCTCAGCAGGCGCATTACCGTATCGGCGGTGCGCTGGCGCAGCGTCTGATTTGCAGAGAGAAAGCGGCGACGGTTAAAGATTGCCAGCTGGTTTAGCGATTCGATCATGACCGAGAAGCCAATCGCCGCGTAAAGGTAGCCTTTTGGAATGTGGAAACCGAATCCGTCCGCGACCAGGCTGAAACCAATCATCAGCAGGAAGCTCAGGCACAGGATCACGATAGTCGGATGGCTGTTCACAAACCGCGTGAGCGCTTTACTTGCCATCACCATCAGCGTGATGGCGACGATCACGGCGGCCATCATCACCGCAAGGTGATCGACCATGCCGACGGCGGTGATGACGGAATCCAGGGAGAAAACGGCGTCGAGCACCACAATCTGCGCCACCACCGGCCAGAATTTCGCGCCGCGCCGCTGTGTGGGGCTATCGCTGTCTTTGCCTTCGAGCCGCTCATTGAGTTCGACCGTGGCTTTGAAAAGAAGGAACAGCCCGCCAAAGAGCATGATCAGGTCACGCGCGCTGAAGCTCAGGCCGTAGAGCGTAAACAGCGGTGTGGTGAGGGTAACCAGCCAGGAGATTGAGGCCAGCAGCAGCAAACGCATCACCATCGCCAGCAGCAAACCCGTGACGCGCGCACGGTCGCGCTGCGCGGGAGGCAGCTTTTCGGCGAGGATGGCGATAAAGACCAGATTATCAATACCGAGCACTAATTCGATGACGACCAGCGTAACCAGCCCGGCCCAGATTGATGGATCGGCAATCCATTCCATAGTAATAGCAATACCTTCAGTTATATGAGCAATGTCACACTTCGATCATGGATAAAGCTGACCGAAATTGCAATGCCAGGCTGAGATTTCTCTTAATAGAAGACAGGATAAAACGAGTGGAAAAATGAGCCGTGTAAATAAGGTAATGGAGAAGATTTAATTACAATGGGTCACATTTAGGATATATCGCAATAAATGGTTTTAACTCATATTTTGTCAATATAAAGAAAATCCTAAAACCTCAAAACTTTGCTCTTAATATTAATCTTAAAAACAGATATTAGGAGGGTTGTCTCCTTGCCTGCTATTAGGTTAGCTGCAACAATTCTCCCAGCATCAAATGTTAAATTTCTTTGTTGCTATTTTTGTTTCGTTCTTATGGTGTGGCAATTCATTGCCAGCGGGCTATTTAACGTGGCTGAAATATTCCCCATAAGACCTTGTTTAAGAGGGTGTCTATCCATAACACATTGTTTAGTCAGTGGATTGGTAACTGAAAGCCAAGGGCGGTAGCGTGCCTGAAAGCGTGTGAATCAGCCTCGATTATTCTGTCAATAGCCAATGGATGAATAAGCTTTTTTTAGGACTGATGCCAGTTATATTTCTAATTGCTTAACTGCATTCTGAATGCCAAAACGACCCGCGCTTATTTAAATTGCACAGGATAATTACTCTGCCAAAGTGATAAATAATCAATGATGAAATCCAAAATGAAATTGATGCCATTATTGGTGTCTGTGACCTTGATGAGTGGTTGCACGGTCTTTCCCGGCAGCAATATGTCAACTATGGGCAAGGATGTGATCAAACAGCAGGACGCCGATTTTGACCTCGACAAAATGGTGAATGTTTATCCATTGACCCCACGTCTGGTGGAACAATTACGTCCGCGTCCTAATGTTGCCCAGCCGAATATGTCGCTGGACCAGGAAATCGCCTCTTACCAGTACCGCGTAGGACCGGGTGACGTGATCAACGTGACCGTATGGGACCACCCGGAACTGACGACCCCAGCGGGCCAGTACCGCAGCTCAAGCGACACCGGTAACTGGGTTCAGTCTGACGGCACGATGTTCTATCCGTACATCGGCAAAGTGCATGTGGCTGGCAAGACGTTGGCCGAGATCCGTAGTGATATTACCGGCCGCTTAGCGCAGTACATCGCTGACCCGCAGGTGGACGTTAATATCGCCGCCTTCCGCTCGCAGAAAGCCTATATCTCTGGCCAGGTCAACAAATCCGGCCAGCAGGCCATCACTAACGTCCCGCTGACGGTTCTGGATGCCATCAACGCCGCAGGCGGCTTAACCGACGGTGCCGACTGGCGCAACGTTGTCCTGACCCACGAAGGCAAAGAGCAGCGCATTTCGCTGCAGGCGCTGATGCAAAACGGCGACCTGACGCAGAACCGACTGCTCTATCCGGGTGACATTCTGTACGTGCCACGCAACGACGATCTGAAAGTGTTCGTGATGGGTGAAGTGAAGAAACAGAGCACCCTCAAGATGGACTTCAGTGGTATGACCCTGACCGAAGCGCTGGGCAACGCGGAAGGCATCGACCTGACCTCGTCGAACGCCAGCGGTATTTTCGTTATCCGTCCGCTGAAAGGCGAGGGTACGAAAGGCAAGATCGCCAACATCTACCAGCTGGATATGTCTGATGCGACGTCGCTGGTGATGGCAACGGAGTTCCGCCTCCAGCCATACGATGTGGTCTATGTTACCACCGCGCCGGTTGCTCGCTGGAACCGCCTGATCAACCAGTTGCTGCCAACCATCAGTGGCGTTCGCTACATGACGGATACGGCGCGCGACATTCATACCTGGTAATCCGCGATGTTTAACAAAATTCTGGTGGTATGCGTGGGGAACATTTGCCGTTCCCCTACGGCGGAGCGGCTGCTGAAGCAGTACGAGCCTGCGTTAACGGTTGAGTCCGCAGGGCTTGGCGCGCTGGTGGGCAAAGGGGCCGACGAGCGTGCGACGAGCGTTGCACAGGCTCATAACCTCTCCCTCGACGGGCATGTTGCCCGTCAGGTCTCAGGCCGGATGTGCCGGGAATATGACCTGATCCTCACGATGGAAAGACGCCACATTCACGCGCTGTGCGAGATCGCACCGGAAATGCGCGGCAAGGTGATGCTGTTTGGTCACTGGGATGGCGAGCGTGAAATCCCCGATCCGTATCGCAAGAGCCGTGAGGCATTTGAGGCGGTATACACCTTACTTGACCAGTCTGCCCGTCAGTGGGCGCAGGCACTGAAAGCTCAGCAGGGATAACAATGACAGAAAAAACAAAACCTTCTGCCGCCCCGACTTCGGGCAGTGATGAAATCGATATTGGTCGCCTGGTCGGCACCGTTGTTGAAGCGAAGTGGTGGGTGATAGGGATCACCGCCGTGTTTGCCGTGGCGGCGATTATTTATACGCTGTTCGCGACGCCAATCTACAGCGCAGACGCGCTGGTGCAGATTGAACAGAACACCGGTAACTCGCTGGTTCAGGATATCGGCTCTGCGCTGGCGAACAAACCGCCCGCATCTGACGCTGAAATTCAGCTGATCCAGTCGCGTCTGGTACTGGGCAAAACGGTGCACGACCTCGGGCTGGATATCTCCGTCACCAAAAATACCTTCCCGATATTCGGGGCGGGCTGGGATCGCCTGATGGGGCGCAGCAATGACACCGTCAAGGTGACGGACTTCGTGCTGCCAAAAGGGGCGGGCGATCAGACCTTTACCCTGACGGTGCTTGGTCCGAAGCAGTATCAGCTGACCAGCGACGCGGGCCTGAGCGCGCGCGGTGAAGTGGGGCAGATGTTGACCAAAGACGGCGTCAGCATGATGGTGAGCGCAATCCACGCGCAGGAAGGCGGTGAGTTTACCGTCACCAAATTCTCCACGCTGGGGATGATCAATAACCTGCAAAACAACCTCACCGTTACCGAAAACGGGAAGGACACCGGCGTCCTGAGCATGACCTTTACCGGTGAAGATAAGGACAAAATCCGCGATATCCTGAACAGCATTACCCGCAACTACCTTGAGCAGAACGTCGAGCGTAAATCTGCGGAAGCCGCAAAAAGCCTGGCCTTCCTTGCCAAACAGCTGCCGGAAGTGCGCTCCCGTCTGGATGCCGCAGAGAACAAGCTGAATGCCTATCGTCAGGACAAAGACTCCGTGGACCTGCCGCTGGAGGCGAAATCCGTTCTTGATTCGATGGTGAACATTGATGCGCAGCTCAATGAACTGACCTTCAAAGAGGCGGAAATCTCCAAGCTCTACACCAAACGTCACCCGGCTTACCGCACGCTGCTGGAAAAACGCCAGACGCTGGAAGAAGAGAAGGCCAAGCTGAACAACCGCGTGACCGCCATGCCGAAGACGCAGCAGGAAATTGTGCGTCTGACCCGCGATGTGGAATCCGGTCAGCAGGTCTATATGCAATTGCTGAACAAACAGCAGGAGCTGAAGATCACCGAAGCCAGTACGGTGGGTGATGTACGTATCGTCGACCCTGCCATCACGCAGCCCGGCGTGCTGAAGCCGAAGAAAGCGCTGATTATTCTCGGCAGCATTATTCTCGGCCTGATGCTCTCTATCGTGGGTGTGCTGCTGCGCTCGCTGTTCAACCGCGGTATCGAAAGCCCGCAGGTGCTGGAAGAGCACGGCATCAACGTGTATGCCAGCATCCCGCTCTCCGAATGGCAAAAGTCGCGTGACAGCGTCAAGACCATCAAAGGGGTTAAGCGCTACAAACAGAGCCAGCTGCTGGCCGTGGGTAACCCGACTGACCTCGCGATTGAAGCGGTGCGCAGCCTGCGTACCAGCCTTCACTTCGCCATGATGCAGGCGAAAAACAACGTCCTGATGATGACCGGCGTTAGCCCGTCAATCGGTAAAACCTTCGTCTGTGCCAACCTGGCGGCGGTGGTAAGCCAGACCAACAAGCGCGTGCTGCTGATCGACTGCGATATGCGTAAGGGCTACACCCATGAGCTGCTGGGCACCAACAACGTTAACGGCCTGTCGGAAATCCTGCTCGGCAAAGGGGAGATTAGCGAGAGCGCGAAACCGACCTCTATCCCGAAATTTGACCTGATCCCACGTGGTCAGGTGCCGCCGAACCCGTCCGAGCTGCTGATGAGCGAACGCTTCACCGAACTGGTGGAGTGGGCGAGTAAGCATTACGACCTGGTGCTGATCGATACCCCGCCAATTCTGGCCGTGACCGATGCCGCCGTGGTGGGCCGTCATGCAGGCACCACGCTGATGGTGGCGCGCTACGCGGTGAACACCCTGAAAGAGGTGGAAACCAGCCTGAGCCGCTTCGAGCAGAACGGCATTGAGGTGAAAGGGGTGATCCTGAACTCCATCTTCCGCCGCGCGACCGGGTACCAGGATTACGGGTATTACGAGTACGAATATAAATCTGACAGTAAATAACAAAACACACCCCACACCCCTCACCCTAACCCTCTCCCCAAAGGGGAGAGGGGACTGTTCGGTGCTGGATTTGGGGGACAAACGTAATGATAACCACTGGCTGCCTTTCACCCTCTCCCCTTTGGGGAGAGGGCCGGGGTGAGGGGAAAAGATGACCACACAACGCCCTTTAGTTTCAATCTATATGCCGACATGGAATCGTCAGCAGCTGGCGATCCGCGCAATCAAATCCGTCCTGCGACAGGATTACGATAACTGGGAGCTGATCATTGTTGATGACTGCTCTTCTTCGTATGAACAGCTGCAAAAGTTTGTGACTGACCTCAACGACCCGCGGGTGGTCTATACGCATAACGCCATTAACTCCGGCGCGTGTGCGGTGCGTAATCAGGCGATTATGCAGGCGAAAGGGCAGTATCTGACCGGGATTGACGACGATGACGAATGGACGCCAAACCGTCTGTCCATCTTTCTCTCTCATAAAGCGCAGCTGGTGACGCACGCGTTTCTGTATGCCAACGACTACGTTTGCCAGGGCGAAGTGTACTCGCAGCCGGCCAGCCTGCCGCTGTACCCGAAATCACCGTACTCCCGCCGCCTGTTCTACAAGCGCAACATTATCGGTAATCAGGTCTTTACCTGGGCATGGCGCTTCAAAGAGTGCCTGTTCGATACCGAACTGAAGGCCGCGCAGGATTACGATATTTTTCTGCGCATGGTGGTGGAGTACGGCGAGCCGTGGAAGGTAGAAGAGGCCACGCAGATCCTGCACATCAACCACGGGGAGATGCAAATCACCTCGTCGCCGAAAAAGTTCTCGGGCTACTTCCACTTCTACCGCAAGCATAAGGACAAGTTTGACCGTGCCAGCCGGAAGTATCAGCTCTTTACCCTGTATCAGATCCGCAATAAGCGCATGAACTGGCGCACGCTGCTGACGTTGCTTTCCGTGCGTAACGGCAAGCGTCTGGCCGACGGGCTTCGGGGGAAATAATGTTTCTGGAAGATTGCCGCGCTAACAGCTGGAGCCTGCGCCCGTGCTGCATGGTTCTGGCGTACCGCATCGCGCACTTTTGCTCGGTGTGGCGCAAGAAAAACGTTTTAAACAATATCTGGGCGGCACCCGTGCTGGTGCTGTACCGCATCATTACCGAATGCTTTTTTGGCTATGAAATTCAGGCCGCTGCCACCATTGGCCGACGCTTCACCATCCACCACGGGTATGCCGTGGTGATCAACAAGTTCGTCGTGGCGGGAGATGATTTCACTATTCGCCACGCGGTCACCATCGGCAACCGTGGCCCAGAGAGCCTGGCCTGTCCGGTGATAGGCAATAACGTCGAGCTGGGCGCCAACGTGGTCATCATCGGTGACATCACGATCGGCAACAACGTCACTATTGGCGCCGGTAGCGTGGTGCTGGACAGCATTCCGGACAATGCCCTGGTGGTGGGAGAGAAAGCCCGCGTGAAGGTGATTAAATGAACATTCTGCAATTTAACGTACGCCTCGCAGAAGGCGGGGCGGCAGGCGTGGCGCTGGATCTGCACCAGCGCGCGCTGCAAAAAGGATTACAGTCGCGTTTTGTTTACGGCTACGGCAAGGGCGGCAAGAAAAGCGTCAGCCATGATAACTATCCTCAGGTGCTGAAGCAGACCCCGCGTCTGACCTCCATTGCCAACATCGCGTTGTTCCGCCTGTTTAACCGCGACCTGTTTGGCAACCTGAACAACCTTTACCGCACCGTGACGCGCACGACCGGTCCGGTTGTGCTGCATTTTCACGTTCTGCACAGCTACTGGCTAAATCTGGAAGAGGTGGTGGCGTTTTGCGAGAAGGTGAAAGCGCATAAGCCGGACACCCGATTCGTCTGGACGCTGCATGATCACTGGAGCGTGACCGGACGCTGCGCCTTTACCGACGGCTGCGAAGGCTGGAAAGATAACTGCCAGAAATGCCCGACGCTGAGCAATTACCCGCCGGTGAAGGTGGATCGCGCGCATCAGCTGGTTGAGGGCAAGCGTCAACTGTTCCGCGACATGCTCTCGCTCGGCTGCACCTTTATCTCCCCAAGCCAGCACGTGGCGGATGCCTTCAACAGCCTGTACGGGGCAGGGCGCTGCAAGATCATCAACAACGGTATCGACGTGGCGACGGAAGAGATCCTGGCGGAACTGACGCCGGTAGCCGAAACGCCCGGCAAACCGAAAATTGCCGTTGTTGCGCACGATCTGCGCTACGACGGCAAAACCAACCAGCAGCTGGTGCGCGACATCATGGCGCTCGGCGACAAGGTTGAACTGCATACCTTCGGCAAGTTTTCCCCGTTTGAAGGGGCGAACGTGGTGAACCACGGATTTGAAACCGACAAGCGCAAGCTGATGAGCGCCCTGAACGGGATGGATGCGCTGGTGTTCAGCTCCCGCGTGGACAACTATCCGCTGATCCTCTGCGAAGCGCTCTCTATTGGCGTGCCCGTCATTGCCACCCACAGCGACGCCGCGCGCGAAGTGCTGGAGAAATCCGGCGGGAAAACCTTCGCGGAGCAGGAGGTGCTGCCGCTGGTGCAGCTGCCGAAGGCCGCGATTGCGCAGGCCGTTTTTGGCACTGACCTGGAATCGTTCCGCAACCGCAGCCGCAAGGCCTACAGTGGACAACAGATGCTGGAGGAGTATGTCTCGTTCTATCAGAATCTGTAGTTATCTGCTGCTGCCGCTGATCTACCTGCTGGTCAACGTCAAAATTGCCCAGCTGGGAGAGAGCTTCCCGATTACCATCGTCACCTTCTTGCCCGTTCTGCTTTTACTCTACGTTGAGAAAATCAGCCTCAAGAAGCTGATGATAGCCTTAGGGCTCGGGGTGGGTCTGACCGCGTTTAACTACATCTTTGGCCAGTCGCTGGATGCCAGCAAATACGTTACCTCAACCATGCTGTTTGTTTATATCGTTATCATTATTGGCATGGTGTGGAGTATTCGCTTTAAAACTATTTCTCCGCACAATTATAAGAAAATCCTTAGGTTCTTTTATATTGTCGTCGGGGTCATTGTTATGCTTGCCGCGATGGAAATGGCGCAAATTATTTTGACCGGCGGCAGCAGCCTGATGGAGATAATTTCGAAATATCTCATATACAGTAACAGCTATGTCCTGAACTTCATTAAGTTTGGTGGGAAGCGTACTACAGCGCTCTATTTTGAACCGGCTTTCTTTGCTCTGGCATTAATCTCAATTTGGCTCAGCATCAAACAGTTTGGTATCAAAACCCCCAAAACCGATGCTATGATTCTTGCAGGAATTGTTCTGTCTGGATCGTTCTCAGGGGTAATGACATTTATCCTGTTTTACCTCCTGGAGTGGGCGTTCCAGTACCTGAACAAAGATGCGATTAAGAAAAAACTGCCGCTGGCGATTATCTCCCTGACGGTATTTATGGTTGGCGTGATATTTGCCTTCCCATACATCTCAGAACGTCTGGGAGATTTGGGAACGGAAGGATCTTCGTCCTATTATCGCATCATCGGGCCACTGGTGATGGTGGGTTATTCCTTAACCCATATTGATGGGGTAGTAAGATTCGGCTCACTTTACGAATATGTTGCATCATTCGGAATCTTTAACGGTGCGGATGTCGGTAAAACCATAGACAATGGTCTGTATCTGTTAATTATTTATTTTTCGTGGTTCGCCGTACTGTTGACGATCTGGTATCTGTTTAAAGTTTTTAAAATGATGATTAACGCGTTTGGTGATAACCAAAACTTTCGCGTACAGCTTTATCTTTTTACGCCAGTATCGTTGTTCTTTACGGGGTCAATATTTAGCCCGGAATATGCTTTCTTGATTGTCTGCCCGTTTATTTTGCGCAAAGCGCTCAATATTACGCGCGTATGACGAAATGAGGTGATTTATGTTTCTTAGCGTCATTACTGTCGCCTTTCGTAACTACGAAGGGGTGGTAAAAACCTGGCGCTCGCTGCGCAACCTGGCGCGCGATCCAAGCCTCACCTTTGAGTGGATCGTGGTTGATGGCGGTTCGAACGACGGTACGGCTGAGTTTCTGGAAAAACTCAACGGTGAGTTCAACTTACGTTACATCAGCGAGAAAGATAAAGGCATTTACGACGCGATGAATAAAGGCATCGCGATGGCGCAGGGGCGTTACGCCATCTTCCTCAATTCTGGCGATGTGTTCCATGACGACGTGGCCCTGTTTGCCCGTCAGCTCGCCCGCCAGAAAGAGGACGCCATGTATATTGGCGATGCGCTGCTCGATTTTGGTGATGGAAATAAAGTGCTGCGCAGCGCCAAGCCGGGCTGGTATATCTACCACAGCCTGCCGGCCAGCCATCAGGCCATTTTCTTCCCGGTTGAGGGTCTGAAAAAACAGCCTTACGATTTGCAGTATAAAGTGTCTTCAGATTATGCACTGACTGCCAGCTTGTACAAATCAGGTTATCCATTCCGTCGAATTAAAGGGCTGGTATCTGAATTTTCCATGGGCGGTGTGTCAACCTCAAATAATCTGGAATTGTGCCAGGATGCAAAAAACGTACAGCGTAAAATATTACGCGTACCGGGGTTCTGGGCGGAGTTGTCTTATTTTTTACGCCTGAAAACGACAGGTAAAGCGAAAGCCTTATATAACAAAGCCTGAAATATAAGGAAGCCTAATGCAGGAACTTAACGGATTCTCCGTGCCGAAAGGCTTTCGGGGCGGGAACGGTATTAAAGTGCAGTTGTGGTGGGCGGTTCAGGCAACATTATTTGCCTGGTCTCCGCAAATACTGTACCGCTGGCGAGCCTTTTTATTGCGTCTCTTTGGCGCAAAAATCGGAAAAAACGTAGTGATTCGCCCCTCGGTGAAAATTACCTATCCCTGGAAATTAACGCTTGGGGATTACGCCTGGGTAGGGGATGACGCGGTGTTATATACCCTGGGCGAGATTACGATTGGCGCAAATTCGGTGGTGTCGCAGAAGTGTTATTTGTGCACCGGCAGCCATGATTTTATGAGTCAGCATTTTGATATTACCGCTTCGCCAATTGTGATTGGTGAAAAATGCTGGCTGGCAACAGATGTCTTTGTTGCACCTGGTGTTTCTGTTGGCGATGGCACAGTTGTTGGTGCCCGCAGCAGCGTTTTTAAATCGCTACCGGCAAATAAAGTTTGCCGTGGCAACCCCGCAGTGGTGATACGCGAACGCGTTGAAACTGATTAAATTCATAAGTAGAGGAATATAAACATGTCTAAAGTCGCTCTCATCACCGGCGTTACCGGGCAGGATGGTTCTTACCTGGCAGAGTTCCTGCTGGAAAAAGGTTATGAAGTTCACGGTATTAAACGTCGTGCCTCTTCGTTCAACACCGAACGTGTGGATCATATTTATCAGGATCCTCACGCGGCGAACCCGAAATTCCACCTGCACTACGGCGACCTGACCGATACCTCCAACCTGACCCGTATCCTGCAGGAAGTACAGCCGGATGAAGTCTACAACCTGGGCGCGATGAGCCACGTAGCGGTCTCCTTCGAATCCCCGGAATACACCGCCGACGTTGACGCCATGGGTACCCTGCGTCTGCTGGAAGCCATTCGCTTCCTCGGCCTTGAGAAGAAAACCCGTTTCTACCAGGCGTCCACCTCCGAGCTGTACGGCCTGGTGCAGGAAATTCCACAGAAAGAGACCACGCCGTTCTACCCGCGCTCTCCGTATGCGGTCGCTAAGCTGTACGCCTACTGGATCACCGTAAACTACCGTGAATCCTATGGCATGTACGCCTGTAACGGCATTCTGTTCAACCACGAATCCCCGCGTCGCGGCGAAACCTTCGTGACCCGCAAAATCACTCGCGCGATCGCCAACATCGCTCAGGGTCTGGAATCTTGCCTGCACCTCGGCAACATGGACTCCCTGCGTGACTGGGGCCATGCGAAAGACTACGTGAAAATGCAGTGGATGATGCTGCAGCAGGAACAGCCAGAAGACTTCGTGATCGCGACCGGCGTGCAGTACTCCGTGCGTCAGTTCGTTGAAATGGCCGCAGCACAGCTGGGCATCAAACTGCGCTTCGAAGGTACCGGCGTGGAAGAGAAAGGTATCGTGGTTTCCGTGACCGGCCACGACGCGCCGGGCGTGAAGCCAGGCGACGTGATTGTGCAGGTTGACCCGCGCTACTTCCGTCCTGCTGAAGTGGAAACCCTGCTGGGCGACCCAACCAAAGCGCACGAGAAGCTGGGCTGGAAACCAGAAATCACTCTGCAGGAGATGGTTTCCGAGATGGTAGCCAAAGATCTTGAAGCAGCGAAAAAACACTCCCTGCTCAAGTCTCATGGCTACGAGGTTGCCATCGCGCTGGAGTCCTGAGAATGACAAAACAACGTATTTTTGTCGCCGGTCATCGCGGAATGGTGGGTTCCGCGATTGTTCGCCAGCTCGAGCAGCGCGGCGACGTCGACGTGATTGTCCGCACGCGCGACGAGCTGAACCTGCTCGACAGCCGTGCGGTGCAGGACTTCTTTGCTAACGAACGCATTGACCAGGTGTATCTGGCGGCGGCGAAAGTGGGCGGCATTGTTGCCAACAACACTTACCCGGCGGATTTCATCTACGAGAACATGATGATCGAGAGCAACATCATTCACGCGGCGCACCTGCACAACGTGAATAAGCTGCTGTTCCTCGGCTCGTCCTGTATCTACCCGAAAATGGCGAAGCAGCCGATCGCCGAGAGCGAACTGCTGCAGGGCACGCTGGAAGCCACCAACGAGCCGTACGCGATTGCCAAAATTGCCGGGATCAAGCTGTGTGAGTCCTACAACCGTCAGTATAACCGCGACTATCGCTCGGTGATGCCGACCAACCTGTACGGACCGCACGACAACTTCCACCCGAGCAACTCGCACGTGATCCCGGCGCTGCTGCGCCGCTTCCACGAGGCGACCGCCGAGAACGCGCCGGATGTGGTGGTGTGGGGCAGCGGTACGCCAATGCGCGAGTTCCTGCACGTGGACGACATGGCTGCGGCCAGCATTCACGTGATGGAGCTGGATCGCGAGGTGTGGCAGGAGAACACCGAGCCGATGCTGTCGCACATCAACGTCGGTACCGGCGTGGACTGCACCATCCGCGAGCTGGCGCAGACTATCGCGCAGGTGGTGGGCTACAAAGGCCGCGTGGTGTTTGACGCCACCAAGCCGGACGGCACGCCGCGCAAGCTGCTGGACGTGACCCGCCTGCACCAGCTGGGCTGGTATCACGAGGTGTCACTGGAGCAGGGGCTGGCCAGCACCTACCAGTGGTTCCTGGAAAACCAGCACCGCTTCCGGGGGTAACGATGTTTTTAAGTCAGGAAGATTTTGCCACGGTAGTGCGTTCCACTCCGCTGATCTCAATTGATCTGATCGTGGAGAACGAACGCGGCGAGTTCTTGCTGGGGAAACGAACCAATCGTCCTGCACAGGGCTTTTGGTTCGTGCCCGGCGGGCGCGTGCAGAAGGATGAGCGGCTCACCGATGCGTTTGAGCGTCTCACTCTGGCGGAGCTGGGCCTGCAGCTGCCGATGGCGGCAGGCCAGTTTTACGGGGTCTGGCAGCACTTCTATGACGATAACTTTTCAGGCACCGGGTTCTCCACGCACTACATCGTGCTGGGGTTCCGCCTGAAGGTGAGTGAGGCAGACCTGCGTCTGCCTGATTCTCAGCATGACGACTACCGCTGGCAGACGCCTGAGGCGCTGCTGGCGAGCGATAACGTTCACGATAACAGTCGAGCGTACTTCCTCGCAGAACGTCAGGCCGAGGTGCCGGGTTTATGAAGATCCTTGTGTATGGAATCAACTACTCGCCGGAATTAACCGGCATCGGGAAATATACCGGCGAGATGGTCGAGTGGATGGCGAGCCAGGGACATGACGTGCGGGTCATTACCGCGCCGCCGTACTACCCGGAGTGGAAGGTGGGCGAGCGCTACTCAAGCTGGCGCTATCGTCGCGAAGAGGGCGCAGCGACCGTGTGGCGCTGCCCGCTCTACGTGCCGAAACAGCCTTCGACGCTGAAACGTTTAATTCATCTGGGCAGCTTTGCCCTGAGCAGTTTTTTCCCGCTGATGGCGCAGCGTCGCTGGAAGCCGGATCGCATTATCGGCGTGGTGCCGACGCTGTTTTGCACGCCGGGCATGCGCCTGCTGGGCAAACTTTCCGGCGCGCGCACCCTGCTGCACATTCAGGATTATGAAGTAGACGCCATGCTCGGCCTGGGAATGGCAGGCAAGGGCGAGGGCGGTAAGGTGGCGAAGCTCGCCAGCGCCTTTGAACGCAGCGGGCTGCACAACGTGGACTACGTCTCGACCATATCGCGCTCGATGATGAACAAGGCGCAGGAGAAGGGCGTCCCGGCGGAGAAAGTCATTTTCTTCCCGAACTGGTCCGAAGTGGCGCGTTTTCGCGATGTGACAGAGCAAGACGCTCAGGCGCTCCGCGCCCAGCTCGGTTTGCCGGATGATCAAAAAATCATTCTTTACTCCGGCAACATCGGCGAAAAGCAGGGGCTGGAGAGCGTGATTGAAGCGGCCCAGCAGCTTAGCGAACATCCGTGGATGTTTGTGATTGTCGGGCAGGGCGGCGGGAAAGCGCGGCTGGAGAAGATGGCCCTCGAACGCGGCCTGACCAACGTGAAATTTTTCCCGCTTCAGTCTTACGAGGCGCTGCCAGCCCTGCTGAAGATGGGCGACTGCCATCTGGTCGTGCAAAAGCGCGGCGCGGCGGACGCGGTGCTGCCGTCCAAGCTGACCAACATTCTGGCGGTGGGCGGCAACGCGGTGATTACGGCAGAAGCCGAAACAGAATTAGGCCAGCTGTGTAACAGCTATCCCGGCATTGCCGTTTGCGTGGAGCCGGAATCCGTTCCCGCGCTGGTGGCCGGTATTGAGCAGGCACTCGCCATGCCAAAAAAGAACACGGTGGCACGTGAATATGCCGAACGCACGCTCGAAAAAGAGAACGTGCTGAGCCAATTTATTGCAGATATACGGGGATAAATCATGAGTCAAACCACGTTGTATCCGGTTGTGATGGCAGGTGGCTCTGGTAGCCGGTTGTGGCCGCTGTCCCGCGTGCTCTATCCAAAACAGTTCCTCTGCCTGAAAGGGGACCTCACCATGCTGCAGACGACGGTCAACCGTCTGCACGGCGTGGAGTGTGAAAGTCCGGTCGTTATTTGTAACGAACAGCACCGTTTTATCGTTGCCGAGCAGCTGCGCCAGCTGAACAAACTCACAGAAAACATCATTCTGGAGCCTGCCGGTCGTAACACCGCCCCTGCGATCGCCCTGGCGGCGCTGGCGGCAAAACGCAGCAGCCCGAACTGCGACCCGCTGATGCTGGTGCTGGCGGCTGACCACGTCATTCAGCAGGAAGAGGCGTTCCGCGACGCGGTGCGTGCGGCCATTCCTTACGCGGAAAGCGGCAAGCTGGTGACCTTCGGCATCGTGCCGGACCTGCCGGAAACCGGCTATGGCTACATCCGTCGCGGCAGCGTAACGCCGGGCGAAGGCGACAGCGTGGCGTTTGACGTGGCGCAGTTCGTCGAAAAACCGAATCTGGAAACCGCGCAGGCCTACGTGGCCAGCGGGGAATATTACTGGAACAGCGGCATGTTCCTGTTCCGCGCCGGACGCTACCTGGAAGAGCTGGAAAAATACCGTCCGGACATCCTGAGCGCCTGCGAGAAAGCGATGGCGGTGGTGGATCCTGACCTCGACTTTATTCGCGTTGACGAGCAATCCTTCCTCGCCTGCCCGGAGGAGTCCATTGACTACGCGGTCATGGAGCGCACGGCGGATGCCGTCGTGGTTCCGATGGACGCGGGCTGGAGCGATGTGGGGTCCTGGTCATCCCTGTGGGAGATCAGCGCGCATACCCCGGAGGGTAACGTCCATCACGGTGATGTGATTAGCCACAAAACGGAAAACAGCTACGTTTACGCCGAATCCGGCCTTGTCACCACGGTTGGGGTGAAGGATCTGGTGGTCGTGCAGACCAAAGATGCGGTGCTGATTGCCGACCGTAACGCCGTGCAGGACGTTAAAAAAGTGGTTGAACAGATCAAGGCCGATGGTCGTCACGAGCACCACATTCACCGTGAAGTCTACCGTCCGTGGGGCAAGTATGACTCCATCGACTCCGGCGACCGCTATCAGGTGAAGCGTATTACCGTGAAGCCGGGTGAAGGGCTGTCCGTACAGATGCACCACCATCGCGCCGAGCACTGGGTGGTGGTTGCGGGAACCGCAAAAGTCACCATCGACGGCGAAATTAAACTGCTGGGCGAAAACGAATCCATCTACATTCCGCTGGGGGCCACGCACTGTCTGGAGAACCCCGGGAAAATTCCGCTCGACTTAATTGAAGTGCGCTCCGGTTCGTATCTGGAGGAGGACGATATCGTTCGCTTCCAGGACCGTTACGGACGGGTGTAGCGCCTTTGCTTCCTGCCCGGTGGCGCTGCGCTTGCCGGGCCTACGAATGAAAAAAAAGAATTTGGCCATTAATTGGTCAGGGCCAACTGTTGCCTGAAAAAGGGGTCATCATGGAAAAGTTAACCTGTTTTAAAGCCTACGATATTCGCGGCAAGCTGGGCGAAGAGCTGAATGAAGACATTGCGTGGCGCATTGGCCGCGCGTACGGCGAATATTTAAAGCCGCAAACCATCGTGCTGGGCGGCGACGTACGCCTGACCAGCGAGTCCCTGAAGCTGGCTCTGGCGAAAGGGCTGCAGGACGCGGGCGTGGACGTGCTGGACATCGGCCTTTCCGGCACTGAAGAGATCTATTTTGCCACTTTCCACCTTGGCGTGGACGGCGGTATCGAAGTGACCGCCAGCCACAACCCGATGGACTACAACGGCATGAAGCTGGTGCGCAAGGGCGCGCGTCCGATCAGCGGCGATACCGGCCTGCGCGACGTGCAGCGTCTGGCGGAAGCCAACGACTTCCCGCCGGTGAACGACGCGAAGCGCGGCAGCTACAAGCAGATCAATTTGCAAAAAGAGTACATCGACCACCTGCTGGGCTACATCAACGTGGCAAACCTGAAGCCGCTGAAGCTGGTCATCAACTCCGGTAACGGTGCGGCAGGTCCGGTGGTGGATGCACTGGAAGCCCGCTTTAAGGCGCTGAACGTGCCGGTCACCTTCATCAAAGTGCATAACACCCCGGACGGCAACTTCCCGAACGGTATTCCTAACCCGCTGCTGCCGGAGTGCCGCGACGACACCCGCAACGCGGTGATTGAGCACGGCGCGGATATGGGTATCGCCTTTGACGGCGACTTCGACCGCTGCTTCCTGTTCGACGAGAAAGGGCAGTTCATCGAGGGCTATTACATCGTTGGCCTGCTGGCGGAAGCCTTCCTCGAGAAAAACCCGGGCGCGAAAATCATTCACGACCCGCGCCTTTCCTGGAACACCGTCGACGTGGTGTCCGCGGCAGGCGGTACGCCGGTGATGTCCAAAACCGGCCACGCCTTTATCAAAGAGCGCATGCGTGAAGAAGACGCTATTTATGGCGGCGAGATGAGCGCTCACCACTACTTCCGTGATTTTGCCTACTGCGACAGCGGGATGATCCCGTGGCTGCTGGTGACCGAGCTGCTGTGCCTGAAAGGACAGACCCTGGGCGAGCTGGTGCGCGACCGCATGGCGGCCTTCCCGGCGAGCGGGGAGATCAACAGCAAGCTGGCGCAGCCAGCCGACGCGATTGCCCGCGTGGAACAGCACTTTGCCATCCACGCGCTGGAAATTGACCGTACCGACGGCATCAGCATGGCGTTCCCGCAGTGGCGCTTCAACCTGCGCTCGTCCAATACCGAGCCGGTGGTGCGCCTGAACGTGGAATCCCGTGCCGACACGGCGCTGATGGAAGCCCGAACGAAGGACATTCTGGCGCTGTTGAATCAGTAATATTTGCCCCTCACCCCAGCCCTCTCCCCATAGGGGAGAGGGTGTTCAAGTCCCCTCTCCCCTGTGGGGAGAGGGGTAGGGTGAGGGGTAAGGTTTTGAACTAAAGGAACAACGATGACGAATCTAAAAAAACGCGAACGAGCGAGAACGAATGCATCGTTAATCTCTATGGTGCAGCGTTTTTCTGATATCACCATCATGGTCGGCGGATTGTGGGCGGTGTGTCGGATTAGCGGGCAACCGTTCTTATATATGCATCTGCTGATGGCATTGATTGCGCTGGTCGTGTTTCAGATGATCGGCGGGATGACCGATTTTTACCGCTCGTGGCGTGGGGTGAAAATCACCACCGAGCTGATGCTGCTGCTGCAAAACTGGACCTTAAGCCTGATTTTCAGCGCCGGGCTGGTGGCGTTCAGCCATGATTTTGATAACCGACTCGTGACCTATCTCTGCTGGTACCTGTTGACCAGCGTGGGCATGGTGGTCTGCCGTTCGCTGATCCGCTTCGGTGCGGGCTGGCTGCGCAATCGGGGTTACAACAGACGCTATGTGGCCGTAGCAGGGGATTTGCCCGTCGGTCAGGTGCTGCTCGACAGCTTCCGCAAAGAGCCGTGGTTAGGTTTTGAAGTGGTGGGGATTTATCACGACGCGAAGCCGGGCGGCGTCCCGTCTGAGTGGGCCGGCAACTACGATCAGCTTATCGACGACGCGAAAGCAGGGAAGATCCACAACGTCTATATCGCCATGCAGATGAAAGACGAATCCCGCATCAAGAAACTGATGCGCGAGCTGGCGGATACCACGTGCTCGGTGATCCTGATCCCGGACGTCTTTACCTTCAACATCCTCCATTCCCGCATTGAAGAAGTGAACGGCGTACCGGTTGTGCCGCTGTACGATACGCCGCTCTCCGGCATTAACCGCGTGCTCAAGCGCGTGGAAGATATTGTTCTCTCTTCGCTGATCCTGCTGCTGATTTCGCCTGTGCTGTGCTGCATTGCGCTGGCGGTGAAAATCAGTTCACCCGGTCCGATTATCTTCCGCCAGACGCGCTACGGCATGGACGGCAAGCCGATCATGGTGTGGAAATTCCGCTCCATGAAGGTGATGGAAAACGACAGGGTGGTGACCCAGGCAACGCAGAACGATCCGCGCGTGACCCGCGTGGGTAACTTCCTGCGCCGGACCTCGCTGGACGAGCTGCCGCAGTTCATTAACGTCTTCACCGGCGGCATGTCGATTGTTGGCCCGCGTCCTCACGCGGTAGCCCATAACGAGCAGTACCGCTCGCTGATTGAAGGCTACATGCTGCGCCACAAGGTGAAGCCAGGCATCACCGGCTGGGCGCAGATCAACGGCTGGCGCGGCGAGACCGACACGCTGGAAAAAATGGAAAAACGCATCGAGTTCGATCTGGAGTACATCCGCGAGTGGAGCCTCTGGTTCGATATCAAGATTGTTTTTCTGACCATCTTCAAAGGTTTCGTGAACAAAGCGGCGTACTAAGATGAGCTTACGTGAAAAAACCATCAGCGGCGCCAAGTGGTCGGCCATGGCCACCATCGTCATCATCGGCCTTGGGCTGGTGCAGATGACGGTGCTGGCGCGCATTATCGATAACCACCAGTTCGGTCTGCTGACCGTCTCGCTGGTGATTATCGCGCTGGCCGATACGCTGTCTGACTTTGGTATCGCCAACTCGATTATCCAGCGCAAAGAGATCAGCCATCTGGAGCTGACCACGCTCTACTGGCTGAACGTTGGGCTGGGGATCTCCGTGTTCGTACTGGTCTTCCTGCTGAGCGATACCATCGCCCGCGTGCTGCACAACCCGGATCTGGCGCCGCTGATGCGCACGCTGTCGTTTGCCTTTGTGGTGATCCCACACGGGCAGCAGTTCCGCGCGCTGATGCAAAAAGAGCTGGAATTCAACAAGATCGGCATGATTGAAACCAGCGCGGTGCTGGCGGGCTTTACCTTCACCGTGGTGAGCGCCCATTTCTGGCCGCTGGCGATGACCGCCATCCTCGGTTACCTGGTTAACTCTGCCGTGCGCACGCTGCTGTTCGGCTACTTTGGCCGCAAGATTTACCGTCCGGGGCTGCATTTCTCTCTCGCGTCCGTGTCGTCCAATCTGCGCTTTGGCGCGTGGCTGACGGCGGACAGCATTATCAACTACGTCAATACCAACCTCTCGACGCTGGTGCTGGCGCGCATTCTGGGCGCGAGCGTGGCGGGGGGCTACAACCTGGCCTACAACGTCGCGGTGGTGCCGCCGATGAAGCTGAACCCGATTATCACCCGCGTCCTGTTCCCGGCGTTTGCCAAGATTCAGGACGACACAGAGAAGCTGCGCGTTAACTTCTACAAGCTGCTTTCCGTGGTGGGGATCATTAACTTCCCGGTGCTGCTGGGGCTGATGGTGGTGTCCAGCAACTTCGTGCCGCTGGTGTTTGGTGAGAAGTGGAACGGCATCATCCCGATCCTGCAGCTGCTGTGCGTGGTAGGGCTGCTGCGCTCCGTGGGAAATCCGATTGGTTCCCTGCTGATGGCAAAAGCGCGCGTGGATATCAGCTTTAAGTTCAACGTGTTTAAAACCTTCCTGTTTATTCCGGCAATTATCGTGGGCGGACACATGGCGGGCGCTATCGGCGTCACGCTCGGGTTCCTGCTGGTACAAATTATCAACACCGTGCTGAGCTACTTCGTGATGATCAAGCCGGTGCTGGGCTCCAGCTACCGTCAGTACATCCTGAGCCTGTGGCTGCCGTTTTATCTCTCCTTACCTACGCTTGCGGTCAGCTATGGCCTGGGCGTGGTGCTCAGCGGTCATCTGCCGCTGGCGGCGCTGCTGGCGGTACAGGTCGCCGCGGGCGCACTGGCGTTCGGCGTGATGATTGTGCTGTCGCGTAATGCGCTGGTGGTTGAGATGAAGCGCCAGTTTTGCCGTAACGAAAAAATGAAAACGCTGCTTCGCGCAGGCTAATTTTAAGAGGCCATTATGAAATTACTTATTCTTGGCAACCATACCTGCGGCAACCGTGGCGACAGCGCCATCCTGCGCGGTTTATTGGATGCAATTAACACCCTTGAGCCTGAGACAGAAGTGGATGTGATGAGCCGTTATCCGGTCAGCTCATCCTGGTTACTGAATCGCCCGGTAATGGGCGACCCGCTCTACAGCCAGATGAAACAGCACAATAACGCCGCGGGCGTGATGGGGCGCGTGAAGAAAGTCCTGCGCCGTCGCTACCAGCATCAGGTGCTGCTTTCACGCGTGACCGACACCGGCAAGCTGCGCAATATCGCCATTGCCCAGGGCTTTACGGATTTTGTCCGTCTGCTCTCCGGCTATGACGCCATTATTCAGGTCGGCGGTTCGTTCTTCGTCGATCTCTACGGCGTGCCGCAGTTTGAGCATGCGCTCTGCACCTTTATGGCGAAAAAGCCGCTGTTTATGATCGGCCACAGCGTCGGGCCATTCCAGGATCCGCAGTTTAACCAGCTCGCAAACTACGTCTTCGGCCACTGCGACGCGCTGATCCTGCGCGAGTCCGTAAGTCTGGACCTGATGAAGCGCAGCGAGATCGACACCTCAAAAGTTGAGCACGGCGTGGACACCGCCTGGCTGGTGGATCACCAGGTCGATAATTTCCAGCCAAGCTACGCGGTGCAGCACTGGCTCGACGTGGCGGCGAAACAGAAAACCGTCGCCATCACCCTGCGCGAGCTGGCGCCATTTGATAAACGTTTAGGCACCACGCAGGCGGCGTATGAGAAAGCCTTCGCCGACGTGGTGAACCGCGTGCTGGACAGCGGCTACCAGGTGCTGGCGCTCTCCACCTGTACCGGTATCGACAGCTACAACAAAGATGACCGCATGGTGGCGCTCAACCTGAGCCACCTGGTGAACGACCCGTCGCGCTACCACGTGGTGATGGACGAGCTGAACGACCTGGAGATGGGCAAACTGCTCTCCGCCTGTGACCTCACCGTCGGCACGCGCCTGCACTCGGCCATTATCTCCATGAACTTCGGCACGCCGGCGATTGCCATCAACTACGAGCACAAATCCGCGGGCATTATGCAGCAGCTCGGTATGCCGGAAATGGCGGTCGATATTCGTCATCTTCTCGACGGTTCGCTCGGTGCCATGGTCGGCGACACGCTGGGACAGCTGCCCGCGATTAACGAACGCCTGGCCGTGGCGGTGAAAGCCGAGCGCGAAAAAGGGATCGGCATGGTGAAATCGGTGCTCGACCGCGTCGGGGAGGGGAAATGAAGGTTGGTTTCTTCTTACTGAAATTTCCGCTGTCGTCTGAGACCTTTGTACTGAACCAAATCACCGCGTTTATCGATATGGGATATGACGTGGAGATTGTCGCCCTGCAAAAGGGCGATACGCAAAATACCCATGCGGCGTACACCCAGTATGGGCTGGAAGCTAAAACCCGCTGGCTGCAGGATGAGCCGGGCGGGCGGCTGAACAAACTGCGCTACCGCGCCAGCCAGACGCTGCGCGGGCTGCATCGACTCTCGACGTGGCGGGCGCTGAACGTGTCACGTTACGGGGCGGAATCCCGCAATCTGATCCTCTCCGCCATTTGCGGGCAAACGGCGCGGCCGTATCGTGCGGATGTGTTTATCGCCCACTTCGGCCCGGCGGGTGTGACCGCCGCGAAGCTGCGCGAGCTGGGGGTGATTGACGGCAAAATCGCGACCATTTTCCACGGTATCGATATCTCCAGCCGGGAGGTGTTGAACCACTATACGCCGGAGTACCAGCAGCTTTTCCGCCGCGGTGACATGATGCTGCCCATCAGCGAACTGTGGGCTGGTCGGCTGAAAAAGATGGGCTGCCCGAGCGAAAAAATCACCGTTTCGCGGATGGGCGTCGATATGGAGCGCTTCACTCAGCGCCCGGTGAAGGTGCCGGGGAAACCGCTGCAGATTATCTCGGTCGCGCGTTTAACCGAGAAGAAAGGGCTGCACGTCGCGATTGAAGCCTGTCGTCAGCTAAAAGCGCGTGGAGTAGATTTCCACTATCGCATTTTAGGTATCGGCCCCTGGGAGCGCCGACTGCGCACGCTGATCGAACAGTACCAGCTGGAAGGCTGCGTGGAGATGCCGGGCTTCAAGCCAAGCCATGAGGTGAAGGCGATGCTCGACGAGGCGGATGTTTTCCTGCTGCCGTCCGTGACCGGTGCAGACGGTGATATGGAAGGTATTCCTGTCGCGCTGATGGAGGCTATGGCCGTGGGCATCCCTGTTGTCTCTACGCTGCACAGCGGGATCCCGGAACTGATCAGATCGGAGTATTCCGGCTGGCTGGTGCCTGAAAACAACGCTTTCGCCCTGGCCGACCGCTTAGCGGCCTTCAGCGACATCGACCAGCAGGAGCTGGTACCGGTGCTGCAAAATGCCCGACAAAAAGTCGAAACAGAATTTAACCAGCAGGTGATTAATCGCCAGTTAGCGAGCCTGCTGCAAACGCTGTAACGCCGAGGTTGTATGCTGAAAAAGATTACCCGACGCCATTTTGTCTCTTCCTTATCCGTACTGGCGGCAATGCCGCTGCTGTCGCCGCGCGCCGCGCGGGCGGCCACAGGGAGAACGGTCTCTGTGAAACAGTACAACAACAGCGACTGGATCGCCGCCTTTAAGCAGGCGTTTACCGAGGCCGACACCGTTGTGGTACCCGCCGATCTCGTCTGTGACAACATCAATACAGGGATTTTTATCCCCGACGGTAAAACGCTCCTGATACGGGGGGGGCTCAAAGGCAACGGGCGCGGGCGCTTTGTGCTCCAGGAAGGCAGTAAAGTCATCGGTGAGGGAGAAGGGCGCACGCACAACATCACGCTGGATATCCGTGGCTCTGATTGCGTCATCAAAGGTCTGGCGATGAGCGGCTTTGGCCCCGTCACGCAGATCTACATCGGCGGCAAAAAGCCGAGGGTGATGCGCAACCTCCTCATCGATAATATCAACGTGAGCCAGGCCAACTACGCCATATTGCGACAGGGCTTCCATAATCAGGTGGACGGCGCGCGCATTACCAACAGCAGATTTAGCCACCTGCAGGGTGACGCGATTGAGTGGAACGTGGCGATCAACGACCGTAACATTCTGATCTCTGACCATGTCATCGACAACATCAACTGCACCAACGGTAAAATCAACTGGGGGATTGGCATCGGGCTTGCGGGCAGTACCTACGATAATGACTACCCTGAAAAGCAGACCGTGAAGAACTTCGTGGTGGCCAATATAACGGGCAGCAATTGTCGTCAGTTAGTCCATGTCGAAAACGGTAAGCACTTTGTTATTCGCAATATTAAGGCTAAAAACATCACTCCCGACTTCAGCAAAAAGGCGGGAATAGATAACGCTACGGTAGCAATTTACGGCTGTGATAATTTCGTTATTGATAATGTCGACATGGTCAATAGTGCTGGAATGTTAATCGGTTACGGCGTAATTAAAGGCAACTACCTGTCGATACCGCAGAATTTTAAGCTCAACGATATTCGCCTGGATAATCGGCAGCTTGCCTATAAGCTGCGCGGAATACAAATTTCATCCGGCAACGCGACCTCTTTTGTCGCCATCACCAACGTTGACATGCAGCGCGCGACGCTTGAGCTGCACAACAAGCCTCAGCATCTTTTCTTGCGTAACATCAACGTGATGCAGGAAGCAGCCGTGGGACCGGCGCTGAAAATCAAATTCGATTTGCGTAAGGACGTGCGGGGCAAGTTTATGGCCAAGGACGAAACGCTGCTGTCGCTGGCAAACATTAAGGCCGTCAATGAAAAGGGGCAAAGCTCGGTGGATATTGACCGGGTTGACCAGCATGTTGTGAATACGGAACGGCTGAATTTTGCTCTGCCGAGTAGATAATCACCCGCTGGCAATTTTGCGACGATTCCTGGTCGGATAATGTGATCTATTCAGATTACAACTACTGTAATTTGTGGTGCCTGGGCGTAACATGAATCCAGAATTACAGCAAAACATACTGGCGAAAACAGGTTTAAAAGCTATAATTCGTCAACCATTTTAAGGTGGAAGATATAATGATTAATTTGAAAGCAGTCATTCCGGTAGCGGGTCTGGGCATGCATATGCTGCCAGCCACCAAGGCAATTCCAAAAGAGATGCTGCCGATTGTCGACAAGCCGATGATTCAGTACATCGTCGACGAGATTGTTGCTGCAGGGATCAAAGAAATCGTTCTGGTTA
This sequence comes from Enterobacter sp. RIT637, assembly GCF_019718755.1. Lineage (NCBI taxonomy): Bacteria > Pseudomonadati > Pseudomonadota > Gammaproteobacteria > Enterobacterales > Enterobacteriaceae > Enterobacter > Enterobacter sp. RIT637. The sequence continues at coordinate 57,541 of NZ_JAIHAZ010000015.1, forward strand.
CGCATTCCTCGAAGAATGCGGTTGAAAACCACTTCGACACCTCTTACGAACTCGAAGCGTTGCTTGAGCAGCGCGTTAAGCGTCAGCTGTTGGCAGAAGTTCAATCTATCTGCCCGCCAGGCGTGACCATCATGAACGTGCGCCAGGCGCAGCCGCTGGGTCTGGGCCACTCGATTCTGTGCGCGCGTCCGGTCGTGGGTGATAACCCGTTCATCGTCGTTCTGCCGGACATCATCATTGATACCGCGTCTGCGGACCCGCTGCGTTACAACCTGGCGGCAATGGTGGCGCGTTTCAATGAGACGGGCCGCAGCCAGGTGCTGGCGAAGCGCATGGATGGCGATCTCTCTGAGTACTCAGTTATTCAGACCAAAGAAGCGCTGGAAACGGAAGGGCAGGTGAGCCGCATTGTTGAGTTCATCGAAAAGCCGGATCAGCCTCAAACCCTGGACTCCGACCTGATGGCCGTTGGCCGTTATGTTCTGAACGCCGATATCTGGGCCGAGCTGGAAAAAACGGAGCCAGGCGCCTGGGACCGTATCCAGCTGACCGATGCGATTGCTGAACTGGCGAAAAAACAGTCCGTAGATGCCATGCTGATGACCGGCGACAGCTATGACTGCGGTAAGAAAATGGGGTATATGCAGGCGTTTGTGAACTACGGCCTGCGTAACCTGAAGGAAGGGGCGAAGTTCAGAAGCCGCATTGAGAAGCTGCTGGCTGAAGACTGATTCGTCTCTGTCTGTTTGAATAAGCGGCAGTTATCATTTGGTATGTATAAACATAACCAAAATGGTAACTGCCGCTTTTTGTTATTAATTCTAGTGATAACATGGAGTTATCTGATTCAAATGTGGACTGATTTGTAACGATTTGTGCTTGTTTCCGAGGCCATTTAGGAAGACAATTAACGCCAGTTTTTTGTCTGTGATCAGACCACAAAATCCTTTATTCAACATTCGCTCAGTGCACTGGTAGCTGTTAAGCCAGGGGCGGTAGCGTGCAAAATTTCTGAAACCGTTATTATTAATCGGTTTCCAGAGCATCAATATCTCGAAATACCCATTAGATGGAATAGCTAACGTGAAGATTCTTGTTACGGGCGGTGCCGGTTTTATCGGCTCAGCAGTGGTGCGACATATTATTAAAAATACCCAGGATGCAGTCGTCAATGTGGATAAGCTGACGTATGCCGGTAACCTGGAGTCACTGACCGACGTTAATGATAGCGATCGTTATGTCTTTGAACATGCAGATATTTGCGATAAAGCGGCAATGGATCGCATTTTCGCCGAGCACAAACCGGATGCGGTGATGCACCTTGCGGCAGAAAGTCACGTTGACCGTTCGATTACCGGGCCTGCTGCATTTATTGAGACCAATATTGTCGGTACCTATGTACTTCTGGAAGCCGCACGGGCTTACTGGTCGACGCTGGATGACGCGGCCAAAACGGCGTTTCGCTTCCACCACATCTCTACGGATGAAGTGTACGGTGATTTACCTCATCCTGATGAACACCCTGCCTCTGCAGAGCTGCCGCTGTTTACAGAAACCACAGCCTATGCGCCGAGCAGCCCGTATTCTGCGTCTAAAGCGTCCAGCGATCACCTGGTTCGCGCATGGCTGCGTACCTACGGTTTCCCAACGATTGTGACCAACTGCTCCAATAACTATGGCCCGTATCACTTCCCTGAGAAGCTGATCCCGCTGGTAATTTTGAATGCCCTGGACGGTAAAGCGTTGCCTATTTACGGTAAAGGCGACCAGATCCGTGACTGGCTGTACGTTGAAGACCATGCGCGTGCGCTGTACACCGTCGTAACCCAAGGTAAACCGGGTGAGACTTACAACATCGGCGGGCATAACGAAAAGCAAAATCTGGATGTGGTGCACACCATCTGCGATCTGTTGGATGAAATCGTGCCGAAAGAAGGCTCCTATCGCGATCAAATAACGTATGTTGCTGATCGTCCTGGCCACGATCGGCGCTATGCCATTGACGCACAAAAGATTGCCGCTGAGCTGGGTTGGAAGCCTGCTGAAACATTTGAAAGTGGCATTCGTAAGACAGTGGAATGGTATCTAAATAATAAAAAATGGTGCATTCGAGTGCAGGATGGAAGTTATCAACGTGAGCGTCTGGGGTTAGTATAAATGAAAGGCATTATTTTAGCTGGTGGTTCCGGAACCCGACTTTATCCTATTACTATGGGAGTTTCGAAGCAGTTATTACCTATTTATGATAAACCGATGATCTATTATCCATTATCGGTTTTAATGCTTGCAGGTATAAGAGATATTTTAATAATTACCACCCCGGAAGACCAGGAAGGATTTATCCGTCTTCTAGGCGATGGTTCAAATCTCGGTTTGAAGCTACAGTATGCTATTCAACCTTCTCCTGATGGACTTGCTCAGGCGTTTATTATAGGTGAAGAGTTCATCGGCAACGATTCTGTTTGTCTTGTTTTGGGAGACAATATTTTCTATGGTCAGGGGTTCTCGCCAAAATTAAAAGAGGCTGCAGTTCGGGCAACAACAAAAGCAACTGTTTTCGGTTATCAGGTTAAAGACCCTGAGCGATTTGGTGTAGTAGAATTTGATGAAAACCGCAACGTGCTCTCTATAGAGGAAAAACCGGTTAAACCGAAAAGTAATTATGCAGTGACAGGTTTGTATTTTTATACAAACGAAGTCGTTGAATTTGCAAAAAAAGTTAAGCCCTCTGAACGAGGTGAACTTGAAATAACATCAATAAACCAAATGTACCTCGAGAAGGGCGATCTGGTTGTTGAGATGCTAGGTCGTGGTTTTGCCTGGCTGGATACAGGCACTCATGAAAGCCTTTTACAGGCAGCACAGTTTGTTGAAACTATCGAAGTCCGACAGGGCTTTAAAGTCGCTTGTCTGGAAGAGATTGCGTATAATAACGGGTGGTTGGCAAAGGAAGACGTTCTGAGACAGGCTGCCTTAATGTCAAAAAATGGTTATGGTCAGTATCTTTCACAACTTGTTAAGTAATGTATAGTGTCTGAACTTAAAAGTAAGACCGTTAATGGTCTAAAATGGAGCGCTCTTGAGAGAATACTCTCACAGGGTGTTCAGCTCATTTTGATGCTGATTTTAGCGCGTCTATTAGGTCCCAAAGCCTTTGGTCTCATTGGGATGTTAGCTATCTTTATTGCGATAGGCCAAGTCTTTATTGATAGCGGATTTAGCTCTGCACTGATAAGAAAGACCGACCGTAGTAATGTAGATTATTCAACGGCATTTTATTTTAATATCATTGTAGCCTTTTGCTTCTATATTTTACTTTATATAAGCTCAGGTTACATTGCTGATTTCTATCAACAGCCAGAATTAGCCTTATTGACAAAAGTAATAGGTTTAACGCTGATGGCGAACAGCTTTTCAGTCGTGCCTAGAACAATTTTGACGGTCTCGATGAACTTTAAAGCGCAAGCTAAAGCCTCGATCTGCTCGGTTGTTCTGGGTGGAGGCGTTGCTTTGATTATGGCGTTGAATGGTTTTGGCGTTTGGGCACTGGTAGCACAAACGCTAACCGCAGCAGTGTTTAGCGCTGTTTTTCTTAATCTCATAACACGCTGGGTTCCAGTCTTTTGCTTTTCAAAAAAATCGTTTGATTATCTCTTTGGTTTTGGCGGTAAATTATTGATTTCTGGTCTACTTGATACAGCTTACAATAATCTCTACCAAATCATTATCGGTAAAAGATTTAATGCGGAAAATGTTGGGCAGTTCACTCAAGCCAACCAGATATCTAGCATACCTGCTATGACGATGACCAACATTATTCAACGTGTTACCTATCCTATGTTTAGTCATATGCAAAGTGATCAGCATAAGATGGATGAGTATTATTTGTTAACAATGAAAGTTGCTGCATTATTTATTTTTCCGCTAATGGCTGGGGTTGCCATTCTTGCACAACCGTTATTGCAACTAGTTTTAGGTGAGCAATGGAAAGAGGCTGCGGAACTTGTCGCCGTTCTTGCATTAGCGTATATGCTTTATCCCATACATGCCATTAATCTGAATGTGCTACAAGTCAAAGGCCGTAGCGACCTTTTTCTGAAATTAGAAATTATAAAAAAAATCATAGGTATTTTTATCATAGCAGTAACTATGAATTACAGTATTTACCTGATGTGTGTCGGATTGTTAATTCATTCTTATTTCGCTCTTTTGTTAAATACTTATTATACAGGTAAATTAACCGGGTTAACGGTATGGCGTCAATTCAAAGAAGTATCGCCTATCTGGTTGATTACCATGACCTCATGTTTATTTGCTAAAATGACTGCTATTTATATTACGGTTCATGATGTTTGGCAGATCGTTACAATGTTGACTTTGGCGCCTGGTATATATGTAGTCTTGATTTACCTCACGCAAAGAAAATTATTTAAGATTGTGTTGTCTATCAAAGAATAGAGAAAGCTAAATGAAAAATATACCAGTGACCCAACCTTTTCTTCCTGAGCTCAGCGAGTTTATTCCTTACCTGGAACAAATTTGGGATAATAAATGGTTAACTAATAATGGTCCTTTCCATCAGCAACTCGAAAAAGAACTGTGTGAGTATTTGGGGGTTGAGTACATATCCCTCTTTAATAATGCTACTATTGCACTCATTACAGCTCTTCAGGCACTGCGTATTTCAGGCGAAGTGATTACTACGCCATACTCCTTCATTGCGACCAGTCATTCTATTTTATGGAATGGGTTAAAGCCGGTATTTGTCGATATTGATCCTAAGACATTCAATATCGATCCAAAGAAAATCGAAGCTGCCATCACGCCAAATACTACAGCTATCATGCCTGTGCACTGTTATTCCAGCCCTTGTGATGTTGAAGCTATTCAGGAAATCGCGGACAATTACGGTCTGCGTGTAATTTACGATGCGGCTCATGCTTTTGGTGTTAATTACAAAGGCCAAAGCATTTTAAGATTTGGCGATATGTCTATCCTCAGTTTCCATGCCACAAAAGTATTCAACACCTTTGAAGGCGGAGCGATTATTTGTCAGGATGCCAAAACTAAACAGCGCATTGACAGATTAAAGAATTTTGGAATTGCTGATGAACTTACCGTAACGGCGCCTGGAATCAATGGTAAGATGAGTGAAATCAACGCTGCCTTTGGTCTGGTTCAGCTCAAGCATATCAACAGTGCAATTGAGCAGCGTAAAAAAATTGACCTGGCCTACCGTGAAGCGCTTTCGAGTATCACAGGCATTACAGTTCCTGCACCATCAGAACATTCAAACAGTAACTATTCTTATTTCCCTGTGTTGATTGAACCTGAATTTCGTGTTTCAAGGGATGAGCTTTACCTAGAGCTAAAACGAAATGACATTCTTTCTCGTCGCTATTTCTATCCATTGATTAGTAATATGCCAATGTACAGAGGAATTGAATCAGCTGCCATTGAGAATCTACCTTTATCAAATACAGTCTCTGATAAGGTACTGTGTTTACCAATTTTCAACGAATTAAGTGAGGAAGATTTCTCGCGTATTATAAATATTATTCGAGGGTAGAAATGGCTATCTTGACCCGTGAAGAAATTGAAAAGATGGGATTTGCCTCCATTGGAGAAAATATTCATATATCAACGAAAGCATCATTCTACGGTATATCAAAAATTCATATCGGGAACAATGTTCGAATAGACGATTATTGTGTTATTTCCGCAGGAGAGGGGGGGGTATATATCGGAAATTATATACATATTGCGGTGTATTCGTCTTTGATAGGTGCGGGGAAAATCACGGTAATGGATTTTTCAAATATTTCGTCGCGGGTTTCGATTTATTCTAGTAACGATGATTATTCTGGGGAATGTATGACAAACCCTATGGTTCCCACTGAACTAACAAATGTTTATCATGCCTCCGTTACTATAAATAAACATGTTATCATTGGTTCTGGGTGCGTTATATTACCAGGTGTAGTTATAGGGGAGGGGACCGCAATAGGTGCTCTTTCTCTTGTTAAATCTGATTGTGAACCCTTTTCAATATATGTAGGAAATCCCGCGTACAAAGCTAAAAAAAGAAGTATGGGCATGATCGAACTTGAAAAAAAAATGGACATAAAATCGGATCAGTAATGATAGAAATAAATGAAGAGCAAATAAAAAAAGATTGGATCACGTCGATTGATGAAATCAAAGTGAGCATTTGTTGCATTGCATATAACCAAGAGCTTTATATTTCTGAAACGATTGATAGCTTCCTAAAACAAAAAACAAAATTTCCCTTTGAAATACTTATTTCTGATGATTGCAGCACTGATGCAACCAGAGAGATTATAGAACAATATGTGCGAGAATTCCCTAGCATAATAAAATCAGTTGGCGTTGGTAAAAATCTAGGTGCTAATGGAAATATTATGAATGTACTATCTCATGCTAAAGGGAATTATATAGCCTTTTGCGAAGGAGATGATTATTGGATTGATGATATCAAGTTGCAGGTGCAACTTGAGGCTATGGAATCAAATCCACATATTAAATTTTCATTCCACCCCTGTTATTTGCTCAATAACAATGTATTGAATGAATCAAGATCCTTTTATAAAGGGCCTAACCCTACAGTTTTTCACATCAAGGATGTCTTAAATAGTTTAAATCAATTCGCACCGACTGCATCTTATATGTTTCATAGAAGCTTAATAGATACTATTCCTGATTGGTTTATAAACGCACCTGTGGGCGATCTATTTTTAGAACTTTATGGGATGAAATCTAGCGGAGGGTTATATATTCCAGATATAAATTCAGTATATCGATTAGCATCATTAGGTTCGTGGTCTACAGAAACACAAAAAGAAACCACAACGCATAAAAACAGACATCTTAAACTTATTGAATTTCTATCTTTAGCACAAAAAGATTTTTCTGAATACTCCAACGCTTTTTCACGTAAAAAAGCATATATATTTTTATCATTAGCAACTCGTGCGGTAAAAGTTGGAAACTATCAAGATTTTAATAAATATCTCAAAGCCGCTAATGAGCACTATAAGCAATTAGATTTCAGGCATAAATTTTTCAATTACATGCACAAGTTTCCGCTGGTTATTCGTTTGTTTATCAAAATGAAAAATAAACTTACCCATAATAAATAGTTTTGGTATTCTTATTAGAGATAATTGAGAGAACAATGACGAGAAAATATCTATTTGCTCTATATATATTCCTGAATATATCATGTGCGTTATATTTTGGCGTGTTAGGGATGTTGGGCGGGGATTTCAAGTATGAATACCCTGCAGATTCAGAATTGTTGTTATTATCTCTTTTAATTGTATTATTAACTTTGTGGATTGTACAAAGAGTTATATTTAAGATTTTTGAGAATATACCAGTCAAAAAAACAATTAATTTAAATAATTCAATCGTTCTGGATTGGCTTGTTTTTGCTATAGTCACTATTGGTTTGTTCTCATCAATATTTTTTAGTGTAGGTGTACTGGGTGCAAGTAAGGATGTTGCAGAGGATGCGCCAAAACTGATATTTTACTTTAATTCTTTCTTCCAACCTTCATTATTTGTTCTTATCTATTTGTTTTATAGATATGATAGTGCTCGTTTTTTATATTATATTAATTTTATTCTATATATTATATTGATTTTAGTTAGTGGGCAAACAGGACAATTATTATTATTGTTTTGCCTCTATCTTTTAAGGAAAAAAAATCCGTTAAATTTCTTCCAGCTTTGTATATTTACTTTACTTGGCATAGGATTATATCCATTTGTAAGGATTATCAAGGACGCGATTGTTCAAAGTGTCAATGCTGGCTCGAATTTAATTGAAACAGTTCTCACCGCAATGTCCAACATTGATATGGACATTTATTTTAGCTATTTATTCATAACACTTGAACGCTTTCAAAGTGTAAGCAACATACATTATCTTCTCCAGAATGGAGAGAGGTTATCAACGCTTTTTGATCTAACAGGATCAACATACTCTTTCTTTTCCTTATATTGGATTGTGTCAGCTTTTTTACGCATGTTTGGAACTGATTTGTCCAATATAACTTCAGCACAAGATTTTACCGCCGTAAGTATTAATGGCGTTTCAACTTGGTCTTCACAAATCGGTGTGTTTGGATATGTTTACTTTCATGGTATATATTCAGCCATCATCTTTTTTTCAATGATGATTGTATTGTTTTTTTGTATCCGGATGAGTAAGTTGTTAAATAAAAATAATGCTATAACAAACTTAACATGGTTCATGTCATTACTTTTGATATGCCATGGGTGGTTTATTCCATTTTATAACTATGCTCAGGCATTATTAATTTTTCTAGGTTTAGTATTAACCTTAAATGCTTTTAAAATGAAGCATAGGGTATATGGATCATGAATGCATTGCAAAAAAAAATAGTTGTTTTTAGGACTAAGTTATTGCCATACTCTGAGACTTTCATTAAAGAGCAAGTATTATCATACCAGCAATGGTCTCCGATTTTGGTTGGACACTTTAGGCTGTCTGACGGTATTGATTTAAAAGATGTAAATTACGTCACCTTTGAGAAAAGGTATAATACATTCTCTAATTTTAAAAGGAACTTTTATAAACTTATTGGGTTTTCACCTTATTGTGACTTTGCTATGTTGAACAATATAAAACCTGATCTAATCCATGTGCATTTCGGTGTTGATGCTGTTGTAAATTGGCCGCTGTTAAAAAACATTCACGTGCCCATGCTCATTACTCTTCATGGATATGATATAACAATAGATAAAAATTGGTGGGCAGCTGGTAAAGAAGGTATACATCTAAAAAAATACCCTGAAAAATTAAATCAAATTGCTAAATATGAGAACGTCAAGTTTATTGCTGTTTCACAAGCAGTTAAAGAAAAAGCAATAGAGTTTGGGATACCTTCAGATAAAATAAAAATATCATACATTGGTATAGATCTTCTAAATTTCTCATTATCAACTAACAAGTTTGTTAACCGTAAACAAATCTTATTTATTGGACGTTTGGTAGAGAAAAAAGGCGCTCATGTACTGCTAAATGCATTCTCAAAAATAAAAGATAAATTCCCTGATCACATCATTACATTTATTGGTGATGGACCATTGAAACCTCAACTTTATGACCAGGCTCATACTTTAGGAGTAAATGCAAAATTTTTAGGCGCATGCTCAAAAGAAAAAATTATAGAGGAGTTGCATAATACAGCAGTATTTTGTTTGCCTAGCATTCGCGCAAAGAATGGTGATTCCGAAGGGTTTGGGTTGGTAATCCTTGAGGCTGCAGCATGTGGTGTACCTGTCGTGACTTCTGCATTGGGTGGGGCAACGGAGGGTATTGTTCACGGGGAAACAGGTTTTAGATTTGGTGAAAATAATAGTGATGAGTTGGCTTTATATTTAGATACCTTATTGAGTGATCCACATTTAATGAAATCAATGGGTCAAAATGGCAGAGAGTTTGTTGAGAAAAACTTTGATATAAACAAATGCACGAGATCTCTTGAAATAATATATGCAGATATTATAAACGGTTGTTAAAAAAGGTTGAGATAGTAATGACTCTGAGGAATAAAGTGGATGTAATTATCCCTTGTTTTAATCGATTAGAACTTATAATGAGTTCAATACGAAGCGTCAAGTTGCAAACATATCCTATTAATAAAATAATTATTGTGGATGACTGCTCTTCCTTTACAAATGAGCAGTTTTGGATGGCGCTTAATAATAATATATCTGATTCTTCAAATATCGAATTTCATAGAAAAAAAAATAATGGTGGCGCTTGTCAATCCAGGAACCAAGGCGCAAGCCTTAGTGAAGCAGAATTTATTGCTTTTCTTGATGATGATGATATGTGGGAGCCAGAGCATATAGAAAAGCTAATAAACTGTTTTAACGATGATAAAGTTGCATTAGCCTACTCTGGGAAAAAAATAACTAACTTTGCCAAAGATAGCGTCAGAAAAAGCTTAAATATTATCCCTAATAAAGAACAATATAAAGCGCTTCTTAAATGTAACTATCCAGGTTCAACTTCTTCAATTCTTGTAAGGAAAAAGTATTTCCTTGAGACTTCTGGATTTGATGAAAAACTGCCTGCCATTCAGGACTATGATTTTTATTTAAGATTAGTCAAGAAAGGTAAAATTGCAACAAGCAAAGAATATACATTGATTTATAGAGATGATACGGGAATTAAAATTACGAATCAATTGAATAAAGCTCGTTGTGCATTTTATATGATAATCGGGAAAACAGAGAGCTGTTTTAAAAAACAACTTGCGTATACAATTTTCATCCAAAATTTTAAAAAAGCCGTCATAAATAAAAACATCACGTATGCTTTATTGTTTAGTCTGGATTATTTTAAATTCTTATTGATGAGTAAATGAAATGAAATATGATTACCTGATTGTTGGGTCTGGGCTGTTTGGTTGTGTCTTTGCTCATGAGATGCACAAACGTGGTTTCAAAATTAAAGTGATTGAAAAAAGAAATCATATTGGTGGAAACATATACTGTAAGGAAATCGAAGGTATAAACGTCCATGCTTATGGTGCGCATATCTTTCACACAAATGATAAAAAAATCTGGGACTACGTTAATACTCTTACTGAATTTAATCGATTTACAAATTCCCCGGTTGCAATATCAAAAGGTAAAATGTATAACTTGCCTTTTAATATGAATACATTTTATCAATTATGGGGGGTAACTAAGCCTGAAGAGGCTAAAAGCAAAATTGCTTCCCAGAGTGCGGAAATGGATGGGAAGGACCCCCAAAATCTTGAAGAACAGGCGATTTCGTTAGTCGGTAGAGACATCTTCAATACTTTAATAAAAGAATATACTGAAAAGCAATGGGGACGAGATTGTAAAACACTTCCTCCATTTATCATTAAGCGACTTCCTGTGCGCTTTACTTTTGATAATAACTACTTTAATGATAAATATCAAGGTATACCAATTGGCGGCTATAATAGCATAATTGAATCCTTGCTTAATGGCATAGAAGTTGAAACAGAAGTAGACTTTTTTGACGATAAAAACAGATGGATCGAATCTGCTTCAAAAGTTGTTTATACTGGGCCTATCGATAAATACTTTGATTTTGAGTTTGGTGAGCTTGAATATCGCACGCTTGAATTCCAGAATGAGGTTCTGGAAACAGATAATTTCCAGGGTAATGCGGTGATAAACTATATTGATGCTTATTTCCCTTATACCCGTATTATTGAGCATAAACATTTCGAATTTGGAACTCAAGCTAAAACAGTAATCACTAAAGAATATCCAAAAGAATTCAAGCATGGCGATGAGCCGTATTATCCTGTTAACGACAGTAAAAATAACAGAATTTTCTCTCAATATAAACAAAAGTCAAAAACATTAAGCAATATTCTATTTGGCGGCCGTTTGGCTGAATACAAATATTACGATATGCATCAGGTAATAGCTTCTGCATTGAATGCTGTCGAAAAGGAGTTAGAAGCTAAATGAAGAAGGTTATAGCTTTAGTCGTTACTTATAAACGCAAGGATTTTTTAAGTAAAGTAATAAAAGGCTTACATAATCAGTCCTATCCAATAAATGAGATCATTATTGTCGATAATAATAGTCAGGATGGTACAGATTTATTAGTCCAAGAGATGCAGAAAGAATTTTCTGATGCCGCTTTGACCTATTTTAATACTGGGGCAAACCTTGGTGGTGCAGGTGGCTTTTCATTTGGTTTCGACATTATTAAAAACAAAGAATATGATTGTGTATGGTTGATGGATGATGATCTGCTTCCTTCACCAGATTGCCTTTCTCATCTTGTGAAATTCGATAATAACGGTATTACGCAGCCAATGAGATTCAATCTAGATGGATCATGTGCTGAAATTTCACCTTTGAAATATGATCTATCAGATCCATTCATTATTAACCCAAAAAGATCAACGATTCAAGACTTATACGAAAGGCAGCCTTTTCATGAGCCAATAGAAATTGATGGTGTTCCTTTTGAAGGTCCATTGATATCCAAAGAACTTGTAGATAAAATTGGCAAGCCTGATGCCAGATTTTTCATCTTCAACGATGATCTGGACTATTCAATTCGTGCTAGAAATAATGGGTATAAAATATTTTGTCATCCAAGCGCTAAAGCAACACGCTTATTGGTTAATAACCAAGGTAATGATTTAAATTCATGGAAAGGATATTTCATGTTACGCAATCATTTTTATATATTAAGAGTTCATGGTAATTCTATCCCTGTAAAAATGAGACCATTATTTTTGACGGTGGGATATTTTGGTTTATCCTTATTGCGTGGCAAAATTTCACATGCTTTAACTACCTTAAAAGCATACAGAGATTCCTTCTCTTTGAAAAATAATGATAAATTTAGACCTTGATTTTTATATGCAGCAATATTCAGTGATTATTGCTCATTTAGGCACAATTGTCCCTACACACACATGATAAAATTGGGTTAACATCAGAGCTACATTCAAGCCGCGCACAAGTCGCGGTGACCACACCTGACAGGAGTATGTAATGTCCAAGCAACAGATCGGCGTTGTCGGTATGGCAGTGATGGGGCGCAACCTGGCGCTCAACATCGAAAGCCGTGGTTATACCGTCTCCGTTTTCAACCGCTCCCGTGATAAGACTGAAGAAGTCATCGCTGAGAATCCAGGCAAGAAACTGGTTCCTTTCTATACGGTTAAAGAGTTCGTTGAGTCTCTGGAAACACCTCGTCGTATCCTGTTAATGGTGAAAGCGGGCGCAGGTACCGATGCTGCTATCGATTCCCTGAAACCGTATCTGGATAAAGGCGACATCATCATTGATGGCGGTAATACCTTCTTCCACGACACCATTCGTCGTAACCGTGAACTGTCTGCGGAAGGCTTTAACTTCATCGGTACCGGCGTTTCCGGTGGTGAAGAAGGTGCACTGAAAGGTCCATCTATCATGCCTGGCGGCCAGAAAGAAGCGTACGAACTGGTCGCTCCTATCCTGACCAAAATTGCAGCCGTTGCTGAAGACGGCGAGCCGTGCGTGACCTATATCGGTCCTGACGGTGCTGGCCACTATGTGAAGATGGTTCACAACGGCATCGAATACGGCGATATGCAGCTGATTGCCGAAGCATACTCCCTGCTGAAGGGGGGCCTGAACCTCTCAAACGAAGAACTCGCCGAGACCTTCACCGAGTGGAACAAAGGCGAGCTTAACAGCTACCTGATCGACATCACCAAAGATATCTTCACTAAAAAAGATGAAGAGGGTAAATACTTGGTTGATGTGATTCTGGATGAAGCAGCGAACAAAGGTACCGGTAAATGGACCAGCCAGAGCTCTCTGGATCTGGGCGAGCCTCTGTCCCTGATCACTGAATCTGTGTTTGCACGTTACATTTCCTCCCTGAAAGAGCAGCGCGTTGCAGCTTCAAAAGTGCTGTCCGGCCCTCAGGCCAAGCCAGCCGGTGACAAAGCTGAATTCGTTGAGAAAGTCCGTCGTGCTCTGTACCTCGGTAAAATCGTCTCTTACGCGCAGGGCTTCTCTCAGCTGCGTGCCGCTTCAGACGAAAACAACTGGGATCTGAACTACGGTGAAATCGCGAAGATCTTCCGTGCTGGTTGCATCATTCGCGCTCAGTTCCTGCAGAAAATTACTGATGCGTACGCTGAAAATGCCGGTATCGCGAATCTGCTGCTGGCACCGTACTTCAAGAAAATCGCTGACGAATACCAGCAGGCGCTGCGTGACGTGGTTGCTTACGCTGTGCAGAACGGTATCCCTGTTCCGACCTTCTCCGCTGCGGTGGCGTACTATGACAGCTACCGTGCTGCCGTACTGCCAGCGAACCTGATTCAGGCACAGCGTGATTACTTCGGTGCGCATACGTATAAACGTACCGATAAAGAAGGTGTGTTCCACACCGAATGGCTGGATTAATCTGATTTAACTCAGCCTGATAACAAAGCCCGGTGATGCTCACCGGGCTTTTTTTATAACGGATAAGCCCATCTGGACTTGCTTTGTCCAGCGAGTGTCTTTCAACACCCTATAAACCACTGCGTTTTCTCATTTCTGCAGCCAGGCATTCGCCTTGACAGCCGCTCAACATAAGAGGTAAAAACCTCAACAGTTGTTTATTGCGGTGGTGTGCTTACGCCTCCTGAAACCTAAACTTGAAGAAGTTGAACGAATGAAAATAACTATCTCCGGAACAGGCTATGTAGGCCTATCAAACGGCATTCTGATCGCACAAAACCATGAAGTGGTGGCGTTGGATATCGTTCAGTCCAAAGTGGATATGCTTAATCAAAAGCAATCCCCGATTGTCGATAAAGAAATCCAGGAATACCTTGCTAATAAACCTCTGAATTTCCGTGCCACGACGGATAAAGAAGACGCCTACCGCGACGCAGATTTCGTCATCATCGCCACACCAACGGATTACGATCCTAAAACCAACTATTTCAACACCTCAACGGTAGAAGCGGTGATCAAGGACGTTATCGCAATCAATCCGAAAGCGGTGATGATCATTAAGTCGACCATTCCGGTAGGCTTTACTAAATCGATTAAAGAAGAGTTGGGTATTGATAATGTCTTCTTCTCGCCAGAGTTTCTGCGCGAGGGTAGGGCGTTATACGATAACCTGCACCCATCCCGTATCGTGATCGGTGAGCGCTCTGAGCGTGCGGAACGTTTTGCTGCACTGCTCCAGGAAGGCGCAATCAAGAAAGATATTCCGGTACTGTTCACTGACTCTACCGAAGCCGAGGCGATCAAGCTCTTCGCTAATACCTATCTGGCAATGCGCGTGGCCTACTTCAACGAACTAGACAGCTATGCAGAGAGTCTGGGCCTGAACACCCGCCAAATCATCGAAGGCGTGTGCCTCGACCCGCGTATCGGCAACCATTACAACAACCCGTCCTTTGGCTACGGCGGTTATTGCCTGCCAAAAGATACCAAGCAGCTGCTGGCAAACTATCAGGCGGTGCCAAACAATCTGATTTCCGCGATTGTCGATGCCAACCGCACGCGTAAAGACTTCATCTCTGATTCCATTCTTGCGCGTCAGCCGAAAGTGGTGGGCGTTTATCGTCTGATTATGAAGAGCGGCTCTGATAACTTCCGTGCTTCTTCTATTCAGGGGATCATGAAGCGTATTAAGGCGAAAGGCGTGCAGGTCATTATCTATGAACCAGCGATGCAGGAAGACGAGTTCTTCCACTCCCGCGTGGTTCGCGATCTGGACGCTTTCAAAAAAGAAGCGGATGTGATTATCTCCAACCGTATGGCGGAAGAGCTGGCAGACGTGGCGGATAAAGTTTATACCCGCGATCTGTTTGGTAGCGACTAATCTCCCGTCTACCGCACATAAAAAACCCGGCTCATGCGCCGGGTTTTTTTGTATTAAACCTTATAAAAATTACGGTACCAGTCGACAAAGTTCTTCACTCCGTCTTTTACCGAGGTCTGCGGTTTAAAACCAATCACGTCATATAACGCCTTCGTATCGGCGCTGGTTTCCAGCACGTCACCTGGCTGGATGGGCATCATGTTTTTCTCTGCCTTTTTACCTAACGCATCTTCCAGCGCGGTAATGTAATCCATCAGTTCGACAGGCGAGCTGTTACCGATGTTGTAGACGCGATACGGTGCGGAGCTGGTCGCTGGTGAACCGGTCTCGACGGTCCAGTTCGCATCGGCCTGAGGGATCACATCCTGCAGGCGGATGATCGCTTCAGCGATATCGTCGATGTAGGTGAAGTCACGCTTCATCTTGCCGTAGTTGTAGACATCGATACTCTTACCTTCAATCATCGCTTTGGTGAACTTAAACAGCGCCATGTCCGGACGTCCCCACGGACCGTACACCGTAAAGAAGCGAAGCCCGGTTGTCGGCAGGTTGTAGAGATGCGAGTAAGTGTGCGACATCAGCTCATTGGCTTTTTTGGTCGCCGCATACAGTGAAACTGGGTGATCCACTGAGTCGTCAGTTGAGAACGGCATCTTACGATTCAGACCGTAAACGGAGCTGGAGGAGGCATACAGGAGGTGCTGAACCTTGTGATGGCGGCAACCTTCCAGCACGTTGAGATGACCAACCAGGTTAGCATCTGCATAGGCGAGCGGATTTTCCAGCGAATAGCGTACGCCCGCTTGAGCCGCCAGGTGGATGACACGGTCAAATCTCTCGTTGACGAAAAGGGTGGCCATGCCTTCACGGTCGGACAAATCCAGCTTGTGGAAGTTGAAATTATCGGAGTTGAGCAGATCCAGACGTGCCACCTTTAGGTTCGGATCGTAATAGTCATTCAGATTATCAATACCGACGACCTGATGGCCTGCGTCCAGTAGTCGCTTGCTGACATGTGAACCGATAAAACCTGCTGCGCCCGTTACCAAAAATTTCATATCTTTCCTCGTTAACGCTTCGTTCTTGTTGATGCCTGAGGCATCAGAATTTGTCTATGATAGCGCGTAGCGCATCAGTTACATAACCCATCTTTCCGATATAACTCATCGTATTCCTATAGAAAAATTGCCAGCAACAGATACACTATGGGAACATGATTTCTTTTGCCCTTTTTGATCTGTTAGGGATTGTATGACGCAAAACAACAATAACCTGGTCACGCGCAGTAACGACCCGGAGCAAATTGATTTACTTGATTTAGTGCTACAGCTGTGGCGTGGGAAGTGGGTAATTGGGGCGTTTATCGCTGTTTTTATCGTATTGGCTGGTGTTTATATCACCATAGCAAAAGAAAAATGGACCTCATCTGCTATCATTGCCCAGCCCGATGCGGCTCAGATTGCCACTTACGCGAATGCGCTGAATATCCTTTACGGTGGCGCAGCCCCTTCAATGTCGGATATACAGAATCGTGCTATTGGCCGCTTCAACTCTTCATTTTCAGCTTTAGCTCAGGCGCTGGAAAACCAGGAGATTTCAGAGAAGCTGACCATCGACGCTACCGTTAAGGGTCAGGCATTTCCATTAACCGTAACCTATCAGGGCGAATCTGCCGAAGCGGCTCAGAAGCAGCTTGCGCAGTACATCCAGCAGGTTGACGAGCAAACCGCAAAAGAGCTGACGCTTGATCTGCGGGATAACATCAAACAGCAGATCACCACTCTGAACGACTCCCTGGAAAACCAGGAGAAAGTGTCTCAGGAGCAGAAAGATCTGCGTATCAAACAGATCACTGAGGCCCTGAAAAACGCTGAAGCCGCAAAAATCACGACACCGCAGATTCAGCAAACTCAGGATGTAACCCAGGAAACTATGTTCCTGCTGGGAAGCGAAGCGCTGAAGTCAATGATTGAGAACGAAGCGTCCCGTCCGTTGGTCTTCTCAGGTGCGTACTACCAGACCAAACAGAACTTACTGGACATCCAGAACCTGAATGTGAACCCGGACACCATTCACGTTTACCGTTATGTGATGAAACCGAATTTACCTATCCGTCGCGATAGTCCAAAAAAATCCATTGCTCTGATTCTTGCCGTATTGATGGGGGGCATTTTTGGTTCAATGACTGTATTGGGTCGTAATGCGGTACGGAGACATCATGAATGATTTGTTATTCTATCTTCATGATTTAATGTGATATTCATACACTATTATTTTTATCTTTTATATTATTGTGTGAGTGCTGTGAGGTTAAATAAAGCGGAGCATAAGCTCCGCTTTATTATGCGATTTTTTTTGCGAGAATGTTGCTATATTTTACTGAGCCATTGTCCACGAATTTTTCGAAATAAATGGCAGTTATTATTGTCATGAAATACACCATTGAAGATAAGGCTATCATCGAGATAAATGTAGTTGGCACTACATTTTTGAAGTTTAGGATGAAAATCAGGAATGGAACATGCAAAATATATACAGAAAAGGATATTTTTCCCATGAATTGAAGGGGGCGTTTATTGAAAAATAATATTGATTCGTGAAGGCTGAATAATCCAATAAACAAAGCCATGCTACCAAATTTTATAAGATACTGATATGTTTTATTATGATCCGAAAAAAGCATCATATATTGATAGATCCCTCCAATTTCCGTTCCGGTTCTAGGGTATGGGAATGACATTAATATCAATGATGCTATTATTAATATAATTGACAAGGATTTTTTACGCAAGGTAATTGAATAATTATCATGAAGGAGTGAGTTCACAGTCATCCCAAAGATAAAAATACAGTAATAGGTGTCTAATGTGAAGATAAAACAAATTAAATACACTATATATTTATAGCGAAAATTACCAAATATAGCTAACAACGCAAAAACGAGAAAAGAACCGAATAATTCATATGTGATTGTCCACATTGCTCCATTCTCTAAACGTTCACCTCCGAAAGGAACATAAACAAAAGATTGCATAAAAACATCTTTGATTGTCATTTGAAAGGACGTATCAAAGGTATAGTTGCTCACTTGATATATTAGATATAAAATAACCATTGCGAAAAAGATCGGAATAATTAGTCTTGGGTATCTTTTTATACTTGCTGATGTAAGAATGCTAATATCCTTTTGTTTATTAAATTTGTGTGATAACACAAATCCACTGAGAATGAAAAATATGTATACGGATGGGATTCCGCTATAAATTAAATTCAATGGAGACCATGCGATTATCCTTTGTATCTCTCCCCAAATCCCCGAAACATTTGTATGCCTGAAGGCAGAATTAAAGGCTGTAACACAATGATCGAAAACCACTATGAAGCAGCATAGCCCTCTTAACCCTTCTAAATGTGTTATTTTTTGCATTCGAAGTACTAACCCTTCTAAACTCAATTTTTTTGATTGAAACTCTTAACAGTAGTGAATGACTTGCCTTCCTGTCTCAATTATTGAAATATTAGGCTGCTTAGCATTGGATATCTGAGTAAACGCAGAATTTTGGCTCAATAAGGTGCAGACTAACTCTTAAAAAAAGTGTGGTTGAGACTGAATTTTTCATTATAAATGATTGTGGGGAGATGTAAATATAGCTATCGAATAATTTGTCAGCTATATGAATCGATGAGGTAATGACCTCGAACACTTAACTAGCTGAGAACGTTTACAAACGTGTTCATGAGATAGCTTATCTTTTTGCTTAAAAATTCTCTGCATTAGAGGCAAAGATGAAACTATTGTAGAACAAGCCTTACAAAATAAGAATTGAAAATCAATACAAAAGCGACAAATTAAATATGACAACTTGTCGCTTGAGTAGTTTTATTTGTGGCGCTTACGTAAGTTCTCAATCACCGCCGTTAAATCCAGCTCCTGATCCTGCAGCAGCACCAGCAGGTGGTACATCAAATCCGATGCCTCGTTAGTCAGCTCTTCCCGGTCATGCACCGTCGCCGCCAGCGCCGTCTCGACGCCTTCTTCGCCCACTTTCTGCGCTATGCGTTTGGTGCCGCTGGCGTACAGCTTCGCGGTATACGAACTTTCAGGGTCAGCCGTTTTACGTTCAGCCAAAAGCTGCTCAAGCTGGTAAAGGAACAGCCACTGGTGGCTCGCCTCACCAAAGCAACTGCTGGTCCCTTTGTGGCACGTCGGCCCAATCGGGTTTGCCAGCACCAGCAGGGTATCGTTATCGCAGTCAGGGGTAATGCTGACCACGTTCAGGAAATGACCCGAGGTTTCGCCTTTGGTCCACAGGCGTTGTTTGGTACGCGAGAAAAAGGTCACCTTACCGCTGTCGAGCGTTTTTGCCAGCGCGTCCTGGTTCATATACCCCAGCATCAGCACTTCACCTGAAACAGCATGCTGTACAACTACCGGCAGTAATCCGTCAGTCTTTTCCCAGTCCAGCTGCGCCTGTTGTTGCTCTGTTAACATACCCTAATCTCCACGCCCTGGTCGGCCAGGTACGTTTTTAACTCACCAATATTGATAATTTGTTTGTGGAACACGGACGCGGCCAGCGCGCCGTCCACGTTCGCATCGCGGAAGGCTTCCAGGAAGTGCGCCATGGTGCCCGCGCCGCCGGAGGCGATCAGCGGCACATGGCACACGGCGCGCACTTTTTTCAGCTGCTCCAGGTCATAGCCGTTACGCACGCCGTCCTGGTTCATCATGTTCAGGACAATCTCGCCCGCGCCGCGCTTCTGCACTTCCTGCACCCAGTCCAGCGTCTCCCACTGGGTAACGCGGGTGCGGCTTTCGTCGCCCGTGTACTGGTTAACGTGGTACTTGCCGGTGGCATCGTCAAACCAGGTGTCGATACCGACCACAATACACTGCACGCCAAAGCGATCGGCCAGGCGGGTGATGAGTTCCGGATCGGCCAGCGCAGGGGAGTTGATGGAAATTTTGTCCGCGCCAAACGAGAGAATTTTGGCCGCGTCGTCAGCGGATTTGATTCCGCCCGCCACGCAGAACGGGATGTCGATGACTTCAGCCACGCGTGCGACCCAGCTTTTGTCGACCACGCGTCCATCGCTGGAGGCGGTGATGTCATAAAATACCAGCTCATCGGCACCTTCATCGGCATAGCGTTTTGCCAGCGGAACGATGTCGCCAATGATCTCGTGGTTGCGGAACTGCACGCCTTTCACCACTTGGCCGTCACGTACGTCCAGGCAAGGGATTATCCGTTTTGCCAGCATTGAATCGCCTCCGTCACCGTAAATTTGCCTTCCAGTAAGGCCCGTCCCACAATCACGCCCTGCACACCAGTACCGCGCAGCGCGGCCACGTCGCCGATATCACCGATACCGCCAGAAGACTGGAACGCTACCTGTGGATAGCGCGCGCAGACCTCTTCGTACAGCGAAACGTTAGAACCAGCCAGCGTACCGTCGCGTGAGATATCCGTGCACAGCACGTGCTTCAGGCCGACGGGAAGATAAATATCGACCAGCTCTTCCAGCGTTACGCCGGAGTTTTCCTGCCAGCCGCTAACGGCAACCTGCTTGTTACCCTGTTCATCAATCCGCACGTCCAGCGCCAGCACCAGTGCATCGGCACCGAAGCGGCGGAACCAGCCCTTCACTGTCTCAGGATCTTTTACGGCGGTTGAACCGACCACCACGCGCGCCACGCCCGCGTCCAGCAGGGCAGCAACGTCGTCTTCCGTACGCACGCCGCCGCCAACCTGTACGGGGACATCCACGCCGGCAACCAGCTTTTTGAGCAGAGGGATCTGGCGTTTCGCCGGATCTTTCGCGCCGGTCAGGTCGACCAGGTGAAGCACCTCAGCGCCCTGCGCCGCGTAGTCCTGCAGGCGCGGCAGCGGGTCGTTACCGTAGTCGCGCTGCTGGCCGTAATCGCCCTGGTGGAGACGAACAACTGTGCCGTCAATTAAATCTAAAGCGGGAATAATCATCACATCTCCAGGAAGTTTTTCAGCAGCTGTGCGCCTGCGGCACCAGAGCGTTCCGGGTGAAACTGCACGCCGTAGAAATTATCTTTCTGTACCGCTGCGGTAAACGCCTCGCCGTAGTTGCACTGGGCAATGGTGTTCGCGTTCACCGGCATGGCGTAGCTGTGTACAAAGTAAAAATACGCGCCGTCTTCGATCCCCTGGAACAGCCTGTTGCCTGCCTTCGGGTAGACGCGGTTCCAGCCCATGTGCGGCAGCGGTAAACCGTGGTCGGTCATTTTCGGCACGTCTTCGTCAATGATGCCCAGCAGGTCGACGCCGTTGCTCTCTTCGCTGCGGCGGCCCAGGATCTGCATACCCAGGCAAATGCCGAGCACCGGTTGGGTACAGGCTTTGATCAGATCGACCAGCTCGCGTTCGCGAATCTGATCCATCGCCGCCTGCGCGGTGCCCACGCCCGGTAAAAAGAGTTTGTCGGCGCGCAGCACCACGTCCGGGTCACGGCTCACCACCGGCTCGTAGCCGTGGCGGGCAATCGCCGACTTCACGGAGTTCAGGTTGGCGCATCCGGTATCCAGAATCACCACGTTCATTACAACACTCCTTTCGACGAGGGAAGGGCGTCACCTTCAACGCGGATCGCCTGGCGCAGCGTACGGCCAAAGGCTTTGAACAGGCTTTCCACGCGGTGGTGATCGTTCTTGCCTTTGGTTTTCAGGTGCAGCGTCAGGCCCATAGTGTAGGTGAGCGAACGGAAGAAGTGCTCCACCATTTCGGTGCTGAGATCGCCCACGCGCTGGTAAGTGAAATCGGCTTTATATTCCAGGTGCGGGCGACCGGAGATGTCCATGGCGCAGCGTGCCAGGCACTCGTCCATCGGCAGGACGAAGCCGAAACGGTTGATGCCGCGTTTGTCACCAAGCGCCAGCTTCAGGGCTTCGCCCAGCGCCAGGCCGGTGTCTTCCACGGTGTGGTGATCGTCAATGTAAAGGTCGCCTTTTACCGTAATTTCCATGCGGAAACCGCCATGGGTCGCAATCTGGTCCAGCATGTGGTCAAAGAATCCGACGCCGGTGTGGATCTTGCTGCCGCCTTCACGGTCCAGCCAGACCTTCACATCAATCTGCGTCTCTTTGGTGTTGCGCTCAACGTGTGAGTAGCGGTCGCGTTTGGTCAGCTGTTCGCCAATCTTCGCCCAGTTGAGATCGCTGCTGCTGTAACGCAGGCCCGTGATGCCCATGTTTTCGGCGAGGATGATGTCGGTGGCGCGATCGCCAATCACATAGCTGTTGGCTTTATCGAGCGCTTCTTCCGCCAGATAACGTTCAACCAGCTTCACTTTCGGTTTACGGCAGTCGCACTCGTCGGCTGGCAGGTGCGGACAAATCAGCACCTCATCAAACACCACGCCCTGCGAGGTGAGGATCTGCATCATAAGGTTGTGCGGGCCGTCGAAGTCGGCCTGCGGGAAGCTGTCTGTACCCAGCCCGTCCTGATTGGTGATCATCACTAGCTTAAAGCCAGCCTTCTGCAGTTTAAGCAGAACCGGGATCACGTCGGGTTCAAAAGCCAGCTTGTCGAAACGATCGACCTGAAAATCGGTAGGTGGCTCCGAAATAAGGGTGCCGTCACGATCGATAAAGAGATACTTCTGACTCATACTTTCTCCGCTTTCAGGGCGTCAATCACGCGCTGGCTCTCTGCACGGGTGCCGACGGTAATACGCAGGCAGCCGCTTAAGGATGGTTGTTTATTTTGGTCTCGTAAGATAATGCCCTGATCCCACAAAGATTTAAATACGGAGCTTGAGGCAGTAAAGCGCACCAGAATGTAGTTGGTTTCAGAGTCAAACACCTGCTCTACGCAGGGGATCGCTTTCAGGGCCGTCACCAGGTACTGACGCTCTTCCAGAATTTGTGCCACGCGTTCACGCATGGCGTTGATACCCTGCGGCGCCAGCGCCTGTGCGGCAATATCGGCCACCGGCGTGGAGAGCGGGTAAGGCGCGATAACTTTCAGCAGCAGGTCGATGACCTCTTTATTGGCCAGCGTAAAGCCGCAGCGCAGACCCGCGAGGGCGAAAGCCTTCGACAGCGTGCGCAGCACCACCAGGTGCGGGTACTCTTCAATCCAGCCTGCCAGCGTCGCCTGTGGGCAGAATTCAATATAGGCTTCATCCGCCACCACCAGCGCCTTGCCGCGGGTCATCTCCAGCAGGGTACGAATATCCTGCGGGTTAATAATCTGGCCGGTCGGGTTATTTGGGCTGCAGACGAAGACCACCTTCACGCCGTCGAGGTTGTCGGCGATGCCCTGCAGATCGAGCTGCCAGTCTTCCAGGGACAGCACGTTGCGGCACGCCACGCCGAAGGTTTCCGCGCTGACGCTGTACATGCCGTAAGTGGGCTGACAGTACATCACCGCATCTTTACCGGGCTCGCAGAACGCGCGGATCAGCAGTTCAATACCTTCATCCGCGCCGCGGCTGACCAGAACCTGCTCCGGCTTCACGCCCGCGTACTGGGCGTAGTTTTCGATAACCGCCTTCGGCTGGCACTCCGGGTAGCGGTTCAGCGTTTGCTGCGACAGCTCGAACTGCACCGCCGTCGGGAACTCGTTGGCGTTCAGCCAGACGTCGCCGTTACCGCCCAGGCGACGGGCAGACTGATACGGAGTCAGTCGACGGACATTTTCGCGGGCTAATTCTTCAATGTTCATGCTTGCTCCTTCAGGGCGGCAACGCGCAGCGTCACGGCGTTTTTGTGTGCGGTCAGGCGCTCGGCGGCGGCCAGGGTTTCAATGGTGGAAGCCAGTGATGCAAACCCCTCGCGGGAGAGTTCCTGCACGGTCATGCGTTTCTGGAAATCCGCCAGGCCCAGACTTGAGCAGGTGGAGGTATAGCCGTACGTTGGCAGCACGTGGTTGGTGCCGGAGGCGTAATCGCCCGCGGACTCCGGTGACCAGTCGCCGAGGAACACCGAGCCCGCGCTGGTAATGCTGTCGACCAGATCGCGCGCGCTGCGGGTCTGAATGATCAGGTGCTCAGGACCGTACTGATTAGAGATGGCAATACACTGGTCCAGATCGCGCGCCACGATCAGGCGGCTGGCGGACAACGCCTGGCGTGCCGTTTCAGCACGCGGCAGGTCTGCAAGCTGACGCTCAACGGCTTCGCCCACGCGTTTCGCCATATCGGCGTCCGGCGTCAGCAGGATGACCTGCGAGTCCGGGCCGTGTTCCGCCTGAGATAACAGGTCGGACGCCACGAAATCCGGCGTCGCGCCGCTGTCGGCAATCACCAGTACTTCAGACGGACCGGCTGGCATGTCGATGGCTGCGCCGTCCAGACGCTGGCTGACCTGGCGCTTGGCTTCGGTCACAAAGGCATTGCCCGGGCCAAAAATCTTGTCAACCTTCGGGATGGACTCGGTGCCAAAGGCCAGCGCGGAAATGGCCTGCGCACCGCCCACGTTAAATACCTCCTGAACGCCGCACAGTTTCGCGGCATAAAGGATCTCGTCGGCAATCGGCGGCGGCGAGCAGAGCACCACTTTCTGACACCCGGCGATACGCGCTGGCGTCGCCAGCATTAATACGGTAGAGAAAAGCGGAGCAGAGCCGCCAGGGATATAAAGGCCGACCGACGCAACCGGGCGAGTCACCTGCTGGCAGCGTACGCCGGGCAGCGTTTCCACATCGACGGTCTGTAATTTCTGCGCGGTGTGGAAGGTATCAATGTTTTTCACCGCGACGGCCATCGCCTGTTTGATCTCGTCACCCAGACGGCTTTCCGCTGCCGCGATTTCCTCTTCGGTGACCCTTAACGCGCCAACCTCGGTTTTATCAAACTTCGCACTGTATTCACGCAGCGCGTCGTCGCCACGGGTTTTGACGTTATTGAGGATCTCGGCCACGGTACGGGTGATGCTTTCCGAGGCGGAAATCGCCGGACGCATCAGCAGCTCGCGCTGCTGTGCGTCGCTACAGTTATTCCAGTCGATGATTGTGTTAAAGCTCATGGCCATTACTCCATCATCTTCTCAATTGGCAGCACCAGAATAGAGCTTGCCCCCAGCGCCTTCAGCTTTTCCATGGTTTCCCAGAACAGGGTTTCGCTGCTCACCATGTGCATCGCCACGCGCTGCTGATCGCCCGCCAGCGGCAGAATGGTTGGACGCTCCGCGCCCGGCAGCAGGGCGATCACTTCGTCCAGGCGCTCGGTAGGCGCGTGCATCATGATGTATTTGGATTCACGCGCCTGAATCACGCCCTGAATACGGGTCAGCAGTTTGTCGATGAGCTGCTGCTTGGCATCGGCCATGTCGCCATCGCGCTGAATCAGGCAGGCTTTGGAGCGGTAGATAACTTCCACTTCGCGCAGACCGTTCGCTTCCAGCGTCGCGCCGGTAGAGACCAGGTCACAAATCGCGTCAGCCAGACCAGCACGGGGTGCCACTTCAACAGAGCCGTTCAACAGGCAGGACTTAAACTGCACGCCTTTCTGATCGAGATAACGTTTTAACAGGTGAGGGTAAGAGGTGGCGATACGTTTGCCGTTCAGCGCTGCCGGGCCGTCCCACGCTTCATCGACCGGCGTAGCCAGCGACAGGCGGCAGCCGCCGAAGTCCAGACGACGCAGGGTGAAGTAACGCGGGTCTTCGCCCTGCGCGCGGCGGGTCAGCAGCTCTTCTTCCAGCACGTTTTCACCGATGATGCCGAGATCAACAACGCCGTCCATCACCAGGCCTGGAATATCGTCATCACGCACGCGCAGAATATCGATAGGCATATTTTCAGCCAGGGCAATCAGGCGCTGGGTGTGCAGGTTGATTTTAATCCCGCAGCGGGCCAGCAGTTCGCGTGAATCGTCACTCAAACGGCCTGATTTTTGAATAGCTATGCGTAAACGTGAGTTATCTAACATTCTTTATTCCTCGTTAACCTGTTTTAACCTGTCTGAATGCGGTCCAAAAAAAAAGCCCCCGGAAGATGATCTTCCGGGGGCTTTCTCTTGCGTTCGCGCACCACTGGAAGATCCAAACGTCTTCCAGCACACATCGCCTGAAAGACTAGTCAGGATGATGGTGATGATGGTGGTTTTTAAATGGAACGCGTGTCATATAAATTCTCGTTGAATGCTTATGCATCTGATGTCTTTTAACCTAAACCACTTACCCGGCAGATTGCAAGGGCTTTTTGTGATCATTAAATCATTTCATATTGATGCTATGAATTGTGTGTTCTGCCGGGCTGGCGTAGCCTTAATACAAGCATGTGTAAGCGGAGAGTTTTCATGAAAAAGGTCGCGATTGTCGGTTTAGGATGGTTAGGAATGCCGCTGGCGATGTCATTAGCCGCGAAAGGCTGGCAGGTGACCGGGAGCAAAACCACGTCGGATGGGGTAGAAGCCGCACGCATGTGTGGCATCGAGGGCGTTGAGCTGCGCCTTGAGCCCGAACTGGTCTGTGATGCTGACGATCTGGATGCGCTGATGGATGTCGATGCGCTGGTTATCACCTTACCCGCCCGTCGCAGCGGGCCGGGAGAGTCTTTTTATCTGCAGGCGATGCAGGAGATTGTCGACAGCGCGCTGGCGCATCACATCCCGCGCATCATTTTCACCAGTTCCACCTCAGTCTACGGTGACGTTGAGGGGACGGTGAAGGAAAACAGTGAACGTCAGCCGGTAACCGCGAGCGGTCGCGTGCTGAAAGAGCTGGAGGACTGGCTGCATAACCTGCCGGGCACTCAGGTCGATATTCTCCGTCTGGCCGGGCTGGTGGGGCCGGGTCGCCATCCAGGACGGTTCTTTGCCGGAAAATCGGCTCCGGATGGACAACATGGCGTCAATCTCGTCCATCTTGAGGATGTTATTGGTGCAATTGAGCTGCTATTACAGGCTCCGAAGGGTGGGCACATCTATAATATATGTGCACCCTCTCATCCATCGAGAAGTACCTTCTATCCGCTGATGGCTCGTCAATTGGGGCTGGCTCCGCCAGTCTTTGGCGATGCGAAAGGGGAAGGGAAAGGCAAAATTGTTGATGGCAATCGTATTTGTCATGAACTGGGATTTGAGTATCAGTATCCCGATCCGCTGGTCATGCCCATGGAATAATGCCATCAGCGGAGACGATCGCACACCGTAAGGGGGCGAAGATGAAACCGCTGCTGGATGTTCTTATTATTCTGGATGCTCTGGAAAAAGAGGGAAGCTTCGCCGCAGCGTCAGCGAAGCTTTATAAAACGCCTTCTGCGCTCAGTTATACCGTGCATAAACTTGAAAGCGATCTGAACATTGAGCTGCTCGATCGCTCCGGGCACCGCGCGCGTTTTACGCGAACAGGACAGATGCTGCTGGAAAAGGGGCGTGACGTTCTCCATACGGTTCGCGAGCTGGAAAAACAGGCCATCAAACTTCATCAGGGGTGGGAAAACGAACTGGTGATCGGCGTGGATGATACCTTTCCCTTTTCCCTCCTGACGCCGCTGATCGAAGCGTTCTATCAGCGCCACAGCGTGACCCGGCTAATCTTCATTAATGGTGTGCTGGGCGGCTCCTGGGATGCCCTGACGCGGGGCAGGGCGGATATCATCGTTGGGGCACTGCATGAGCCCCCCCAGTTGAGTGATTTTGGCTTTGCGCGACTGGGAATCCTGGAACAAATTTTTGCCGTCGCGCCGCATCATCCGCTGGCGAATGAACCGGAGCCCCTTAACCGCCGTATTATTAAAAACTACCGTGCCATTGTGGTAGGCGACAGTTCCCGGCCTGAATGTGGTGTCTCTTCGCAGCTGCTTGATGAGCAGGAGGCGATTACCGTGTTTGATTTTAAAACCAAGCTGGAGCTGCAAATTAGCGGCCTGGGGTGCGGTTATTTGCCGCGCTATCTGGCGCAGCGCTTTATTGATAGCGGTGCGCTTGTTGAAAAACAGGTGCTTGCGCAAAGCAGCAACGAATCGGTGTGGGTGGGCTGGAACGAACAAACTGCCGGGCTTGCCAGCGCCTGGTGGCGGGACGAAATTTTAGCAAATAGTGCTATCGCTGCCGTTTACTCTCAGGGCAGCGTTGAGAAATCAGCCAGTTAGCAAAAAGAAAATGACCCGGTGCGTTGCAAAGTATTGCCTTTTGTATCCGATGTGGGGCAAAATGCCGCCGCTGCAAACAAATGAATAATCGACGATATAAAAGGCGTCGGTTATTTTTTTTTGCATGTACGAAACGAAACTAAAAACCAAGAGGCCGGGCTTCGTACCGGATAGATATTTACTAAAATCCGACAGTTGTTGTCGCTGAGGAAGAAAGAAATGGGGCAATTTTTCGCTTACGTGGCGGTTATTACCGTAAAGGAGAATAACGATGTCGCATAACGCAACTCCAAACACCTCTCGCGTGGAATTACGTAAAACGCTTACGTTGATTCCGGTTGTTATGATGGGCCTTGCCTATATGCAACCGATGACGCTGTTCGATACATTCGGTATCGTATCAGGCCTTACTGACGGTCACGTTGCAACGGCGTACGCCTTTGCGCTGGTCGCTATTCTCTTTACAGCGCTGAGCTACGGAAAACTGGTTCGCCGTTTCCCGTCTGCAGGCTCTGCCTACACCTATGCTCAGAAATCCATTAGCCCGGCGGTTGGCTTTATGGTGGGCTGGTCATCGCTGCTGGACTACCTGTTCATGCCGATGATCAACATTCTGCTGGCAAAAATTTACTTCGAAGCGCTGGTACCTTCCGTACCGTCGTGGATCTTCGTGGTGGCGCTGGTGGCCTTTATGACCATCTCTAACCTGCGCAGCATCAAGACCGTGGCAAACTTCAACACCCTGATTGTTATTCTTCAGATGGGTATCGTTGCGGTTATCGTGGGGTTGATCATTTACGGCGTGTCCCATGGTGAAGGCGCAGGTACGCTGGCCAGCACCCGTCCGTTCTGGTCTGAAGGCGCGCACGTTGTGCCGATGATCACCGGTGCGACCATCCTGTGCTTCTCGTTCCTGGGCTTCGACGGTATCTCTTCTCTGTCTGAAGAGACCAAAGACGCCGAGCGCGTGATCCCGAGAGCGATTTTCCTGACCGCGCTGATTGGTGGCATGATCTTTATCGGTGCTTCCTACTTCCTGCAGCTGTACTTCCCGGACATCTCTCGCTTTAAAGAGCCGGACGCATCACAGCCTGAAATCATGCTGTATGTGGCAGGGAAAACCTTCCAGTGGGGCGTGCTGATCTTCTCCAGCGTAACCGTACTGGCATCCGGTATGGCGGCACACGCAGGTGTTTCTCGCCTGATGTACGTAATGGGTCGTGACGGCGTGTTCCCAACCCGTTTCTTCGGCTACGTTCATCCGAAATGGCGTACCCCGGCGTGGAACGTCCTGCTGGTGGGCGCAATCGCACTGATGGCCATTAAATTTGACCTGGTGACTGCAACTGCGCTGATTAACTTTGGTGCGCTGGTGGCGTTTACTTTTGTTAACCTCTCGGTGATCTCTCAGTTCTGGATCCGCGAGAAGCGTAATAAAACGCTGAAAGACCACTTCAACTATCTGGTGCTGCCAATGTGTGGTGCGCTGACGGTGGGTGCGCTGTGGATTAACCTGGAAGAGAGCTCAATGGTTCTGGGTCTGATCTGGGGCGGTATTGGTCTGGTTTACCTGGCCTGCGTTACGAAGAGCTTCCGCAACCCGGTTCCTCAGTACGAAGACGTTGCGTAACATAATGTCGGGTGCCCGACCTGTACACCCGTAGGCCCGTGTAAGCGTAGCGCCACCGGGCGAAAAAAAGCCGGAGACAATGTCTCCGGCTTTTTTGTACCCGTCACTCAGACTATCTCTTGCGCGTACTGGAACAGGGATTTCAACAGCGCCTGTTTCTCAGCATTCCCTTCATACTGGCCGTAAAGCATTTCCAGCTCCTGGGCATAGCTGTTGAGGAATTCCGGCGTAAACACGTTACGTCGATGCTGAAGCCAGCGTTGCTGCTCCACTTCGTCCAGGGTACCCGGATAGTTTCGCGCCCGGTAATTGAACATCAGCTTTTCAATGCGCTTATCTGCAAAGGTAATATCCAGTGCCGGTAAATTACGCGGCTCGGTTTGCAGGACGATATTCATTGCTGCGCGATCGGCATCGCTGAAGAAACCGTTATAAAGCTGTGCATCGACGTTCTCAGACGGCACAAACGGCTCGGCTTCCGCAAAGATAGCGACCACTTTTTCCCGTACCTGCGGGTTGTCGCGCAGCACCTTCAGGTTATCCAGACAGTGCTGACGATTAATACCCAGCCTGTCAGCATCTTCCGGGCGCAGCGTATTGGCCTGGGCCAGCACCGGACATTTATTGATGTGAACCAGCTTCACTGGTACCGCAGGCAGATCACCGAGCTCGTTTTTCGACGTGTAAAGCCGTTCACGCAGCGTATCGCTATCCAGTTCCAGCAGCGGGGAGATATCGCCCGCCAAATCCACCATGATAACGGCATTACGGTTGTCGGGATGCCATGCCAGCGGCGCAACCCAACTGGTGTTGCCGCGCCAGGCACCGAACATCCCGGAGATGTGTACCAGCGGTTTCATCTGCGGTACATCAATCAGCGTGGTCAGCTTCTGCTTGCTGCGGTGGCTCAACAGGTACTCAAACAGACGCGGCTGAGCGGTTTTCACCAGCTTTGCCATGGCAATGGTGGCATAGACGTCCGCCATCGCGTCGTGGGCATTGCTGTGCTCAATGCCGTTGGCACGCGTCAGGTGTTCAAGCCTGAAACTCGGCAGACCTTCCTCATTCTCCGGCCAGTTAATGCCTTCAGGACGCAGGGCATAGCAGGCGCGCATAATGTCGAGTAAATCCCAGCGGGAATTGCGGTTCTGCCAGCTCCAGGCATAGGGATCGTAGAAGTTGCGGTAGAAGATATTGCGCGTCACTTCATCATCGAAGCGGATGTTGTTGTAACCGACCACGCAGGTATTGGGAACGGTAAACAGATCGTGGATGCGGCGGGCAAACTCCGCTTCGCTAACGCCTTTTTCCCGTGCTTCCTGCGGTGTAATGCCCGTAACCATCACCGCGCCCGGCTGCGGCAGATAGTCATCCGCGGGCTTGCAGTAAAAGACCTCTGGCTCGCCAATGATGTTGAATTCGTCATCGGTACGGATGGCAGCAAACTGCGCCGGTCTGTCCAGCGCCGGATGGGTGCCAAAGGTTTCGTAATCGTGGAACAAAAAAGTTGGGCGCGCGGCAGAATCAGACACCAGTAATATCATCCTGTAAAAAATTCACGACGCTATGGTAAACGATCGCGCTAAGCAGTCCGAATAAAATGCGCCGTTAAGCGTGAAATTTGCGAGACAGCGCCAGAGAAAAACATGCACTCTGTCACATTTTTTTGCAATTAAGGCAGGTAACGACAGCAGAACTCCCGTAAAAAGGTCATCGATTTTTAATGACCTGAGGATATACCGTTGAAACGCCGTCTGTTTATTGCTGTTTCTTTACTTGCTTCGAGTATCACATCTGCGCTGGCTGCCGATCCGCTGGATTTCTCCCCGCAGCCACCTGCCGTCCAGGCGGGGTCATGGGTACTGATGGATTACACTACTGGTCAGATATTAACGGCGGGCAACGAACATCAACAGCGTAATCCGGCAAGCCTGACCAAGCTGATGACGGGCTACGTCGTCGATCGCGCTATCGACAGCCATCGCATCAGCCCGGATGACATCGTCACGGTTGGTCGCGACGCGTGGGCAAAAGGTAACCCGGTCTTTGACGGATCGTCTCTGATGTTCCTGAAAGAGGGCGACCGCGTTTCCGTACGCGATCTCAGCCGGGGCCTGATTGTCGACTCTGGTAACGATGCCTGCGTGGCGCTGGCCGATCACGTCGCGGGCGGCCAGCCGCAGTTCGTGAACATGATGAATGACTACGTGCAAAAGCTGAACCTGCGCGACACCCATTTCGAAACCGTTCACGGACTGGATGCACCTGGGCAGCACAGCTCCGCTTACGATCTGGCCGTGCTCTCCCGCGCCATCATTCACGGTGAGCCAGAGTTTTACCATATGTACAGCGAGAAGAGCCTGACCTGGAACGGGATCACCCAGCAGAACCGCAACGGCCTGCTGTGGGATAAAACCATGAACGTGGACGGTCTGAAAACGGGGCATACCTCCGGGGCGGGCTTTAACCTGATTGCCTCTGCGGTGGACGGTCAGCGTCGCTTGATCGCCGTGGTAATGGGCGCAGACAGCCCGAAGGGGCGTGAAGATCAGGCGCGCAAGCTGCTCCATTGGGGACAACAGAACTTTGATACGGTGCAGATCCTGCACAGCGGTAAAAAAGTGGGGACCGAGCGGATCTGGTACGGTGATAAAGAACAGGTAAACCTGGGAACCGATCAGGACTTCTGGCTGGCCTTGCCAAAAGCGGAAGTGCCTAACATCAAGGCCAAATACGTGCTGGATAAAAAAGAGCTGGAAGCTCCGATTGCCGCCCATCAGCGGGTCGGTGAAATTCAGCTGTACGACCGCGATAAGCTGGTGGCGCACTGGCCGCTGGTCACGCTGGAACGCGTTGATAAAGGCGGTCTTTTCTCTCGCCTGAGTGATTATCTGCATCACAAAATCTAACCTTTCTGAGCAGACTGGCAGGGTTGCGAGTCTGCTCACATAATAAACACACCTCGTTTGCCGATAATATTCATTCTGCTTTATAGTGTATAAATATACAGTAATAATCGGAGGCAGCATGGACTACAGCATCAAGCAGCAACAGAAACGTAAGATCGCGGGTTTTCACCTTGTTGGGCCTTGGGAAAAAACCGTTAAGCAGGGCTTTGAACAACTGGTCATGTGGGTGGATGGGCGTCACATTCAGCCGCTGGAGTGGGTGGCGGTTTACTACGATAATCCTGATGAGGTCCCGGCAGAAAAACTGCGCTGTGACACCGCCGTCACGGTACCCGATGACTTTATCATTCCAGATAACAGTGAAGGGGTGATAATGACCGAAATTGCAGCTGGTGATTATGCCGTCGCAACGGCGCGCGTGGAGAACTACGACTTTGCGACCCCGTGGTACCAGTTCTTTAATTCCCTCCTGCAGGACAATAAATACCAGATTGCTCCAAAACCCTGCTTCGAACGCTATCTCAATGATGGTAATGCAGATGGCTACTGGGACATTGAGATGTTCGTCGCGGTAGAGCATAAAGCAGGTTAACCCTGTAAAAAGTGGGTTTTTTAGCCGGGGGCGATCCACCCGGCTGAAAACACAGTACAATTGTGATTTGCCGTGTAGCTGGAGAGCGGGTGTGCGTCCCGACAAATCATTAACGCCGTTTGAAATTCGGTTGTACAAACATTACCGCGTGGTGCATGGGTGCCGCATCGCGCTGGCGTTCGTGTTGACGTTTGTACTGGTTCGCTTGCTGGATGTTCCGGAGGGGACGTGGCCGCTGATTACGCTGGTGGTCGTGATGGGGCCCATCTCCTTTTGGGGAAACGTTGTTCCGCGCGCGCTTGAGCGAATTGGCGGGACCGTTTTAGGCTCCGCCCTTGGGCTTATCGCCCTGAAACTGGAGCTGATCTCCTTTCCTATCATGCTGGCATGGTGCGGTGCCGCCATGTTCCTCTGCGGCTGGCTGGCGTTGGGCAAAAGGCCCTATCAGGCGCTGCTGATTGGGATTACGCTCGCGGTGGTGGTCGGCGCGCCCGCCGGGGATATGACTACGGCGCTGTGGCGAAGCGGGGATGTGGTACTCGGCTCGCTGCTGGCGATGCTGTTTACGGGAATTTGGCCGCAACGCGCCTTTCTGCACTGGCGCATCCAGATGGCGAATTACGTCACCGCCTTTAACCGCGTTTATCAGGCCGGTTTCTCCCCAAATCTGGTTGAGCGGCCACGGCTGGAAAAACACCTGCAGAAGATCCTCAATGATGTCGTCAAAATGCGCGGCCTGATTACACCTGCCAGCAAAGAAACCCATATCCAGAAAGCGATTTTTGAAGCCATACAGACGGTCAGCCGCAATCTGGTCTGCATGCTTGAACTGCAGATTAACGCGCACTGGGCTTCCCGTCCCAGCCATCTGCTGATGCTTAACGCGCATACGCTCAAAGAGACCCAGCAGATGACGCAGCAAACGTTATTGACCATTGCTCATGCACTCTATGAAGGCAACCCGCAGCCGATACTGGCCAACAGCGAGCGACTGAATGAGATCGTCGCGGAGCTGAAGCAGCTAATCAATGAACGCCAGAGCGATAACGTGGCGGAGACGCCTATTCATGGCTACGTCTGGCTGAGTATGGAACTGGCGCGACAGCTTGAGCTGCTATCGCACCTAATTTGTCGGGCGCTGCGCAAATAAAAGGCGTATGTGACGCCTGCTGCTTCGATTCAGCAGCAATTGGGGTTATGATAGATTTAAACGATATACTCATTGTCATTCGCAGCCGCTGTCTGTTACAACGGTTGCCTTAACGAATCCGAATCTCACATTATCAGGGGTGTAAAAATGGAAACTACCAAGCCTTCGTTCCAGGATGTTCTGGAATTCGTCCGCCTGTTCCGCCGTAAAAACAAACTACAGCGTGAAATCCAGGACGTTGAGAAGAAGATCCGTGACAACCAGAAACGTGTTCTGCTGCTCGACAACCTGAGCGACTACATCAAGCCAGGCATGAGCGTAGAAGCTATTCAGGGCATCATCGCCAGCATGAAGAGCGACTACGAAGACCGCGTTGATGATTACATCATCAAAAACGCTGAGCTGTCCAAAGAGCGTCGCGACATCTCCAAGAAGCTGAAAGTGATGGGCGAAATCAAAAACGCTGAAGCAAAAAGCGAGTAATCGCCGCTAATTGTGAAAAAGGCTCTCTGGTGACAGAGAGCCTTTTTTATTACGCAGAGCGCGGCTGAAGCTGATAAATCCAGGCCTTAACCTCTTGACCCTCAAGGGTCGTCACCGTGACCTCAACCCGGTCGTAGCCGTCTTCAAACTCATCCAGCATTTGCCAGTGTGCGGCAAGGTTATCAGAGATAAACAGATAGCCTTCGACGCGGGGTCCGTCCGGGTGGAGCACAATCCCGGGGAAATCCGCTGCTGCGCCCCAGCCGCGTTCGTAAAACGTGCCGGATACGAAGCCAGCGACCCATTCACCGCCAATGTTTTCAAGAATATGCGCGTTAGAGTGACCGGGGCGTAGCGTGCCGTAAACAAACAGTGCGTCCATTTATCCTCACCGGAAAAGCAAAAAGCCCGCTCGAAAGCAGGCTTTTCTAAATGTGGCTCCTCTGACTGGACTCGAACCAGTGACATACGGATTAACAGTCCGCCGTTCTACCGACTGAACTACAGAGGAATCGTTGTGGAGGCTTATCTTAGCGGCGAAAAAAGTTTTGTCAAACCTGATCTTAGGGAAAATCGACTGATTGCTGATTATGTCGTCGGTTTGTTGTAAATCCAAACATCTTTTTTATGGAAATACTTTGCAGGATAGCCATTTCTCCCCCATCATTTGAAATGGAGTTTCAACTTTTCTCGCTAAGGTCCATTTTGAACGTCACTGCCCCCATACGCCAGGCGATCATGCGCACGCCCTGGTATGCAAAACGTAAAAGTTATCGTGTTCTGTTCTGGCGTGAAATCACCCCCCTTGCGGTGCCTATTTTCCTGGAGAATACCTGCGTACTGCTGATGGGCGTGCTAAGTACGTTCCTGGTCAGCTGGCTGGGTAAAGAGGCGATGGCGGGGGTAGGGCTGGCGGACAGTTTTAACATGGTGGTGATGTCTTTCTTTGCCGCCATCGATCTGGGTACAACGGTCGTCGTTGCCTTTAGTCTGGGTAAACTCGATCCGAAGCGCGCGCGCGAGGCGGCACGCCAGTCGCTGATGATCATGACCATCTTTTCGATCGTTCTGGCAGCGGTTATCCATTACTACGGCAAAGAAATTATCGATATAGTCGCGGGCGAGGCGACCAGTGAGGTAAAAGACCTTGCGCTGACATACCTGGAAATGACGGTGTTAAGCTATCCGGCGGCGGCCATTGCCCTGATTGGTAGCGGTGCGTTACGCGGGGCGGGCAATACCAAAATTCCGCTGCTGATCAACGGCGGGATGAATATCCTGAACATTATCATCAGTAGTGTCCTGATTTACGGGGTCTTTTCCTGGGACGGTCTGGGGTTTGTTGGTGCTGGCCTTGGCCTTACTATTTCGCGATACATTGGCGCGGCAGCGATTATCGGGGTGCTGATGACGGGCATCACCCCGTCGCTGCGCCTCACGCTGAAAAGTTATTTCAGGCCGTTTAACTTTGCCATTATCTGGGAAGTGATGGGCATCGGTATTCCGGCCAGCATTGAGTCGGTGCTGTTCAACGGCGGCAAGCTGCTGACGCAGATGTTTGTGGCCGGTATGGGGACGGATGTTATTGCCGGTAACTTTATCGCCTTCTCCATCGCCTCGCTGATTAACCTGCCGGGCAACGCCCTTGGTTCCGCCTCCACGATTATCACCGGCAAACGGCTCGGGAAAGGGCAGATAGGACAGGCGGAGCGTCAGCTCCGGCATGTCTTCTGGCTATCGACCATTGGGTTGACAATGATTGCCTGGGGAACCGCGCCTTTTGCCGGACTGATGGCCTCGTTCTACACCCACGAAAACGATGTTAAAGAGGTGGTTAAGATCCTTATTTGGCTCAACGCCGCGTTTATGCCGATCTGGGCGGCATCCTGGGTGTTGCCCGCTGGCTTAAAAGGCGCGCGCGATGCCCGCTTTGCCATGTGGGTATCCATGCTCGGGATGTGGGGGTGCCGTGTCGTGGCGGGTTATACGCTGGGGATTATGCTGGGAATGGGCGTTGTAGGGGTCTGGCTGGGGATGTTCCTTGACTGGGCCGTACGCGGTGCACTTTTCTACTGGCGCATGGTAAGTGGGCGCTGGTTATGGAAATATCCGCGAAAGAATGCCTGACAAATGTGCGAAATGGAGAATAAATCGGCAAACGAACGGAAATCTGCATTCTGCCTTTGACATCATCGGGGAGCATCGATAATATGCGCCCCGTTCACACGATTCCTCTGTAGTTCAGTCGGTAGAACGGCGGACTGTTAATCCGTATGTCACTGGTTCGAGTCCAGTCAGAGGAGCCAAATTTGAAAAGCCTGCTTTTAAAGCAGGCTTTTTGCTTTTCTGCATCTGATAAAATTGTCGGGTGGCGGCTTCGCCTTACCCGACCTACAAAAACCTCGAATCGTAGGCCGGGTAAGGCGAAGCCGCCACCCGGCAAAAGCCGCACTATCCGTTCACACGAATCGGTGCCGTTGCCTCAACCAGCCACGAACGAGCCTCGCTATTCACCAGCGGTAACAGCGCCTCGCGTACCTGCTGATGATATTCATCCAGCCACTGCTTTTCCTGCTCGCCCAGCAGATGCAATTCCACCTGGCTTAGGTCAATCGGGATCAGCGTCAGCGAGGCAAATCTGCAGAATCCCGGACGGCTCTCCACAATCTCCACCTGATTTTCAATACGAATGCCGTGGCTATCGCCCAGATAGTAGCCCGGTTCGATGGTCATGATATTCCCCGCCACCAGCGGCCACGGGTTGACCTTTTTGGCGATGCGATGCGGGTTCTCATGGATCAGCAGCTGATGCCCCACGCCGTGTCCGGTGCCATGATCGTAATCCAGCCCCATCTCCCAGAGCGGGCGACGCGCAAACGCATCCAACTGATGCCCCTGAGTTCCGGAAGGAAACTGCAGGGTAATGAGCGACAGGAAGCCTCTCAGCACGGCAGTGTAGTGCAGGCGCTGCTGCGGATCGACTTTCCCCCACGCCAGCGTGCGGGTGGCGTCGGTGGTGCCGTTAGCGTACTGGCCGCCGGAATCGTTCAGGTAAAAATGGTCATGGCCGATGGGCTTATTGCTGGCCTCGCTCGAATGATAGTGGCACATCGCCGCATTGCTCGAAGAGGCGGAGATGGTTGCAAAACTCTGCTCGATGAACCCAGGCTGCTGTTGACGGAACGCAAGCTGCTGCGCCTGTGCGTCCAGCTCGGTGAGCGGTTTCCCAGCCGCCTCGCGCAGCGGCACTTCACGGCTCAGCCAGGCGAGGAAGTTGACCCACGCGGCCCCGTCCTGGTGATGGCACTCGCGATAACCTGCCAGCTCGACCGGGTTTTTAGTCGCTTTCATCAGGGTGATGGGGTCGGTCCGCCAGACAATTTCTCCCCGTGGCTCAATGGCGAAGCGCAGGGCCACCGGCGCGGAATCGGCATCAATCATTACCCGTTTGCCTTCAGCAATCTGCTGGCAGCGTTCAATAAAGGTATCCTGCGGCGCAATGGTGAACGCACTGCGCACATCGTCAGGCAGGGCGCTGAGCTTATTGTCGTTAACAAACCACTCAACGTGACCGTCACGACCAAGAAGGGCAAAGGAGAGCGGTACCGGGCTGTAGGGGATATCGGAGCCACGCACGTTCAGCAGCCAGGCGATGTTATCCGGCAGGGTGACGGCGAGATAATCAGCATTGTGTTCTGCCAGCACGGCGGCCACACGCTGACGTTTTTCTGCGCTGCTTTCACCGCTGACCTCAATGGGCATTTCACGGATAAGCCCCGCCGGTGCGGCAGGGCGGTCAGTCCACAGCGTGTCAAACGGCGAGGCCTTCAGAGGCACCAGCTCGCACGCCGTGGCAGACAGTTGCTCAAACTCCGAGTTGGTCATCAGCAGCGCGTCAAAACCGATGCGTGTCCCGGCCTCAACGTTTTCTGCAAGCCATTCTGCCAGCGGCTCGTTGTGCAGGTGGTGGATCTCAACCTCATCCGTATTGACCTGAATGCGAGCCTGAACCTGATAACGCCCGTCGACGAACAGCAGCGCTTTGTCTTTCAGCACCTGAGCCAGACCGGCCGAGCCGTCAAAGCCCGTCAGCCAGGCCAGCTTTTCGTCGTAGGGCGCGCAGTATTCGCTCTGCCAGGCATCCGCCCGCGGGACGATCATCCCGTCGAGTTGGCTGGCCTCAAGCCAGTGGCGCAGGGCAGAGAGCCGTGATGTGCTGGACATTGTTTTTCCTTATCGTTATTAGCGGAACGGCGGCTCGTTGAAGGTGCGCAGCTTGCGCGAATGCAGCTTGTCGCCCTCCGCGCGAAGTAAATCAATCGCACGAATGCCGATCTGCAGATGCTCAGAGATAGCCCCTTCGTAGAAGCGGTTGGCCTGGCCCGGAAGCTTAATTTCGCCGTGCAGCGGCTTATCAGACACGCACAGCAGCGTGCCGTAAGGGACGCGGAAGCGATACCCCTGCGCGGCAATGGTGGCGCTCTCCATATCAATCGCCACCGCGCGGCTCAGGTTGAAACGCAGCGCGGAGGCGGAGTAACGCAGTTCCCAGTTGCGGTCATCCGTCGTCACCACCGTGCCGGTACGCAGGCGCTGTTTAACCTCTTCACCCGGCATACCGCTGACCTCTTTGGTGGCGTCATACAGCGCGCGCTGTACTTCCGCGATGCTCGGGATTGGGATGTCCGGCGGCAGTACCGCGTCCAGCACGTGGTCATCACGCAGATAGGCGTGGGCCAGCACGTAATCGCCAATCAGCTGGCTTTCACGCAGGCCGCCGCAGTGGCCAATCATCAGCCACACGTCCGGGCGCAGTACCGCCAGATGGTCGCAGATAGTTTTGGCGTTTGACGGGCCCACGCCGATGTTGATCAGGGTGATGCCCTGTCCGTCGGCGGTGATCAGGTGCCACGCGGGCATCTGATGTTTTTTCCACGCCAGATCGGAGATAGCCTGCTCGGGCGCTTCGGTCTCTGCGGTGATCCAGATCCCGCCCGCACAGGAAAGGGCAATGTACGGACTGTCCGGATCGAGAATTTGGTTACAGCCCCAGCGGACAAACTCATCCACGTAGCGGGTGTAGTTGGTGAACAGCACAAACGGCTGGAAGTGCTCCGCGGGCGTGCCGGTGTAGTGACGCAGGCGCGCCAGCGAGAAGTCCACGCGGCGAGCATCAAAGTGCGACAGGGGGGAAAATTCAGCCGGGTGATAAATGCCGTCTGCCGTCTCATCACCAATCTGGGAAAGCTCGGTGGTCGGGAAGTGGCGCGTCAGCCCCGCGCTCATGGAGCGATCCAGCGTCAGCGCCGAGCCGTCTATCACGTACGGATAAGGGATTTCATGCAGCGAAGGTTCCACAGAAATGTGCGCGCCGTAATCCTGATACAGCAGTGTCAGTTGTTCTTCTAGATACGGGCGGAACAGCGCAGGGCGGGTGACGGTGGTGCTGTAGCAGCCGGAGTGGGTAAAGCGCGCGTAGGCACGGGTTTTGGGATTACTGCTGGCACTGCCGTCCCAGGTCACAGAGAGCGACGGATAAACAAAAAGGCCCTGAGTTCTGGCCTTTTCATCGGGAAGTTTCCCCGTTTCGATGTATTCACTGATGGCGCTGCGCAGCGCGTTGACGGACTGTTCATACAGCGCGTCGAGTTTTTCCAGCGCCTGAGCCGGGGTCAGGCTGGAGCCCTTATTATTCATCTCTGTCTCCTTGTTCCACAGGTGTGTGACTCTACCCGATAGTATGTCACACGCCCGTGAAACAAAAGTGAGATCAGGCGTGGCGCGGCTCTTTCATAAACAGCGCCGTGGCTGCAGAGAGCAGGCAACCGGCCAGCAGATAAATCGCCACGCTGTGCCAGTTTCCGCCAGAGAAGGTCACCAGCGCGGCGGCAATAAACGGCGTAAACCCGCCACCGACCACGCTTGCCACCTGATAGCCCACGCCTGCACCGCTGTAGCGGTAGCTTGCGCCAAACAGCTCGGTGAACATCGGCTGCTGCACGCACACCACCATGTCATGAGCAATGTTGGCGAGCATGATGGCGAAGAAGACAATCCAGAAGATCGACTGTGCCTCGAGCGCCATAAAGAACGGCCAGGCGCTGAGGGTGCCAATCAGCGCCCCGGTAATATAGACGCGACGGCGGCCAAACCGGTCCGCCAGCCAGGCGAAGCAGGGAATCGTCAGGCAGCTAATCCCGCCGACCAGCAGGCCAATATTCAGGAACAGCTCGCGCGGCAAACCGAGGTTCTGCGTCGAGTAGTTCAGGGCAAACGCGGTGACGATATACATCGTCAGCAGTTCACAGAGGCGCAGGGCGATAATTTTCAGAAAAGCGCCAGGATGCTGAACCAGCGCTTCCATTACCGGCAGCCGTTTTTTCGCAACCGGCTTTTCCCGCTGCTGCTGTTCGAATTCCGCCGACTCCTCCATCCCGTTGCGGATCCACAGCGCGGCGATGACCAGCACGATGCTGAAGATGAACGGAATGCGCCAGCCCCAGCTCAGGAACTGCTCGTCGGTGGTGAGCTGGCTGATTAGCGATACCAGCCCGGTAGAGAGCAGCAGGCCGACGCCGTAGCCCACCTGCACGCCGCTGCTGTAAAAGGCTTTCCTGTGCTTTGGCGCGCTCTCAACGGACAGCAGCGCCGCGCCGCCCCATTCACCGCCCACGGCGAAGCCCTGGATGGCACGCAGCGTCACCAGCAGTACCGGTGCCCACCAGCCAATAGAGGCAAAGGAGGGTAAAATACCGATAAGCGCGGTGGCGATCCCCATCATCCAGACGGTGAGCATCAGCATGCGCTTGCGGCCAAGACGGTCGCCGAAGTGGCCGAAGATCACCCCGCCCAGCGGGCGAAACAGAAAGCCGACGCCGAAGGTGGCAAACGCGGCGAGCGTGCCCATCGCCGGGCTGACCTGGGGAAAGAATTCGCGGTTAAACACCAGCGCGGCGGTGATGCCGTAGAGCAGAAAATCATACCAGTCGACGACGGCACCCGCGAAGCTGCCTAAAGCGGCGCGGCGGGCGCGATTCAGCGAAGGTGTCTCCTCGTTGGGACGTTCGGAGATGAGGGTGGAGTCCATAGTTGTCCTGTCTGTACTGATTTTTAATTATTGGTATAAGAAAAGGTCACTCACATTGCGTCCGTCATATAAACGGAACCTATGAGACTACCGCGACAAAACGCCTGAGAAAACGTTTTTATCTTTCCGGAAGGCGCTGAATAAATAAATTTCATCTTCCCCTGCCTTGAGATAAATCAGTCTGTTTGGCTCCGGTTAGTGCTGAATGGATTACAGTAATAGAAACCGCTGCGTGACTTAAGCGAGGGAAAAACGATGCAACGCACCTTTTCGGC
Organism: Enterobacter sp. RIT637; assembly: GCF_019718755.1. Lineage (NCBI taxonomy): Bacteria > Pseudomonadati > Pseudomonadota > Gammaproteobacteria > Enterobacterales > Enterobacteriaceae > Enterobacter > Enterobacter sp. RIT637. The sequence continues at coordinate 100,137 of NZ_JAIHAZ010000015.1, forward strand.
CATATGGATAGTCCTGTTTTTATTCGCCGCACCGCTTCATGCCGAGCAGAAAGTCTATGGAGAACAGCGGATTAGCGGCTGGTGGAATACGCTGACGGATGATATCTCCCAGACCTGGGAAGAGCCTCAACGTTACGATTTGTACCTGCCGTTCCTGAGTTGGCACGCTCGCTTTATGTACGACAAAGAAAAAACGGACAATTACAATGAAATGCCGTGGGGCGGCGGGCTGGGCGTTTCCCGCTATAACGAAGAGGGCAACTGGAGCGCGCTCTTTGCGATGATGTTCAAGGACTCCCACAACGAATGGCAGCCCGCGATGGGCTATGGCTGGGAGAAGGGCTGGTATCTGGATAATGCGAAGGATTTCCGCCTGGGGCTCGGTGCTGCAGCGGGCATCACGGCGCGAGATGATTTTGCCAACTACGTGCCGCTACCGTTCATCTTCCCGCTGTTTTCCGCCGGTTATAAGCGCGTTACCGTCCAGTTCACCTATATTCCAGGTACCTACAATAACGGCAACGTGCTCTTTGCCTGGCTGCGCTTAGGCTTTTAAAGGGTGATCACCTTTTTTGCCACGGCGTTAGACAATACCAGCATGGAGAAGAGAACAGAGGTAATGAAAGTGAGCACAATCAGCGCCAGCTTCATACCGAGAGAGGTCACCGGTATCAGCGCCGTCAGCAGATGAAACACCGAGTAGTGCACGATGTACACGCCGGTCATCGTTTTGCTGATGGCGGCCAGAATGGACTCCTTAAATTCAGCGTTGCGGCGAAAGCGCACGCCGTTCGCCGCAATCACCAGGGCAATAATCAGGATGTAGATCTGCGAGCCGGTGAGAATAAAGGCGTTTCTGTCCGCCTTGAACAGCGCGAAGAAGAAGTGGCGCTCGTAAAACCAGGTGAAGAGGTAGATAAACGGGATGGCGACAACCGCCGCCCGGACCACATTTTTGCGGCTAATCCACTCGGCGACTTTCGGGTCGCAGAAGAGTTGCCCCGTCAGATAAAACAGCAGCCACGTCCACAGCCGATACTGCGGTGAAAGAGAAAGGGCGTGCGTTTCAGGATAGAGCGCCGATAGCAGATCGTATCCGTAGGAAAAGAGCAGCAGGGCGGCAATCGCGCCGCAGAACAGCGCTCGCCGCTGGCTGAGCCATTCCACCGCCGGGTGGAAGGTGTAAATCACCACAAAGGCGAACACGAACCAGGGCTGGATTAAATACCCGCGCTGATAGGGCTCCCACAGGTAGTAGATCGTTATCCAGAAGAGAAAAACAATCACCAGACTTTTAATTTTACCCAGCTGCCAGCGGGTGCCGTGCCGGGATTGTCCGTCGAGATAGCCCGAAACCACAAAAAACAGCGGCGTGGCGATGGTCGAGATAAAAGTTAAAAATCCCAGGATCCAGTGATAGTCATAATCATAATGATCCCAGGTGTTGTAGATAGTAAAGAAGGTCACCGCCGTCATACAGCCCAGCGTCTTGATAATGTTCAGCCCTGTCGCATTCATTGTGGTTTGGCTTCGTCCTTACGATGGAAACACGCATAGATAACGGGGAGTACCAGCAGCGTCAGGATTGTAGCAAACCCCAGTCCAAACATAATCACAACGGCCATGCTCTGGAAGAAAACGTCCAGCAGTAGCGGAGCCAGGCCAAGTACGGTCGTAAACGCGGTAAGCAGGATGGGGCGCAGGCGCGAGGTGGCGGCATAAATGATCGCGCTTTGCTGATCCTTTTGCGTTTTCTGCTGTTCGATCTCTTCCACCAGCACGATGCCGTTGCGGATGAGCATTCCGCTCAGGCTCAGCAGGCCAATCAGCGCCATAAAGCCAAAGGGAATGCCGGTAATTAAAAATCCCGGCGTCACGCCGATCAGCGCCAGCGGTACGGTCAGCCAGATGGCGACGGCATTTTTCACCGAGCTGAACATCAGCACTGTAATGACAAACATCACCAGATACCCGAGAGGTAGCGTTGTGAATAGCCCCTGTTGCGCTTCGCTGGAGTTTTCCGCGTCGCCCCCCCACTCGATGCTATAGCCGTGTGGCAGGCTAAGGGCATCCACCTGCGGCTTCACGCGGGTGAGAATGTCCCCCGAGGTTTGTTGGCTCAGCGGGTCCGGGTCTGTCTGAACCGTCAGCACCCGCGAACGGTCGCGTCGAAGGATGAGCGGATCCTCCCACTCCAGCGAGAAGCGGCTGACGACGTTGCTCAGCGGGATATACTGCTGCCGCGTCTGGCTCCACACCAGCACGTTGTTCAGGTGATTGGCGTCCAGCCGTTCGCTCTCGGGCGGGCGCACCACGACCGGGAGCAAGTCGCTGCCTTCCCGGTACAGCCCCGCCCGGCTGCCGGAGAAGTTCATCTCCAGCGCGTTATCAACGTCCTGCTTATCTACGCCAAGCTCGCGGCCCAGGGCGGCAACGTACTGTGGGCGGATCACCTTGCTGCGGTTTTGCCAGTCGTTCCTGACGCTGCCCGTGGCCGGGTCGCGGGTGAGGATGTCGTCCACCTGGCTGGCAATCAGGCGCAGCCGGTCAGGATCGGGACCTTTAATGCGCACCTCAATGGCGCTGTCGCCGGAGGGGCCAAACATCACGCGTTTGGTACTGGCGTTGACCTGCGGATAGTTTCGCGCGATGTACTCGTCCACGTGGCGCGTCAGGGCAGAGATGTTGCGCTGGTCGTCCATGCGCACCATGATCTGCGCATAGTTGCCGTACTGCCGCTGCCCGCTGTAGGTCAGAATAAAGCGCATACTTCCCTGACCAATGGTTGAGACGGTGGTCTCCACGCCTGGCTGGCCATTGATTGTCTTTTCGATATCGCCGGTCATTTTCTCGGTCCATTTAATATCGGTACCGTAGGGTAACCAGAGGTCGACAAAGAAAATCGGCGTATTAGACGACGGGAAAAAATTTTGCCGCACGGCGCCGAAGCCCCAGATGGACGCTGCCAGCAGCGCAGCCATCACAATGAGCGTCGGTGCCTTATGGTGCAGCAGCGTGTTAAGCAGTCGCTGGTAGGCGCGGTAGAGTCGTTTATCGTAAGGATCTGACTCGTCGGTTTTATCGGGCGCGCTGTCGTTTTTAAACAGCCACCACTTAATCAGCACCGGGGTGAGGGTGAGCGCCGAAAACCAGCTCAGCATCAGGGAAATCAGCAGCACCTGGAACAGGGATTTACAGTATTCCCCGGTGGAATCCTGCGACAGCCCGATTGGGGCAAACGCCAGGATGGCAATCACCGTCGCCCCCAGCAGCGGCAGGGCGGAGCGGCGGATGATGTAGTTCACGGCGGTTAGCAGCGGGGAGCCCTGCTGTCGGGCAATCAACACCCCTTCGACAATCACGATGGCGTTATCCACCAGCATGCTGAGGGCGATAATCAGCGCCCCGAGCGAGATGCGCTGCAGCTCAATGCCCCACAGATACATAATCAGCAGCGTGCCCAGCACGTTAAGCGCGAGAGAAAACGCAATGATGATCCCGCTGCGTACGCCCATAAAGATCAGCAGTACGCCGATGACAATCGCCAGCGCCATCAGGAAGTTAATAATAAAACCGTTAACCGAGTGGCCCACTTCGGCTGCCTGATCGTAAAACAGGTCTATCTGTATGCCCGCCGGTTTTTCCGCCGACATCTGGTTTAGCTTCGCCTCCAGCGCGTGGCCCACGTCGATCACGTTCACGCCGGGAATAAACGAGACGCCCATGGTGACGGCTTTTTTGCCGTTGGCATGGTAAATACTGGCTGGCGATTCGTTCAGCCCGCGCGACAGAGTGGCGATATCTCGCAGACGCGTCGCCGCCCCGGTGCCGGAAGGCGTGATGATAATATCCGCGAGTTCATCAAGATTCTCGAACTCACCGGTCGGGTGCAGGCGAATGGATTCGGTGCCGGAGGTGATTTCTCCGGCGCTGGAAACGACGTTAAGTCTGCTGAGCAGGGCGGAAAGCTGGTTCAGCGTAATGCCGCGCGCGGCCATTTTGGTCAGGGAGATATCGATGTTGACCTGTTGGCTAATGGCCCCGCCGATGGCGACCTTCGCGACGCCGGGGATCAGAATCAACTCCCGGCGCAGCTGCTCCGCATATCGCACCAGTTCAGGATTACTGAATTCATCTCCGGAAATGGCAAAGAAGAAGCCGAACACGTCGCCGAAATCGTCATTCACAAAGGGCGTGACGACGCCGGGCGGGAACTGACGCGAGGCATCGCCCACGCGGCGGCGCAGTTCATCCCAAATCTGCGGCAGCTCGTTCGAGTGATAACGAGAAGCGATGTTAACGGTGATTTGCGACAGACCGTTTGAAGAGATGGAGCTCACGTTATCCAGATAAGGCAGCTGCTGCAGGGCATTCTCCAGCGGAAGCGTCACCTCTTCTTCAACCTGCTGAGCGGATGCGCCGGGGTAGTGGGTGACCACCACTGCGGTTTTGATGGTAAAGGCGGGATCTTCCAGCCTGCCGATATTCAACAGGGCGAAAATACCCCCAACGCCCAGCAGCAGAATTGTTAGCCAGACGCGAACAGGGTTATTAATAAATTGACGAGAGATATCCATTACAGTCCCCGTTCACGCGTCCAGATACGAACCGGCTGGTTAGCATGGAGTTCCCCAACGCCTGCGGCCACCACGCGCTCGCCCGCCTTAAGCCCGCTGGTAATCACCACGCCTTCGGTACTCACTTGCCCCACGCTGACCTTGCGGTCTTCCAGATGCAGCGCATCGCCTTCGCCCGTTACGACCCAGACGTGAGGCTCATTGCGCGGGCTGTTGTCCGGGTTAAAGACTGCCTCAACCGGTACGACGAGCGCCTGAGCACCCGCCCCGGCCGGGAGGTTGGTTAGATTAATGGTCACCGTACCGCTTACGCCGCCGACGGCGGGAAAATCATCTGGCCGTGGCATGGTCAGAATCACCTGCCAGGTCAGGGTATTGCTGTCGCTGCTGCCCGAATGCTCTTTGTAGATGGCGGTAAATTCCCGATCCGGAAGGGCGTTAATTCTTACAATCGGACGATACTGCGCGTTGCGGATATCAAAGGTCTTAAACAGGTTTTCAGGGATGCTGAACACCACGTCCAGCAGGTCGGTGCGGGTTAATGTCGCGATGGGCTGACCGGCAGACACCACCTGATGGTTTCGCACGTGCACGCTGGCTGCCGTCCCGCTGAAGGGAGCAACGAGCGTCATTTGATTTAGCTCTTCTCGGGCAATCTGCAGCGCCGCATTCGCCGAATCGCGGTTCGCACGCTGCACGTCCATCTCGGCTTTTGAAATGGCCTGGCGGCCCGCCAGCGTCTGGAAGCGATCGAACTGCCTCTGGGCCAGCGTCGCCGCTGTTTGTCTGTCGTTAACCCGCTGCTGGGCTTCTCGGGCGTTTAGTCTGGCAAGCTGTTGCCCCTGTTTGATGGCAGCACCCTGACGTACATCGAGCGCTTCAATTTGACCTGCGCGCTTGAAGGAAAGGTCTGTGGCATCGCCCGATTCAATGCGGGCAGGAAAAACGCGCTGCTGGGCGTGGCCGGGAACTGTCACCTCCGCCACTTTTACCATCCTGGGGAGGGGGGAGGCTTGCTTCGGTTTCGGGTCGCACGCCGTGAGCGTTAACAAAACGAACGGTAGAAGAGAGAGGTAGCGGTTCACTGTATTCCCCTAATAAATAACTGTTTTTATTTATTCCATATCCTGGACAGGGGGTGACACTATTCTGCCAGAACAGTGACGACCATATAGGTAAATAAACCAATCGCCGTGCTGGCGATAATGGCGAGTGCAATAAACATACCCAGGCGGATCAGGCTTAAACCATACATAAATTCCTCCATGAGCCGGAAGCGGTGGCTGACTATGAGCATAGTCGGCGAAAACATAAATGTTAAATAACCATTATCAGTGGGTAAGCGCTAAACCTGATATTCCTGTGCTACGTTTAATATTATTCATCTCTTTTTACCGTAACTGGCATTAAGGGCAACCCCCTGCATTTAATGCGTTTTTTTGCTTCATTCACTCTCGTGTTGGTTATAAAAAGGATGCTCGATATGTATAAAAACATTCTCGTTCCGGTGGATGTCTACGAGACAAGCCTGGCGGATAAAGCGTTGCAGCATGCACAGTTTCTGGCGCAAAGCGCATCGGGTGACATTCATTTGCTGCACGTCATGCCCAAATTTTCAGCCGAACTGACGCGTGGTTTTATTTCAGATGCGCGCAAAATGGATGAATATATGATTAATAATTCGAAAGAAAAGCTGTCTGACCTGGTCAAAAAATTGAATCTGCCAGAAGCGCGTGTTCATCTCCATGTTCGTAGCGGTAATGTTCGTGATGAGGTTATTAAGCTGGCGGATGAACTTGCTGCTGGCGCGATTATTGTCGGCTCGCGAAATCCCAATATTCAAACCCATTTGTTAGGATCGGAGGCGGCAAGTATTGTTCGTTACGCTCATGTTCCTGTTTTCGTTATTCGTTAATTACAGAGAAGCAAGGTGATTTCTGAATAGAACCTGAGGAAGGAACGATGAAAACAGGAAAACCTGAACGTCCGTATTATCAACAAACCGTTGACGAAACCCTGTCGAATATCCACTCCACCCTGGAAGGCCTTAGCGGCACTGAGGCATCAGCCCGACTTCAGCAGCACGGTGAGAATGCGTTACCGCAAAAAAAGGGCAAACCCGCCTGGCTGCGCTTCCTGGCACATTTTAACGACGTATTGATTTACGTTCTGCTGGTGGCCGCGTTGCTTAAGCTCTTTATGGGCCACTGGGTAGACATGTTTGTGATCCTTGGGGTTGCCATCATTAACGCGCTGATTGGCCATATTCAGGAGAGCAATGCTGAAAAGTCGTTGCAGAGTATTCGCAATATGCTCTCCAGCGAAGCCGTGGTGGTACGACAGGGGAATCATGAAACGATACCCACTACGGCGCTCGTCCCGGGTGATATCGTGGTGATCCGCGCCGGGGATCGTATCCCTGCGGATCTGCGCGTGATTGAAGCGCATAACCTGCGCGTGGAGGAGGCCATCCTGACCGGCGAATCCACCGTTGTTGAGAAAAACAGCGATGCGTTAAGCGGGGAACTGCCCTTAGGTGACCGGTATAATCTGCTCTACTCAGGCACCACCGTCAGCTCCGGCGGCGGTAAAGGCGTGGTGGTGGCAACCGGGGGCGAGACCGAGCTGGGTCATATCAATCAGATGATGTCCGACATTGAAAAGCACCGGACGCCGCTGATGGTGCAGATGGATATGCTCGGTAAGACCATCTTCATCACTATCCTGGTGATGATGGTGGCGCTGTTTGTCTTTAGTCTCCTGTTCCGGGATATGCCGGTTTCTGAACTGGTGCTGTCGCTTATTAGCCTCGCCGTTGCCGCCGTGCCGGAAGGCCTGCCGGCCATCATTTCCATCATCCTTTCGCTTGGCGTACAGGCCATGGCGCGTCGCAAGGCCATCATTCGCAAGCTGCCTACGGTGGAAACGCTGGGCGCAATGACGGTCATCTGCTCGGATAAAACCGGCACCCTGACGATGAATGAAATGACGGTCAAAGCGGTGATTACCGCTGACACGACCTATCGCGTAGAGGGCGACAGCTACGAACCGGTGGGGAATATTCACCCCGTAGATGACCCGACGCCCGTCAGCGTGACGCAGGGTTCCCTGCTGGAACGCTACCTGCGCACTATTGACCTCTGTAATGACAGCCAGCTAATTAAAGACGAGCAGGGGCTGTGGAAAATCACCGGGGGACCAACCGAGGGCGCGCTGAAGGTGCTGGCGGCGAAAATTCCGCTCCCACCGCTCGATACCGAAATGCGCAGTAAAATCCCGTTTGATTCGCAGTATAAATACATGTCCACGCTGTACCGGCTGGGCGATGAAGAGGTGATTTTAATCACCGGCGCGCCGGACGTCCTGTTCCGCCTCTGCCAGTACCAGCAGACGAATGACGGGCTGCAGCCGTTCGATCAGCCCTACTGGGAAGGGAAGATTGAAGAGTATGCCCGGGAAGGGTTGCGCATGGTGGCTGCGGCCTGGAAACCTGCCCGCGAGGGGCAGCGCGAGCTGGATCACCCGGACCTGCATGATGGTGTGATCCTGCTGGGTATTGCAGGGATGATGGACCCGCCGCGTCCTGAGGCCATTACCGCCATTGCCGACTGTCTGCAGGCTGGGATCCGCGTGAAAATGATTACCGGCGACCACCCGCAAACGGCAATGAGCATTGGGCAAATGTTGGGGATTGGTAACGCCGCAAGCGCTATCACCGGACGGGAGCTGGAGGCGATGGACGATCGTCAGCTGAGCGACGCCGCGCAGCAGTACGATATTTTCGCCCGAACCAGCCCGGAAGATAAATTCCGCCTTGTGCAGGCTCTGCAAAGTAAGCAGGAAGTCGTGGGCATGACCGGGGATGGCGTAAATGATGCCCCAGCGCTCAAGCGGGCGGATGTGGGTATCGCCATGGGGATTAAGGGGACGGAAGTCACCAAGGAAGCCGCCGACATGGTGTTAACGGATGACAACTTTGCCACCATTGCCCGTGCGGTGCATGAGGGTCGTCGGGTTTACGATAACCTGAAAAAGACCATTCTGTTCGTTATCCCCAGCAACATCGCGCAAGCTCTGCTGATCATCATCGCGCTACTGGCGGGGAACCTGATCCCGCTAACGCCGGTCCTGATCCTGTGGATGAACATGGCGACGTCGGCCACGCTGTCGTTTGGCCTGGCGTTTGAAGCGGGTGAGAAAAACATCATGAACCGGCCACCGCGCAAGGCGAATCTCCATGTGATGGACGGCTATGCCATCTGGCGCGTGGTGTTTGTCGGTCTGATGATTGCCATCAGCGCCTTCGTGCTGGAAGCCTGGCTACAGCCGCGCGGCTATTCGGCGGAATTTATCCGCACCGTGCTGCTGCAAACCCTGGTCACTGCGCAGTGGTTCTACATGCTCAACTGTCGCGTGAATGACGGCTTCTCGCTGAGCAAAGGCCTGCTGGCGAACAAAGGGATTTGGATCGTGAGCGGCGTACTGCTGGCGTTACAGCTTCTTATTATTTACGCCCCCTTCATGCAGATGCTGTTTGGCACCGAGGCGCTGCCGTTCCGCTACTGGATCATCACCTTGCTGATTGGTTTTGTGATGTTCCTTATTGTCGAGGCGGAAAAAGTACTGACGCGCAGGTGGCGCAAAACCGAGGCGTGATAGCGTAAACTGAGAAAGCCTGCCTGAGCCGGGCTTTCTCTTTTTATGAGCACAGGAAACTATGATTCGACTTATCTGGTTCGTCCTTACGCTGTGCGCCGCTGTTCCCGGTGCGTTTGCCGTAACCTATCCACTTCCGCCGGAAGGCAGTCGTCTGGTAGGAACCCCGATTATCATCACCGTTCCCGAAGGCAACACGCTGCCTCTGGAAGCCTTTGCCGCGCAGTACGGGCAAGGGCTGAGCAACCTGCTGGAAGCAAACCCGGGCGTGGATCCTTTTTTGCCCAAATCCGGCACCCGGCTGGTGATACCTCAGCAGCTGATTTTGCCCGACACCGTTCGCGAGGGCGTTGTCGTTAACGTGGCAGAAATGCGTCTCTACTACTATCCACCGGGCGGCAATACCGTGGAGGTGCTGCCCATCGGCATCGGACAGGCCGGGCGTGAAACCCCGCGTAACTGGGTGACGGCCGTTGAGCGTAAGCAGGAGGGGCCAACCTGGTCTCCGACGCCGAATACGCGCCGCGCCTATGCGGCAGAGGGGAAAACCCTTCCGGCATTCGTACCCGCCGGGCCGGATAACCCGATGGGGCTGTATGCGATTTATATCGGCAGGCTGTATGCCATTCACGGCACAAACTCGAATTTCGGCATCGGGCTGCGGGTAAGTCAGGGCTGTATTCGTCTGCGTAATAACGACATCAAATACCTTTTCGATAATGTTCCCGTAGGAACCCGCGTGCAGCTTATCGATCGGCCCGTTAAAGTCACCACCGAGCCGGACGGTAGCCGCTGGGTAGAGGTTCACGAACCCTTGTCACGTAACCGCGCGGAATTTGAATCGACCAGCAAAGTGCCTCTGCCTATTTCAGCCGTGCAGCGAGCGCAGCTGATAAACGAGGGCGCGGGCGCTGAACTGGAACGGCGGTCGGGGATGCCGGTTAAGATCGGCATATGAGGTGATTTTCGCCTTGCCCGGCCTACGATTCGAGTTTTTTGTAGGTCGGGTAAGGCGAAGCCGCCACCCGACATTTTTACCAGATGCAGAAAAGCAAAAAGCCTGCTTTAAAAGCAGGCTTTTCAAATTTGGCTCCTCTGACTGGACTCGAACCAGTGACATACGGATTAACAGTCCGCCGTTCTACCGACTGAACTACAGAGGAATCGTGTGAACGGGGCGCATATTATCGACCTGCGTTCGCCTTGTCAAAGGATGGATCAACACCTTTTGATCGTTTGCTGACAAAATCAGCAAAGTGGCGTTTTTGCCAACGTAATGCACCGTTATGGTGCGAATATACCTCTAATGGGGCAGATCATAAACCGCTGTTTCAGTCATTAAACCCCCATCCATGATTAGCTTTCCTTATTTTCAGCCGCTTAGCAACAAATCAGACCTCTTCGCAAAACTGGCATTCATATTGCAAAACCAGTTCAACAACGACAGCCGGTTACGGCACAGTTTTTTGAACAGGGGGCAAAATGAACTTAAGACGACTGAAATACTTCGTAAAAATCGTCGATATCGGCAGCCTGACTCAAGCGGCAGAAGTGCTGCATATCGCGCAGCCTGCGCTGAGCCAGCAGGTGGCTACGCTGGAAGGCGAGATGGATCAGCAATTACTGATCCGCACCAAGCGCGGCGTAACGCCAACAGAAGCTGGCAAAATTTTGTATACCCACGCCCGCACTATTCTGCGCCAGTGTGAACAGGCGCAGCTGGCGGTGAATAACGTGGGCCAGACCCTGAGCGGGCACGTGTCTATCGGCCTGGCGCCGGGAACGGCCGCGTCCTCTATTACCATGCCGCTGCTGCAGGCCGTCCGCGCTGAGCTACCTGAAGTGCTGGTCTACCTGCACGAAAACAGCGGTTCCGTACTGAATGACAAACTGCTCAACGGCCAGCTGGATATGGCCGTCCTTTACGATCGCTCTCCCGTCGCCGGGATCACCAGCCAGCCGCTGCTGAAAGAAGATCTTTATCTGGTCGGCACCCGCGACTGCCCGGGTCAGAGCGTTGATTTAACCGCCGTGGCCGAGATGAATCTCTTCCTGCCGCGCGATTACAGCGCGGTGCGCGTGCGCGTGGATGAAGCATTCTCCCTGCGCCGCCTGACGGCCAAAATTATTGGCGAAATTGATTCTATTTCCACGCTGACGGCAGCGATTGCCAGCGGAATGGGCGTGACGGTTCTGCCGGAATCCGCCGCCCGCTCGCTGTGCAGTGCGGCAAACGGCTGGATGGCGCGCATCACCACGCCTTCAATGAGCCTGCCGCTGTCGCTGAACATGTCCGCACGCGGCTCGCTGTCGCCGCAGGCACAGGCGGTAAAAGAGATTTTAATGTCGCTGGTCAGCAAGCCGTCGCTTGAGAACCGTGAACTCCAGCTCGTGAGCTGATATTCCATAAAAGCATAAGATGCTGGTTTTTATTATTTGTTCTGCAGCTCGGCTGACTCTAACAATAGAGCTATGTCAGATGCGCCGGAGTGAATCGTGAATTTCCAGCAACTTAAAATTATCCGTGAGGCGGCCAGGCGGGATTACAACCTCACCGAAGTCGCTAACATGCTTTATACATCCCAGTCGGGCGTCAGCCGCCATATTCGCGAGCTGGAAGAGGAGCTGGGGATAGAGATTTTCATCCGTCGCGGCAAGCGTCTGCTTGGGATGACGGAGCCGGGCAAGGCATTGCTGACCATCGCTGAGCGGATCCTCAACGAGGCCAGCAACGTGCGTCGTCTGGCGGATCTCTTCACCAATGACGCCTCGGGCGTGCTCACCATCGCCACTACCCACACGCAGGCGCGCTACAGCCTGCCGCCGGTGATTAAAGCCTTCCGCGAACTTTTCCCGGATGTCCGTCTGGAGCTTATTCAGGGCACGCCGCAGGAAATTGAAGTGCTGCTGCAAAACGGTGGGGCGGATATCGGCATCGCCAGTGAACGCCTGAGCAACGACCCGCTGCTGGTAGCCTTCCCCTGGTTCCGCTGGTACCACAGCTTATTACTCCCGGTCGATCATCCGCTGAATCAGGTCTCTCCCCTGACGCTGGAAGACGTTGCGAAATGGCCGCTGATCACATACCGCCAGGGGATAACCGGACGTTCGCGCATAGACGAGGCCTTCAACCGCAAAGGGCTAACGCCGGACGTGGTGCTGAGCGCGCAGGACTCCGATGTGATCAAAACCTACGTTGAGCTGGGTCTGGGCATTGGCCTGGTGGCGGAACAGTCCAGCGGAGAGCGCGAGGACGGGAACCTGGTGCGCCTCGATACGCGTCACCTGTTTGACGCCAATACCGTATGGCTTGGCCTTAAGCGGGGGCAGCTGCAGCGCAACTACGTGTGGCGCTTTATCGAGCTATGCAATGCCGGGCTGTCGGTGGATGAGATTAAACGCCAGGTGATGGAACCGGAAGAAGTGGCGATTGATTATCAGATTTAGCTGCTGGCTTGCCCGGTACCGCTGCGCTGACCGGGCTCGTCGACTGAATAAACGTCCAGACAACCGTGCTCATGACGGCAACTTATCGGTGGACGTGGGAACACGCTGCTGCATCAACTCAACGACCCAATCAATAAAAACGCGCAGCCTGGCGTTGACATGGCGGTTCGGCGGAAATGCCAGGTACAGGGGCATTGGGTTAATACGCCATTGCTCAAATAGCGGAATTAAGGCGCCACAAGCCTGATGCGCTGCCGCCATATAGACGGGGAGCGCAATCACACCTAACCCCGCGAGCCCAGCCTCGAGATAGGCGTTGCCATCATCCACTGCCAGCACATAGCTGCCCGTGATTTCAATATGTTCACTCTCACCGTGCAGTACCAGAGGATCAATCTTACCGGTGCGTGAGGACATGAATCCCACGATGCGATGGTCCGTGTTTTCCAGCTCTCGCGGATGCGCAGGAGTGCCGAGGCGTTCCACATAGCTCGGTGCGACGTAAACACCGATTTGCAAATCGCCGACATGGCGTGCAATCAGGGACTGGTCGTTGATTTCGCCGCCCCGCAGGACGCAATCCACGTTATCGCCGATCAGATCGACCACCCGGTCGCTCACGCCCATGTCGAACTGGATATCAGGGTAGCGCGCGTGAAAAGCCGGTAGCGCGGGCACCAGCACCAGGCGGGCGAGAGGAGTGGGCACATCTATCCGCAGCCGTCCTCTGGGCGTCATTGCTGAACTGGACAGGCTGTTTTCAGCATCCTCCATGTCCGCCAGCAGGCGGATGACGCGCTCATAGTAGACCGCGCCATCAGGCGTGACGCCGAGCCTGCGGGTGGTGCGATGGAGCAGCCTGACGCGCAGGCGCGCTTCCAGCTGCTGAATAAGCTGCGTCACCGTGGTTTTGCTCATATGGAGCGTTTGGGCAGCTTTTGTGAAGCTGCCTGCCTCCACCACGCGAGCAAAGGCGCGCATCGCATCGAAACGATCCATCCTTTGTCCTCTCTTTTCACCGATTGTTTGGATATTACAAACAATGATGGACAAAGTCGCTTGTTTATCCGCCGGATCCTGCACCTGTAAAGTGTCTTTATGTTCACCGGGCAGATTTCGCCCCATCACAAAGGCACAAACATGACAACACGCGAAGCAGTTTATCCCTTCGGACGACAGGCGCTCTATGAGCGCAATCGGTATTCACCCGCCATCAAATCTAACGGCTTCCTGTTTGTTTCGGGGCAGGTTGGTAGCCGGGAGGATGGTTCGCCTGAAGAGGATCTCAACGCGCAGGTCCGGCTGGCATTCGATAACCTTAATGCTGTTCTCACGGCTGCGGGCTGCACGTTCGCTGACGTGGTCGACGTTACCCTCTTCGTCGTCGATCCCGAGTCAAACCTCGACACTATCTGGAGCATCCTGCCAGAATATTGGGGGGAAGCGCCTTACCCTACGTTAACCGGGATCGGCGTGACGTGGCTGTACGGATTTCAGTTTGAGATTAAGGTGATTGCCAGGCTGGATGCGATTCTGAGTTAACTTCAGATACGCAGAAAAGCAAAAAGCCTGCTTTAAAAGCAGGCTTCTTAAATTTGGCTCCTCTGACTGGACTCGAACCAGTGACATACGGATTAACAGTCCGCCGTTCTACCGACTGAACTACAGAGGAATCGTGTGAACGGGGCGAATATTATCGGCCTGCGTTCACCTTGTCAAAGGGGGAAAGTAAACTTTTCGTTCGTTTGCCGACAATTTCAGCAAATTGCTGATTTTATGGCAAATTTGCGTCGAAATTACACAGCAGAATGCGCCGCCCGCAGGCGGCGCGCAGGATCAGAACAGTACCGAGTAGTTCAGACCAAAGGTACGTCCGCGGCCTTTGTAGGTATACAGGCCCGGTGCACCGTAGGTTGGGCTATACAGCCCCGGTGCGCGCTGGCCCCAGGCGGTGGTGTAGTCTTTGTCCAGCAGGTTTTCCACGCTGAAGCTGACCTTGCCCACCGGCAGGGTGTAGCTGCCCAGGAAATCAATGGTGTTATAACCATCGATCTTTTTGCCGTCGGCGTCAGACACGTCAAAGGTCTGCGTGCTCTGCACGCGCAGCGCCCAGTCGCCCGGTGCCCAGTTAACCCATGCGCTGGCCTTCGACGGGCTGGCACTGTCGACCGTCAGCTTCTCCCATTTCCCGTTTTCGCGGGTTTCAGACTTGATGGCGTTAAAGTTCGCGCCGGTGCTCCAGTCGCTGTCGGTGAAGAAGTAGTCCACCTGGCCTTCAACCCCGTAAATACGACGTTTGTCGTCTTCGAGGTTGATGGTCATGTCGCTCTTGTTGATGGTGATGGTTTTATCCGAGAGCGAGTAGTATGCCGCGACCTGCGTGCGCAGGTTATCGCCGGTGAAACGCCAGCCCAGCTCGTAGGCGTTGACCTTGATCCCGTCCAGAGTCGAGTCGTTCACGTTCACGCTGTTCAGCAGGCGATAGTGGCCGTCGACAAGCTGGTAGGTGCCAGAGCCGTAGTATTTCGCCAGGTCAGGGATTTCGAAGCCCTGCGAGAAGTTAAACCACAGCTGCTGCTGTTCGGTCAGGCGACCAAGGATCCCGGCGTTAAACAGGAAGTTGTTGTAGTCCGTTTTCCCGCCCGGCACCGCGTCGGCGGAGGTGGCTTTCCCGTTCGCGATGGCCTGCTGCTGGGTGTAACCAACAAAGTCATCCACCTTGTTTTCGGTGTACTGATAGCGCACGCCGCCGCTCAGGGTGATGGCATCAATGTCGTAGCTGGCCTGCAGGAACGGAGCAAGGTTGGTAATGCTGTAACCCGGATAACGGCCCACGTTGTAGGCATTTTCCAGATCCATACCGCCGCTTGCCGCCGCTTTACTCAGATTGAAGAACTGCTGGTTGGCATCGAAGGTTTCGTGGTCGGCATCGACACCCCAGGTGAGGGTCAAATCATCCACCGGCTTGCTGTTCAGCGTCAGCTTGCCGCCGTAAAAGTCGGTTTTCTGCTGTGACGCGCCAATGCTGGTCACCGCGCCTTTGCTCAGCGTCGGGAACGGGTAGTAGGTCAGGCTCTCATCGCGATAGTAAATCTGCGCGACCAGGTCCTGGCCCCAGAAGTCGGTATTGGAGTACTGCAGGTTAATCAGATGGCGCTCGGTACCGGGGATACGGTCAGAGTTGAGGTTGTCCTTGTTATAGGCTTTTGCATCGCCCGTCACCGCCGAGAAGTTCTCGCCGAGGAACAGACCGTGCTTGCCGTCGGACTCGCTCTTGTAGTACTGCGTGGTGAGCTGCAGCTGCTGATGGTCGTCAATGTTGATGGTGCCAGTCCCCATCACGTCAATACGGTCGGAATACTGCAGGCCGGTCTGGGTGTTATCGATAATCACCTCATCGCCGTTGCCGTCATACCAGCCGCCGTAGCGCTGATACGACACCGACAGACGACCGGAGGCCTTATCGTTGCCGCCGCTGACGGCTGCCGACACGTTCTCGTCGTGATCGTTGTGGCTGTTAAACCCGCTCTTTGTCCCGGTCTGGAACTCAACTTCGGTATCCGGCTGGCCTTTTTTGGTGACGATGTTCACCAGGCCGCCGGTGCTGCCGCCGCCGTAAAGCGAGGTAGCGCCGGAGATCACTTCAATACGGTCAATGTTGAACGGATCGATAGAGTCGAGCTGGCGGCTGTCGCTGCGCGACGAGTTCAGACGCACGCCGTCCACCATCACCATCATCGAACGACCGCGCAGGTTCATGCCGTAGTTGGTACGCCCCTGGCTGCTGACGTCCATGCCCGGGATCAGCTGCGCCAATACTTCTTTAATCTCTTTCCCGCCCTGAACCTGCTGCTCAATTTCAGCTCGTTCAATGACCCAGGTGGTCTGCGCCATTTCTGCCACGCTGCGGTGAGCACGGCTGGCAGAGACCACGATATCTTCTTCCTTTTGTTCTTCCGCCCACGCAGAGGTAGAAAGCATTGCAAGCAAGCAAGGATTTAAAACCCAAAGATGAGAACGTTTCATTGTTATGTTGATCCTGAATGTGTGTGTCAGTACTCGGTCGTTTTTGCTAAAGATTTAAAAACCTGGCTACTCTCCGGGCTGGCGGTGCTTCGCCAGTGGATAACGCCAGGGGTGGTCGCCAGTTCAAACGGCTCGTCATCGTGCGCGCGATTCAGAATTCGCGCCGCGCGCCAGGCCATCAGGCTGAGCTGGGGTTCGGCAATGCCGAGACGGTGCATCCCGGCGTTTACGGCAAACAGGCGGTTGCTCTGCGGGCCGTCCCATTCGAGGGTGAAATCGTTGTTGATGCAGAAGGCTTCGTCCGTATCAAGATGCAGGCGATGAGACAGCGGCGCGAGGAACGCGGGCTGCACGGCGCGGTAGCCGGTGGCGAAGATCACTACGTCGCTCTCCAGCTGCTCGCGGCCGCCGTCGAGGTGATGCTGAACGCTCAGTCGATGTCCGTTTTCCTGGCGCGTCAGGGACGTCACTGAGCGGGACGGCAGGAGATGCGCCCAGGGTTTTTCACGCAGCACTTCAAAGCGGTGGTACATGGCGCGGTAAATCGCCAGCAGGGACTCGGTGGTGATACCGTCGGACGTCATCTTCTGCTCGTGCAGCATCTGACGACGCGCCTCTTCGCCGAGGGTGGAGAAGCTGTCCACGTACTCCGGCGTGAAATACTCGTTGGCAAAGGCGGCTTCATCCAGCGCGTTGTAGTTGTTGCGGCGCGATACCCAGTTCAGGCTCAGCGGCTGGCCCCATTCGCCGCGGAAGATATTCAAAAACAGGTCGGCACCGCTCTGGCCGCCGCCGACGACGGTGACGCGCTTGCCCGCGAGATCCGGCGTGCGCAGCATCATTTCGCTGGCGTGGAAGCAGGTATCGTCCTGCACGGTAACGCAATCAGGCAGATTGATCTGTTTGCCAATCCCCACGCAGACGTGGCGGGCAAGGAAGCGGTCGCGCTGGGTCACCACCTCAAACAGGCCGCTTTTCTCATCAAAGCTCACCTGCTGTACCTGCTGGCTGAATGACAGGTTGGTGAGGTTTTCCGCCGCCCAGCACAGGTAGTCGGCAAACTCCTCGCGGGAGACGGTGCGCTGCTCGGTGGTCAGGAAGCGGTAGAACTTTTTGCGCTGCACCAGGTAGTTCAGGAAGCTGTGGCGGTTGGTTGGCTCCACGGCGCTGACCAGATCCTTCAGGAAGCTGGTCTGCATATGGCAGTCCGGCACCATCATCCCCGGGTGCCAGGAAAAGTGCGGTTTACGCTCAAGGAACAGCGAGCTAAAGCCGTCCAGCCCTTCGGCCAGAGCGGCGATGCTGAGGTTAAACGGGCCAATACCAATGCCGATGAAATCATAGGTTTTCATTGCGCTGACTCCCGGGAGGCGAGAAAAAGAGGGTTATCAAGATCGGTAACGTAGTTCGGCAGCATGCGGCTGCCGCCGTCGTGTTCGGAGAAGGTCAGTTTGACCGGGTTGAGGATCACGCGAATAATCTGCGGCTTGAAAAGATCGAATTTGGCGAAGCGCTCCGCAAGCTCCGGGTGCGCGGCGATATAGCGGTGTAACACCTGGCCCAGGATCTGATAGAAACGGGTTTCGCTGACGCCGCATTGCAGGGTGAGGCGCGAGATAAAGCGCAGCACCGTCACAAAGTTGCCGGTTTGCAGGTCGTGGATGATGTAATCCGCACTCAGGCGCGCCGTGACGGCCTTCACCTGCTCCGGCAGACTCTGCGCCTGCGGGTAATCCTCATCCACCAGGCGCATATCGCCCTGGAAATCCTTCAGCAGGATGCGCTGCGGAATAGAGTCCTTCATTACCAGCGTCACGTTCTGGCCGTGGGCAATCAGCGCCACGCCGTAGCGGCAGAGCAGGTGATAGAACGGGATCACCGTTGCTTCAAACAGCTTTTCCAGCCACGCGTCGGCGCTTAGCCCCGAGCGTTTGATCCACGCGTCAATCAGCGGACGACCTGCGTTATCGGTTTCCATTAGCGCCGCCATCAGCACCGCCTGTTCACCGTCCTGTAGATAACAGGACGGGTTCTCGCGCCAGATCACCCCCAGCATCTCCTGATAGCGGTAGGGCGCTTTCGGCAACGCGGCGTAGCCCGGATGCGACAGATAGCCGGCGGCGGGCTCGCCAAGCACCTGCGCGCCAGAGCGGGCAAGCGTAGCGTCGGTGGCAAACTGCTGCTGAAGCCAGCGCGAGGCCAGCGGCCCGGCGGCAATGTACTTGCCCGGAATGCCGCGATAGCAGGAGGTGTTGTAGATAGTCAGCGGAAGCTTGATGTCGTACGGCGCGCGACGGCTGGCGTTGGTGAGCGTGCGCAGTGACTGCTGCGCCAGATACTCATCGCCAAATTCGCCCAGCTCAACCATCTCTCCACGCGCCAGCTGCGCCAGGAAATGAATGGCAATTTTCTGCTGCCACTGCCACGGGTGCAGCGGCACCGGCAGCCAGCCGTCGTCGAGACCCAGCGCCTGCCAGCGGGCGTCAAAGCGGGCGCGCTCGGCGTTGTCCATGGCGCTCGCCAGCAGAGCGTTGATATCGCAATCGGCGTCGCTGCTCCAGACCAGATGCGCCCTCTGAACGGCAACCCAGTGCAGACGAAAACGTCCGCGATACTCCGGCGCGTACTGACGGAGCGCGTCCAGCCCCCAGCCGCGGCGGCCTTTGTTGAAAATAAACTTCGGGTGACCGCTCATCAGACACTGTAACTCGTCCGGGTCGAGGTGGATCAGCGCGTCCGCGTCCAGCCCTTCACGCGCCTGCAGCAGCTGCATGTCTCCGCGCAGGGTGGCGTAGAGATCTTCCATGTGCTCTGCCGTTTGCGCGTCGCTCATCTCCAGCACCGTCGCCAGCTGCAGCAGCGCGCTTTCCGCTTCGACGGCGTCGCCGCTGGCGGCGATCAGGCTGTCCGGGTCGATATGCAGCCAGCCCCAGATCCCGCGCGCGGCGCGAAACTGCCAGGACTCGTTGCCCATGGTGATGCGCCAGCCGTCCGACGACACCGGCTCAGCGCGCAGGGTGCGCTCGTATTCCAGCTCGGCGAGGATCTTCGCCACCATCTCGCGGTTCACTTTCTGCCAGAGCGCGTTCACAGTTCCACCTCGCTGAAGAAGCGGTGACGCTGGCTCATGATCAGGCGCGAGCGCTTGTGCGGGAAGTCGAACTCTTTCATCGTCTCGAAACCGGCGGAGGCCAGATGGCGGAACAGCCGCTGGTTGTCGAAGCGCGGTTCGGCGACGATGCGCGCGGTGCGTGGTTCATCGAGATACAGATAGTGGCTCAGGCCGCGCAGCCAGCTGCGGATGTACTGCGCGCCGCGCCAGTTCTCTTCACCCACCAGCATGTGTAGCCCGCGGTCAAACGGCTGCCAGCGGTAGTGACGACCAATGCGGTCTTCCGGCGCCCAGTAGAGCTCAAAATAGCCGAACGGCTGGTCGTCGAAGCAGCCGATAACCGGGTAACAGTAGGTTGAGTCAAGCTGACGGCGCAGGTAGCTTTCCTGCTCGGCCTGCGGGCCCGCCATCTCCCAGAAGGCGTTCACGCGCGGGTTGTTCATCCATTGGGTAAAGCGCTCGCCGTCCAGCGCCACGTCGGCCACACGGAAGCTGAGGGTGCGCTTAATTTGCGGATCGTAACGACGGTACACTTCGCCCTGCGGGCGGTGAGGACGCAGCGGGAAGTACAGCTGACGGCTCTCATCAAACTGCATTCCGCCGCTGGCCCGTGATTGTTCGCCTTTCAGCCACAGCGGCAACTGCCAGAAGGTTTCGCGTGCCAGATAGTCCCCGTGGGCCAGGCTAAACAGCGCCTGCGCCTGGGGTTCATCCTGCCAGGTCGCCCAGGGCAGGGTAATGCCGGTCAGCGCGGGTGCGGCAACAAACAGCTGATCCAGCGCCTGGACCAGCCAGCCATCCGGGATCCCGTTCAGACGCTCCAGCACCGCGCTGCCGTCAAGACCCAGCGTCAGAGGCAGGTTCTTTTCCGTGGCGGTGCAGCGAAAGCCGTAGCCGGAATGGACGATATTCGCGATGGCCATTACGCCTTCTCCTTGTAAAACGGGTTGCTAAAGTCGAAATAGATCACCGCCGGATCAACGATGGTGTTTTCATTGCGATCGTGCAGGTAGCAGAAGAAGTTGCCTTTGCAGTTCCAGGTCGGGCTGTCGAGCACGTAGTCGAGGCAGCGGGTCTGCTTTGCCGTGCGGCGCAGTTCGGCCAGCGCGTCGCGCACGCGAGACATCAGGCTCTCCTCGCTGTCGAAACCGGCGGCGGCGAGGGCGGCGGTGACGGCAAGGGTAGAGTTCAGCAGCAGGTAGTACGGGAAGTAGCGCAGCAGTTGGCTCTCACCGAAGCGGTTTTCCACCTCCGTCTCGCCCGCTGATTTCAGCCACGCGTCGGCCCCTTCGGTCCACGCGCTGCCCTGGCAGTCGCGGTAGATCAGCCCAACGGGGAAATCCTGCTGCATTTCAACGAGGATATTCTGCTGATGCGCCAGCAGGACAAGGCCGTAGTCCGCCTCGGCGCTGAACAACGGAAGTAATACGCGGTCACAATAGGCGTCCAGCCAGCAGCGGGCGGCCCGGGCGAGCGGTAATTCCAGACGCTGGCTCAGACGGCGCACCGCGGAGGCCAGCAGGCTGTCACCGCCGTCCGGTGCGGCCTGCGTCAGGCTGACCAGCACGTTGGTTTGCGTTTCGGGGGTATCGAACAGCAGGTTGACGCGCAGGGCCATCAGGCTCTCTTCCTGAATGGCGCCGTTTTCGTCACGCAGCCCCGCCCAGCCGTCTTCCTGCATCACGCGCATGGTCGGGTAGCGCGCCTGCAAATCTTGCCAGCGTTCCGTTTTCGCCAGGCGCGCCAGACGCATCCCGCGCTTAACCTCTTTTACCGACAGCGTGCGCACGGAGTTGGTCAGGCGCACGCTGAGGGAGAACTTAATCATGTCGCTGTTGGTTTCGCTGTACAGCGAGCGAGAAGAGCTGGTGGGCAGCCACTGCGCGCCCGCTTCGCCCAGGTCCTGCAATGAACCGTTTTCCGCCAGACGCTGGCACCACGCCTGCTCCAGCAGATAATCAGCCTGCCACGGATGCATCGGCAGCAGCCAGCGGGTGTCGGTGAAGTGGCCGAGCAGTGCCGGCGCGCTCTGCGCGGCGAAGCGCAGCAGACGTTCGCGCAGGGAGACGTTCAGGCTGTCGCCAGCAACGAGCATGCTCTCAACGGCAAACCAGCGCAGCGGGAAGCGGGAGGCGAAATC
The DNA here is from genome assembly GCF_019718755.1 of Enterobacter sp. RIT637. Lineage (NCBI taxonomy): Bacteria > Pseudomonadati > Pseudomonadota > Gammaproteobacteria > Enterobacterales > Enterobacteriaceae > Enterobacter > Enterobacter sp. RIT637. The sequence continues at coordinate 122,095 of NZ_JAIHAZ010000015.1, forward strand.
GGGCAGATAGCGACGCGCCTCG
>NZ_JAIHAZ010000160.1:0-543 GCF_019718755.1 Enterobacter sp. RIT637
GTCTTCCATCAGGAGTTAGAATAACCACTTTATCTCCTTTTACATAAACATGGTTTCCTGTGTCGGAATCTAAATATTGCTTTCCTTCGCGAACGACACGATTGGAATCTCCCACACTTCGATGAGAATCGTTTTTAGCTTCTTCTTTTCTTTGTTGGGCATGATTGGTTGGTTTTGGTTTAGGCGGACAATCATTATGAACCCAAACTCCTTCCGTTTCCGCCTGACTACCCTTGACGAAATAAGTATGCCAGTCGGCGACGGTCAGATTGTAGGCTTTGAGCGGTTCCGGTTTGACGGTAACGCTTTGAACGGTCTGCTCTGCACCGTTTTCAGCAAACAGCCTGCTTCCCGCTTTCAAATCTTCCGCTTTAATCCATTTGCCGTCCGAATAAAACGGATGGATGCGGTTGGAAATCAGGGTTTGGCTGTTACCGATGCCGTCTGAAAGCCGGAATGTACTTTCAGACGCATCGGATTTCCGGGTTTAATCCGCGCTTACGGACGCTTTTTAAATATAAAGAAGGAAATATCGTCTAACGC
>NZ_JAIHAZ010000161.1:0-542 GCF_019718755.1 Enterobacter sp. RIT637
CACAGCAAAGACCCATCAAGATGAGCAAACCCTTACAAAAGCCCACCATTCTGAATGTTGAAACCGTCGCCAAATCACGCCTGTTTACGGTGGAAAGTGTCGACCTGGAGTTCAGCAACGGCGTGCGTCGCGTATATGAACGTATGCGGCCCTCCACGCGCGAGGCGGTGATGATCATCCCCATTGTGGACGATCACCTGATCCTGATCCACGAATATGCGGTGGGCACAGAATCCTATGAGCTGGGTTTCTCGAAAGGGCTTATCGATCCCGGTGAAACCGTTTTTGAAGCGGCGAATCGCGAGCTGAAAGAAGAGGTGGGTTTTGGCGCGAAAGATCTGACGTTTTTGAAAAAGCTGAGCATGGCGCCGTCCTATTTCTCCAGCAAAATGAATATCGTGCTGGCAGAAGATCTCTATCCGGAGAAGCTGGAAGGGGATGAGCCTGAGCCGTTGCCGCAGGTGCGCTGGCCACTGGCGCATCTGATGGATCTGCTGGAAGAACCCGATTTTAACGAAGCGCGTAACGTGAGTGCGCTGTTC
>NZ_JAIHAZ010000162.1:0-541 GCF_019718755.1 Enterobacter sp. RIT637
CTCCTGACTTTGCTGCTGATGCTGTGCCAGTTCGCGGCAGCTTTGATGCCACTGACGATAGTGTTCAGCCATCAACTGAGTGAGCGCGTACTCACCGGCATAGCCATCTAGCAGGGCGTTTTGCTGTTCCGGTTTAATGAGCTGCTGATGCGCGTGCTGGCCATGAATTTGAATCAATAGCTGGCCCAGCTCACGCAGCTGAGAAAGGGGAACCGCAGTCCCGTTGATAAAGCCGCGAGAGCGGCCATCGCTGCTGATGACGCGGCGAAGTAAACACTCACGTCCATCTTCGAGTTGATTGACTTCAAGCCAGCGCAGCGCGGCAGGAGTATCTTTTAAGGAAAAGCGCGCGCAGAGATCGGCGCGGCTAGCGCCGGTGCGCACGATGTCGCCTTCTGCGCGACCGCCGAGACACAAGCCGAGCGCATCAATGGCAATTGATTTACCTGCACCGGTTTCACCGGTAATGGCCGTCATTCCGCTCTGGAAGTCGATCTCAAGCTCACGAACAATGGCAAAGTTGCTGATGGTCAGTTGTGCC
>NZ_JAIHAZ010000163.1:0-540 GCF_019718755.1 Enterobacter sp. RIT637
AACCGGTATAAAAGCCTAAATCCTTAACCAGTACCATAAATATGACAAATATTCGCAACATCCTGACGGGCCTTTTAGTACCGGCTGTACTGGCTTTGTGTTTTGTCTGGCCAATCCCGAATGACCAGCTTCCTTTTCACTGCAATGGCCTGATCTATCCCATCATCGCTGTGACCCTGGGTCTCTTTTTTAGCTCAAGCTCGGCGAAGAAAAACCTTGACGTCAGCAAAATCAAGTTCGTTCTCATCGCGATATGGGTATTAACTTTCTATATCTTGATTAACGGCTTTTTTGTCGCGCCTGATATAAAAGAGATGGTATCGACGTGGGATGGGCAATGGTTGCGCCCGGTATTACTTTTCTGCGCAGGTCTGGTGTTAATCCCGGCCATTCAAACCCAGTATCCTTCTATTTCAGCCGCACGCTATTTCACGCTGATCGTTCTCTTTTTCTGGGGCGTAGTCTGTATTCATTTACTGGATACGATCTGGCTCTACTGGCGCGACGGTGTGATCCATTGGGGCGAAACGCGGATTGTAT
>NZ_JAIHAZ010000164.1:0-539 GCF_019718755.1 Enterobacter sp. RIT637
TATTAATGTAATTCAGCACGATCCAGACCGTAAGCGCTATCCATCGATCCTGGTGACATCTGTGATAAAATCTGGAGACGATTCCAGGCGTTGATTACAGCAATGGTGAAAGTTAACTCTGATACTTCCACTTCAGAGAAATGTTCGCGCAATTCGCTGTAAAGCGCTTCGCTTACACCATTATCACCAATGCGTGTCAACGCTTCAGTCAGTGCCAGAGCATCTTCCTCTTTGGCGCTGAACAGTGGCGATTCCCGCCAGATTGCAACGTGATAAAGACGCAGTTCACGCTCCCCATGCATTTTTGCTTCTTTAACGTGCATATCCAGACAAAACGCACAATGATTCATCTGTGAGGCACGGATATCCACTAAGTGCTTAAGTTTTTTATCCAGCGAGACTTTTCCTAATGCCATAGAGGCATCGGCTAGTGTTTTAGCCAGTGCGGGAATGGTTTTAAAATGATTCACACGTGACGACATATTGTAATCCTCTTTTTAAAATAAACGATCAATGGTTTGCAGTGCATGAGGTAACGC
>NZ_JAIHAZ010000165.1:0-538 GCF_019718755.1 Enterobacter sp. RIT637
TTCCCTAGCGAAAGTGAATCCACAGGCGCCGCTCGATAAAGTCTGCCTGCTGGGCTGCGGCGTGACCACCGGTATCGGCGCGGTACACAACACGGCGAAAGTGAAAGAGGGCGACACCGTGGCGGTGTTTGGTCTCGGCGGGATCGGTCTGGCGGTGATTCAGGGCGCGGTACAGGCGAAAGCCGGGCGCATCCTCGCAGTCGATACCAACCCGGAGAAATTCAAACTGGCCGGTGAAATGGGCGCAACGGATTTCATCAACCCGAAAGACTACGACAAACCGGTTCAGGATGTGATTGTTGAACTGACCGACGGCGGCGTGGATTTCAGCTTTGAGTGTATCGGCAACGTCAATGTCATGCGCTCTGCGCTGGAATGCTGCCACAAAGGCTGGGGTGAGAGCATCATCATCGGCGTGGCAGGGGCGGGTCAGGAGATCAAAACCCGTCCATTCCAGCTGGTGACCGGGCGCGTCTGGCGCGGCTCCGCATTTGGTGGCGTAAAAGGGCGCACCCAGCTGCCGGGGATGGTCGAGGAT
>NZ_JAIHAZ010000166.1:0-535 GCF_019718755.1 Enterobacter sp. RIT637
GGCGTGGGTGACAAGGGTCACCGGGTAGCGTATTTTCGGGCGATCGCTTTCAAAAGCATGGCGCACTTTGGTGACAACTGCCTCTGGTCCGAGGGTAAAGCGTGCGGCAATGCCAGGGTTTTCGACCGGATTGTCGGACTGGGTTTGATTTACGTTTTCTGTGAAACGGGTGCGAATCGGGCCAGGCTCAATCAGGCTGACCTTTATACCGCTGTGGCGCAGCTCCATGCGTAAGGCATCTGACCAGGCCTCCAGCGCATATTTGCTGGCGGCGTACGCCCCACGGCCCGGCGTGGAGATCAGGCCCATCACCGACGAGGTCATCACAATGCGGCCTTCTCCGTGGGGAGCATCGCAGGCAACAGCGCCATGGTCAGCTGGTGGATGCCAAAAAAGTTGGTGGAAAACTGCTGCTCAAGCTGCTCGCGCGAGATGGTTTGCAGCGGACCGTACACGCCAAAACCGGCGTTGTTAAACAGGCCGTACAGACGATTACCCGTGAGAGCGATCACCTCTGCGGCGGCGCGTTCAATGC
>NZ_JAIHAZ010000167.1:0-533 GCF_019718755.1 Enterobacter sp. RIT637
GGCTGGATCTGGAGGGCAAAACCGTGATCGACTTCGGTTGTGGCTCCGGGATCCTGGCGATTGCGGCATTGAAACTGGGCGCGGCCAAAGCCATCGGGATCGACATCGATCCGCAGGCGATCCAGGCCAGCCGCGATAACGCGCAGCGCAATGGTGTTTCCGAACGTCTGGAACTGTATCTGCCGGATAGCCAGCCAGAGGTCATGAAAGCCGATGTGGTGGTCGCGAACATCCTGGCAGGCCCGTTACGTGAACTGGCACCGTTAATCAGCGTGCTGCCCGTTGAGGGCGGTCTGCTGGGTCTGTCCGGTATTCTGGCAAGCCAGGCTGAAAGCGTGTGCGAAGCCTACGCCGATCTCTTTACTCTTGATCCTGTCGTCGAGAAAGAAGAGTGGTGTCGCATCACTGGCAGCAAAAAGTAATTCTGCCTTTCCGGCGTGGGTCTCTTCCCACGCCGTTTCTGCGCTCTCTCTCCCCCCAGCATTACAGTGGTTAGCCGGTGACATGTCAGCGGTAAAATGGGACTCCTACAC
>NZ_JAIHAZ010000168.1:0-533 GCF_019718755.1 Enterobacter sp. RIT637
GCGCCGAAGGACTCAACACCAGAATAAACGATGGCATCCAGCGTATTTCTTCCGTTGCGGATGACCTCAGTGAGTACCGTAGTATGCAGGTAGCTGTTTTCCTTTGCCTGGTTATCAGCCAGAATTTCTGCAAGGAAACTGTCAATCAGAAAAATACTAGTTTTTTGCACTTCCGAAAACGAAGCAAGAGTCTTTTGCACCCGCGAGAAATTCTCGCTGTTCCACTTATGCGCCCTAACAATATCGCCTAAAAAACCGCAATGCAGCCTCTGTTCCGGTTTCAGGGTGAATGCAGACACATGAATCTTATCCCCTGGCTGGGCGCTGATTTCTGCCAGGCAGCCATGATTGCTAATAGAGGTGTATAAAATAGACACTCCCTCCGTATTTAGTCTTCCGGTTTTGGCGCACTTCGCGGGAGGATAAATAATATCGGTAACCTGCTCGAATCCTTCCGGGTGGGCCTCATCAACTTTTCTCGCCCGCCACACGGTCGTGGCGGTGACATCATGAAACCCCATCGGCAGCTGACT
>NZ_JAIHAZ010000169.1:0-532 GCF_019718755.1 Enterobacter sp. RIT637
GTTTACCGCCACCGAGCGCAACCATGGTACCGACCGGTGCGCCAAAGTTGACATTGTGGCCTTTCGGCAGCACGATTTCGTTGTTCTCAATCGGCGTAACGTGCAGGTTTTCCAGCAGCCAGTCGCTGTCCTTGACCAGCACCGCGGCTACGGATTGGGCAATCCCTGCTGACGCGCACGAGACCACCGTCGCCCCTTCCACGTCTAGCAGCTTCGCGATGTACTCTCCGGTTTTATTCACCAGATCTTTCATTTCGAAGTAGTGGTTCATGCAGTCCATCGCCGCCTGCACCAGTTCCGGGCGCGGCGTCGACACGCCCAGCGCGGTCATGCGGCCTGAGGTGTTAATCACCTGTTTTAAATTGTATTTCTCATAAATTGAAGGCATTTTCCGTACTCCCTTGTTCGGTCATATAGCCCTTGCCCGCGCGGATCGCGGCAAGCGGCACCAGAATATGTTCAGCCTGCAGGCTGTCGTTTTCCGCATCCACCAGCAGCGTGGGCTGGCGTTTAACGGTGAACAGTGTCAGGT
>NZ_JAIHAZ010000016.1:0-120380 GCF_019718755.1 Enterobacter sp. RIT637
CATGTGTTAGGCCTGCCGCCAGCGTTCAATCTGAGCCATGATCAAACTCTTCAATTTAAGTTTGATGCTCGTGAATTAAACTTCGTAATGAATTACGTATGTTCACTCAGAGACTTGGTATTCATTTTTCGTCTTGCGACGTTAAGAATCCATGTCACTTTGAGTGCCCACACAGATTGTCTGATAAATTGTTAAAGAGCAGTGCAACGCGGCTTTCGCTCACCGTTGCGAGGTCCCGTATATTACGTTTTCCTCATTCAGAGTCAAGCAATTATTTTCACTTTTCTCTGTTGGTGTTCATCTCTGAACCCCGCTAACCCGGCGGCCTGTAAGCCGTTGTTCCGTGTCAGTGGAGGCGCATTATAGGGAGTTCTCAGACGTTGACAACCCCTCTTTTAAAAAAAACGTTTAACCGTCTCTTTTTTGCGCAAAACTGTGTCAGAGCGCCAGTTTTTCGAGCGTTTCAAACCCATAACGACGTAAAACGGGTAAAAGTTGCTCAGTTTCTTTTGTTATCGCCATACAAAAAGCGATATTCGCGTCAGACGATTTTGCATCCGGCGCTTCATGTTCCAGCAGCCAGGCCGTGCGTCGAGCAATAGCAGCACCAGAATCCACTAGCCGAGTTCCTTCCGGGAGAACCTCTAAAAGTTCTTCCTGTAATAGAGGGAAGTGAGTGCAGCCCAGCACGACCGTATCCGGAGGCTCTGGCATCCGCAGCCACGGGCGAAGAATGCGACGCAGCTCGTCGAGCGATACCGCCTTTCCATGCAGCTTCGCTTCAGCCATCTCCACCAGTTCAGCCGAACCCAGCATCGCAATCTGGCATTCGTTAGCAAAACGGTCGATCAGCTCGCGCGTATAAGGACGTTTTACCGTGCCACGCGTGGCCAGCAAACCGACGATACCATTCGCCGTCAGACGTGCAGCGGGTTTAATTGCAGGCACGACACCCACAACCGGGAACGGGAATTTATCTCGCAGGGCAGGAAGGGAGACCGTGCTCGCCGTATTGCAGGCAATAACCGCCAGCGCCAGGGGATAGCGCTGTTGAACCGCAGTGACGATTTCAACCACACGCTCCACAATAAAGTCTTCACTCTTTTCCCCATAAGGGAACGCGACGTTATCGAAGGCGTAGATGTAATGGAGATCCGGCAGCAAATGCCGAATCTCATCATAGACCGAAAGCCCACCGACGCCGGAATCAAACACCAGCACGGTGGGACGCGGATTAGAAGGTGTAGCTGCCAGACAAGGTGTATTCCCGTCCTGCAGTTTGATAGCCATAAACTGTCTCGTAATCTTTATCGAACAGGTTGGCTATTTTACCACGAACTGTGAGGTGAGAGGTGACAGGATATGAAACTGCGACATCCCACAGGCTGACACCGCCCATTTTAACCTTTTGATACGGATAGGTTCCGAAGTTTGTATCGTAACGCGTCCCCAGGTAATGGTAAGTCAGGCTCCAGTCGAGATCATAGATCTGGGTATCGAGCTGGTACTTCACCTGCTGCTTAGCACGACGATCGAGAAGTTCGTTGGTCGCCGCATTACGCGCATCAACATAGTCATATCCGACGGTATGCATCAGCGGGCCAGTGTCAAATGACGCCGTGGCTTCCACACCTTTGATGCGTGCTTTACCGACGTTGTAATATTCCTGAAGGTTGTTATCGAAGTCGATAAGATTATCGACATCGTTACGGTAAGCCGAAACACGCCAGCTCACACCTGCCGTAAGCCCCTCGAATGCACCTTCCCACTGCTTGCTCTCTTCTGGATCAAGATGGTCGTTGCCATAGTAGCCGTAAAGCTGCCCTAAATTAGGCGCTTTATATGCCGTGCCGTAAGAGGCGATAAACCGATAACCCTCAATGAATTCCCAGGCGGCACTGCTCTGCCAGGTACCATGGCGACCAAACTGAGAGTTATCGTCGCTACGGACTGCTCCTTCAAGGGTAAAGTCGCCTAATTTTTGCAACCCGGTCAGATAGACGCCTGTGTTACGCAAGTCGTAGCCATTCGTGACATAGTTTGTGTTGGGCTCAGTGCTCTGTTTCTGCCAATCGACACCCGCGCCAATGTTGCCGTGTCCGACATCAACGGAGTTGGTCCACTGAACGTTGTACTGTTTGATTTCATCCAGCGTCGCCGTGGAGTCATAACGCCCCAGATGCGGATCGTAGTTAAAGTCTTTGCTGTGGCTGTAGCTGGAGAGCAACTGTGAATGGAAAATATCCTCGTTAAAGCGCAGCCCGGCATCCCAGGTCTGACTATATAACTGGCGGGTATCAACCAACACATCAGGTGTAAATGCGCTGTAATAGCCGTCATAAGCGGTACGGTTGCTGTAACCATAACCGCGCACAAAGCCACTCCACTGCTCAGAGAATGTATGTTCCAGCGCGCCGTATAGCGTTTTATTCATATAGCCGTCGCGATCGGTCTGAGCAAGACCGCCGTTGTTGCCGTCCGCGACCACATCAAAACCTTTGGTATAGGTGTAATCACCCGCCAGCGTCACGCGCGTGCTGTCGCCTAATGTTTGCTGCGTGCTGCCACCATAATTTTGGTAACCGTGCGAACCGACCCCGGCGTTCAGCGTTGTGCCGTCTTTTGCTCGCGTGGTGATAATGTTTACCACGCCGCCAATCGCGTCTGAACCATACACAGCAGAACGTGGCCCGCGAATGTATTCGATTCGCTGTACAAGGGCTATCGGAAACTGACTGAGATCTGACGATCCCGTGACACCCGCCTGGTTAAGGCGAATACCATCGACGAGAATCAGGACGTGGCTGGAGTTGGTGCCGCGTATAAAGAGAGAAGAGAGTTGCCCCATTCCGCCGTTTTGCGCCGTATCCACGCCGGGCAGGCGGCGCATGACATCAATGACGGTCGTGGATTGCCAGCGATCAATATCTTCACGCGTCACAACCGAGGTTGCAGCCAGAACAGATTTTTCAGGTTGTTCAAAACGATTTGCCGTCACCATCAACGAGTCGGCGCTATCCTGCGCCCAGCCCGAAAATGCCGTGACGGACAACGCCGTCAACAGCGATACTTTTTTAATCATTGTTAAAGCATCCACAATATAAGAAGGATGCCGCAGGCCTCATCTATAGCACGCGATGATGAAACCAAATGCGACGTGATCCCGGCAGGTCTTCGGGCTAGGTGGCGTTATACGGATGAAGACTTCCCATTTTCACAGTGTCTACAAATCTCATCCCGCCAGTCTTTACCGCTGCGCGTCAGCTCCAGATTTACACTGGATTCCCTTTTCACTCTCAGGAGACCGGAAACAGAATGCTACAATTAGACACGTATAGATGTCCAGACAGCTATTGGCCATTAAATCTGGACATCCCCTGAACAATGCCTACAATCCCCGCGTAATTCTTTATCACTCAGGACGCATCATGACCCCAGAACACCTCCCGACAGAACAGTACGACGCGCAGCTGGCAGAGAAAGTCGTCCGCCTGCAAAGTATGATGACGCCTTTCAACGCGCCCGTTCCCGAGGTGTTCCGCTCTCCTGTCAGCCACTACCGCATGCGCGCCGAGTTCCGCATCTGGCACGACGGTGACGACCTGTACCACATCATTTTCGATCAGCAGACGAAATCCCGTATTCGCGTGGACAGCTTTCCGGCGGCGAGCGAACTCATTAACCAGCTCATGACGCTGATAATGGACGGCGTGCGCAACAATCCGGTACTGCGTAACAAGCTGTTCCAGATTGACTACCTGACCACGCAAAGCAATCAGGCGATTGTCTCTCTGCTGTATCACAAAGCGCTTAACGACGAGTGGCGTGAGCAGGCGGAAGCGCTGCGCGATGCGCTGCGTGCGCAGAACATCAACGTTCACCTGATTGGCCGCGCGACCAAAACCAAAATCATGCTGGATCAGGATTACATCGACGAGCGCCTGCCGGTGGCAGGTAAAGAGATGGTGTATCGTCAGGTCGAGAACAGCTTCACCCAGCCGAACGCCGCGATGAACGTGCAGATGCTGGAGTGGGCGCTGAAGGCGACGGAGGGGTCTAAGGGCGATCTGCTTGAACTCTACTGCGGTAACGGCAACTTCTCGCTGGCGCTGGCGCGTAACTTTGATCGCGTCCTGGCAACAGAAATCGCCAAGCCGTCGGTGGCCGCCGCGCAGTACAACATTGCCGCTAACCATATCGACAACGTGCAGATCATTCGTATGGCGGCAGAAGAGTTCACGCAGGCCATGAACGGCGTACGCCAGTTTAACCGCCTGGAAGGGATCGATCTGAAGGGCTACCAGTGTGAGACGATTTTTGTCGATCCGCCGCGCAGCGGCCTGGATAGCGAAACCGAGAAGATGGTGCAGGCGTACCCGCGCATTTTGTACATCTCCTGCAACCCGGAGACGCTGTGCAAGAACCTCGAAACATTAAGCCAGACGCACAAGGTAGAACGTCTGGCGCTGTTCGATCAGTTCCCGTATACGCACCATATGGAGTGCGGCGTTTTACTTACCGCACGGTGATCTGTAGGCCGGATAAGCGTAGCGCCATCCGGCGTTTTTGGCAGGTGGCGCTTCGCTTACCTGCCCTACAAATAATTCATTACTCCGGCAACTGGCTTTTACGGCTACGCATGCGCGAGCCAATCCAGAACACCAGCGCCACAGACAGTACCGCAGGGAAGAAGTTAGAGCCGATATCCGGATACTCCGCGCGCACCACGGTGCTATACAGCAAGACGCCCAGAATAAAGCAGGCAGCGGCCAGCCCCGGTAACCCCACCGGCATGGTGCGGTTCAGGTAACGTTGATGCAGGCAGTAAACCGTCAGCACCAGCGCAATAAGCGGGAAAATCGAAAACGGCACGATTGAGCTAAAAATAGCGGCAAACGTACCATTAATGGATAAGCCAGCGATCAATGCCAGCAACAGCGTCCCTTTATCCTGACCTGACTGTTTCATTACTCACCTTCACTCTTCGGTTTGATGTGCCAACTTCTCTTGTTCACGGCGATACCAGTAGTACGCGCCTTTAGAAATCATGCGCAGCTGCAATACCAGTCGCTCTTCGAGCTGCTTGCGTTGTTCAATGCTGACATCCAGCGCTTCGGCACCTGCGCTGAAAACAATCGTCACCATCGCCTCGGCCTGTGCTTCAGTAAACGCACGCGGCATATGGTTTTCGAGTTCAAGATAGTCGGCAAGTTCCGCGATGAAGTGCTGAATTTCACGCGCGACGGCGGCACGAAACGCCGCCGATGTGCCCGAACGCTCGCGCAGAAGCAGACGAAACGCGTTGGGGTTATTGCCGATAAATTCCATAAAGGTCGATACGGAGGTGCGGATCACGCTGCCCCCTTTGGCGATACGCTGACGCGCCTGGCGCATCAGCTGGCGCAGCATCAGACCGCTCTCATCGACCATGGTCAGGCCCAGTTCATCCACATCACGGAAGTGACGATAGAAGGACGTTGGCGCAATCCCGGCCTCGCGTGCGACTTCGCGCAGGCTCAAACTGGCAAAACTCCGCTCAGCACTCAGTTGACTGAATGCGGCTTCCACCAGCGAACGCCGGGTTTTCTCTTTTTGTTGTGCTCTTACGCCCATCACGATAGTTGAATCCTTCCAAAGGCCTGATGGCACTATACCAGAGAATAAAATTAATCTGTTTACCTGGCTTTGTGAATGATTGTTTACGTGCGGTTTGTGCTCCACTGCCGGAAAAAAGCACAACGATAATTGGGTTACTCTGGCAATGATGTTATGATTCTGTTGCTTTTATGTATAAGAACAGGTAAGCCTTGCCATGCCACATTCCTACGATTACGACGCAATAGTTATTGGTTCCGGCCCCGGCGGCGAAGGTGCTGCTATGGGTCTGGTGAAACAGGGAGCCAGAGTAGCGGTCATCGAGCGCTACCATAATGTCGGCGGCGGTTGCACCCACTGGGGCACCATCCCTTCAAAAGCCCTCCGCCACGCCGTTAGCCGCATTATTGAATTTAACCAGAACCCTCTCTACAGCGACCACTCCCGACTTCTTCGTTCCTCCTTTGCCGACATCCTGAATCACGCGGATACCGTCATTAACCAGCAGACGCGCATGCGTCAGGGGTTTTATGAGCGTAACCACTGTGAGATTTTGCAGGGCAACGCGCATTTTGTGGATGAACATACCCTGGCACTCGAATGCCACGACGGTTCGGTTGAAACCCTTACCGCCGAAAAATTTGTCATCGCCTGCGGTTCACGCCCATACCATCCGGCAGACGTCGACTTCTCGCACCCGCGTGTTTACGACAGCGACTCCATCCTCAGCCTCCACCACGAGCCACGACACGTGATTATCTACGGCGCAGGCGTGATTGGCTGTGAATATGCGTCGATCTTCCGCGGAATGGAGGTCAAAGTTGATCTCATCAACACCCGCGACCGCCTGCTGGCGTTCCTCGATCAGGAGATGTCAGATTCGCTCTCCTATCACTTCTGGAACAGCGGCGTGGTCATTCGCCACAACGAAGAGTACGAGAAGATCGAAGGCTGCGATGACGGGGTGATCATGCACCTGAAGTCCGGCAAAAAGCTGAAAGCCGACTGCCTGCTGTACGCCAACGGTCGTACCGGCAACACGGATTCACTGCAGCTGGAAAATATCGGGCTTGAAACCGACAGCCGCGGTCAGCTGAAGGTCAACAGCATGTACCAGACTGCCCTGCCGCACGTTTACGCGGTGGGCGACGTAATTGGTTACCCAAGCCTGGCCTCTGCCGCTTACGACCAGGGTCGCATTGCGGCTCAGGCGCTGGTAAAAGGCGAAGCGACGGCGCACCTGATCGAAGATATCCCAACGGGTATCTACACCATTCCGGAAATCAGTTCGGTCGGTAAAACCGAGCAGCAGCTAACGGCAATGAAGGTGCCTTACGAGGTGGGACGTGCCCAGTTTAAACATCTGGCGCGGGCGCAAATCGTGGGGATGAGCGTAGGTACGCTGAAGATTTTGTTCCATCGCGAGACGAAAGAGATCCTCGGTATTCACTGCTTCGGTGAACGCGCGGCGGAAATCATTCATATCGGCCAGGCGATAATGGAGCAGAAAGGCGGTGGTAACACCATTGAGTACTTCGTTAACACCACCTTTAACTACCCGACGATGGCGGAAGCCTATCGGGTAGCTGCGCTGAACGGCTTAAACCGCCTGTTTTAATGCATTGTCAAAATGGCCATCCATCGAACCACGGATGGCCTCTGCCAGCTGCTCATAGCGGCTGCGCAGCGGTGAACCCGGACGATAAACGAGGCCAATGGTGCGACGCGGCTCCGGCTTAATGCACGGCAGATAAACCACGCCATCACGCTTACGCTCGCGCGGCACGGCCAGCGCAGGCAGCAGCGTAATTCCGCTTCCCGCCGCGACCATATTACGCAGCGTTTCCAGGCTGGTTGCGCGGAAATGGGTATCCTCATCCGCACCCGCTTCGAAGCAGAAGCCCATCGCCTGATCGCGCAGGCAGTGGCCATCTTCCAGCATCAGCAGCTTTTCGCCGGCCAGATCGGCCATCGGCACGCGATCGCGGTTCGCCCACGGGTGATCTTCATAGATCGCCAGCATCATCGGCTCATCGAACAGCGGCACTTCAATAAAGGCTTCACTCTCTTTTACCAGCGCCAGAATCGCACAGTCGAGCTTGCCGCTATCTAATTGCGCCAGCAGCTGATGGGTTTGCGCTTCATGCAGGTACATTTCGAGTTTCGGGAACGTCTGGTGCAGCATCGGAATGATGTGCGGCAACAGGTACGGGCCAACGGTTGGGATCAGGCCAATATGCAGCGGGCCGGACATCGCCTCCCCCTGCTGGCTTGCCATTTCCTTGAGCACTTTGACCTCGCGCAGCACGGTGCGCGCCTGATCCACCAGCAGAAGACCTGCCTGTGTGAACAGAACCTTACGACTGGTGCGCTCCAGCAGCATCACGCCCAGCTCGTCTTCCAGCTTGCGGATCTGACCGCTCAGCGTGGGCTGGCTGACGTGGCAGGAATCTGCCGCGCGGCGAAAGTGACGATGCTCGGCTAACGCTACCAGGTATTCAAGATCACGAATATTCATTATTCATCCTCCGTCGCCACGATAGTTCATGGCGATAGATAGCATAGCAACGAACGATTATCCCTATCAAGCATTCTGTTGAATAATACACCACATAGACGAGGCGGCACGTGTTTGACCCTTGACGTCCCCGCACCGTCAGCGAGTTTCTCTCAAAACTCGAACAACTAAAGCCAACGTGAACTTTTGCGGACCCCGTGGTCCGCATTTTTTTTGCGTAAAAAAGCCCGAGGTAAAAGCAAAATGGCAACCGAAGTTGCCATTTTTAGTGTTTGCTCCCTCTCCCTGTGGGAGAGGGTCGGGGTGAGGGCACCAGCCCGCACGGTTCAAACCAACCGGTTTTTCGCATCCGCAATCGCCTGCGCCACCTGCTTCGGCGACACGCCGCCTTTCGCCGCACGCTTATCCAGGCAAGACTGCAGCGCCAGAATCGGATATACATCATCCCCGATAACCGCGCTGAACTTCTGCAGATCGGCCAGCGCCAGATCTTCCAGCGGTTTACCCTGACGAATGGCTTCCACTACCGCTTCACCCACAATATGGTGCGCTTCACGGAACGGTACGCCCTTCGCCACCAGATAATCTGCCAGTTCGGTAGAGTTCGCATAGCCCTGCTGCGCCGCTTCCTGACAGCGCGGACGTTTCACCTGAATGCCGTCCAGCACCAGCGCGCCCATATGCAGACAGTCCAGCCAGGTGTCGAGCGCGTCGAACAGCCCTTCCTTGTCTTCCTGCATATCTTTGTTGTACGCCAGCGGCAGCCCTTTCAGGGTCATCATCATGCCGGTCAGCGCGCCCTGCACGCGGCCACATTTGCCGCGGATCAGCTCCAGCGCGTCCGGGTTTTTCTTCTGCGGCATCAGGGATGAGCCTGAGGTCACGCGGTCGGACAGCTCGACGAAGCCCGCTTCGCCAGAGTTAAAGAAGATCAGGTCTTCGGCAAAGCGCGACAGGTGCACCATCCCGATAGAGGCATTGGAGAGCAGCTCCAGCACGTGGTCGCGGTCGGACACGCTGTCCAGGCTGTTACGGGTAGCGGAAGCAAAGCCCAGCCAGCCTGCCAGCTGCTCGCGGTCGATTTCATACGCCGTACCGGCCAGCGCGCCGCTGCCCAGCGGGCTGACGTCCAGACGCTTCAGGGTATCCTGCAGACGGCTTTCATCACGCGCCAGCATCTCAACGTAGGCCAGACACCAGTGCGCAAAGGTCACCGGCTGCGCACGCTGCAGGTGGGTATAACCCGGCATCACCGCGTCCTGGTTGTTCTGCGCGGTCTCCACCAGCGCATTCTGCAGCTGACGGTTGGCTGCCAGCAGTTCGCCAACGGTATCTTTACACCACAGCTTCAGATCGGTGGCGACCTGGTCGTTACGGCTACGGCCAGTGTGCAGCTTTTTACCCAGCTGGCCAACTTTGTCGATCAGTTTGCCTTCCACCCAGCTGTGAATATCTTCGGCATCGCTTTCGAGGATCTGCTGCGGGTTAAGACGCACCTCTTCCAGCAGATTGTTCAGCGCTTCTTCCAGCTGTAATTGTTCGTCTGCGGTCAGTACGCCCACCGTCACCAGCGCTTTGGACCAGGCCACAGAGCCGACAATATCCTGTTCGGCCAGGCGGTAGTCGAAGCGCAAAGAGTCGTTGAACTGTTTGAACCGCTGATCCGCTGCCTGTGTAAAACGCCCACCCCAAAGTGCCATAACATCGTTCCTTTATTCGTTAGTTCCGCCGGGTGGCGCTACGCTTACCCGGCCTACGGTCATTCAATAAAAACTTAGGCTAAAATACGCGTGCCAATCGGCGTGCCGTTAAACAGCGCCGGAAGCTGCTCCGCGTGACGCCAGGAGGCGATATCCACCGGGCGGCCCAGCGTGCGTGCGGCATCCAGCGCGGCGTTCACTTTGACAATCATACCGTCGGTAATAATGCCCTGAGCAATCAGCTGCTCGGCTTTCTCTGCCGTCATTTCCGCAATGCGCTGGCCTTTACCGTCCAGAATGCCGCTCACGTCGGAGAGCAGGATCAGGTCTGCACCCAGCGTTGCCGCCAGCGCGGTCGCCGCCTGGTCAGCGTTGACGTTCATCAGCTCGCCCTCTTCGGTCACGCCGATGGAGCTCACTACCGGCAGGAAACCGCCTTCCAGCAGCGTGTTAATCAGCTTAGGCGAACCCGGCTGCGCCAGTCCAACGTGACCGAGCTCTTCGTCGAGCTGGGTCACTTTTACGCTGTCGCCATCGCCCAGATAGAGGCCCACGGACGCGATGTGGTGTTTCTTCGCCCACGCCAGCAGCGTTTTGTTCGCCGTACCCGCCAGCGCACCGGTAATGATGTCAATCTGGTCAGCAGGCGTCACGCGCAGGCCGTTTTTCTTTTTCACCGGCAGGTTGAGCCCTTTCATCAGCTCATCCACCACGCAGCCGCCGCCGTGCACAATTACCAGCGGACGCTGGTGTGATTCGCGATAGTTCACCAGCGCGGTAAAGAGACGCTCCAGCGCTTCTTCGCTGTCCAGCAGTACACCACCGAGTTTGATAATTAATGGGTTCATCATCACACCTTAAATAAGAGCCTGCGTTTCAGGGAAACCGAAACGAATATTTGCACACTGCATTGCCTGTGCGGCAGCGCCTTTGAGTAAGTTATCTTCTGCGGCGACAACGATGAGATGCTCGCCCTGCACGGCAAAGCCGATATCGCAGAACGGCAGGCCGACCACGTTTTTCAGCGCCGGTACACCTTTGTCATACAGGCGCACCAGCGGTTTATCCGCGTACGCCTGCGTGAAGACCTCGTTCACCTGCTCTTTGGTCACGCCGGGCTTCAGGCGGCAGGTAATGGTTTCGAGGATCCCGCGCGGGAAGCTGCCCAGGTGCGGAGTGAAAATCACCTCCGCGCCCAGATGCGTCGTGATTTCAGGGTGATGACGGTGATTAAACACGCCATACGGCTGAAGGCTCACTTCACAGAAGCTGTTGGAGATAGCGGCCTTACGCCCTGCTCCGCTCACGCCGCTGGTGGCGTTGATCACCGGCCACTGGCTCAGATCCAGCAGACCCGCGTCGATCAGCGGCTTCAGGGAAAGCTGCGCCGCCGTCGGGTAGCAGCCCGGCACGGCAATCAGGTCCGCTTCTTTTAGCTTGTCTGCGCTCCACTCCGCCAGGCCGTACACCGCTTTTTCAAGCAGATCCAGGTGCTGGTGAGTGAAGCCGTAATATTTTTCGTAAAACGCGCCGTCGTTAACGCGGAACGCGCCGGAGAGGTCAAAGACCACGCAGCCGGCGGCCAGGAACTGTGGCGCCAGGTCGTGGCTGACCTCGTGCGCGGTGGCTAAAAACACCACGTCGACGCCGTCGGTAAACTCGCTGATGTCAGACATGGGCTGCAGCGGCAGATCGACAATGCCCTTAAGCCACGGATGCAAATCGGAAATTAACTTTCCTGCATCATTGCTTTGCGCTGACACGGTCAAAGCGGTTATGGTCATATGTGGATGGCGATTCACGTAGCTTACAAGCTCTGCGCCCGCATAACCGCTAGCGCCTACAATCAGCGTATTCAACATCGGGTTCCTTTATGCTCAACGTTAATGTATTTTTATTCACATTTATTGCATGAATATTGATACTATCACGACCTAAGGTGTGTCAACAATGAAAATGAACTTACCGCCATTTATCGAGATCTACCGCGCCCTGATTGCCACACCGTCTATCAGCGCAACGGAAGAAGCGCTGGATCAGAGCAATGAGTCTTTAATCAATCTGCTGGCGGGTTGGTTTAGCGATCTTGGGTTTAACGTTGAGGTTCAGCCCGTCCCCGGAACACGCCATAAATTCAACCTGCTTGCCAGCACCGGAACCGGTGCGGGCGGCCTGCTGCTGGCCGGCCATACCGACACCGTGCCCTTTGACGATGGCCGCTGGACGCGCGATCCGTTCACCCTGACCGAGCACGACAACAAGCTCTACGGTCTGGGCACCGCCGACATGAAAGGCTTCTTCGCCTTTATCCTCGACGCGCTGCGTGACGTGGACGTGACGAAGCTGAAAAAACCGCTCTACATTCTGGCGACCGCCGATGAAGAGACCAGCATGGCGGGCGCGCGCTACTTCTCTGAAAACACCTCGATTCGCCCGGACTGCGCGATTATCGGTGAGCCAACGTCTCTGCAGCCGATCCGCGCGCACAAAGGCCATATTTCTACCGCCGTGCGCGTGCTGGGCCAGTCCGGCCACTCCAGCGATCCGGCGCGCGGCGTGAACGCCATCGAGCTAATGCATGACGCCATCGGCCGCATCATGACCCTGCGTGACGACCTGAAAGAGCGCTATCACTACGAGGCGTTCACCGTGCCGTATCCGACGCTGAACCTCGGCAGCCTGCACGGCGGCGATGCCTCGAACCGTATCTGCGCCTGCTGCGAACTGCACATGGACATCCGCCCGCTGCCGGGCATGACCCTGAGCGATCTCGACGGCCTGCTGAATGAGGCGCTGGCCCCGGTGAGCGAGCGCTGGCCGGGCCGCCTGACGGTCTCCGAACTGCATCCGCCGATCCCGGGTTACGAATGCCCGCCGGATCACCAGCTGGTCCAGGTAGTGGAAAAGCTGCTCGGCGAAAAAACCGACGTGGTGAACTACTGCACCGAAGCGCCGTTTATTCAGACGCTTTGCCCGACGCTGGTCCTTGGCCCTGGCTCCATCAACCAGGCCCATCAGCCGGATGAATATCTGGAAACCCGCTTCATCAAGCCCACCCGCGAACTGATTACCCAGGTTGTGCATCACTTCTGCTGGCATTAAAACCGCACCGAAGAGTCCCCTCTCCCACTGGGAGAGGGTTAGGGTGAGGGCAACAAACCGCAAGATCTCCGTCACATTCCCATAAGCATCTCTTATCTGACGCAATGCGAATTAAATTTCGTAAATTGCCCGCATTTATTCGTTTGCTGAACCGTTTTCGCAGCAATTGACGACGGGGGTTTTACGTGGCTTTATAAAGGGAGATGACAAAATAATGTCCAGAAGATTTTCGCCTGGACATAAACAAAAATGATGGGGTGACTGGGTTTTTATGAACGAACAATATTCCGCGTTGCGTAGTAATGTCAGTATGCTCGGCAAAGTGCTTGGAGATACCATCAAAGATGCGTTGGGGGAGAACATCCTCGACCGCGTTGAAACCATCCGCAAGCTGTCTAAATCTTCCCGTGCCGGTAACGAAGCCAATCGTCAGGAGCTGCTCACCACCTTGCAGAACCTCTCTAACGATGAGCTGCTGCCCGTTGCACGCGCATTCAGCCAGTTCCTGAACCTGGCCAACACTGCTGAGCAATATCACAGCATTTCGCCAAATGGCGAAGCTGCCAGCAACCCGGAAGTCATTGCCCGTACGCTTCGTAAACTCAAAGACCAGCCAAATCTCAACGAAGCCACCATCAAAAAAGCGGTGGAATCCCTTTCGCTTGAACTGGTACTGACCGCTCACCCAACCGAGATCACCCGTCGTACGCTGATCCACAAAATGGTGGAAGTGAACAACTGTCTGAAGCAGTTGGATAACAAAGACATTGCCGACTACGAACGCAACCAGCTGATGCGCCGTCTGCGCCAGCTGATTGCCCAGTCCTGGCACACCGATGAAATTCGTAAGCATCGCCCAAGCCCGGTCGACGAGGCCAAATGGGGTTTTGCGGTGGTGGAAAACAGCCTGTGGGAAGGGATACCAAACTACCTGCGCGAGCTGAACGAACAGCTGGAAGAGAACCTGGGCTACCGCCTGCCGGTTGATTTTGTTCCGGTGCGCTTCACCTCCTGGATGGGCGGCGACCGCGACGGTAACCCGAACGTGACCGCGGAAATCACCCGCCACGTCCTGCTGCTGAGCCGCTGGAAAGCAACCGATCTGTTCCTGAAAGATATTCAGGTGCTGATCTCCGAGCTGTCGATGGTTGAAGCTACGCCGGAACTTCGCGCGCTGGCCGGAGAAGAAGGTGCCAGCGAGCCGTACCGTTTCCTGATGAAAAAACTGCGTGGTCAGCTGATGGCGACTCAGGCCTGGCTGGAAGCACGCCTCAAAGGCCAGCGCCTGCCGAAGCCGGAAGGTCTGCTCAGCCAGAACGAGCAGCTCTGGGAGCCGCTGTATGCCTGTTACCAGTCGCTTCAGGCCTGTGGCATGGGCATCATCGCCAACGGCGAACTGCTCGACACCCTGCGCCGCGTGAAGTGTTTCGGCGTGCCGCTGGTGCGTATCGATGTGCGTCAGGAAAGTACCCGTCATACTGAAGCGCTGGGTGAACTGACCCGCTACCTCGGCATCGGCGATTATGAAAGCTGGTCCGAAGCCGACAAGCAGGCCTTCCTGATCCGCGAGCTGAATTCCAAGCGCCCTCTCCTGCCGCGCAACTGGGAACCGAGCAACGACACGCGTGAAGTGCTCAATACCTGTAAGGCGATCGTGGACGCGCCGAAAGGATCGGTGGCCGCCTATGTGATCTCCATGGCGAAGACCCCATCCGACGTGCTGGGCGTTCACCTCCTGCTGAAAGAAGCCGGTATCGACTACGCTCTGCCGGTCGCGCCGCTGTTTGAAACCCTCGACGACCTGAACAACGCCAACGACGTGATGACGCAGCTGCTGAACATCGACTGGTATCGCGGTTTTATTCAGGGCAAGCAGATGGTGATGATTGGCTATTCCGACTCCGCAAAAGACGCGGGCGTGATGGCGGCATCCTGGGCTCAGTATCAGGCGCAGGACGCGCTGATCAAAACCTGCGAGAAAGCCGGTATTGAACTGACCCTGTTCCACGGACGCGGTGGCTCCATTGGCCGTGGCGGCGCGCCTGCTCACGCAGCGCTGCTCTCGCAGCCGCCGGGAAGCCTGAAAGGCGGCCTGCGCGTCACCGAACAGGGCGAGATGATCCGCTTCAAATACGGTCTGCCGGAAGTGACTATCAGCAGCCTGTCGCTCTACACCAGCGCCATTCTGGAAGCGAACCTGCTGCCACCGCCGGAGCCGAAAGAATCCTGGTGTCGCATCATGGACGAGCTGTCAGATATCTCCTGCGACCTTTATCGCGGCTACGTGCGTGAAAACAAAGATTTCGTGCCGTACTTCCGCTCGGCTACGCCTGAGCAGGAGCTGGGTAAACTGCCGCTGGGCTCGCGTCCTGCGAAGCGTCGCCCAACCGGTGGCGTCGAGTCTCTTCGCGCGATTCCGTGGATCTTCGCCTGGACGCAAAACCGTCTGATGCTGCCCGCCTGGCTGGGTGCCGGTGCCGCGCTGCAAAAAGTAGTGGAAGACGGCAAGCAAAACGAGCTGGAAACCATGTGCCGCGACTGGCCGTTCTTCTCTACTCGGCTTGGCATGCTGGAGATGGTCTTCTCGAAAGCTGACCTGTGGCTGGCGGAATACTACGATCAGCGTCTGGTGAAACCAGAGCTGTGGGCGCTGGGTAAAGAGCTGCGCGAACTGTTGGAAGGCGACATCAAGGTGGTGCTGGATATTGCCAACGACTCACACCTGATGGAAGACCTGCCATGGATTGCCGAATCTATCCAGCTGCGTAATATCTACACCGACCCGCTTAACGTCCTGCAGGCAGAACTGCTGCACCGTTCGCGTCTGGCGGAAGAGGAAGGTAAAGAGCCAGATCCACGCGTCGAGCAGGCGTTAATGGTGACGATTGCAGGCGTTGCGGCGGGTATGCGTAACACCGGCTAATGCTTTACGCCCGGCGGCGCTGCGCTTGCACGGGCCTACGATAAGTAGGCCGGGTAAGCGTTAGCGCCGCCGGGCAATACCCTGGTATCCACACCATGCTCCACGATATTCCCCACATTCTGACTGACCTGATCAACGGCACAACACCGCTGCGTCAGGTGCATTTTGCAAACCCAGCGACCTCCGCCCCCGAACTTGCCTTGCAGGTCGATTTTCCGCGTCTGGAGATGGTGATCGAAGGTTCGATGAAAGACCTGGCTGACTACGTTTTACAGCAGGGTGATGTTTTATACGTCCCGGCTGGCGGCTGGAATAATCCGCAATGGCAAACGCCCGCAACCACGCTGAGCATTCTGTTTGGCAAACAGCAGCTTGGGTTTAGCCTCCTGCGCTGGGACGGTGTCGAGGTCCGAAACCTGGCGAAGCAGCACGTTGCCCGCCGCGGTCCGCGCATTGGGTCTCTTCTGTTACAGACGCTCCATGAAATACAGATGCAACCGCACGAGCAGCAAACTGCACGGCTGATTGTCGCCAGCCTGCTTAGCCACTGCGTCGACCTGCTGGGTAGTCAGATCCAAACCGCCTCCCGCAGTCAGGCTCTGTTTGAAGCGATTCGGGTCTATATTGACGAACACTACGCCACACCGCTCACCCGAGAGTCCGTTGCCCAGGCGTTTTACATCTCCCCAAACTATCTGTCGCATCTGTTCCAGAAAACGGGCGCAGTGGGTTTCAATGAATACCTGACCCACACCCGGCTGGAGCACGCGCGTCAGCTGCTGAAAGGGTATGATTTAAAAGTGAAGGAAGTGGCTCACGCCTGCGGGTTTGTCGACAGTAACTACTTCTGCCGGTTATTCCGGAAAAATACGGAGCGCTCGCCCTCGGAGTATCGCCGCCAGTATCACAGTCAGCTCACCGAAAAAGCGCCTGGTCCAGAATGACCTGAGTATGCTGCGGCGCGGACAGCAATTTTCGTACTGCGCCCATCACCTTCTGCGGATCGCGTAAAAAAGCATTAATTCCACACTTCACGTAGCGTGCGTTTTCAAAGCGTTCGCTTTCCGCCAGTTCGATATCCGTGATCAGCAAGACCACATCGGCGCGGCGAATATCGTCATCCGTTAGCGTATTCTCAATGCCCAGTGCGCCCTGCGTTTCAATGAGAACGCTGCATTTCTCCTGCTGGCAAATTTTCTCCAGCCGTTCGGCGGCCATATAGGTATGCGCGACGCCACTGACGCACGCGGTCACGGCCACCAGATGACGCCCCGTTAGCACTGTCATTCTCAACCTCCTACGGTGACCTGAAATCCTTCACGTTCCGCCATCAGGCGCATGGCTGACACCTCTTCTTCCGTCGGCGGAACCACCTGCCGCATACCCCACTCCTGCCCCAGCAAACGGTATTTCGGCTCTCCATACTGATGGAACGGCAGTAAATGCAGCTGGCGTATTCCCGAAGGTAGCAGAAACGCCAGCACCTTCGCCATGTTCGTTTCGTTGAGCGTATAGCCCGGAATAAGCGGCACGCGAGGGATCACGTTTATCCCCTCTGTCACCAGCTGCATAAAATTATCCAGCACTCTGGGCAGATTCATTGCCACCCGCGCGTGCGCCTGCTCCGCGTCCATGATCTTCAAATCAAACAGCACTTCATCACACTGGCGAGCCAGAGGCAGTAAGCGGGACAAAGGCGCATCGCCTGCCGTTTCGATGGCCGTATGCACGCTGTAACGACGCAGCCTCTGTAAAAGCCGTGTCGCGAAAGGCGCCTGCATCAACACTTCTCCACCGGAAAGGGTGACGCCGCCGCCCGAGGAACGAAAGAAGACATCGTCTTTCATTACCTCGTTTTCCAGCGCATCCAGAGTCATATCCCGCCCGATACGCTCGAACGCGCCGGAGGGACACTCTTCAGCGTCCCGCAGGCAGGGAGCACAGTGCAGGCATTTACTCTCCCGACGCACCGTTTCGATTTTCGGCGAGATCGACTCCGGATTCGCGCACCACGGACAGCGGTGAGGGCAGCCTTTAAAAAAAACCACCGTACGGATGCCGCGTCCGTCATTTAATGAGTAGCGCTGGATGTTGAAAATACGCGCCACGTCGACGTGCGTTTCAACCACGTCACAGCTGATGCGCTGTGCGGCGGATAATGTCATCCTGGATCTCCTTCGATAACTCAACAAAGAAGGCGCTGTATCCGGCAACGCGTACCACCAGCCCAGCAAAATCCTGCGGACGCTGTTGTGCTTCACGCAGTGTTTCTGCGTTCACCACGTTGAACTGGATATGCTGCAACTTAAGCTGCGTGAACGCGCGAAGGAAATCCGCCAGCTTTTGCAGCCCGGCATCGCCTTCCAGCGTCGCAGGAGTGAATTTAACGTTCAGCAACGTACCGTTGGATAACAGATAGTTATCCAGCTTACTGACTGATTTAAGTACCGCCGTCGGGCCCTGCATATCTTGCCCAAGCATCGGCGAGAGCCCACCGTCTGCCAGTTGCTCCCCGGCAAAACGGCCATCCGGTGTCGCACCTACCACAGCCCCCAGCGGTACGTGTGCCGATACGGTATAAGAGCCAGGCGTGAACTGCCCGCCGCGTGGGTTCCGGTATTTTTCGACCTCTTTACAGTAGTGGCGCAGCAGCTCCGCGCTGATATTGTCCACATCATCGATATCATTACCGTATTTTTCGAAGCGATTGATCAGTCGGGCACGGATTTTTTCGCCCTCAGGGGTGGCAAAGTTCGCTTTTAACACGGCTAACAGCTCATCAAAACTTAAGCGCTGCTGTTCAAAGACCAGCCCTTTCAGGGCATGCAGCGAGTCGCTCAGGTTTGCTATCCCGATCCCCTGCACGCCGGAAAAGTTATAGCGTGCGCCACCGTCGGTAATGTCTTTTCCTGATTCCAGACAATCGCTTATGAATGAAGAGAGTAACGGCACCGGAGCCCAGTCACGATGGCCGATATCGCAGATATTGCTCCCCTCGACCATCAGCGCGATGTAGTGATTAATTTTGGCGCGAATATGTTCCAGCAAGCCTTCATAGCTGAGCGCTGCGTTGCCTTCGTTCTCCTGCATCGCGATTTCCATCACTTTCAGCAGGTTAAACATGGCGATATCGTGCAGACCGTAGGTTTTCCCCGGGATCGACAGTTCAACGCAGCCGACGACCGCGTAATCACGCGCGTCTTCCAGCGACACACCGCGATTGAGGAAAGCAGGCACCACCACTTCATCATTGAAAATCTGCGGAATACCGGTGCCCAGACGGATCGTCTCCGCCGTTTTAAGCTGGAAAGGCCGGTCGATAAGTTCGTTAACCCGCACGCCGAGGTTCGGCTGAGGAAGCTGAACGCTCTGGTAAGCATCCAGACACAGGAAGGAAAGCACATTCACCGCGCTACGCCCGCTCTCCGTCAGGCCGCCCAATAGTGCGGTATACCCGGTCGGGAAACCGGCAAAATAGCGGGCGCTGCTGGTGGAGCGTAAAAGCACCACGTCATTGCACTTCACCCACAGCGATTCCAGAATCTCTTTCAGGAACGCGGGCGCTTCGCCCTGTGAGAGCGAGGCCTGATAAAAGGGCAGCATATACTGGTCAAAACGCCCGATGGAGAGCGAGCTGGCGTTAGATTCATACTGCAAAATGACGTTCATGTACCAGAACAGCTGACACGCCTGCCAGAACGTTTGCGGCTTATGCTGCGCGTTGTGGCGCGAGATTTCGGCAATCTTCCGTAATTCTTCACGCCGTGACGCAGTGCTGTGTTCGGCCAGCTCGTCGGCTAATGCCGCATAGCGCAGAATATGACGCTGGGACGCTTCAAGCAGAATCAGCGCGGCGGCATAGAACGTGTTTTGCGCATCGCGGGCGCAGTGTTCGCGCAATTCCTCCACCAGCGCACCCAGGCCGTTATTGAGCAGGCGCGGGTAGTCAATAATGATATGCCCCTGGCCCTTATCCGTCTGGTTGATGCTGAAAATTTGCGTCCCCACCGCGGCTTTCACCTCATCCGTCATCTGGCTGTTGATGAAATCCTTCATCGACCGGTTTTCCCAGTAGGGATACAGCACCTCACGGTAGGTCTGCTTATCCTCATCGCTGATTTCAAAGCGGTCCTGCGGACGCGTGGCAAACTGGTCCAGCTCCTTAAGCAGCCAGTAGGGATCCATCTCAGGCGACATAATGCCCGCGCGCGGTTTAACGGTTCGGTTTCCGGCAATCAGTTCCTCATCACGAATCGCGATGTTCACATGGTCAAGAATGTACGCCGTGGCTTTTGCACGCCTGAGGATAACCGGCTCTCCCTCCGTCTGCTGATGGCTGGCGGTATAGAGCAAAGCACGCTCAAGTGAGATCTCGCGCGGGTTGGCAAAGAGTGCGTCTTTCAAACGCTGGGTACGATTCGTCATGAGGGAACTCCTGTAACGGAAAACGAGCCCGCCCCGAGGGGCGGGAGAGCGTCAGGCGGTTTGCGCCAGGTGGGCATCAATCTTGTTCATGATGGCGTCGGCGCGTTTAACCGCGTCGCTGATGTTGACGCGCACGATGGTTTTCCCGGCAAAACGCTCCTCAAATTTAATGCCGATATCTTTGGTCAGGATCACCATATCTGCGGCGGCAACGTCTTCTGCCGTCAGTTCGTTCTCAAGACCAATCGACCCCTGCGTTTCAACCTTCACTTCCCAGCCTTTGGCTTTAGCGGCGCTTTCCAGCGCTTCGGCCGCCATGTAGGTATGGGCAACGCCAGACGGGCATGCTGTTACTGCGATAATTCGGGCCATGTTCTCTTCCTCACTCAGTTAATTTCGAAATCCAGATCCAGGTCGTCCTCTTTTTCCTCGACCTGTTTTGCGTTCTTGCGAGCCACACTTTTCAGTACGTTGACGCTAATGGCCGTTACCACCGCCCCGACCGCAACCGCAGCGATGTAGCCCAGCTTGCCGTCGACTACCGGCAGAACGATGAGCCCGCCCCAGCCGGCATAGCACTGTGCGCCCATCACGGCGGCTGTCACCGCTCCGCACGCGGAGCCGAGCATAATGGAGGGAATGACACGCAGAGGATCGGCCGCGGCAAACGGAATGGCCCCTTCGGTGACGCCCACGCAGCCCATCACTAATGCAGCCTTACCCACTTCACGCTCTTCACCGGTAAAATTCTTGCGATTAATCAGCGTTGCCAGGCCTAATCCCAGCGGTGGCACGCAGATACCGACTGCCGCAATCGCCACCACCGTGTAAACACCCTGAGCAACGCAGATAAGCATGAAGGCATAGGCGACTTTATTAATCGGGCCACCCATGTCGAAGGCCAGCATCAGCCCCATGATGATAGCCAGCACCACAATGCTGCCTTGCTGCATCCCTTGCAGCCACTGGGTTAACCCCGTCGTCAGTGCACCAACAGGTTCGCCCAGACCCCACATCATGATGCCCGCGGTAACAAAGGTGCCGATGATAGGGATGATGAAGATAGGCATGACGGAGCGAAGAACTTTCGGAACCGGCAGTTTTTTCAGATACCAGACCACAATCCCGCCGAGGATCCCGGCAATAATGGCGCCGAAGAAGCCCGCTCCGAAGCTGTTACCCACCCAGGCGGCAATGGCACAGGGTGCCAGCGCGGCGCGCTCGGCAATGGAATAGCCAATATAGGCAGCCAGGAAGGGCACCATCAGCGTTAACCCCGCCGCGCCGATATCGAACAGTTTTTTGAGGTTAGGATCGGTTGCGGCATCCGGTACCGCGCCCTTGCCATACAACATGACCGAAACCGCCAGCAAAATACCACCCGCGACCACGAACGGGATCATGTGCGACACCCCGGTCATCAGATGCTGCCGCGTGTTCTTGAGAATATGCACCAACTCTTTCATATGTCGCTCCTGCCTATACCCATAAAGATGTTGTGGCAACAATAGGAAATCAGAAAGACGTCGGACAGGAGACAAAAAGGGCATTTACTGGATTTTTGTAATATCGAAATAAAAATGCGATCCGCCTCGACATTTCGAAGCCATCTGGCGTTACGCAAACCTTCATAACCTGTGAGTCAAATCTCACTTTTCGCGTGATATTACATTTGTCCAGTGTTTGGCAGATTTGTCACATGGCGCGCTTCATCACCACGCTCGTATGCTGTTTGCCAATGAATGATGATTGGTTTCAGGAGTGTGTATGGCTCTGGTAGTGGAATTTACCTGTGAATTGCCCAACGGTGTTCACGCGCGTCCCGCAAGTCATGTAGAGACGCTGTGCAATACCTTTATCTCGCAAATCGAATGGCACAACCTGCGCACTGACCGCAAAGGGGATGCCAAGAGCGCACTGGCGCTGATTGGCACCGACACCCTGGCAGGCGATGCCTGTCGTCTGGTGATCGACGGTGAAGATGAGCAAAGCGCATATCAACAACTGGAACAATGGCTCCGGGAAGAGTTCCCCCACTGTGACGCGCCGCTTGCGGAAGCTCTCAATACCGAGCTTGATCCGCTGCCAGAATCCCTCACGCGCCTCCATCCTACCCTGTTTCGCGCCCTGCCCGTTTGCAGCGGTAGCGCCAGGGGGATTCTGACCTTACTGACCTCGCTGGATCTTAATGCCCTTACGGATTTACCCGACGCCAAAAGCCCAGAAGAGGAGCAGTCCGCGCTGGACAGCGGCCTTACCCTGCTGGTGAAAAACATTGAGCTGCGCGCGCTGGACAGCGACAGCACCGCCAGCGCCATTCTTGACGCGCACCGCTCGCTGGCGACGGATGCCTCATTGCGACAGCATCTTCTTGAGGGCGTAAGCCAGGGGCTAAGCTGCGCGCAGGCTATAATCGCCACTGCTAACCATTTCTGCGATACGTTTTCTCGTTCCAGCAGCAGCTATCTGCAGGAACGCGTGCTGGATGTGCGCGATGTTTGCTATCAGCTTTTGCAGCAAATATACGGTGAAGAGCGCTTCCCCGCGCCGGGCCAGCTGACGCAACCGACCGTCTGTCTTGCTGACGACCTCACTCCCGGCCAGTTCCTGGAGCTCGATAAAACGCTGCTCAAAGGGCTGCTGTTAAAAAGCGGCGGAACAACCTCGCACACCGTCATTCTTGCTCGTTCATTTAATATTCCGACACTGGTGGGCGTCGACAGTGAAAGCCTGCTGCAGTGGCGCAATAAACCCGTCTTTGTCGATGGAAATGCCGGTGCGGTCGTGGTCAACGCCAGCGATGCGGTAGCGCGCTACTATCAACAGGAAGCACGGGTAAAACAGGCAATACGCGAGCAGCAGCGCATCTGGCTTGACCGGGAAGCCAGAACCTCCGACGGCCTGCGCATTGAGATTGCTGCGAACATCGCCCACGCGGTGGAAGCGCAGGCGGCATTCGGTAACGGCGCCGAGGGCGTTGGCCTGTTCCGCACCGAAATGCTCTATATGGACCGCAGCAGCGCGCCCGGTGAAAACGAGCTGTACAACATTTTCTGTCAGGCACTGGAAAGCGCAAACGGGTGCAGCATTATCGTGCGCACCATGGATATCGGCGGCGATAAGCCGGTGGAGTACCTGAATATCCCGGCGGAAAACAACCCCTTCCTCGGCTACCGCGCCGTACGTATTTACGAAGAGTATGGCGCGCTTTTCACTACCCAGCTTCGGGCGATCCTTCGTGCTTCTGCCCACGGCAATCTGAAGATCATGATCCCGATGATCTCCTCCATGGAAGAGATCCTGTGGGTGAAAGAGAAGCTCGCCGAAGCGAAGCAGCAGCTTCGCGCTGAACACGTTCCGTTTGATGAAAAAATTCCGTTCGGCATCATGCTCGAAGTGCCATCGGTGATGTTCATTATCGATCAGTGCTGCGAAGAGATTGATTTCTTTAGCATCGGCAGTAACGACCTGACGCAGTATCTGCTGGCCGTCGACCGCGACAACGCCAAAGTCACGCGCCACTACAACAGCCTGAACCCGGCCTTCCTGCACGCGCTGGATTACGCGGTACAGGCCGTCCATCGCCAGGGGAAATGGATTGGCCTGTGCGGCGAGCTGGGCGCAAAAGGTTCAGTGCTGCCGTTGCTGGTGGGTCTGGGACTGGACGAGCTGAGCATGGGGTCGCCCGCCATTCCGGCGACGAAAGCGCGCCTGGCACAGCTTGATAGCCGCGCCTGCCGCCAGTTGCTGAACCAGGCCAT
Organism: Enterobacter sp. RIT637; assembly: GCF_019718755.1. Taxonomy (NCBI): domain Bacteria; kingdom Pseudomonadati; phylum Pseudomonadota; class Gammaproteobacteria; order Enterobacterales; family Enterobacteriaceae; genus Enterobacter; species Enterobacter sp. RIT637. The sequence goes on from NZ_JAIHAZ010000016.1 coordinate 24,025, forward strand.
GGCATGTCGCACCTCGCTTGAAGTGGAACACCTGCTGGCGCAGTTCCGCATGAACCAGCAGGACACGCCGCTGGTCACACCTCGCTGTATTTCACTTGATAACGACTGGAACAGTAAAGAAGAGGTCATGAAAGGGATGACCGATAACCTTTTGCTCGCCGGACGTTGCCGCTATCCCCGCAAGCTGGAGGCCGATCTGTGGGCGCGTGAAGCCGTATTCTCTACCGGGCTTGGCTTCAGCTTCGCCATTCCGCACAGCAAGTCTGAGCATATTGAGCAATCCACCATCAGCGTCGCGCGCCTGAAATCACCGGTCATGTGGGGTGACGAAGAAGCACAGTTCATCATCATGCTGACGCTGAATAAACACGCCGCGGGCGACCAGCATATGCGTATTTTCTCCCGCCTGGCCCGCCGCATCATGCATGACGATTTCCGCAGCGCGCTGGTCAACGCCAGCTCAGAAGAGGCCATCGCCTCCCTGCTGCAACACGAATTAGAACTCTGAAATGAGGAAGTGTAATGGAACTGTATCTGGATACCGCCAACGTAGCGGAAGTTGAACGTCTGGCCCGCATCTTTCCTGTTGCGGGTGTTACCACCAACCCAAGCATTGTTGCTGCCAGCCGCGAATCCATCTGGGACGTGCTCCCGCGCCTGCAAAAAGCCATTAGACCAGAAGGCACGCTGTTTGCCCAAACCATGAGCCGCGACGCAGAAGGCATGGTGGCGGAAGCTAAACGCCTGAGTAATGCCATACCGGACATCGTGGTGAAAATCCCGGTGACGGCTCAGGGGCTTATCGCTATTAAGGCGCTGAAAAAAGAGGGGATAACTACGCTGGGCACTGCCGTTTATAGCGCGGCACAGGGTTTGCTTGCCGCGCTCGCAGGCGCGAAATATGTCGCGCCGTACGTCAACCGCGTCGACGCTCAGGGCGGTGATGGCATTCGCATGGTCCAGGAGTTGCAATCCCTGCTGGAACTGCACGCGCCGGAAAGCAAAGTTCTGGCCGCCAGCTTCAAAACGCCGCGTCAGGCGCTGGACTGCCTGCTCGCCGGATGTGAAGCAATCACACTTCCTTTAGATGTAGCGCAACAAATGCTCGGTACGCCAGCGGTAGAGTCAGCCATAGAGAAGTTCGAGCAAGACTGGAAAAACGCGTTTGGTAACCTCAACCTCTAAGGGAGAACTGTTATGGACCGTATCATTCAATCGCCTGGGAAATACATCCAGGGCGCTGATGTGCTTACCCGTCTCGGCGACTATCTGAAACCGCTGGCACAGCGCTGGTTGGTCGTCGGTGATAAATTTGTGCTGGGTTTTGCCGAAGAAACCCTGCGTAAGACGTTCAAAAATGCCGAACTCCACGCCGAAATTGCGCCATTTGGCGGCGAATGTTCACAAAATGAAATCGATCGACTGAAAAAACTAGCAGATAGCGCCGACTGCATGGCGGTGCTGGGCATTGGCGGCGGTAAAACGCTGGATACCGCCAAAGCGCTGGCCCACTTTATGGACGTGCCGGTCGCCATTGCCCCAACTATCGCCTCCACCGATGCGCCGTGCAGCGCCCTTTCCGTCATTTACACCGACAGCGGTGAGTTCGATCGCTACCTGATGCTGCCCCACAACCCGAACATGGTTATCGTCGATACCAAAGTGGTCGCGGGGGCGCCTGCGCGCCTGCTGGCCGCCGGGATTGGCGATGCGCTGGCGACCTGGTTTGAAGCGCGCGCCTGCTCGCGCAGCGGGGCAACCACCATGGCGGGCGGTAAGTGCACGCAGGCAGCGTTAGCGCTTGCCGAGCTGTGCTACAACACGCTGGTTGAAGAGGGTGAGAAGGCGATGCTCGCGGCGGAACAGCACGTGGTAACGCCTGCTCTGGAGCGCATTATCGAAGCGAATACCTATCTCAGCGGCGTAGGTTTTGAAAGCGGTGGGCTGGCGGCGGCACACGCTATTCATAACGGTATGACGGCGGTGCCGGATGCGCACCACTTCTACCACGGAGAAAAAGTGGCGTTTGGCACACTGACTCAGCTGGTGCTGGAAAACGCGCCGGTAGAAGAGATCGAAACCGTCGCGGCACTTTGTCACAGCGTCGGGCTGCCGATCACGCTGGCGCAGTTGAACATCAAAGAAGATATTCCGGCCAAAATGCGTCTGATTGCGGAAGCATCTTGTGCAGAAGGTGAAACCATCCACAACATGCCGGGAGGCGTATCGCCGGATCAGGTCTATGCGGCGCTGCTGGTAGCTGACCAGTATGGGCAGCGGTTCCTGCAGGAGTGGGAGTAACGAAATAGCCGGGTGGCGGCTGCGCCTTACCCGGCCTACATTACTGGTCAAAAAAATCCCCGCCGTGGCGGGGATTTTGCTATTTCAGGTCAAACCGATCCAGATCCATCACCTTCGCCCATGCCGCAACGAAGTCGCGAACAAACTTCTCGCTGGCATCGCTGCTGGCGTAAACCTCTGCCAGCGCGCGCAGGACAGCGTTGGAACCGAAGACCAGGTCGGCGCGGGTCGCGGTGTATTTCACTTCACCGCTGGTGCGGTCGCTACCGGCAAACAGTTCGTTTGATTCGTCGGTCGCTTTCCACTGGGTGTTCATATCCAGCAGGTTCACGAAGAAATCGTTGCTCAGCACGCCCTCACGGTTGGTGAACACGCCATTCTTGCTGCCATCGAAGTTGGCACCCAGAACGCGCAGGCCACCGATCAGCACCGTCAGTTCTGGCGCGGTCAGCGTCAGCTGCTGGGCTTTATCGATCAGCAGTGACTCGGTGGTGGACACATCCACCTGCGCACGGTAGTTGCGGAAGCCGTCGGCAATCGGTTCGAGCAGAGTAAACATCTCGATATCCGTTTGGTCCTGACGCGCATCGACGCGGCCCGGGGTGAACGGTACGTTGACGTAAACGCCTGCGGCTTTCGCAGCCTGCTCAACGCCCACCACACCCGCCAGCACGATGATATCGGCCAGTGAGGCTTTGTTGGTGGTGCGCTGGATAGCTTCCAGAGCCGGCAACGCGCGAACCGCTGCGGCGTTAACATCCCAGTCGCGCTGAGGAGCCAACGCCAGACGCGCGCCGTTGGCGCCGCCACGCTTATCGCCACCGCGGAAGGTCGACGCAGACGCCCAGGCAACAGAAACCAGTTCGCTCACGGACAGACCGGATGCCACAATCTCCGCCTTCAGGCTTTCAATGTCTTCTTTCGAAGGATTGAACACCGCCTGCGGCAGCGGATCCTGCCAAATCAGATCTTCTTTCGGCACTTCCGGGCCGATGTAGCGCGCTTTTGGCCCCATATCGCGGTGGGTCAGCTTGAACCAGGCGCGCGCGAAGGCTTCGTTGAAAGCCTGCGGATCGTTCAGGAAGCGGCGGGAAATTTTCTCGAATTCCGGGTCAAAACGCAGCGTCAGGTCGGTGACCAGCATGGTTGGTTTGCGTTTCTTCGACGGGTCGAACGGGTCAGGCATGATTTCCGGCGCATCTACGGCTTCAAACTGAATCGCCCCTGCTGGGCTGCGGGTCTGTACCCATTCATATTTGAACAGGTTCTCGAAGAAGTAGTTGCTCCACTGGGTCGGGGTTTGTGACCAGATGACTTCCAGACCGGAGGTAATGGCATCTGCGCCAATCCCCGTGCCGTGCGTGCTTGCCCAGCCCAGGCCCTGCGCTTCAATCGGCGAGGCTTCCGGATCGGTGCCCACGTGCGTGGCTTCACCCGCGCCGTGGGTTTTGCCGAGAGTGTGGCCGCCCGCGATCAGCGCAACGGTCTCTTCGTCGTTCATCCCCATGTTGCCGAAGGTGGCGCGAATGGCCGCCGCAGCAGACAGGGGTTCACCGCTGGCGTTTGGCCCTTCCGGGTTAACGTAGATCAGGCCCATTTCGGTGGCGGCCAGAGGACGCTTCGCCAGCGCTTCCGGGTCACGGTGGGTCAGCCAGGCTTTTTCATCGCCCCAGTTCACGTCCAGATCCGGCTCCCAGACGTCTTCACGCCCGGCGCCAAAACCAAAGGTGCGGAAGCCGGAGTTCTCCAGCGCCACGTTACCCGCGAGGATAAACAGGTCAGCCCAGGAAATTTTTTGTCCGTATTTTTGCTTGATGGGCCACAGCAGGCGACGCGCCTTATCCAGGCTCACGTTATCCGGCCAGGAGTTCAGCGGCGCAAAGCGCTGTTGACCGCGTCCGGCACCGCCGCGTCCGTCAACGGAGCGATAGGTACCTGCCCCGTGCCAGGCCATACGGATAAACAGGCCCGCATAGCTGCCCCAGTCGGCAGGCCACCACGGTTGGGAGTCGGTTAAAAGGGTTTTGAGGTCGCCTTTAAGGGCGGAGTAATCAAGCTTGCTGAATTCTTTGCGGTAGTCGAAGTCTTCACCCAGTGGGTTCGAACGATTGGAATGTTGGTTAAGAAGATCGATGCGGAGTTGTTTTGGCCACCAGTCGCGGCTGCCTGTACCTGCGCCCGCGCTGTGATCGACGCCGCCCTGATGGAACGGGCATTTGCCGACTGATGCCGCTTTATTGGTCTCGTCTGACGTGCTCATCGCTTTGCTCCCTTTTACAGTGTTACCGTTACGATATACGCCCTTATTGATAAGGTATAGTTGAGATAACCCACAGATTCGATAGTTAAATCCGTTTAATTCCCCATGGAAAATACATGGGTTTTGTACGTCAAAGGCAGCATTGCTGATATGGCAGGAAAATAAAACCCTTATAAATCAAAAAACCCTCCGAAGAGGGCTCTTTTTTGTTACACGCCTGGTCTAACGCCGAGCGTGTGGCATATGGCGTAACTCATCTCTGCACGGTTCAGCGTGTAGAAGTGGAAATCCTTCACCCCTTCACGACTTAAGATCTTCACCATGTCCATCGCGATATTTGCGCCCACCAGCTTGCGTGTTTCCGGGTCATCGTCCAGCCCCTCGTACATTTTAGACATCCACAGCGGAATACGCACATTGGTCATATCGGCAAATTTCTTCGCCTGTTTGAAGTTAGAGACCGGCAGAATGCCCGGGATAATTTCGACGTCGATACCCGCAGAAACGCAGCGGTCACGGAAGCGCAGGTAGCTTTCAACATCGAAGAAAAATTGCGTTATCGCGCGGTTCGCGCCAGCGTCGACTTTGCGTTTCAGGTTGAGCAGGTCCGCCTGGGCGCTTTTCGCTTCCGGATGCACTTCAGGATAAGCAGCAACGGAGATATCAAAGTCAGCCACGTCTTTCAGCAGCGCAACCAGATCGGCGGCATACATGTCCGGCTTACCGCTACCCGGCGGCAGGTCACCGCGCAGGGCGACGATATGACGAATGCCGTTATTCCAGTAATCCTGGGCGATAGCCCGCAGCTCATCGCGGGTGGCGTCGATACAGGTGAGGTGCGGCGCTGCTTCCAGACCGGTACGATCTTTGATGCCTTTAATGATGCTGTGCGTACGGTCACGCTCGCCGGAGTTCGCGCCGTAAGTCACGGAGACAAACTTCGGCTTCAGGCTGCTCAGGCGATCGATAGAGCTCCACAGGGTTTGCTCCATTTCACTGGTGCGCGGCGGGAAAAATTCAAAAGAGACGTTAATCTGGCCGTTTACTTCGGCCAGGCTCTGATTCAGTGCTTCCCGCTGGTTGGCGTGAAAAAAGCTCATACCTTACCTCTATCTATCGCGTGTCATTGTTTGTTGTGTTGTGAACTTCTATACGTTTAGACGTCCAGATGTAAAAATGACGGAAAAGCGGAGGGACGTCAACATAAATAATCAACAATAACGGTGAGGTTTGTTCAGGGAAGATGAGGGAAATTCATGATGGGGGTGAGTGCGGTCTGGTGCCCTCACCCTAACCCTCTCCCACAGGGAGAGGGAAATTCATTTTTTACAGCAGCTTAGCCAGACGGTTAATGTCGGACTGGATCGCCCCGGCGGTGACATCGCGCCCCGCGCCCGGACCGCGGATCACCAGCGGGTTATCGCGGTACCAGCGGCTTTCGATAGCGAAGACGTTGTCGCACGGCAGCAGCGCCGCCAGAGGGTGTTCAGGACGTACCGCTTCCACACCCACGCGCGCTTTACCGTTCGCCTCGAAGCGCGCCACGTAGCGCAGCACCAGACCCATCTCGTTGGCAGCTTCCAGGCGCTGCACCATCTGCTCGTTCAGCTCATCACCGTTTTCGAAGAAGTGATCCACAGACCCTTCCTCACAGCCCGCAGGCACCAGGGATTCAACACGCACCTGACCCGGTTCGATGTCGTAGCCCGCTTCACGCGCCAGGATCACCAGCTTGCGCATCACGTCTTTCCCGGCCAGGTCCACGCGCGGATCGGGCTCGGTTAAGCCCTGCTGCCATGCCTGATCCACCAGGTCGGTGAACGGCACGGTGCCGTCGAACTGCAGGAACAGCCATGAGAGCGTGCCGGAGAAGATACCGCTCAGCGCCAGAATGCTGTCGCCACTTTCAATCAGGTCGCGCACGGTATGGTTAACCGGCAGCCCCGCGCCAACGGTGGCGTTGTAGAGCCAGTGACGACCGGTTTTTTCAAACGCGTCGTGGATCTGACGGTATTTATCGGTGCTGCTCGCCCCCGCCAGCTTGTTGGCGCTGATGACGTGGAAGCCGTGGCTGGCGAAATCCAGATACTGATCCGCAAGCTGCTCGCTGGCGGTCACGTCCAGCACCACCAGGTCATCGTAAGGGTGCGCGCGCATCCACAGGAACAGCGACTCTTCATCCTGCTCAACCGCTTCATCATTAAAGAAGGCCAGCGCGCGGCTGGCGTCCAGCCCTTCGTAATTCAGCAGGCTGCGGCGGCTATCCACCACGCCCGCAAGAATAAATTCAAATCCGGTACGCGCGGAGAGCGTTTCCTGCTCGCGGGCGAACAGTTCAAGCCAGCGGGAACCGATGTTCCCTTTCCCGAACAGCACCAGGCCGATGCGTTTTTCCGCGCGGAACAGGGAGGTATGCAGACCCTGAATCAGGCTCTCGGTTGGCCCTTTACGCAGCACGGCGACCAGGCTGATCCCCTCTTCCGACTGCCAGGTGAACTCCACCGGCTGGCCTTTCAGCTGCTGCCAGAAGCGGTGGCAGTGCAGCGGGTTACGGGTGACGCCCGCGCCCACCATCGCCACCAGCGCCAGACCCTGACGCAGGCGAAGCTCGCCCGGCAGGCCCGCTTCATCGAGGATTTTCAGCGCGCTGTCCGCCACTTCCGCGGTATAGCAGAACTGCAGCAGCTGGCGATCGTTATGCACGCCGACGGCCAGCGGGCGCACCTGAGCACGTTTCAGGATCAGGTCGATATCTTTATGCGCCAGCTTGAAGTCCTGGCCCGCAGGCACCTGGAACTCAATCAGGCAGATGTCGTCGTGGCTGGTGACAATGCGCGCACCCGTGCCGGATGCCAGTACGCGCTCAATGCGCGTGGAACCCTGATCCGGCGTATAGCTACAGCGCAGCTGGAGGTCGATATCGCTGCCGGAAACCGGCTGCAGCGTGCGCGCGTGCAGTACCGGTGCGGCCAGACGGGCCAGCTCGCTGGCTTCGTCGAGACGCAGCAGCGGCAGCAGGCAGGCATCTTTCACTTTGCGCGGGTCCGCGCTGTAAACACCGGCCACGTCGCTCCAGATGGTGACGCGGGACACGCCCGCCAGGGCACCAATCTGCGTTGCCGAGTAGTCTGAACCGTTACGGCCCAGCAGCACGGTTTCGCCCGCGTTGCTGCGGCTGATAAAGCCGGTGACGACAATACGTTTGCCTGGATGCTGCACCAGCAGCTGTTGCAGCAGCGGGTAGGACAACCCTTCATCCACCTGAGGCTGAGCGGCGCGTTCAGCGCGCAGGAAATCACGCGCGTCGAGCCAGGCCGCCTCCACGCCCAGATGCTGCAGAACGGCAGCCATCAGCCGTGCGGACCACACTTCTCCGTGGCCCACCACTTCGGCATAGACCGCGTCGGTAATACCGCTGTCCAGCAGGGCAGCCAGACGCTCAAGGTCATGAGTAAAGGCGCTGATCAGCCCGTCCGCCACGTCCGCAGGCAGCAGGCCGGCAATCAGCTCGCTCTGGTAACGGCGTAAAGACTGTTGTACCTGATGCGCAGAAAGGCGATCGGTCTGGCTCAGTTTCAGCCAGCTAATCAACTGGTTGGTGGTGCTGCCCGCCGCCGAGACAACCATCATGTCACCCGGCTGTGAATACTCGGTCATGATCCCTGCAACGCGCAGGTAACACTTCACATCAGCAAGACTACTACCACCAAACTTATGCAGCTGACGACCCTTCGCCCCTGCCTGCGCTATCACACTCATGATTACCCCTTGGCTGCGACCTGGAAGCCATTTTCCAGATCGGCAATTAAATCTTCAGAATCTTCAATACCGGTTGAGATACGCAGCAGCGTCTCAGAGATCCCGGCGGCGGCACGTGCTTCCGGTGCCATACCTGCGTGCGTCATGGTCGCGGCGTGGGAGATTAAGCTTTCAACCCCACCTAACGATTCCGCCAGCGTAAACAATGACAGCCCGCTCAGGAAGCGACGCAGCGTTTGCTCGTCACCGTCCAGTTCAAAACTTAACATCGCGCCAAATCCCTTCTGCTGGCGCGCGGCAATCTCGTGCCCCTGATTTTCCGGCAGCGACGGGTGATAGAGCTTCTTCACCAGCGGCTGGGTTTTCAGGAAATCAACGATCGCCTGGGCATTGCGCTGCGCCACTTCCATGCGTGGCGACAGGGTGCGGATACCGCGTAACAGCAGGTAGCTGTCGAAGGCGCTCGCGGTGACGCCAATGTTATTGGCCCACCATGCCAGTTCGGTGACAACGTCGGGATCTTTTGCAATCACCACGCCTGCCACCACATCAGAATGACCGTTCAGATATTTAGTGCATGAATGCAACACCAGATCGGCACCCAGTGCTAACGGGTTCTGAAGGGCCGGACTGAGGAATGTATTATCCACTACACTTATCGCTCCCGCATCCCTTGCGAGCTGACAAATTTTCGCAATATCGACAACGCGCAACAATGGGTTGCTTGGACTTTCCACCAGAACCAGCTTCGGCTGCTCTGCCAGCACCTGTTTCAGCGCCTGTTCGTCATTTTGATCGACAAACAGCACGCGATAGCAACCGCGTTTTGCCAGGCTATCAAACAGGCGATAGCTGCCGCCGTAGCAATCGTGCGGCGCGACCAGCAGGTCGCCAGGCTTCAGGAACACCGTGGTCACCAGGTGAATGGCGGACATACCCGTATTGGTTAATACCGCACCCGCCCCCCCTTCCAGCTCCGCCAGCGCGCGCTGGGTAACGTCACGCGTAGGGTTGCCACGACGCGAATAGTCATGCGCGCGAGGTTCATTAAATCCGGTGAAATTATAGGTACTGGAAAGATGAATTGGCGGGACAACGCAGCCGTACTGCTCGTCATCATTTAATCCGCTACGCACTGCGATGGTGGCCTGTTTACGCGTCATGGTGAGGGCTTCCTGGCTTAATAGGTGAAAAGTCAGGCACCAGAGTAAACATTGAAAGTATGGACGTCAATACATCTGGACATCTAAACTTCTTTGCGTATAGATTGAGCAATGCGCAAATAGCCGTTAAAATTATATGCTTTAGTGCACGCTGCAGCGGCAATATCCGTGCCACGGTATCGTCTCTACGGTAAACTAGGCAAGATTACGGTTCAAAACCGGCGGTTATCGGTTCTGCACCTTTAGATTAATGACTGAGAGGATTAAAGGTATCTCATGGCTGAATGGAGCGGCGAATATATCAGCCCATACGCTGAGCACGGTAAGAAGAGTGAGCAAGTAAAGAAAATTACGGTTTCCATTCCTCTGAAGGTGTTGAAGATCCTCACCGATGAACGCACGCGTCGTCAGGTGAACAACCTGCGTCACGCGACCAACAGCGAACTGCTGTGCGAAGCGTTCCTGCATGCGTTTACCGGCCAACCGTTGCCGAACGATGACGATTTGCGCAAAGAGCGCAGTGATGAGATCCCGGAAGAGGCGAAAATCATCATGCGTGAACTGGGCATTGACCCGGATACGTGGGAATACTAACTGCGGTGCGATCCCGCTGAGGTGACTCAGCGGGATGGTATTTAGAAGTTGTAGCCTAATCCCACGCGCAGACGCGTCTGGCGGTCGTCGCTGGTGGCGGTGTTATAGCCGGAAGAGACGTTGCCCACTTCCACAAACGGGATCCACGAGTCGATGTTATACGCCACGCGGAAGTTATATTCGTAATCTTCTTTTTTGTTGTTATACAGATCTTCGTTATCGGCGAATTTATAAATTCCGTTAAGTTCGAACATCCAGTTATCGATATTATAACCCAGCCACATTTCTGGGCGATAAACCATACGGTCATCTTTTCCGTCCGCATTGCGGCGAGTGTATTCGGTACGATAGCGGAACGCTGTCCACCAGCTGTCATCAATATTATATTGCACCCGCAGATACGGCTTATAAATAGCCATATCATCGCCCATTTCAACGGCGACGCCCGGCTGCCAGATAAAACCCTGCCAGGTAAATTGATAGCTTGCCGTATATTCGTTGCTGTTACTTTCCATATTATTAAGCGCGTCGTTAGACTGCTTATTATCGGAGCGCGATACCGCCTCCACGGCCACGCCAAAGCCGGTGCCAAAGCGGTGCGACATGTACACACGGTCGTAATTACGCCCATCGTCGTAATACTCGTGTCGATAATCAACATATCCCGCCTGTGCCGCACAGGACAATAATGGCAGCACGAATAACAGATGTTTAATTTTCATAACCTTTCCCTCGAAGTAAACACGCCCTGAAAGCCATTGCAGATAAAATGGCAAATAAGAATGTATGACGAGCGAAGTGTAATTTTACGAAATGAGGGAAACCTTTTATTTTTTGACACACAAAGAAAAACAGTGGCAAAGAATTCAAGAAAACAAAGATGCAGTTCACTAACTGTTAAAGAATACACCAGACAAATATATTAAAAACGGCAGCGCGTTATTAATTATTTAAGCGTTAAATATAATACAAGGATTTATTCAGGAGGGAAATTAAAGGCACAAAAAAACCGCCCGGAGGCGGTTTCTTCTGGATGCTTATTTAGCGCCCGGGATGCTGAAACGCTTGTTGAAGCGGTCAACACGGCCACCGGTTGCAACATCACGCTGCTTACCAGTGTAGAACGGGTGGCATTTGCCGCACACGTCCAGGTTCAGATCGTGACCCACGGTGGAGCGGATCTGGATAGAGTTACCGCAAGAGCAGTTTGCAGTAATCATTTCGTATTTCGGGTGAATATCTTTTTTCATGGGAGAACCTCAGTTAAGGCCGCGTCGCTCTTCCAGCCCTAACGCCAGACACCACGCGATGTTGAATGTAATTTCTCTGGCGTAATATACACCAAAGGCGGCGAATCATACAGAATTTGACCAGCGTATGCAAACTGATCCGCACGCCGCTTTCACTAATGTGTATACTAACGCGCCACTTTTCAAGTCAGGAAGATTCGATGCCCGTCGCTCACGTTGCCCTGCCCGTTCCGCTTCCCCGCACCTTTGACTACTTGCTGCCCAACAGCATGAGCGCCAAAGCGGGCTGTCGCGTGACCGTGCCGTTTGGCAAACAGCAGCGCGTGGGGATCGTGGTTTCCGTGAGTGAAAAAAGCGAGCTGCCGCTTAATGAACTGAAATCGGTGGTTGAGGTGCTGGACAGTGAGCCGGTTTACTCCACCAGCACCTGGCGACTGCTGCTGTGGGCGGCGGATTATTATCATCACCCCATTGGCGATGTCCTGTTCCACGCCCTGCCGATTATGCTGCGCCAGGGCAAGAGCGCCAGCCATGCGCCGATGTGGTACTGGTTTGCTACCGAGCAGGGTCAGGCTGTGGATATCAACAGCCTGAAGCGCTCGCAGAAACAGCAGCAGGCGCTGGCAGCGCTGCGTCAGGGAAAAATCTGGCGGCATCAGGTCGACGAGCTTGAGGTCAGCGAAACCGCGCTCCAGGCATTAAGAAAGAAAGGGCTGAGCGAGCTGGCAAGCGAAGCGCCCGCCCTTCACGACTGGCGCGACGGCTTCTCCGTCTCTGGAGAGCGCCTGCGTCTGAACACCGAGCAGGCCACCGCCGTGGGGGCGATTCACAGCGCCTCGGACCACTTTTCTGCCTGGCTGCTGGCGGGCGTGACGGGGTCCGGCAAGACCGAAGTTTATCTGAGCGTGCTGGAAAACGTGCTCGCACAGGGCAAACAGGCGCTGGTGATGGTGCCGGAAATCGGCCTGACGCCGCAGACCATCGCTCGCTTTCGCGAACGCTTTAACGCGCCGGTTGAGGTGCTGCACTCCGGGCTTAACGACAGCGAGCGCCTCAGCGCCTGGCTGAAAGCGAAAAACGGCGAAGCGGCGATTGTGATCGGCACCCGCTCGTCGCTGTTTACGCCGTTTAAAAATCTCGGCGTTATCGTAATAGATGAAGAGCACGACAGCTCCTATAAACAGCAGGAAGGCTGGCGCTATCACGCCCGTGACTTAGCGGTATACCGTGCGCACAGCGAGCAAATCCCCATCATTCTCGGCTCCGCCACGCCCGCGCTCGAAACGCTGCACAACGTGCGCCAGCGTAAATACCATATGCTGCGCCTGACGCGTCGCGCGGGGAATGCGCGCCCGGCGATTCAGCACGTGCTGGATCTGAAAGGTCAGCAGGTTCAGGCCGGGCTCGCACCTGCATTGATTACCCGAATGCGGCAGCATTTGCAGGCGGGCAACCAGGTGATCCTGTTCCTTAACCGACGCGGTTTCGCGCCCGCCCTGCTGTGCCACGACTGCGGCTGGATTGCGGAATGCCCGCGCTGCGACCACTACTACACCTTCCATCAGGCCCAGCGGCATTTGCGCTGCCACCACTGCGACAGCCAGCGCCCGGTGCCGCGCCAGTGCCCATCGTGTGGCTCAACGCATATCGTGCCGGTCGGTCTGGGCACCGAACAGCTTGAACAGGCGCTTGGCCCCTTCTTCCCGGACGTGCCTATTTCGCGTATCGACCGGGATACCACCAGCCGCAAAGGCGCGCTGGAACAACAACTGGCGGAAGTGCATCGCGGTGGCGCACGCATCCTGATTGGTACGCAGATGCTGGCAAAAGGGCATCACTTCCCGGACGTCACGCTGGTCGCCCTGCTGGACGTTGACGGCGCACTGTTCTCGGCAGATTTCCGCTCCGCCGAGCGCTTCGCCCAGCTATATACCCAAGTGGCGGGGCGTGCCGGACGCGCAGGCAAACAAGGGGAAGTGGTGCTGCAAACGCACCACCCTGAGCACCCGCTGCTGCAAACGTTGCTGCATAAAGGCTATGACGCCTTTGCCGAACAGGCGCTGGCCGAACGTCAGACAATGCAGCTGCCGCCGTGGACCAGCCACGTCATCATCCGCGCGGAAGACCATAACAACCAGCAGGCGCCGCTTTTCCTGCAACAGCTGAGAAACCTCCTGCAGGCCAGCCCGCTGGTGGATAGTCAGCTGTGGATTTTGGGTCCGGTTCCAGCGCTGGCCCCGAAACGCGGCGGACGTTTCCGCTGGCAAATCTTACTTCAGCACCCGTCACGTATCCGCCTTCAGCATATCGTCAGCGGCACGCTGGCGCTGATCAACACCCTGCCGGAAGCGCGAAAAGTGAAGTGGGTTCTGGACGTCGATCCCATCGAAGGCTGAAGACGGATCGAAAAATTTAACGCGCCTCACACTTTTTATGAAAATTCTGTAACCGATTCCATTAACTATCTGTAAAAATGGTGATGTCCGCAGTTCGGTGTTCAGGCGAGGAGAAGACGTTGAAGTCCAGGAAAGAGGTCACTACGGCGACCATGAAAGACGTTGCCGAGAAAGCACAAGTCTCAACGGCAACCGTGTCCCGCGCATTAATGAACCCGGATAAAGTCTCCCAGGCGACCCGTAACAAGGTTGAACAGGCGGCGCTGGAAGTGGGCTATTTCCCGCAGGCGATGGGGCGCAACGTAAAGCGCAACGAATCGCGGACTATTCTGGTGATTGTGCCGGACATCTGCGACCCCTTCTTTAGCGAGATCATTCGCGGTATCGAAGTGACGGCGGCTGAACAAGGCTATCTGGTGCTGATTGGCGATTGCGCCCACCAGAATCAGCAGGAAAAAACCTTTATCGATCTCATTATCACCAAGCAGATTGACGGTATGCTGCTGCTTGGCTCCCGCCTGCCGTTTGATGCCAGCATTGAAGAACAACGCAATTTACCGCCGATGGTGATGGCCAACGAGTTCGCGCCAGAGCTGGAACTGCCGACGGTGCATATTGATAACCTGACGGCCGCGTTCAATGCGGTGAACTATCTTCAGGAACTGGGGCATAAGCGCATTGGCTGTATTGCCGGGCCGGAAGAGATGCCGCTTTGCCACTACCGCCTGCAAGGCTATGTTCAGGCGCTGCGCCGTACCGGAGCCATCGTTGATCCGCACTATATTGCGCGCGGTGATTTTACCTTTGAAGCGGGCGGACAAGCGCTGGAGAAACTGCTGGCACTGCCGCAGCCGCCAACGGCGGTGTTCTGCCACAGCGACGTGATGGCGCTGGGCGCGCTGTCCCACGCCAAACGTCGTGGGTTACGCGTGCCGAAAGACCTGTCGATTATCGGCTTCGATAATATTTCGCTTTCAGAGTTTTGCGATCCACCGCTCTCTACCGTTTCACAACCGCGCTATCAGATTGGCCGCGAAGCGATGCTGCTTTTGTTGGATCAGCTGCAGGGCCAAACGGTTAGCAGCGGCTCTCGGCTACTGGACTGCGAGCTGATTGTTCGCGGCTCTACCCAGGCATTGACTTAAAGTAAATGCCTTTCGGACACCCTTATCTGGTCAAAGCCCCGCCGCTTAAGTAACATGGCGGGCTGACGAACGAATAAATACAGCGAAACGATAGTGGCACAACGAGATTATGTACGTCGCGGCCAGCCGGCACCTTCGCGACGCAAAAAGAGTAGTTCAAAAAGCAAGCAGCGGAACCTGCCTGCCGTCTCGCCAGCAATGGTCGCTATTGCTGCGGCTGTACTGGTGGCCTTTATTGGCGGCCTGTACTTCATTACGCACCATAAAAAAGAAGAATCTGAAGCGCTTCAGGGCAACAAAGTGGCCGGTAATGGCCTGCCGCCGAAGCCTGAGGAGCGCTGGCGCTATATTAAAGAGCTGGAAAGCCGCCAGCCTGGCGTGCGTGCGCCTACCGAGCCGTCTGCCGGTGGCGAAGTGAAAAATGCCGATCAGCTGACGAACGAACAGCGCCAGCTGCTGGCACAGATGCAGGCCGATATGCGCCAGCAGCCTACGCAGCTGAATGAAGTACCGTGGAATGAACAAACGCCTGCGCAGCGTCAGCAAACGTTGCAGATGCAGCGTCAGCGCCAGGCACAAATTCAGCAGCAACAACAGCAGCAGTGGACGCAAACCCAGCCGGTACAACAGCCGAAGGCTCAGCCATACCAGCAGCCACAGCAGCAGACGCGCACGGTACAATCGCAGCCTGTTCAGCAACAGCCAAAAGCCCAGCCGCAAAAGCAGGCGGCGCAGCCGTATCAGGATCTGCTCCAGACGCCAGCGCATACCACGGCGCAGCAGCCGAAAACGCAGCAGGCCGCGCCGGTGTCCAAAGAAACCGAAGCGCCGAAGCAAACGGCTGAGAAAAAAGACGAACGCCGCTGGATGGTGCAGTGCGGCTCGTTTAAAGGCGCCGAGCAGGCCGAAACCGTGCGTGCCCAGCTCGCGTTTGAAGGATTTGACTCACGCATTACCACCAACAACGGCTGGAATCGCGTGGTGATTGGCCCGGTCAAAGGCAAAGAAAATGCCGATGGCACTATCTCTCGTTTGAAAGTAGCCGGTCACACAAACTGCATTCGACTCGCCTCCGGGGGTTGAAACCCCCAAAATCCCCCCCATCTATCATTTAATTCAGCCCTGAGCACTGGCTCAGGGCTTCTGTTTCCCGAATCTGTAACCAGGGGGTCTGCTCGTGACAACAATAGTAAGTGTACGCCGTAACGGCCATGTGGTAATCGCCGGTGATGGCCAGGCCACGCTGGGTAATACCGTCATGAAAGGCAACGTGAAGAAAGTGCGTCGTCTCTACAACGACAAAGTGATCGCCGGTTTTGCAGGCGGCACGGCGGATGCCTTCACGCTGTTTGAACTGTTTGAACGCAAACTGGAAATGCACCAGGGTCATCTGGTGAAAGCTGCCGTTGAGCTGGCGAAAGACTGGCGTACCGACCGCATGCTGCGCAAGCTCGAAGCGCTGCTGGCGGTGGCCGATGAAACCGCCTCGCTGATCATCACCGGGAACGGTGACGTGATTCAGCCGGAAAATGACCTGATTGCCATCGGCTCCGGCGGCCCGTACGCCCAGGCTGCAGCCCGCGCCCTGTTGGAAAACACCGACATGAACGCGCGCGATATCGCGGTGAAGGCGTTGGATATTGCAGGTGATATCTGCATTTATACCAACCACAACCACACCATCGAAGAATTGACCTCCAAAGCGTAAGGATCTCCCATGTCTGAAATGACCCCACGCGAAATTGTCAGCGAACTGAACAAACACATTATCGGCCAGGATAACGCCAAGCGTTCCGTGGCTATCGCCCTGCGTAACCGCTGGCGTCGTATGCAGCTTGACGAAGAGCTGCGCCACGAAGTAACCCCGAAAAATATTCTGATGATCGGGCCGACCGGCGTCGGTAAAACCGAAATCGCCCGTCGTCTGGCGAAGCTGGCTAATGCGCCGTTCATCAAAGTTGAAGCCACCAAGTTCACCGAAGTGGGCTATGTGGGTAAAGAAGTGGACTCCATCATCCGCGATCTGACCGACTCGGCGATCAAGATGGTGCGTGTCCAGGCGATCGAGAAAAACCGCTACCGCGCTGAAGAGATGGCCGAAGAGCGCATTCTCGACGTGCTGATCCCACCGGCTAAAAACAACTGGGGCCAGGCAGAACAGCAGGCGGAACCGTCCGCGGCGCGCCAGGCATTCCGCAAGAAACTGCGTGAAGGCCAGCTGGATGATAAAGAGATTGAGATCGATCTCGCTGCCGCACCGATGGGTGTGGAAATCATGGCGCCTCCGGGCATGGAAGAGATGACCAGCCAGCTGCAGTCCATGTTCCAGAACCTGGGCGGCCAGAAGCAGAAAGCACGCAAGCTGAAAATCAAAGACGCGATGAAGCTGCTGATTGAAGAAGAAGCGGCGAAGCTGGTGAACCCGGAAGAGCTGAAGCAGGACGCTATCGACGCGGTTGAGCAGCACGGCATCGTGTTTATCGACGAAATCGACAAAATTTGTAAGCGCGGCGGCAACAGCTCCGGCCCGGACGTGTCCCGCGAAGGCGTTCAGCGCGACCTGCTGCCGCTGGTTGAAGGCTGCACCGTCTCCACCAAGCACGGCATGGTGAAAACAGACCACATCCTGTTTATCGCTTCCGGTGCGTTCCAGGTTGCCAGCCCGTCGGATCTGATCCCGGAACTGCAGGGTCGTCTGCCTATCCGCGTTGAGCTGCAGGCGCTGACTACCGAAGATTTCGAACGCATCCTGACCGAGCCAAACGCCTCTGCCACCGTGCAGTACAAAGCGCTAATGGCGACCGAAGGGGTAAACCTCGAGTTCACCGAAGACGGTATCAAACGTATTGCCCAGGCTGCATGGCAGGTGAACGAAACCACCGAGAACATCGGTGCGCGTCGTCTGCACACCGTGCTGGAACGCCTGGTGGAAGATATCTCTTATGATGCGAGCGACCTTAACGGTCAAACCATTACCATTGACGCAGAATATGTGAGCAAACATCTGGATGCGTTAGTGGCAGATGAAGATCTGAGCCGTTTTATCCTATAATCGCGGTTATTGCATTCTCATCACTGTTAATGGGGGCTAAGGCCCCCATTTTTATTGGCTAAATACTTATGACTGACATCAGCCGTACTCAGGCGTGGCTCGAAAGTTTGCGCCCTAAAACGCTTCCTCTGGCCTTTGCCGCGATCATCGTCGGCACCGCCCTTGCCTGGTGGCAGGGTTATTTTGATCCGCTGGTCGCCGCGCTGGCATTGATTACCGCTGGCCTGCTGCAAATCCTCTCCAATCTTGCCAACGACTATGGCGATGCGGTGAAAGGCAGCGATAAATCCGATCGCATCGGGCCGCTGCGCGGTATGCAGAAAGGGGTGATTACCCAGGCACAGATGAAACGCGCGCTGATTATCACCGTGGTGCTGATTTGCTTGTCCGGCCTGGCGCTGGTGACGGTGGCATCTAAGACCACCAGCGATTTCATCGGCTTCCTGGTGCTGGGTCTGCTCGCGATTATCGCAGCCATTACCTACACCGTTGGCACGCGCCCTTACGGTTATATTGGGCTGGGTGATATCTCCGTGCTGGTGTTCTTCGGCTGGCTGAGCGTGATGGGAAGCTGGTATCTGCAGGCGCATACGGTGATCCCGGCCCTGTTCCTGCCCGCGACCGCCTGCGGTCTGCTGGCGACGGCGGTGCTCAACATCAACAATCTGCGCGACATCGACAGCGACCGCGAGAACGGCAAAAATACCCTGGCGGTTCGTCTGGGGCCGGTCAATGCCCGCCGCTATCATGCCTGCCTGCTCATTGGCGCGCTGGTTTGCCTGGCGCTGTTTAACCTGATTTCCTTGCAGAGCTTGTGGGGCTGGCTGTTTGTGCTTGCCGCGCCGCTGCTGATTAAGCAGGCCCGTTTTGTGATGCGTGAACTCAGCCCGTCCGCTATGCCGCCAATGCTGGAGCGGACGGTAAAAGGCGCACTGCTGACTAACCTGTTGTTCGTCATCGGGATTGTGTTAAGCCAGACGCTCAGTTAGCTGACAAATATCAATTAACAATTGATGATTTTGCCAACAACGCATTTCGCACGATATACTGAACACATTCGCAGCAACTGAGCGTTAAACCTATGAAATACGATACCTCCGAGCTTTGTGACATCTACCAGGAAGATGTCAACGTCGTTGAACCGCTGTTCTCCAACTTTGGTGGGCGGTCGTCGTTTGGCGGGCAAATCATCACGGTGAAATGTTTCGAGGATAACGGGTTGCTGTACGATCTGCTCGAACAGAATGGCCGCGGCCGCGTTCTTGTGGTCGACGGCGGCGGTTCCGTGCGCCGTGCGTTAATTGATGCTGAACTGGCCGGCATTGCCGTGCAGAATGAGTGGGAAGGCATTGTGGTGTACGGTTCCGTACGTCAGGTGGACGATCTCGAAGACCTGGATATCGGGATTCAGGCCATCGCGGCCATTCCGGTTGGGGCTGCGGGTGACGGCATTGGCGAAAGCGACGTGCGCGTCAATTTCGGCGGCGTGACCTTCTTCTCCGGTGACCATCTCTACGCCGATAATACCGGTATTATCCTGTCCGAGGATGCGCTGGATATTGAGTAGTAAAAGAGTCAGCGAGAACCATAAAAAAACCGCCAACAGCAATGTGGCGGTTTTTTTGTCCCTCGGGATTCGCGGTCCGTTGGGAGGATTTACAGCTCCACACCAGGGACTTTTATCATACCCCTCAATAAAAGACAGGCAATCCCTTAGACCCTTTATAAAATCCTAATTTTATTTGCACGTCTTAACGGCGAGGCTGATGTTAACTATGATGCTACGTCCCTTTCCGCCATCTCGCACATGGGCATCGGTCCAGGGAAAGGTGTATTCACAACCGTAAAACAGCCCACGCCAGGGCTTGTGTCCACCGACTTATCACCGGTGGTGAAAGGTGGAGCGGTTAGCTGCAGGGACCGCATAATGAAACGCTATTTATGTATCGCGTTCATTGTCGCCAGCGTACTCGTTGTAAAGAGTGATGAACCGAATGTGTTCGTTGCTTTTGCTATGACAGCGCAGGACAAGTAGCGTTAAGGCCGCCTCTGGCGGCCTTTTTTATTACTGGCATAAAAAAGCCGGGTGGCGGCTTCGCCTTACCCGGCCTACTCATTAATCCCAATGGGAATTAGACCTCTTCCATACGTCCCAGCAGCGCTTGCAGGCGATCCTGCCAACCGTTCTGCTGTTCGCGCAGCTGGTTGTTTTCGCGCTCCAGTTCTTCACGGCCGTGCTGAGCATTCTGCACTTCCTGCGCCAGGCTGTTGTTCTTCTCTTTCAGCTCTTCAATTTCCATCTGCAGCAGGGTGATGGTGTCAATCGCCTGCTGTACTTTCGATTCCAGTTTCTCAAACACTTCTAAAGACATGATGCTACCTCTCCTGAATTGCAAGGCGACGCTTTAACGTAAACGCGCACGACATATACCGTCGATTGTATGGAGCGCGGCGCTCTGTGTCCAGCGACACACCGCGCAGATCGCGGTTTGCAACACTTTTAGGTCTGGTCCTGGTGCGTTCGCGTCATATACCCCTAAATTGTTAACTCATTCGTTAATGAAATGATTCAGCTCACATTCTGATGCTGATGCAAAAATGTGCTTTATGGCGCGAAAACGCTCATTTTATTGACGCAGACCACACATTTTGATTTCGATATTTCTCGTTTTTGCTCGTTAACGATAAATTAACACTATGTCTACAGGGCATCGTGGCTGTCACGGGCGGCCATGCTAACAATAACATTAATCTCTTCAGGATTCCGATTATGAGTCAGACATCAACCTTAAAAGGCCAGTGCATTGCCGAGTTCCTTGGTACCGGGTTGTTGATATTCTTCGGAGTGGGCTGTGTCGCTGCACTGAAAGTGGCGGGTGCCAGTTTTGGTCAGTGGGAAATCAGTATCATCTGGGGTCTGGGCGTGGCGATGGCCATCTACCTGACTGCAGGGGTTTCCGGTGCACATCTTAACCCGGCGGTAACCATCGCGCTGTGGCTGTTCGCGTGCTTCGATGGACGCAAAGTTGTTCCTTTCATCATTTCTCAGTTTGCCGGCGCCTTTTGCGCAGCGGCGTTAGTTTACGGGCTTTATTACAATCTTTTCATCGACTTCGAACAGACGCATCATATGGTGCGCGGCAGTGTCGAAAGTCTGGATCTGGCTGGCATCTTCTCAACCTATCCGAACCCGCATATCAATTTTGTGCAGGCGTTCGCAGTTGAAATGGTGATTACCGCTATTCTGATGGGCGTCATTATGGCGCTGGGCGATGACGGCAACGGCATTCCGCGCGGCCCGCTGGCCCCGCTGCTGATTGGCCTGCTGATTGCGGTTATCGGCGCATCTATGGGTCCACTGACCGGCTTCGCGATGAACCCGGCGCGTGACCTGGGGCCAAAAACCTTCGCCTTCTTCGCTGGATGGGGCGACGTGGCCTTCACCGGTGGCAAAGATATTCCTTACTTCCTGGTCCCGCTGTTCGGGCCAATCGTAGGGGCGGCGCTGGGTGCATTCGGCTATCGCAAATTAATTGGTCGCCACTTACCGTGCGACACCTGTGTGGAAGAAGAGAAAGAAACAACGTCTACCGCACAACAAAAAGCTTCGCTGTAATCTGACTACGGGACACCTAACATGACCGAAAAAAAATATATTGTTGCGCTCGACCAGGGCACTACCAGCTCCCGCGCTGTCGTAATGGATCATGACGCGAACATCGTCAGCGTGTCACAGCGCGAATTCGAGCAAATTTATCCTCGTCCAGGCTGGGTAGAGCACGACCCAATGGAGATCTGGGCGTCACAAAGCTCCACGCTGGTGGAAGTGCTGGCGAAAGCCGACATCAGCTCCGACGAGATTGCCGCGATTGGTATCACCAACCAGCGTGAAACCACCGTGGTCTGGGAGCGCGAAACCGGTAAGCCAATTTACAACGCCATCGTCTGGCAGTGCCGCCGTACCTCAGAAATTTGCGAAAAACTGAAGCGCGAGGGCATGGAAGATTACATCCGTAGCGCAACAGGCCTGGTGATTGACCCGTATTTCTCCGGCACCAAAGTGAAGTGGATCCTCGACCACGTGGAAGGTTCGCGCGAGCGTGCAAAACGCGGCGAGCTGCTGTTCGGTACCGTCGATACCTGGCTTATCTGGAAGATGACCCAGGGACGCGTTCACGTCACCGACTACACCAACGCCTCGCGTACCATGCTGTTCAACATCAACACCCTTGAGTGGGATGACAAGATGCTGGACGCGCTGGACATCCCGCGCGCGATGCTGCCTGAAGTGCGTAAGTCTTCCGAAGTGTACGGCCAGACCAACATCGGCGGTAAGGGCGGCACCCGTATTCCTATCGCCGGTATCGCCGGTGACCAGCAGGCGGCGCTGTTCGGCCAGCTGTGCGTCAAGGAAGGGATGGCGAAGAATACCTACGGCACCGGCTGCTTCATGCTGATGAACACCGGCGAGAAAGCGGTGAAGTCAGAAAACGGCCTGCTGACCACCATCGCCTGCGGCCCGCGCGGCGAAGTGAACTATGCGCTGGAAGGTGCGGTGTTCATGGCCGGTGCGTCCATTCAGTGGCTGCGCGACGAGATGAAGCTGATCAGCGATGCGTTCGATTCCGAGTACTTCGCGACCAAAGTGAAAGACACCAACGGCGTGTACGTGGTGCCTGCGTTCACCGGTCTGGGCGCACCGTACTGGGATCCGTATGCACGCGGCGCGATTTTCGGCCTGACGCGCGGTGTGAACTCTAACCACATTATTCGCGCCACTCTGGAATCCATTGCCTACCAGACGCGCGACGTGCTGGAAGCGATGCAGGCTGACTCCGGCATTCGTCTGCACGCCCTGCGCGTGGACGGCGGCGCGGTGGCTAACAACTTCCTGATGCAGTTCCAGTCCGACATTCTGGGCACCCGCGTTGAGCGCCCTGAAGTGCGTGAAGTGACGGCGCTGGGCGCGGCGTACCTTGCCGGTCTGGCGGTAGGCTTCTGGCAGAACCTGGACGAGCTGCAGGAAAAAGCGGTTATTGAACGCGAATTCCGCCCTGGCATCGAAACCACCGAGCGTAACTTCCGTTACAGCGGCTGGAAAAAAGCGGTGAAACGCGCCCTGGCGTGGGAAGAGCACGACGAGTAATTATATGTTCCCTCTCCCCTGGGGAGAGGGTTAGGGTGAGGGGCTCCGGCCGCACCGGTCCCCTCACCCCTCCCCACTCTGTGATAAACTTCGTGCAATTCCTTTTGATTGCACGAGTACCTCATGAAACGTGAACTTGCTATCGAGTTTTCCCGCGTCACCGAAGCAGCCGCCCTTGCAGGCTATAAATGGCTGGGCCGTGGCGACAAAAATACCGCAGACGGCGCAGCCGTCCATGCCATGCGCATTGTGCTTAACCAGGTCAACATCGACGGCACCATCGTCATTGGCGAAGGCGAGATCGACGAAGCGCCAATGCTCTATATCGGTGAAAAAGTCGGTACCGGTAAAGGCGATGCCGTGGATATCGCGGTTGACCCGATCGAAGGCACCCGCATGACGGCGATGGGTCAGGCCAACGCGCTCGCTGTGCTGGCTGTGGGCGATAAGGGCTGCTTCCTCAACGCGCCGGACATGTACATGGAAAAGCTGATTGTCGGCCCTGGCGCAAAAGGTGCAATCGACCTCAGTCTGCCGCTGGAAGAGAACCTGAACAATATCGCCAAAGCCCTGGGCAAACCCCTTAGCGAACTCACCGTGACTATTCTGGCAAAACCGCGCCACGACGCCACTATCGCGCAGATGCAAAAACTCGGCGTGCGCGTATTTGCTATCCCTGATGGCGACGTTGCCGCCTCGATCCTGACCTGCATGCCGGACAGCGAAGTGGACGTGCTTTACGGCATCGGCGGCGCGCCGGAAGGCGTGGTCTCTGCGGCGGTGATCCGCGCGCTGGATGGCGATATGCAGGCACGCCTGCTGCCCCGCCACGAGGTGAAAGGCGACAGCGACGAGAACCGCCGTATCGGGGAAAACGAGCTGGCGCGCTGCGAAGCGATGGGCATCGAGGCCAATAAAGTACTCGCACTTAACGAGATGGCGCGCAGCGATAATGTCGTATTCTCCGCGACCGGCATCACCAAAGGCGATCTGCTGGATGGCATCACCCGCAAGGGCAACATGGCGACCACCGAAACGCTGCTGATCCGTGGTAAATCACGCACCATTCGCCGTATCCAGTCTATCCACTATCTCGACCGCAAAGATCCGGACGTGCAGACGCACATTCTGTAAAACCGTTTGATCGATTGAGCTTTCCGGCCCAAATGGGCTGGAAATCTCCCCGCTAAGTACGGAAGATAGAACAGAGAAACAGCACAGGAGAAGATCATGGCGGACTGGGTAACAGGTAAAGTCACAAAGGTACAGTTCTGGACCGATGCGCTATTTAGTCTCACCCTGCATGCACCCGTCCACCCGTTCACAGCCGGACAATTCGCTAAGCTGGGGCTGGATGTCGACGGCGAACGCGTGCAGCGCGCCTACTCTTACGTTAACGCGCCTGATAACCCGGATCTCGAGTTCTATCTGGTCACCGTTCCTGACGGCAAGCTCAGCCCACGCCTGGCGGCGCTGAAGCCGGGTGATGAAGTGCAGATTGTCACCGAAGCGGCGGGCTTCTTTGTGCTGGATGAAATTCCGGACTGCGACACCCTGTGGATGCTGGCAACCGGCACCGCCATCGGCCCTTATCTCTCTATTTTGCAGTACGGCAAAGATCTGGAACGCTTCAAAAACATCGTGCTGGTTCACGCCGCGCGCTACGCCGCAGACCTGAGCTACCTGCCGCAAATGCAGGCGCTGGAACAGCAGTATGCCGGGAAGCTGAAAATTCAAACCGTGGTCAGTCGTGAAACGGCGTCGGGTTCACTGACCGGACGTGTTCCGGCATTGATTGAGAGCGGTGCGCTGGAGGAGGCGGTTGGCTTGCCCATGAATACCGAAACCAGCCATGTGATGCTGTGCGGTAACCCGCAGATGGTTCGCGACACGCAGCAGCTTCTGAAGGATACCCGGCAGATGACGAAACACCTTCGTCGCCGACCGGGCCATATGACGGCTGAACACTACTGGTGATCAGCGGTATTTCACCTCAAGGGTGTCTTTACCGTATTTGTTTTCGCTCTGGGTGCCGATAAACGCGCCCAGATCGACAACCATCATCACGAAGATAATGCTCGGCACCATCCTGCCCACGACCCACGGCAGGATAGACGGCAGCATCGCCCAGTTCCCCGCCACCAGCATCCACGCCAGAATAATCAGAAAAGCCCATGCGCCGGAACGGCCGCGATCGTGCAGACGTTTCACCACCACGGCGGCCGTTGGCCACAGTAAACACACCAGGGCAAACGCTGCGGTTTGCGTGCTCAGCCACGCGTTATAGGCAACAAAAAAAAGAAGCAGCATGGCGACAACCCACGTCACCATCCAGACCCAGAAATCACGGCGTCCAATACGCCCTTTGAATGAAAACAGCCACTGCTGTATGGTCATGTAAGGTTCCTTATTATCGTATAGCGCGCATTTTACCCTGGAGTTGTGACCTTTTGACAAGCCGACCAGATATCGTTTTAATCATGAGCACTTACGGCCAGGGGCAATATTGATGAAATTAACGGCACACTCTCTTTTCCTGTGTTTAGCGATGCTGAGCGCAGGCAGCGCTCTGCATGCCGCTGAAACCACCGCCCCGACGACAGCGCCGTATCTCCTGGCGGGCGCGCCCTCTTTCGACCAATCGATCAGCCAGTTTCGTGAAGCCTTTAATCAGGCCAACCCAAAGCTGCCGCTGGATGAATTTCGCGCTATTGATAGCGCCCGTGATACCCCAACCCTGACCCGTGCGGCCAGCAAGATTAACGAGAATTTATACGCATCGACTGCACTCGAACGCGGCACGCTAAAAATTAAAAGCATGCAGATCACCTGGCTGCCAATCCAGGGGCCGGAACAAAAAGCTGCCAGGGCGAAAGCGCTGGAGTATATGAGCGCCATTCTGCATGCCTTCACCCCGGCGCTAACGAAAGCGCAAAGCCAGCAAAAGCTGCAAAAATTGCTGGCGGCGGGTAAAAACAAGCGTTACTACGCCGATACCGAAGGCGCCATTCGCTATGTGGTGGCGGATAACGGCGAAAAGGGACTGACCTTCGCTGTTGAACCGATTAAGCTGGCGCTATCAGACTCACTCGGAGGGGCGAATTAATGACAAAAAGCAAAGCCTTTCAGGGGAAAATCTCTATACTGATTCACAGACCATGCTGCCCGTCCGGGTGGCCATATTCCTTAATTCGCTTATTTAGCGTGGAGAATTGAAATGCGACATCCTTTAGTGATGGGTAACTGGAAACTGAACGGCAGCCGCCACATGGTAAACGAACTGGTTGCGAACCTGCGTAAAGAGCTGGCTGGCGTAACGGGCTGCGCGGTTGCTATCGCTCCGCCGGATATGTACCTGGACCTGGCTAAACACGCCGCTGACGGCAGCCACATCGTGCTGGGTGCGCAGAACGTTGACGTTAACCTGTCTGGCGCATTCACCGGTGAAACCTCCGCTGAAATGCTGAAAGATATCGGCGCGAAATACATCATCATCGGCCACTCCGAGCGTCGCACCTACCACAAAGAATCCGACGAGTTCATCGCGAAGAAATTCGCCGTGCTGAAAGAGCAGGGTCTGATCCCGGTTCTGTGCATCGGTGAAACCGAAGCGGAAAACGAAGCGGGTAAAACTGAAGAAGTGTGCGCACGTCAGATCGACGCAGTGCTGAAAACCCAGGGCGCGGCAGCGTTCGAAGGTGCGGTTATCGCATATGAGCCAGTCTGGGCGATCGGTACCGGCAAATCTGCAACCCCTGCGCAGGCTCAGGCGGTTCACAAATTCATTCGTGACCACATTGCTAAAGCCGACGCGAAAGTGGCTGAGCAAGTGATCATCCAGTACGGCGGTTCCGTAAACGCAGCCAACGCTGCTGAGCTGTTCACCCAGCCAGACATCGATGGCGCGCTGGTTGGCGGCGCATCCCTGAAAGCTGACGCTTTCGCGGTGATCGTTAAAGCGGCAGAAGCGGCTAAACAGGCGTAATTGCCTTTGCGGCGGGTGGCGCTTGCGCTTACCCGCCCTACAAAACCCCTACAACTTACCTAACACGCTAAACCATAGATAATCCAGCGGCAGCAGCACCAGAAAGGTTGCCACCGCCAGCGCGAGACAAAGCACCATCCCCCCCCTTGCAGGCACCTTCCCGAGCCCCATTGCCACCACAATCGGCGACGCCTGATATGGCAGCAGCGGCGTTGAATAGCCCAGTACCTGAATCATGATCACCGACAGCAGCGGGAAACCGGTCGCGTCCGAGAAGCTCTGCGCCAGCGTGGTATAGAGTGCAGGAACGCCGTTGGCGGTCATAATGAAGTTGAGCGCCGTGGTGATCCCGGTCAACGCCAGGAAGCTGGTGAACGGTCTGTCTGCATCCAGCGGCATAATGCGGAGCAACGCTTCGCCCACGGCCGTTCCAATGCCGGTTTGCGTCACCACGATAGCCAGTCCAAGAATGCCCGCGACGTAAATACAGGTTCGCATGTTCACGCCCGCTGAAAACTCTTCCCCGGTGATAAAGCCAACGCGCGGCAGCATTACGATGATCGACGCCGCCAGCCCAGTCCACGC
This sequence comes from Enterobacter sp. RIT637, assembly GCF_019718755.1. NCBI lineage: Bacteria > Pseudomonadati > Pseudomonadota > Gammaproteobacteria > Enterobacterales > Enterobacteriaceae > Enterobacter > Enterobacter sp. RIT637. Next base: position 51,661 of record NZ_JAIHAZ010000016.1, read on the forward strand.
GGGGCCCACGCCGTGCCAGCTCTCCGTGACCCACATCCCCAGCACCACCGCCAGCAGCCAGGCGAGACGCTTTTCATCCCGCCCCATAGGCTCAGAGGGGGTCAGATCTTTCGGCGGTTTCGGGCTACCGGGAAATAGCCAGCAGATCAGACCAATCAGGATCAGGCCTTTGAGAATGCCAAGCACCGGCGTGTGCAGCAGCAGATACGGAACATAGCTCAGGTGAATGCCGTACGAGCCCTCCGCCGCGCCGCTCATAACCAGGTTGGGTACGTTAGCAGGCAGGATAGTGGCCGACAGCTGGAAGGTGCCGAACCCGACGGCAAGCGCAAGTCCGAACCAGGCGCGGGAGCCGTCGGCGATACTGGCGCGTTTCGCCATCGCCGCGACAATCGGCATCAGCAGCGCAATACGCCCCATGTTCGATGGCATCACAAACGCCAGCGCATAGCTCAGCAGCACCACGCTTGCCACCATCAGCGCCCAGGAGTCGGTAAGCTTTGCGGAGAGCGCCCGGGCGGCCCTGTCCGCCAGGCCGGTTTTACGGATCGCCACGCCGAGGACAAAACCGCTAAATACCAGCCAGAAAGCCGACGAGGCAAAACCGCCAAAAATCACTTCCGGCGGGGCAATTTTGGCGACCATCGCCGCCGTGAAGAACAACAGCGCGGTGAGAAATTCCGGCAGCAGCGACGTCGCCCACAGCACGATGGTGACGCCCACAATCAGTGAGGGCAGCAGCAGAGGATGCGTTAACCAGAGCGACATACCTGTCTCCTGTAGAATTTTTCAGCAAGTCTACGGCGACAGGCAGGACGAGTAAACGCCATTTATAGTGGGGTCACTTCAGGATATCGCATTGATGATCCTGAAGTTCCTCCGCCGACGCGCGATTGAGCGTCAGCAGATTACGCTCGGTCGCCAGCAAAATAAACGAACCATCCGACTGCTGCGCCATCGCCAGCGCGAAGCGCCCCATATGGTCGCGCGCTTCCGGCAGCTCTTCTGCCAGCATCATAAACGGGCTGCGCTGCACCATCTCGTTTTCCGTCACCCGACGGGCGAGATATTCATGCCCTTCCAGCCCGCCCGGGAACGGTAGCCACTGGGTGCTAATTTGCCCCTGAGCGGCATTGAGCTTCTCGCGCACGTCCGGGCGCAGGCAGGAAATATGAATGTGAAAATGGTTCTGCGTGCGGCCAGTCGGGGAGTTAATCGTCAGCGAAATGGCGCTGTCGGGCACCTCTGAGCCGCGCTTCAGGGTCATAAAGCTGCGGGACTGCCACGCCAGCCAGAAAAAGTTCGGTGTGTGAGGCTCGGTCAAAAGGGGACTTTCGGTGCCGTTGATGCGGTACGTCGGCATCAGCAGATACTGCAGCGGACCGTTGCGGTCTTTAAACACCGCGTAGCCTGCATCCGTTTTCACCTGCGCGCACGGCGCGGGGTTGCGATGTTGGATCTGATTCGGCACGCACTGGTCGAGGACGATATGCCGCAACGCGTTCGGATTACCCGCCTTCATCCAGTACGCGCCGCCAGCGGCAAGGGCGATGACAATCAGGATCAATACGATAATTTTTTTCACAACGCGTTCCCTGTTTTCGGTAGAGGCGAAAGAGTAACGCAAAATGATGACCAAATAAAAAACCCGGCGGATTTCTCACACCGGGTCACCGTGTCGTTCGTTATGTAGCGCTTAGCGTTTGCTGATCTGGTCGAAGGTGCCGCCGTTAGAGAAGTGCTCTTTCTGCGCTTTGGTCCAGCCGCCGAAAACATCGTCAATGGTGAAGAGCTTCAGTTTCGGGAATGCGCTGTCGTATTTCTTCGCCACAGACGGGTCACGCGGGCGATAGTAGTTCTTCGCCGCAATTTCCTGACCTTCCGGGGAGTAGAGATACTTCAGGTAGGCTTCCGCCACCGCTTTGGTGTCTTTCTTCTCAACCACTTTGTCGACCACGGAGACGGTCGGCTCGGCGAGGATAGATTCGCTTGGGGTGACGATCTCGAACTTGTCTTTACCCAGCTCGTGGGTCGCCAGCAGGGCTTCGTTTTCCCACGCAATCAGCACGTCGCCAATGCCGCGCTCAACGAAGGTGTTGGTTGCGCCGCGCGCACCAGAATCCAGCACTTCGACGTTTTTAAACAGCGCTTTTACGAATTCCTGCGCTTTTGCCTGGTCACCATTGTTATGGTGCAGGGCGTAGCCCCAGGCCGCCAGGTAGTTCCAGCGCGCGCCGCCGGAGCTTTTCGGGTTCGGGGTAATCACGGAAACGCCGGGTTTGATCAGGTCGTTCCAGTCCTTAATTTGTTTCGGGTTGCCTTTACGCACCAGGAAAACGATGGTCGAGGTGTATGGCGCGGAGTTGTCCGGCAGACGTTTGATCCAGTTTTTATCAATACGGCCACGTTCCGCGATTGCGTCCACGTCGTAGGCCAGCGCCAGGGTCACCACGTCGGCTTCAATGCCGTTAATCACAGACGTTGCCTGTTTGCCCGAGCCGCCGTGAGACTGACGAATAACCACGTTATCGCCGGTTTCCTGCTTGTAGTGCGCCGCAAAGGCTTTGTTGTATTGATCGTACAGCTCACGCGTCGGGTCGTACGACACGTTCAGTAACTGGATATCCTTTGCCAGAACGCTGGTCGATGCCAGCAATAATGTTAAACCCACGCCCCATTTATTCATCGCCCAGCTCTCTTGTGTAGTGTTTTGATGAATGCAGCGTGCCAGAAAGCGAATCGATGATTAAAGAATAAAAAAAGATTGGCTATAACGTGGAGGAATAAAAGAGTGGATGAGTGGCCTGATGCCCTCACCCCAGCCCTCTCCCACGGGAGAAGGAGTAAACATAAAAAAACGGTAACACAGGGGTTACCGTTTCGCATTTACCTTGCGCCACCCGGCACAATACAGACGCCGATCAGTACAGTTTTTTCGCGCAGTCCAGCCAGTCACCCTTGAACGGACGCTTCATGTTTTCAATCGCGTCGATGATGTCATGGTGTACCAGCTGCTCGTTCTGAATACCGACGCAACGACCGCCATGACCCTGCAGCAGCAGTTCGATGGCGTACGCACCCATACGGGAGGCCAGAATACGGTCGTACGGGCCAGGGGAACCGCCACGCTGGATATGACCCAGAACGGTCGCACGGGTTTCGCGTTTGGTTTCGGTTTCGATGTACTTCGCCAGCTCGTCAACGTCACAGATGTGCTCGGTGATGGCGACGATGGCGTGTTTTTTGCCTTTCGCGATACCGGCTTTGATTTCGTTCACCAGATCTTCACGGCTGAATTCCACTTCCGGGACCACAACGAACTCACAACCACCGGCAATAGCGGCTGCCAGAGTCAGGTCGCCGCAGTAACGGCCCATCACTTCAACGATGGAGATACGCTGGTGAGAAGAAGAGGTGTCACGCAGGCGGTCAATCGCTTCAACTACGGTACCCAGCGCGGTGAAGTAACCGATGGTGTAGTCAGTGCCTTTGATGTCGTTGTCGATGGTGCCAGGCAGACCGATGCACGGGAAGCCCATTTCGGTCAGACGTTTTGCACCCATGTAGGAGCCGTCACCACCGATAACAACCAGCGCGTCCAGGCCGCGTTTCTTCATGTTTTCGATAGCCACTTCGCGAACGTGCTCATCACGGAATTCCGGGAAGCGTGCAGAACCGAGGAAGGTACCGCCACGGTTGATCATGTCAGACACGCTGTAGCGGTCCAGTTGAACCATACGGTCTTCGTACAGGCCCAGGTAACCGTCATAAACGCCAAACACTTCCAGACCTTCCGTCAGTGCTGCACGGACAACACCACGAATTGCCGCGTTCATGCCCGGCGCATCACCGCCGCTTGTCAACACACCGATTTTCTTAATCATGACTACCTCTGAACTTAGGAATGCAAAATTGAAATCTGTTGCCGGAAGAAACTGTTCGACCAACGAATACTGCAAATAGTATATCAATCGCTTCCAGCTGAATTGATTCAGGTCAGACCAAATGGCGGTAATTTATACACAAAATGCTGGCCTGGCTCACTTTTTTACAACGAATTACGAAAGCTCAACATGTCCGGGTACAACCGAGCAGGGATCCTGGTGAATAATGACGTCCGAACCAGGAAAACGCTGCAAAATCGCCTGCTCGACCTGCTCAGCTATAACGTGAGCCTGAACCAACGGCAGGTTGTCTTCCATTTCAATGTGGATCTGTATAAAGCGGGTCGGCCCTGACTGCCGCGTACGAAGATCGTGGGCTCCACTGACGCCGGGCCAGTGGGTCACGATGGCATAAATTTCATCACGTTCTGCATCAGGCAGCGCACGGTCAAGAAGCGATTGCACCGCTTCATATCCCATCCGTAAGGCGCTATATAAGATATAGACCCCTATCCCTAACGCAAACAATGCATCGGCCCGATGCCAGCCATACCAGGCCAGACCGAGCGCAATAAGAATAGCCCCATTCATCATAACATCAGACTGATAATGAAGCATATCCGCCCGTACGGCCTGGCTTTGTGTTTTACGCACGACCCAGCGCTGGAACGTTACCAGAACAAGTGTGCTAATAAGCGCAATGACCGTGACGATCACGCCGACACCGGGATCGTTCATCGGCGAGGGTGAAATGAGATGCTGAATACCGGTCAAGAACAGGAACAGCGCGGAGCCAGAAATGAACATGCTTTGCGCCAGCGCCGCAAGCGATTCAGCTTTTCCGTGTCCGAAAGTGTGCTCTTCATCCGCCGGTTGCAGCGAATAGCGCACCACCAGCAGGTTGGTCAGCGAGGCGGCAATATCCACCAGCGAATCCACCAGCGCCGCCAGAATACTGACCGAGCCGGTGTACCACCACGCGAAAATTTTGATGACCAGCAAACACGACGCCATTACCGTCGCGGCGATTGCGGCCCGGCTTACCAGCCGTCCATAGGATTGATTCATAAACACTCCTGTCATGCCATTGCGCTAGTATAACGGATGGTTGCGGAGTCAAAGGATGAATAAACGGTTAACAAAAGAGAATGACGGGCAAAAAAAACCCCCACATCATGTGGGGGAAGACAGGGATGGTGTCTATGGCAAGGAAAACAGGGTTTACTGGTTACTACGGGTACTGCTATTGCTACTGAAAAGCGTCGTTTCTGAGCTTCGCTGCATCCGTGCAACCTTACGCAACTGGTCCATACGTTGCTGATGTTTGTCGTTCAAAACCGCTTGCTGCTCGGGCGACAACAGGTGGTACATCTGGTTGCGAACCTTCGCCATCTCTACCTGGCGGGCAACCTGCTCCTGTGCCATTTTTTCTGCCTGAGCGCGTACAGCGCTTTCGTCAAAATTTTCTGCGGTGACAAGGCGATGCATTGTCTCCATTTCGCTAACATTAACAGGGGGCTGGTCGTGTCTTGCCCTCTGCATCAGATCTCGCATCTGTTGACGCTGATGTTCGGTTAAACTTATGCCGTCAAACATATGGCTTTGGCCGCTGTGCTGCGTTGTACCCTCTTGCGAGGAACTGTTATCGCCGATGATAGCTACAGCAGCCTGGCTAAACGCACTGAACGCCAGCGTTGAGGCCATGACGGCAGCGGTAACTTTGCGCATCACTTGCTCCCAAAATCTTTCGTGTCGCGATTCAACGAGAGACAGTCTACGATTCAGGCTGCAAACATGCGTCAGGGGGTGTAAAACAACGTAAAGTCATGGATTAGATAGCCTTGATGTCGTAATTTCTGCCTCGGAGGTATTTAAACAATGAATAAAATCCTGTTAGTTGATGATGACCGAGAGCTCACATCCCTTTTAAAGGAGTTGCTCGACATGGAAGGTTTCAACGTCCTGGTTGCCCATGATGGCGAGCAGGCGCTGAGTCTCCTTGACGACAGCATCGATTTACTTTTGCTCGACGTAATGATGCCGAAGAAAAACGGTATTGATACGCTGAAAGAGCTTCGCCAGACACACCAGACCCCCGTTATCATGCTGACCGCGCGCGGCAGCGAACTTGACCGCGTACTCGGCCTTGAGCTGGGCGCGGATGACTATTTACCGAAGCCGTTCAACGACCGTGAACTGGTGGCCCGTATTCGCGCGATCCTGCGTCGTTCCCACTGGAGCGAGCAGCAGCAGAATACCGACAACAGCTCGCCAACGCTGGAAGTGGACTCCCTGAGCCTGAACCCGGGCCGTCAGGAAGCGAGCTTCGACGGTGAAACGCTGGAACTGACCGGCACCGAGTTCACCCTGCTTTACCTGCTGGCGCAGCATCTCGGCCAGGTGGTATCGCGTGAACATCTCAGTCAGGAAGTGCTGGGCAAACGTCTGACCCCATTTGACCGCGCCATCGACATGCACATCTCTAACCTGCGCCGCAAGCTGCCGGAGCGTAAAGACGGTCACCCATGGTTTAAAACCCTGCGTGGTCGAGGTTATCTGATGGTTTCCGCTTCATGATAGGCAGCTTAACCGCCCGCATCTTCGCCATCTTCTGGCTGACGCTGGCACTGGTTTTAATGCTCGTTTTGATGTTGCCAAAACTCGACTCACGCCAGATGACGGAGCTTCTCGACAGCGAGCAACGTCAGGGCGTGATGATCGAGCAGCACGTGGAAGCCGAGCTGGCAAACGATCCGCCGAACGATTTAATGTGGTGGCGCAGATTATTTCGCGCTATCGACAAGTGGGCGCCGCCCGGACAACGCCTGCTGCTGGTAACCAGCGAAGGCCGCGTCATTGGGGCCGATCGCAATGAAATGCAGATTATCCGTAACTTCATTGGCCAGGCGGATAACGCCGATCACCCACAGAAAAAGAAATATGGTCGGGTAGAGATGGTCGGCCCTTTCTCGGTTCGGGATGGGGAAGATAACTATCAGCTCTACCTGATTCGCCCTGCGAGCAACTCCCAGTCCGATTTCATCAACCTGCTGTTTGACCGTCCTCTCCTGCTGCTGATTGTCACCATGCTGGTCAGCTCGCCGCTGCTGTTATGGCTGGCGTGGAGCCTGGCAAAACCGGCGCGTAAGCTGAAGAACGCGGCGGATGAAGTGGCGCAGGGTAACCTGCGACAACACCCTGAACTGGAAGCCGGGCCGCAGGAGTTCCTTGCCGCCGGGACCAGTTTTAACCAGATGGTGAGCGCGCTGGATCGCATGATGACGGCACAACAGCGTCTGCTGTCGGATATCTCGCACGAACTGCGCACCCCGCTCACGCGCTTGCAGCTCGGCACCGCGCTGCTGCGACGCCGCAGCGGTGAGAGCAAAGAGCTGGAGCGTATTGAAACGGAAGCTCACCGCCTGGACAGCATGATCAACGACCTGCTGGTGATGTCGCGCAATCAGCAGAAAAACGCGCTGGTGAGCGAAACGGTGAAAGCCAATCACCTGTGGCATGAGGTGCTGGATAACGCGGCGTTCGAAGCGGAACAGATGGGTAAATCCTTCACCGTCAACTTCCCGCCGGGCCCGTGGCCGCTGTACGGTAACCCCAACACGCTGGAAAGCGCGCTGGAGAACATCGTGCGTAACGCCCTGCGCTACTCGCATACGAAAATTGAGGTGGCGTTCTCGGTGGATAAAGACGGGATCACCATCATCGTTGACGATGACGGCCCCGGCGTCAGTCCGGAAGATCGCGAGCAGATTTTCCGTCCGTTCTACCGTACCGACGAAGCGCGCGACCGCGAATCGGGCGGCACGGGGCTGGGGCTGGCGATTGTGGAAACCGCCATGCAGCAGCACCGCGGCTGGGTGAAAGCCGACGACAGCCCGTTGGGGGGGCTGCGGTTAACGCTGTGGCTGCCGTTGTATAAGCGTTCGTAGCTGTTAGTGCCGGGTGGCGGCTTCGCCTTACCCGGCCTACTTTCTACGGAGGACTACTTTCCCCACAATCTCCGCGAATTATCTTCGATCTTGCCGCTTACGCGCCGCTTCTGCATCGTTCTGGTCCAGCTAGTCGATAACCCCGCAGCCGACAGCAGGCGGTGATATTGCTCGTCATCAAACGGCATATGCCACGCAATGGCGCAGGCGTCATACACCGAGACATCGCTCAGGCGCGACGCGAGCGCCAGCGGCGCGTCCGCGGAAACCTGCCCTGCCTGCACCACGCGGTACAGCCAGCCGGTTTTTCCTGCCGTTTGCAGCTGGGCAGACATATCCTGAATACCGAAATGGTAATTTAGCTTGAAGCACGGCGAGCGCGGCTGCGTCACCTGAATCAGGGCGTCGCCCCAGCGGTAAATATCACCGATAAAGACGTTTTTCTCGGTCAGCCCTTCGGTCGAGAGGTTCTCGCCGAACGCGGGGGCAACAAACAGGTCCGCCTGCTCGGGGAATTCGGCTTTCCAGTGCTGGTAGTGTTCGCGAGGATAGTGGCACAGCGCGCGCTCGGGCCCGCCGTGGATTTTCTTTTCAGCCTGCTCGTCACCCGCCAGCCCGAGGTCGGTTAGCGTCAGCTCGCCGTCGACCTGAATTTTAGCGATGGCGCTTGGGCGGCTGCCGTCGTACTCCCTGACCTTGCCTGTAAACACATTCACCGGGTAATGCATTGCTGCCTCCATTACGCAGATACAAAAAAAGCGAGTCATAAGACTCGCTTCTCACAGGCGTCAATGCAACCTTATTTTTTAGCGGCGAAACGCGCTGCTGCTTCGTCCCAGTTCACCACGTCCCAGAAGGCTTTGATGTAGTCCGGGCGACGGTTCTGGAATTTCAGGTAGTAAGCGTGTTCCCACACGTCCAGGCCCAGGATTGGGAAGCCGGATGCGCCAGAAATTGCTTCACCCATCAGCGGGGAGTCCTGGTTAGCAGTAGACACTACCGCCAGTTTGTCGCCTTTCAGAACCAGCCACGCCCAGCCAGAGCCGAAACGGGTTGCAGCGGCTTTTTCGAATTCCGCTTTGAAGTTGTCAACGGAACCGAAGTCGCGCTCGATAGCCGCTTTCAGGTCGCCCTGCAGGGTGGTACCGGTTTTCAGGCCTTTCCAGAACAGGCTGTGGTTAGCGTGGCCGCCCGCGTTGTTACGCAGCACGGTTTTCTTGTCGGCTGGCAGCTGGTCCAGCTTGGTGATCAGCTCTTCAGCAGACAGGTTAGCGAACTCAGGCAGGCTTTCCAGCGCGGCGTTCGCGTTGTTCACATAGGTCTGGTGGTGTTTAGTGTGATGGATTTCCATCGTCTGCTTGTCGAAATGCGGTTCCAGTGCGTCGTAGGCATACGGCAGGGATGGCAGTGTATAACTCATAATCCTCTCCATTATTGTCGGGCGGCACAGCTGTTAATGCCGCGTAAGCAGTTGGTTCATTATAGTTAATTAAATGATATTGAAAATGATTATCAATGCCGTAGTTTTTATATGGTTATTCATTTTTCGATTAATGGCGGAAATGTGAGTCTGCTCACGCGGTTAACGTGCTGATTGCCATCCAGAACAAAAGTGCGGCAACCTTCTGAAGGTTCCCAAACCGCCTAATTTTTACACTCATCAAGTCGGCGGGAAGCCACCGACTATAAAAACGATGAGGATGTAAAAATGAATCATGCGATTACGATGGGTATCTTCTGGCATTTGATAGGCGCGGCCAGTGCTGCCTGTTTCTATGCCCCGTTTAAAAAAGTGAAAGGCTGGTCATGGGAAACCATGTGGTCCGTTGGCGGTACGGTGTCATGGCTGATTCTGCCGTGGACCATTAGCGCCATGCTGCTGCCCGATTTCTGGGGCTACTTCTCCTCCTTCAGCGCCTCTACCCTGCTGCCGGTGTTTCTGTTCGGCGCGATGTGGGGCATCGGCAACATCAACTACGGCCTGACCATGCGCTATCTCGGCATGTCGATGGGCATCGGCATCGCGATTGGCATCACGCTGATCGTCGGCACCCTGATGACGCCGATCCTCAACGGCAACTTCGACGTGCTGATTAACACGCAAGGCGGACGGATGACGCTGCTGGGCGTGCTGGTCGCGGTGGTTGGCGTGGGTATCGTCACCCGCGCGGGCCAGTTGAAAGAGCGCAAGATGGGCATTAAGGCCGAAGACTTTAACCTGAAGAAAGGGCTGCTTCTGGCGGTGATGTGCGGCATCTTCTCGGCGGGCATGTCGTTCGCCATGAACGCCGCCAAACCGATGCACGAAGCGGCTGCCGCGCTGGGCGTCGACCCGCTTTACGCTGCCCTGCCAAGCTACGTGGTGATCATGGGTGGCGGCGCGCTGGTAAACCTCGGCTTCTGCTTCGTTCGTCTGGCAAAAGTGAACAACCTGTCGGTAAAAGCCGATTTCTCGCTGGCAAAACCGCTCATCATCACAAACGTGCTGCTCTCCGCCCTCGGCGGCCTGATGTGGTACCTGCAGTTCTTCTTCTACGCCTGGGGCCACGCCAGCATTCCGGCGCAGTACGACTACATGAGCTGGATGCTGCACATGAGCTTCTACGTGCTGTGCGGCGGGCTGGTTGGGCTGGTGCTGAAGGAGTGGAACAACGCCGGGCGACGTCCGGTGGGCGTCCTGAGCCTGGGCTGCGTGGTGATTATCATTGCCGCCAACATCGTTGGCCTCGGCATGGCGAACTGATTAGGCCGCCTTTCGACTGCGATGACGCCACTGAACCGGCGTCATCCCCACCTCGCGGTTAAACACCACCGAAAAGTAGTTACTGTCCTCAAAGCCGCAGCGCATCGCCACTTCACTCACCATTAGCTCCGTATGCTGCAGCAGATACTGGGCGTGGCAGATGCGCAGCTGGCGCAGGTAGTGGTTCACCGTCATTCCCGTCTGGGTACGGAACTGCTGGCGCAGCGCGCGCTCGCTGCACTGCTCCTGCTCGCAGAATTTCTCCAGCACGAAGCTTCTGTTCAGGCTGCCCGCAAGCGTGGTGATGAGCTTATCCAGCAGCGCTTCCTGCGTGGTGGCGGAAGGGTTATCGGTGGCGTAACGGTAGCGCTTCAGCGTCATCACCAGCTGGGCGAAAAGCAGCTCCGCCATCTGGTTAGCGACCGGGTCGCTCTTCTGGCTCTCCTGCTCAAGCTGGGAAATGACCTGCCGAACCTGGGTCATGCCGCTGCTGCTTAACCGCCAGTGCGGAGAACCCTTAGCGTCAAGAAAACCCGGAATGTTCGCGGCCCAGTCCACGTTAAGCCTGAGCCTGTCCGGGCAGTAGATGACGTTCTGCAGCACCAGGTCGTTAACCGAGGCGTAGGAGTGTTTATCTTCGGCGCGGATGTAGAACAGATCCCCGCGCGTGATGCGGTAGGGACGGTCGTTGAGGACGTGCAGGCCGTTGCCGCGCCACACCAGCACCAGCTCGCAAAACTCGTGGGTATGCTCGGCAAAGACGTTTTGCGGGTAGCGATCGGCCACCGCCACGGCCTGACTCGCGGAGGCAAAAAAATCATCTTTGCGAAGGATTAACTGAGCAGCCACACCACGACCTCTGTGCCGAAAAACCTGACATTATTAGCTTTATTGCGGCAATAAAACGGTGACTGCCCTCGCGTTACTGAAGCAACGCGTCTTTTCCCTGACGAATATCGCGCGGCGACCAGCTAAACTCCCGGCGAAAAAGCGTCGAAAAGTGGTTACTGTCGCCGAAACCGCAGCGATAGGCGATATCGGTGACGCTTTCGTCAGTATGGCGTAAAAGATGACGTGCTTTGATTAAGCGCAGGCGGTTAAGGTAGCGCTGCGGCGTCAGCCCGGTGTACTGCTTCAGCTGGCGATGCAGGGTGCGCAGCGACAGCGAAAAATCATCCGCCAGCGTTTCCCAGCAGACATCTTCGGCGAAATGGTCTTCCAGCCAGGCCATCAGATGGTTCAGCCGGGCGTCGTTATTTTCCAGCCCCTCCACCAGACTACTGCGGCGCAGCAGCACCAGCAGCTGCATGAACAGCAGTTCGCGCGTGGCAATGGCGTGCGTCTCCTGCCCGTCCTCGCTCTGCTCCATCTGGCTCACCAGCTGACGCACCTGCTGTAAGGTAGACTGGTTCACGCGCCAGTGCGACGGATAGTGCCCGTCCTTCTCCTGCGGCAGCAGCTGATTCAGCCCCGAAAGGAACTGGAACGCGTCCGGAGAACGATAGAGCACGTTGGTCAGGCACAGGTTGTCGGTATGTTCATACAGGTGCCTGTCGTGGTCGCGCACAAAGCACACCGTGCCGCCGCTGATGGTGTACGGCTGGCCGTTAAACACGTGAATGCCCGTCCCGTGCTCAACAATCACAATCTCATGAAAATCATGATGATGTTCCGGAAAAGCGGCCTGAGGGAGCCGCGGCTCAATCGCGACGGGCGACCCTCCTGCAGGGAAAAAATCCACGCTGTGTAGTACGGTCATAACGGCCCCCACCAATGAGAAATGTTCTCAAAATAGTAATTAAGGCCTTCCACGCTCACCTTAAATTTTCGGCAGCAAACCTCGCAAAAGCTGTCCGTTTTTCAAGAAACCGGCGGAAAGATCGGGAAATGCGGTAAGCGTCACACTGGCTGAAACCCGCGTTATTACTGGAAACTGTGAACTCCCTCACGTTCATCTTTGCTTTCTTGCCAGCGCCGGATTTGGCCTGTCAGTGGCGAGAAGGTGCCTTTTTCTTCCCTTTCTTACACTCACCGCTAATGAATTAAGAAAGGATCCGACCATGACTTTTCGCCATTGTGTGGCTGTCGATTTAGGCGCATCCAGCGGCCGCGTAATGCTGGCCACCTGGGACTGTAGCCAGCGCACACTTTCGCTTCGCGAAATGCACCGTTTCGCCAACTGCCTGCAAAAGCAGGACGGTTTTGAGACCTGGGATATCGACGCCCTGGAGGCGGAGATCCGCACCGGGCTGAACAACGTCTGCAACGACGGCATTCGTATCGACAGCATCGGCATTGACACCTGGGGCGTGGACTATGTGCTGCTGGACAGTAACGGCGAGCGCGTCGGCCTGCCCGTCTCCTACCGCGACAGCCGCACCGACGGCCTGATGGCACACGCCATCGCCCAACTTGGTAAGGACAACATCTACGGGCGCAGCGGCATTCAGTTTCTGCCGTTCAACACGCTGTACCAGCTGCGCGCTCTGGTTGAGCAGCAGCCAGGGCTGGTCGCGAACGTCGCCCACGCGCTGCTGATCCCGGACTACCTGAGCTACCGCCTGACCGGCAACATGAACTGGGAATACACCAACGCCACCACCACGCAGCTGGTCAACATCAACACCGATAACTGGGACGAAAACCTGCTGGCGTGGACGGGCGCATCGCCGTCCTGGTTCGGCACGCCAACGCACCCCGGAAATGTGATCGGTCAGTGGATTTGCCCGCAGGGGAACGAGATCCCCGTCGTTGCCGTCGCCAGCCACGATACCGCCAGCGCGGTCATTGCCTCGCCGCTCGCCAACAAAGACGCGGCGTACCTTTCTTCCGGCACCTGGTCGCTGATGGGCTTTGAGAGCAAAACGCCGTACACCAGCGATGCCGCGATGGCGGCGAACATCACTAACGAAGGTGGCGCGGAAGGGCGCTATCGCGTGCTGAAAAATATCATGGGCCTGTGGCTGCTCCAGCGCGTGCTGAAAGAGCAAAACGTTACCGACCTGCCCGCGCTTATCGCGGAAACCGAAAAGCTGAAGGCCTGCACCTTCCTGATCAACCCGAACGATGACCGCTTCATCAACCCGGCGCACATGAGCGCCGAAATCCAGGCCGCCTGTTTCGCCGCCGGACAGCCGGTGCCGTCCAGCCCTGCCGAACTGGCGCGCTGCATTTTTGACAGCCTCGCCCTGCTGTACGCCGATGTGCTGAGCGAGCTGGCCGAGCTGCGCGGCAAGCCGTTCAGCCAGCTGCACATCGTGGGCGGCGGCTGCCAGAACCAGCTGCTGAACCAGCTTTGCGCGGATGCCTGCGGCATTACCGTGGTGGCGGGCCCTGTAGAGGCTTCCACGCTCGGCAATATCGGCATTCAGCTGATGACGCTGGACGAACTCTCCAACGTTGACGACTTCCGTTCGGTGGTGGCGGCGAACGCCAGCCTGACCACCTTCACCCCCAATCCCTGCCATGAGATTGCCCGCTTTCGGGCGCAGTTTCAGCAAAAACGACTGACTAAGGAGCTTTGCGCATGACCACTCAACTTGAACAAGCCTGGGACCTGGCTAAACAGCGTTTCGCCGCCGTCGGCGTGGATGTCGAAGAGGCCCTGCGCCAGCTCGACCGTCTGCCCGTCTCCATGCACTGCTGGCAGGGCGATGACGTCGCCGGTTTCGAGAACCCGGGCGGTTCCCTGACGGGTGGTATTCAGGCCACGGGTAACTATCCAGGCAAAGCGCGTAACGCGACCGAACTGCGCGCCGACCTGGAGCTGGCCCTGAGCCTGATCCCGGGGCCAAAGCGCCTTAACCTGCACGCGATTTATCTCGAATCCGACGAGCCGGTGGCGCGTAACGAAATCAAACCGGAACACTTTAAGAACTGGGTGGAGTGGGCCAAAGCCAACCGGCTGGGCCTGGACTTTAACCCGTCCTGCTTCTCGCACCCGCTGAGCGCCGACGGGTTTACCCTCGCCCACGCGGACGATGAAATCCGTCAGTTCTGGATCGACCACGTGAAGGCCAGCCGCCGCGTGTCTGCGTATTTCGGCGAGCAGCTCGGCACGCCGTCGGTGATGAACATCTGGATCCCGGACGGCATGAAGGACATCACCGTTGACCGTCTGGCCCCACGCCAGCGCCTGCTGGCCGCGCTGGATGAGGCGATCAGCGAGAAGCTGGACCCGGCGCACCATATCGACGCCGTGGAGAGCAAGCTGTTCGGCATTGGCGCAGAAAGCTACACCGTGGGCTCGAACGAGTTCTACATGGGGTACGCCACCAGCCGCCAGACCGCGCTGTGCCTGGATGCCGGCCACTTCCACCCAACCGAGGTGATCTCCGACAAAATCTCAGCAGCCATGCTCTACGTGCCGCGCCTGCTGCTGCACGTCAGCCGCCCGGTGCGCTGGGACAGCGACCACGTGGTGCTGCTGGATGACGAAACCCAGGCGATTGCCAGCGAGATCGTCCGCCACGACCTCTTTGACCGCGTGCATATTGGCCTCGATTTCTTCGATGCCTCCATCAACCGCATCGCGGCGTGGGTTATCGGCACCCGCAACATGAAAAAAGCCCTGCTGCGCGCGCTGCTGGAGCCTGTCGCCGCGCTGAAACAGCTTGAGGCTAACGGCGACTACACCGCGCGTCTGGCGCTGCTGGAAGAGCAGAAATCCCTGCCGTGGCAGGCGGTGTGGGAGATGTACTGCCAGCGTAACGACGCGCCTGCGGGCAGCCAGTGGCTGGACAACGTGCGGGCGTATGAGAAAGACGTTCTCACCGCTCGTCAGTAAAAAACATTGCCCGGCGGCGCGTTGCTTGCCGGGCCTACAGGTAAGAGTAGGCCGGGTAAGCGTAGCGCCACCCGGCATTTTCAAAGGAAACACAGTATGCAGACCATCACTACCTCCTGGTTCGTCCAGGGCATGATCAAAGCCACCTCCGACGCCTGGCTGAAGGGCTGGGACGAGCGCAACGGCGGCAACCTGACGCTGCGCCTGGACGACGCGGATATCGAACCCTTCGCGGCCGATTTCCACCAGAAACCGCGCTATATCGCGCTGAGCCAGCCGATGCCGCTGCTCGCCAACACGCCGTTTATCGTCACCGGTTCCGGCAAGTTCTTCCGCAACGTCCAGCTCGACCCGGAGGCCAACCTCGGCGTGGTGAAAGTGGACAGCGACGGCGCGGGCTATCACATCCTGTGGGGCCTGACCGATGACGCGGTGCCCACCTCCGAACTGCCGGCGCACTTCCTCTCCCACTGCGAGCGCATCAAGGCGACCAACGGCAAAGACCGCGTGATCATGCACTGCCACGCCACCAACCTGATCGCTCTGACCTACGTGCTGGAAAACAGCTCGGATTTCATCACCCGCAAGCTGTGGGAAGGCAGCACCGAGTGTCTGGTGGTGTTCCCGGACGGCGTAGGCATTCTGCCGTGGATGGTGCCGGGTACCGACGAAATCGGTCAGGCAACCGCCGTGGATATGCAAAAACATTCACTGGTGCTGTGGCCGTTCCACGGCGTGTTTGGCAGCGGCCCAACGCTGGATGAAACCTTTGGCCTGATCGACACCGCCGAGAAATCCGCGGAGGTGCTGGTGAAGGTCTATTCCATGGGCGGCATGAAGCAGACCATCACCCGGGAAGAGCTGATCGCCCTGGGCAAACGCTTTGGCGTCACCCCGATGCAGTCCGCGTTAGATTTGTACCAATAACAACATCGCGCCCCGCTCATTGAGACGGGGCGAAAACCACCTGCAATCCCTACAACTAACTCAAGTCAGTGGAGTAAAAGCAATGAAAATAAAGACAAGCTTGATCCTCACCGTTGCCGCTCTGGCGTTGTCCGGTTCCGCTTTAGCAGAAGTGAAAATCGCCCTGGTGGCGAAGTCCTTAGGGAATGGATTCTTCGAAGCTGCGAACGTCGGCGCGCAGAAGGCGGCCAAAGAGTTAGGCGATGTAAAAGTGATTTATACCGGCCCGACTACCACCACGGCGGAAGCGCAGATCGAGGTGCTGAACGGGCTGATCGCCCAGGGCGTGGATGCGATCGCCATTTCCGCGAACGATCCGGATGCCGTCGTGCCGGTGCTGAAAAAAGCGATGCAGCGCGGTATTAAGGTGGTGTCGTGGGATTCCGGCGTGGCAAAAGCCGGACGCCAGATCCACCTGAACCCGTCCAATAACGCGCTGATTGGCGAAACCAACGTCAAGCTCGCCGCCGACGCGCTGAAGGCGCTGAACGTCGAGAAAGGCGACGTTGCCGTGCTGAGCGCAACGCCCACCTCCACCAACCAGAATACCTGGATTGCGGAGATGAAAAAGGTGCTGCCGAAGTACCCGTCGGTCAATCTGGTGACCGTGGCCTACGGGGACGATCTCTCTGATAAAAGCTACCGCGAGGCGGTCGGCCTGCTGAAAACCTACCCCGACCTGAAAGTGATTGTTTCGCCATCGTCCGTGGGCATTGTCGCTGCGGCGCAGGCGGTGAAAGACCAGGGCAAGATCGGCAAAGTGTACGTGACGGGGCTGGGCCTGCCGTCTGAAATGGCGGGCGCGGTAAAATCCGGCGCGAGCAAAAGCTTTGCCATCTGGAACCCTATTGACCTGGGCTATGCGGCAACCTATTTAGCAGACGATCTGGTGAAAGGCACCGCCACGAAGGGCGAGGCCAGCATGGGCAAACTGGGCAAAGTGAAGCTGGATGCCGACGGCAACGGCGCGATGGCCGAGCCGTTCGTCTACGATGCCAGCAATATTGATAAGTTCTCAAAGATCTTCTGATCCTTTCTCCCTCTCCCTGTGGGAGAGGGAATACTACGGAGAACTATCATGACCCCATTGCTACAGCTTTCTGGCATCACCAAAGTGTTCCCCGGCGTGCGTGCCCTTGAGAACGTACAGCTTGCGCTTTGGCCCGGCAAAGTGACGGCGCTTATCGGCGAAAACGGCGCGGGCAAATCAACGCTGGTCAAAGTGATGACCGGCATATACCAGCCCGACGAGGGCGAAATCCTCTACAAGGCGATCCCCGTTCACCTCCCGACGCCGGACTCGGCGCATAAGCTCGGCATTACCGCTATTCATCAAGAAACCGTCCTGTTCGATGAACTGTCGGTCACGGAAAATATCTTTGTCGGGCAGTACCTCTACAAAGGCTTTCTGAAAACGCTCGACTGGCCGGAGATGTTCCGCCGGGCGCAGGCGATCCTCACCCGCCTTGAGGTGCAAATCGACCCGCGCGCGACGCTGAAAACCCTGAGCATCGCCCAGCGCCACATGGTCGCCATCGCCCGTGCGCTGTCGTTTGAGGCGCAGGTGGTGATTCTTGATGAGCCTACAGCGGCGCTGTCGCAGCATGAAATCCTCGAGTTTTACCAAATCGTTGAGCGCCTGAAGCAGGAGGGCAAGGCCATCCTGTTTATCTCCCACAAGTTCGACGAGATTTTTGAGCTTGCCGATCGCTACACCATTTTGCGCGACGGCGCGTTCGTCGGAGAAGGCGCGATGAGTGCGATAACCGAAGAGCGGATGGTATCGATGATGGTCGGGCGCGCCATCACCCAGACCTTCCCGAAGGTGGCGTGCGAAAAAGGCGAGACGGTGCTGGAGGTAAAAAATCTCTGCCACCCGACCGAGTTCGCCAATATCTCCTTCTCCCTGCGTAAAGGGGAAATCCTCGGCTTCTACGGGCTGGTCGGTGCCGGGCGTACCGAGCTGATGCAGGCGCTTTCCGGCGTCACGCGGCCATCGTCAGGCGAAATTACTCTTAACGGTCAGGCCCGGCGCTTCCGCCAGCCTGCGGATGCGATCAAAGCCGGTATCGTCTGCGTGCCGGAAGAGCGGCAGAAGCAGGGCGCGATTATCGAACTGTCGATTGCCCAAAACATCAGCCTGCCGCAGCTCGGCAAGCTCAACCCGAGCGGCGTGCTGCACGACGACCGCGAATGGCGGCTGGCGGATGAATACGCCAAACGTCTGCAGGTAAAAGCCTTTAGCTGGAAGCAGGCGGTGCAGACCCTCTCCGGCGGCAATCAGCAAAAGGTGGTTATCGGCAAGTGGCTGGCGACGCATCCTGACGTGATCATCCTCGATGAGCCAACAAAAGGCATCGATATCGGCTCAAAGGCCGCCGTTCATCAATTTATGTCTGAACTGGTCGCTCAGGGGCTGGCGGTGATTATGGTCTCCTCTGAACTGCCGGAGGTGATGGGCATGGCGGACCGCATCATCGTGATGCACGAAGGGCTGATGGTGGCCGAATATCGGGCGGGTGACGCGACGGCGGAAACCATCGTCAGCGCCGCCAGCGGTGCAAAACAGGAGGCGGCATAATGCTTAACTCGCTGTTAAAACACCGCGAAGCCCTGCTGGGCGCGGTGATTGTGCTGATGGTCATCGCCATCGGCAGCCGCGTGCCGTCGTTTATCGCGCCGGGCAATCTGGTGGAGATGTTTAACGATACCGCCATCCTGATCGTCCTCGCGCTCGGGCAGATGATGGTGCTGCTCACCAAAGGCATCGATCTCTCAATGGCGGCCAACCTGGCGCTGACCGGGATGATTGTCGCCCTGATTAACTTCCATTACCCGGACGTGCCGGTCTGGGCGCTGCTGATCCTCGCCAGCGCGCTCGGGCTGCTGATGGGCGCGATTAACGGCCTGCTGGTGTGGAAGCTGGGCATTCCGGCGATTGTGGTGACGCTCGGGACGATGAGCATCTACCGCGGGATTATCTTTTTGCTCTCCGGCGGCGGCTGGGTGAACGCCAACCAGATGGGCGCGGACTTCCTCGGCCTGCCGCGCGCCTCGGTGCTGGGCCTGCCTGTGTTGAGCTGGTGCGCCGTTGCTGCGCTGCTGCTGGTGGGCTACTTCCTGCGCTACAGCTCTACCGGACGGGCGCTGTACACCGCGGGCGGCAACGCCACGGCGGCCTACTACACCGGGATCAATGCCGGGAAAATGCAGTTCGTCAGCTTCTGCCTTTCCGGGCTGCTGGCCGGGTTCTGCGGGTATCTGTGGATTTCGCGCTTCGCCGTGGCCTACGTCGACGTGGCGAACGGCTTTGAGCTGCAGGTGGTGGCAGCCTGCGTGATTGGCGGCATCAGCACCATGGGCGGCACCGGGCGCGTGCTCGGCTGCCTGTTCGGCGCGCTGTTCCTCGGCGTGATCAACAACGCCCTGCCGGTGATCGGCGTCTCCCCGTTCTGGCAAATGGCAATTTCCGGCACGGTGATCGTGATTGCGGTGCTGCTGAACGAGCGCGGCAACAGGCGTAAAGGCAGACTCATCCTGCGCGACGCGGCGCTGGCGCGTCAGAAACTGGCGGTGAAATCATGAGCAAAATGATGGCCTCTGAAGAGATCAAAAACGTGCCTGCTGCGCCGGGCATTTTCCAGCGCCTGTTGTGCTGGGAAGGCTTCCTGCTGGCGGTGACGTTGGCGGTGTTCGTGGTGAACGCGCTAGCCTCGCCCTACTTCCTCAACGTCTGGAATCTCTCCGACGCGACGTTCAACTTCACCGAAAAAGCGATCATCGTGTTGCCGATGGCGATGCTGATTATCGCCCGGGAAATTGACCTCTCGGTGGCGTCCACCATCGCGCTCAGCTCCACGGTGATGGGCTTTTGCGCGGCGGCGGGTGTGGATACGCCACTGCTGGTCTGCATCGGGTTAGGCGTGGGGCTGCTGTGCGGACTGTTCAACGGCATTCTGGTGACGCGCTTCAACCTGTCGTCCATCGTCATCACCATCGGCACTATGAGCCTGTACCGCGGGATAACCTACATCCTGCTCGGCGATAAGGCGCTGAACAGCTACCCGGAGAGCTTTGCCTGGTTCGGCCAGGGCTACGTCTGGGGCGCGCTGTCGTTCGAGTTCGCGCTGTTTATCGTGCTGGCCTTGCTGTTTGCCTTTGTGCTGCACCGCACCAACTTTGGCCGCCGCACCTACGCCATCGGCAATAACCCGACCGGCGCGTGGTATTCCGGCATCAACGTTAAGCGCCACAACCTGATCCTGTTCGCGCTGGTGGGGCTGATGTCCGGCCTGGCATCGGTGCTGCTTACCTCGCGCCTGGGCAGCACCCGCCCGACAATTGCGATGGGCTGGGAGCTGGCGGTGGTAACGATGGCGGTGCTCGGCGGCGTCAATATTCTCGGCGGGTCCGGGAGCATGGTGGGCGTGATTATCGCCGCCTTCCTGATGGGGCTGGTGACCTTTGGCCTGAGCCTGCTCAACGTGCCCGGCATCGTGATGTCGGTGATTATCGGCGCGATGCTGATCGTGGTGATTTCGCTGCCGATTATTACCCGCCGGGTGATGCAGCGAAGACGGATCTCATAGCCGGGTGGCACTGCGTTTACCCGGCCTACTTAACCGTAGGCCCGCGCAAGCGCAGCGCCGCCGGGCATAAAAATCACAGTAATTAAGGAGAATTATCATGAGCTTTATGTTGGCGCTTCCAAAAATCAGCCTGCACGGCGCGGGCGCAATCGGCGATATGGTCAACCTGGTGGCGAACAAGCAGTGGGGAAAAGCGCTGATTGTCACCGACGGCCAGCTGGTAAAGCTGGGCCTGCTCGACAGCCTGTTTACCGCGCTGGACGCCCATCAGATGTCGTATCACCTGTTTGATGAGGTGTTCCCGAACCCGACGGAAGCGCTGGTACAGAAAGGCTATGCGGCATATCAGGACGCGGAGTGTGATTACGTGATTGCCTTCGGCGGCGGCAGCCCGATTGATACCGCCAAGGCGATCAAAATCCTCACCGCCAACCCCGGTCCGTCAACCAATTACTCCGGCGTCGGCAAAGTCAAAAACGCGGGCGTGCCGCTGGTGGCGATCAACACCACCGCGGGTACGGCGGCGGAGATGACCAGCAACGCGGTGATCATCGACTCCGCGCGTCAGGTGAAAGAGGTGATTATCGACCCGAACATCATCCCGGATATCGCCGTGGACGATGCCAGCGTGATGCTCGATATTCCCGCCTCCGTGACCGCCGCAACCGGCATGGATGCGTTGACTCATGCGATTGAAGCCTACGTGTCCGTCGGCGCGCACCCGCTCACCGACGCCAACGCGTTGGAAGCCATTCGCCTGATCAACCTCTGGCTGCCGAAAGCGGTCGAGGACGGTCATCACCTTGAAGCGCGTGAGCAGATGGCGTTTGGTCAGTATCTGGCGGGCATGGCGTTTAACAGCGCCGGTCTGGGTCTGGTACACGCCCTGGCGCACCAGCCGGGCGCGACGCACAACCTGCCGCACGGCGTGTGCAACGCCATCCTGCTGCCGATCATCGAAAACTTTAACCGCCCTAACGCGGTCGCCCGCTTTGCCCGCGTGGCGCAGGCGATGGGCGTCGATACGCAGGGGATGAGCGATGAAGCCGCCAGCATGTCGGCCATTCAGGCGATTCGCGACCTGAGCGCTCGCGTCGGCATTCCGTCCGGCTTCAGCCAGCTCGGCGTGACCAAAGCGGACATCGAAGGCTGGCTGGATAAAGCTCTCGCCGACCCGTGTGCGCCGTGCAACCCGCGTACCGCCAGCCGCGACGAGGTGCGCGAGCTGTACCTGGAGGCATTATGATCCGCAAAGCCTTTGTGATGCAGGTCAACCCGGACGCGCACGAGGAGTACGCTCGTCGCCACAACCCTATCTGGCCCGAGCTGGAAGCGGTGCTGAAAGCCCACGGCGCGCACCACTACGCCATTTATCTCGACAAAGCACGCAACCTGCTGTTTGCAACCGTGGAGATTGAATCGGAGGAGCGCTGGAACGCGGTCGCGAATACCGACGTCTGCCAGCGCTGGTGGAAGCATATGGGTGACGTTATGCCGTCGAACCCGGATAACAGCCCGGTGAGCGCGGAGCTGAAAGAAGTGTTTTACCTGGACTGATGTGTTAACGCTGCTGCCCCCGAGGCGGCAGCAATCTCCTGCCTGCTGCTCAGCGTAAACGCCGACACCACCGTAATCGCCAGCACGAAGCAGCCCAGCATCAGGTACGTCTCCTGGAAGCCGATCCGGTCATACATATTCCCGGCAAAGGCGGAGAGGAAAATGGCCGCCGACTGTTTGGCAAACTGGAAGCCAATCAGGTAGATGGTGGCCGACAGTCGCGTATCAAACACGCCCGTGATGTACTTGAATGCGCCCACCAGCAGGAACGGGACCTCCAGCGCGTGCAGCATCTTGAGGGCAATCACCTCCACGGCGGTGGTGGCGAACGACGAGCCGATAATGCGCGTCGCCATAATCACCCCGGCGATCAGCAGCGTGTTTTTCGCGCCGATGCGGTTAATGATCCACGGGGAGCAGAACATGATGATGGCGTTACAGATTTCCCCCGCCGTGGTGGCAAAACCAAAGGCGCGGGTGCCTTCCTGCGGCGTGGCGAAGAAGGTTTTGAAGAAGGTGGCAAACTGCTGGTCGAAAACGTCATACACGCAGGCCACGCCAATCACGTACAGAATGAACATCCACATTCTGCGCTGGCGGAACAGGTTGAACACCGTTTTGGCAGTAATCTGCGGCTGATTCGCGCCCAGAGCATTCATCACCTGCGCCGTCTGGTTGGGCTTCGGCTTCGCGACCACCAGCAGCAGCATCAGCAACAGCGCCGCCCCCGAGCCCATCCAGAAAACGTACGACGGATCGATGCCAAAAAGGATGCCGCCCGTTGAGGCGCACAGCCCCCACCCGAGACAGCCGAACATACGCGCCTTGCCGTATTCAAAGTAGCTGTTGCGGCTCACGCGCTCGATGTAGGCCTCAATTGCCCCCGATCCCGCCGAGAAGACAAAGCCAATATACAGCCCGCCGCTCAGCGCCCCCAGCCAGATATTGGTTTTCAGCAGCGGCGCGAAGACGTACAGGAAGAACGGCGCAAACAGGAACAGCAGCACCGCGATGATCCACAGCAGGTGTTTTTTCAGCCCCAGCTTGTCCGAAATCACCCCCAGCACTGGCTGGAAGGCGATGGCCGACAGTGAGATGCAGGAGAAGACAATCCCGGTATGGGTTTTATTCAGGCCGATGATGTCCGACAGCCAGATCGGCAGGAACGGAAAGCAGGTGGCCATGATGAAGAAGTAGAGAAAGAAGAACAGCCCGAAGATCCAAAAATTAGGGTTGTCTTTGTGGGTACAGGTTGTTGTGTTCATTATTTTTATCCTCAACGGAGGGCCGGCTGCCCGGCCCTTCAACCTTACACGCGTTTGACGCCAATCAAAATGGCGGTCTCCGGGTCCAGAATCGGCAGCGCAATACCCGCCTGCATCAGCCATTCGCCGCTCACCGTTTGCGGCGCTTCCATCCACGAAGGCAGCTTGCGCATGGTGTGTCCACCCTCGCCCGTAATCTGGATGTTCGGGTGATCGAGCAGCGTGATGCAGTACTGCGCGCTGGCCTCTAACCCCGGCATGCGCAGCGGCATCATCAGGGTGTAATCCGGCATCGCAAGCTGGCTGACCATAAACAGTCCCTGCGCCTTGTCTTCGCTCACAATACCCTGTGCGATCGTGGTGGCATCCGGCATATCAATCCGCCACTGCGTACCGTGGTGGATCACCTCGCGCCACTGCTTGTGCAGCGCGGCGTAGTACCGATAGCCTTCGCGTTCATCTTCATCGACGGTGAGCGGATCCAGCTCCAGCCCCATATGACCAAACAGAGCCGTCAGCCCGCGAAACGGGATGCTATGCTGGCGGAAGGTGGCGTGACATTTATGATGACCGATATGCGCGCCCATCACCTCCGGCGGGAAGAAGTAGCTCATGCCGCGCTGGATGGTGCTGCGCTCCAGCGCGTCGTTGTTGTCGGACGCCCAGAAGCGGTGGCTGCGGGTCAGCACTTCGTAATCAATACGCCCGCCGCCGGAAGAGCAGGATTCAAACTCAATGTGCGGGAAGCGCTCGCCCAGCACGTCCAGCAGGCGGTAAAACTGGCGGGTCTGCGCGTCGGCGGCGGCTTTGCCATTGTGTCCCGGCTGCACCAGCTCGCGGTTCATGTCCCACTTCACGTAGTCGACCGCATGCTCGCCCAGCAGCCAACTCATGCGCTCCACCAGGTAGTCAAAGGCTTCGGGTATGTTCAGATTGAGCACCAGCTGATGTCGTCCGGTCGCCTGGGCGTAGCCCGGCAGCGCCAGCACCCAGTCAGGATGCGCGCGGTACAGATCGGAATCCGGGTTGATCATCTCCGGCTCAACCCAGATGCCAAACTCCATGCCGAGCCGTTTGACGTGGTCGATCACCGGCGTCAGGCCGTTCGGGTATTTTTTTTCGTCCAGATACCAGTCACCCAGCGCGGCGTGATCGTCGTTACGGCCTTTGAACCAGCCGTCATCAATGATGAAGCGCTCCACGCCCAGCGCCGCGGCCTCGTCGGCCATGCGCATAATGTAGTCCGGGTCGTGGTTGAAGTAGATCCCTTCCCAGGTATTGAGGTGCACCGGGCGCGGTTTGTTTTCCGGGAAGCGGATAATGTTATCGCGCAGGTAGCGGTGGAACTGCTGGCTCATGCCGTTCAGGCCCCGTGTGGAGTAGCTGGCATACAGGCGCGGCGTCCAGAGCGTATCGCCCTCCTCAACCGCCATTTCACCCGGCAGGTAGAGCGCTTCGGCCTGTAGGTAGCGGCGACCGTCGGTTTTCGCTTCCGCGCGCAGGCGGTGGTTGCCGCTCCAGCCCAGATGCACGCCCCAGACATCGCCCTGCATTTCGCTGAACGACGGCGTACCGGCAATCAGCGCCGGGAAGTGCTCGTGGGAGGTTTTACCCCGGCGGTTTTCAATCACGAAGCTGTCGTGTTCAAGCGTTACGCGGTGCGGCTGAAATTCTCTGATCCAGCGTCCGTGGAAGGCCATCACCTGCTGCGCGCGCTCGGCCACCGGCAGCGTGACGGCGAAACGGTCCACCTGCCAGGGGATCGCTTTCAGGTTCGTTAAACCGTGACGAACCACCAGCACGCCGCTGGCATCCAGCGCCAGCTCGCTGGTCAGACGCAGCCCCGCATGCTCATCCTCAGCGGTTATCGTCAGGGTGTTTACGTCCTGCTGCACATGCGCGGTTTTGAACACCGGGGAACCATCCAGCCCCTGGCGATGCCCCTCAATGCCCGGCGAGCCAAACAGGCCGTGCCCCAGTTCCGCCATCAGCGTGACCGGGGAGTCGACATCCAGCCTGCCGTTCGCAACAGGGCGCGCAATGCTCAGCACATCGTGCGGCGAAAAGTGCTGAAGGTGCGGCCCCCAGTAGAGAATTTCGGCGAACGGGTGGGTTTTAACCACCACGTCTACCGTATTGCTTTCCAGTCGAAAAATGGAATCTTGCATCAGACATCTCCTGTCATCGGGATGTTCTGAGTGTTGATCCGAAACGTTTCGGATACAAACCAAAACGTTTCGGATCTGTGATCGGGTTTGGAATTTTAGTGGGTTTAGGCCGTCTGGCCCGGAGAAAATTCAGGCTGCCAGAGCACCTGAAGCTGCTCAATATCGTCGCCGTTAATCAGCTGGCGCACCATATCGGCAATCTGCTTTCCGACGCCCTGACGGGTGGACTGAATGACCGACGCCACGTCGATATCGACAATGCTGTCCTGCGGCAGGCCGTCGTAGACCACCAGCGAGACGGCGTTGTCGCCGGATAAGCGCCCCATCTGCGCCAGCGCCATCGCCGCGCCGTCGCCGTGGGTATTGCAGTCGGTAATGATGGCCGTGGGCGGCTGCGGCAGAGCGAGAAGCTCTTTGGTGGTGGCATACCCCACGCGGCGCGACGGCGGCATGGCGCGCAGCCATTCGCTGGAAAGCCCCGCTTCCCGCAGGGCGTCCAGATAGCCCTGACGGCGCTGGGTGATAAACGCCTGATTGTTGCTTTCACCGAGCAACGCGATGCGCTGATGGCCTTTCTCGATCAGCCAGCGGGTAGCCTGATGCGTACCGGCGTAGTTGTCGAAGTCAAACCACGCGTACGGCTGCGGGAGGTGACTGCGCCCGAGCGCCAGGAAAGGAAAACCGGCGGCCTGGAGTTGCTCAAGACGCGGATCGTGATCCAGTGTGTGCGCTACGATCAGCGCATCCACGCGGCGGCTTTGCACCATGCGCATGTAGCTGTGCTTATCGGCCAAATCATCATCGGCTATCAGCAGTAAATCGATCTCATGTCGCGCCAGTTCGTGGCTAATTTCGCCGACCATGTCCATAAAAACGCTGTTATTGAGCGGAACGGGATGCACAGGAAATACCAGCCCGACGGCGTCAATTTTGCCCATCTTCAGGCGGCGGGCGAAGGTGTTCGGTCGGTAACCACGGCGCTGGGCCTCTGCTTCCACGCGTGCGCGCGTCTCGGCGGAGACGTCGTCATATCCGTTGAGTGCCCGGCTGACGGTGGTGACTGACAGCCCCAGTTCTTTGGCAATGGCTTTAAGCGACATGATTTTCCGTATCTCTGTTAGTTCTGTTCCGCCACCAGTAGCGCGTGCGTATCCGGCTCCAGCGCCTTAAAGATATGCGGCAGATCGGCGGGATAACAGATGTAATCCCCCGGCCCCAACTCTTCAGCCGCGTCGATCAGGCCGACCAGCGCGCGCCCCTGCGTCACAATAATATGTTCAACGGACCCCGGCGGATGCGGCTGGGAAATGCGGTCTGCGCCCGGCTGGGTAAGCAGGAGGTAGACGTCGCGTCGCGCGCCCGGCGGACATGCCGCCAGCAGTATCGCCTCGTAGTTGGCCTGTCCGGCAACGACTTTCGTCCCTTCACCACGACGGATCACCTGAGTGGTAGGCTGCTGTGGTTCGAGCAGGCGGGCAAAGGGGATATCCAGCGCCACGCAAAGCGACCACAGCGTTTCCAGGCTCGGGTTACCGTTGCCGGACTCCAGTTGGGAAAGCGTGGATTTGGCGATCCCGGCACGGCGAGCGATTTCCGCCAGTGAAAGCCCGGTTCGCAGGCGTTCTCGCACCAGGCTTTTGGCGATTACGCTGATTGGCTGCGTCATAAAACGGCCCTTTTGTTCTATAAATCGAACGAATCGTTCATCTTGAAAAACACTTCTGTTGCGTTCATTATAATGGATACACGTTCGATATGGCTAAAAATGTATGAAGCATCATCTCTCCTGCCTGAAAGGCGACACGATCAAAGCAATCATCCTGGTATGCCTCGCGGTGGGCGTGGTCGGGATGTCCTATGGCTCGCTGGCGATGGCCTACGGTTTCCCGCTGTGGGTGCCGTTTGTGCTCTCCCTTACCGTGCTGGCGGGCGCATCGGAATTTATGTTTATCGGCATTGTGGCGAGCGGCGGGAACCCGCTGGCGGCGGCGGCTGCCGGTTTGCTGGTCAACGCGCGGCACGTGCCCTTTGGCGTGACGGTGCGGGAACTGGTGGGCAAGCGTGGCCTGAGCTTTTTGGGCTGCCACATCATGAACGATGAAAGCGTGGTGTTCGGCCTGTCGCAAAAAACCCCCGAACAGCGTAAAGCGGCCTACTGGCTGTGCGGTTTGGGCGTGGCAATCATCTGGCCGCTGGGCGCGCTGCTGGGTGCCATGGTCGGCAAGCTGCTGCCAGACCCGGAAACCATTGGGCTGGATGCGGTATTCCCGGCGATTTTGCTGGCGTTAGTGGTGCCTGCGTTTAAAAACCGCACCACGCTGATCCGCGCCTGCAGCGGTGCCGTATTGTCGCTGGCCGCCGTGCCGTTTGCCCCGGTGGGATTACCGGTGCTGCTCTCTTTACTGGGTCTCGCTGCGAGGAAAAAATAATGGGAAATATGACGTTTTTTATTCTCGGCATCGCCATTTTGTCTGCGGGAACGTATCTGATGCGTCTTGGCGGGGCGAAACTGGGTAGCAGGCTGGCATTGTCAGAACGTTCACAGGCGCTGCTTTCCGATGCGGCAACGGTATTGCTGTTTTCGGTGGCGCTGGCGACCACATTTTATGAAGGCGAACATTTCGCCGGGATGGCACGGGTGCTGGGCGTGGCGTTTGCGGTGTTTTTGGCCTGGCGGAAGATGCCGTTAATTGTGGTGATCGTGGCGGCGGCTGTGGTGACGGCGCTGCTGCGCGTGGCGGGCATAAGCTAAAAAAGCGCCCCGGGGGCGCTCTTTCGACGGTGTGACGGCTTATTTGGTCAGTTCAGCGGTCATGTGTACGCGGTTACCGGTGAATGCCTGGGTAATTTTGTAAGATGACGCGCCTGCTTCCTGAGCCTGTGCAGCAATTTTAGCTTCTGCACCGTCCAGCGTAGAGGCGGAAGCGGTTACTGTCTGCGCAGCGAAAGAACCGAAAGAAGTAGCCAGAGCGATTACAGCGACAAAAGTTTTGATGCTTTTCATGAGATAAACCCTTTCATTAAGTTGTTTAGGTAAGGCACCGTGCCTTGATGAGATAAATACTAGACCTCATCATGAACAACTAAAAGCGGAAGGATTTGCTATTCTCTTTCAAAATTACTGATCAACAATCAGTCGCTGCGAGTGCGTGTAAATCGTCGCCCTTCCAGGCTTGCAGAACCCCACCAGCGTCAGGTTGCAGCGCTCAGCTACTTCAACAGCGAGCGTTGTTGCGGCTGAGACCGCAAACAGTATTTCAACGCCGCACATCGCGGCTTTCTGCACCATCTCGTAGCTGGCGCGGCTGGAAACGAGCGCAGCCCCCTGCTGCCAGACGTCACTTTCACGCGCGCGGCGACCGAGCAGCTTATCCAGCGCCACGTGGCGGCCGACGTCTTCGTGCCCACCGATAATGTCGCCCGATGGCAGCACCCACGCCGCCGCGTGCGTACAGCCGCTCAGCTGACCGATAGGCTGTACATCGTTGAGGTGTTCCAGTGCTTTATCGAGGTTGGCGAGGTTAAACGTCTGGGTAAACGGCAGTGGCGTAACGGGCTTGCCGATATCGTTGAGCTGCTCAACACCACACACGCCGCAGCCGGTGCGTCCGGCCAGCGCGCGTCGACGCTCTTTTAATCCCATAAAGCGGCGGCTGGAGAGCTCGATTTGCACTTCAAGGCCGTTACACGCCTTTACCACGTCCATGCCGTAGATCTCCTGCGGGTGGTCGATGATGCCTTCCGAGAGGGAAAAACCGATGGCGAACAGCTCAAGATCTTTTGGCGAAGCCATCATCACCACGTGCGAGATGCCGTTGTAAACGAGCGCAACGGGCACCTCTTCCGCCAGAAAATCCGGCGTGGCATGGGTGATGTGGGGCGGTCTGTGTACCGACAGTTCCACAACGCCCGCAGGCAGTGGTGACGGGTGGGTAGCACGGTTTTGTTTAGACACGACGGTATTCCTGAACAACCACGGAAGTGAGCCTGCTATTGCATCACAAACAACAGGGCTTACGCATAGTATGGATCAACTTTTCCGCATCAAGTTTACCTACTCACTTGTGAGAGGTGCAACAAAACGCATGCTACACCCCTTTAACATGCGGGGTTAATAATGTGATTGATATCACACTTTATAGTCAACAGGGTGATAATACGTTCACTTTGTTTTAACGCCATTGGAACAGTCATACCGACATTGTGGTATTCTGATGATATCCCTCGTGGAATTGAGGGATTAACGCAAATTTTTCTCCTTTGCGGTCAATTCTCAACCGCGAAGTTAAAACTACATATGTAAGCAATGTCGAAACAAG
Organism: Enterobacter sp. RIT637; assembly: GCF_019718755.1. Lineage (NCBI taxonomy): Bacteria > Pseudomonadati > Pseudomonadota > Gammaproteobacteria > Enterobacterales > Enterobacteriaceae > Enterobacter > Enterobacter sp. RIT637. The sequence continues at coordinate 81,885 of NZ_JAIHAZ010000016.1, forward strand.
GAGTGACCCATGCAGGTCAGCAGAAGGCAGTTCTTTAAGATCTGCGCTGGCGGTATGGCAGGCACCACGGCAGCGGCACTGGGCTTTGCGCCCGGCGTAGCGCTGGCGGAGACGCGGCAGTATAAACTGCTGCGCACCCGTGAAACCCGTAATACCTGTACGTACTGCTCTGTCGGTTGCGGGCTGTTGATGTATAGCCTCGGCGACGGTGCTAAAAACGCCAAAGCGTCTATTTTCCATATCGAAGGCGACCCGGATCATCCGGTCAACCGCGGCGCATTGTGCCCGAAAGGGGCCGGTCTGGTGGACTTTATCCACTCCGAAAGCCGCCTCAAATTCCCGGAATATCGCGCGCCAGGCTCCGACAAATGGCAGCAAATCAGCTGGGAAGAGGCGTTCGACCGCATCGCAAAACACATTAAAGAAGATCGCGATGCCAACTTTGTTGAGAAGAACGCCGACGGCGTTACGGTCAACCGCTGGCTCTCCACCGGGATGCTGTGTGCCTCTGCTTCCAGCAACGAAACCGGCTATTTAACCCAGAAATTCACGCGCGCACTCGGTATGCTCGCGGTCGACAACCAGGCGCGTGTCTGACACGGACCAACGGTAGCAAGTCTTGCTCCAACATTTGGTCGCGGTGCGATGACCAACCACTGGGTCGACATCAAGAACGCCAACCTCATTGTGGTGATGGGCGGTAACGCTGCTGAAGCGCACCCTGTCGGGTTCCGCTGGGCGATGGAAGCCAAAATCCACAACGGTGCGAAACTGATTGTGATCGATCCCCGCTTTACGCGTACGGCGTCAGTGGCGGATTTCTATACCCCTATTCGTTCAGGTACTGACATCACTTTCCTGTCAGGCGTATTGCTGTACCTGATGACCAACGAAAAATATAACCGCGAATACACCGAAGCCTATACCAACGCCAGCCTGATCGTGCGTGAGGATTACCACTTCGAAGATGGCCTGTTCAGCGGTTACGACGCCGAGAAACGCAAATACGACAAAACCAGCTGGAACTACGAGCTGGATGAGAAAGGCTTTGCGAAGCGCGATACCACCCTGCAACACCCGCGCTGCGTGTGGAACCTGCTGAAAGAGCACGTTTCCCGCTACACGCCGGAGGTTGTTGAGAACATCTGCGGTACGCCGAAGGCGGACTTCCTGAAGGTGTGCGAGCTGATCGCCGAAACCAGCGCGAAAGACAAAACTGCGTCGTTCCTGTACGCCCTCGGCTGGACGCAGCACTCCATCGGCGCGCAGAACATCCGTACTATGGCGATGGTTCAGCTCCTGCTCGGCAACATGGGGATGGCAGGCGGCGGCGTGAACGCCCTGCGCGGTCACTCCAACATTCAGGGCCTGACCGACCTCGGCCTGCTGTCTCAAAGCCTGCCGGGTTACATGAACCTGCCAAGCGAGAAACAGACCGATCTGCAAACCTACCTGACGGCCAGCACGCCTAAACCGCTGCTCGAAGGCCAGGTAAACTACTGGGGCAACTATCCGAAGTTCTTCGTCTCGATGATGAAAGCCTTCTTCGGCGACAAAGCGACGGCTGAAAACAGCTGGGGCTTTGACTGGCTGCCGAAGTGGGACAAAGGCTACGACGTTCTGCAGTATTTCGAGATGATGCACCAGGGCAAAGTGAACGGCTACCTGTGCCAGGGCTTTAACCCGGTTGCCTCGTTCCCGAACAAGAACAAGGTTGTTGAGTCTCTGTCGAAGCTGAAGTTCCTGGTGACGATTGACCCGCTCAATACCGAGACCTCAACCTTCTGGCAGAACCACGGCGAATCGAACGACGTCGATCCTTCGAAGATTCAGACCGAAGTGTTCCGTCTGCCGTCTACCTGCTTCGCGGAAGAGAACGGTTCTATCGTCAACTCCGGACGCTGGCTGCAGTGGCACTGGAAAGGCGCGGACGCCCCGGGCATCGCCATGAACGACGGCGAGATCCTGGCCGGTATCTTCTTACGCCTGCGTAAGATGTATGCGGCAGAAGGCGGCGCGAACCCGGAACCCGTGCTGAACATGAGCTGGAACTACTCGACGCCGGAAAACCCAGCGCCGGAAGAAGTGGCGATGGAGAGCAACGGTAAGGCGCTGGCGGACGTTATCGACCCGGCCACCGGTACCGTGCTGGCGAAGAAAGGCGATCAGCTCAGCACCTTCGCGCACCTGCGCGATGACGGCACGACCTCCAGCGGCTGCTGGATCTTTGCCGGTAGCTGGACGCCGAAAGGTAACCAGATGGCCAACCGCGATAACGCCGACCCGTCGGGCCTCGGCAATACGCTGGGCTGGGCATGGGCGTGGCCGCTCAACCGCCGCATCCTCTATAACCGCGCATCCGCTGACCCGCAGGGCAACCCGTGGGATCCGAAGCGTCAGCTTCTGAAGTGGGACGGCGCGAAATGGGGCGGCGTGGATATTCCGGACTACAGCACTGCCGCACCGGGCAGCGACGTTGGGCCGTTTATCATGCAGCCTGAAGGGATGGGACGCCTGTTTGCTATCGATAAGATGGCGGAAGGTCCGTTCCCGGAACACTACGAGCCGTTTGAGACTCCGCTGGGCACCAACCCACTGCACCCGAACGTGGTCTCTAACCCGGCAGCCCGTATCTTTAAGGGCGATTTCGAAGCGCTGGGTAAAAAGGACAAGTTCCCGTACGTGGGCACCACATACCGTCTGACCGAGCACTTCCACTACTGGACCAAGCACGCGCTGCTTAACGCCATCGCGCAGCCGGAACAGTTTGTGGAGATCGGCGAGAAGCTGGCAGGCAAGCTCGGCATCGCCCATGGCGATACCGTGAAGGTTTCCTCTAACCGCGGCTATATCAAAGCCAAGGCGGTGGTGACCAAACGTATCCGCACGCTGAACGTTCACGGTCAGCAGGTGGATACCATCGGTATTCCGATCCACTGGGGCTATGAGGGCGTGGCGAAGAAAGGGTTCATTGCGAACACCCTGACGCCGTTCGTCGGCGATGCGAACACGCAGACGCCGGAGTTTAAGGCCTTCCTCGTGAACGTGGAAAAGGTGTAACGGAGACGACTTATGGCTTATCAATCTCAAGACATTATCCGTCGTTCCGCGACAAACAGTTTCACGCCCGCGCCTCAGGCGCGGGACCACCAGCAGGAAGTGGCGAAGCTTATCGACGTGACCACCTGTATCGGCTGTAAAGCCTGTCAGGTGGCGTGTTCAGAGTGGAACGATCTGCGTGACGAAGTGGGTCACAACGTCGGGGTATATGACAACCCGGCGGACCTGACCGCCAAGTCCTGGACGGTGATGCGTTTTTCGGAAGTGGAGCAGAACGACAAACTGGAATGGCTTATCCGCAAAGACGGCTGTATGCACTGTGCGGATCCGGGCTGCCTGAAGGCATGTCCGTCAGAAGGGGCTATCATTCAGTATGCTAACGGCATCGTCGACTTCCAGTCCGAGCAGTGCATCGGCTGCGGCTACTGCATCGCCGGCTGCCCGTTCGACGTACCGCGCCTGAACCCGGAAGACAACCGCGTCTACAAATGCACGCTGTGCGTTGACCGCGTCACCGTCGGCCAGGAGCCAGCGTGCGTGAAGACCTGCCCAACCGGCGCTATCCACTTTGGCTCCAAAGAGGATATGAAAACGCTGGCGGCAGAGCGCGTGGGCGAGCTGAAAACCCGTGGTTACGACAACGCGGGCCTGTACGATCCGTCCGGGGTTGGCGGTACGCACGTCATGTACGTGCTGCACCACGCCGACAAGCCGAACCTGTATCACGGCCTGCCGGAGAACCCGGAAATCAGCGCCACCGTGAAGTTCTGGAAAGGCATCTGGAAACCGCTGGCAGCGGTCGGTTTTGCTGCTACCTTCGCAGCGAGCATCTTCCACTACGTCGGCGTTGGTCCGAACCGCGCGGAAGAGGAAGACGACAACCTGCATGAAGAGAAAGACGAGGTGCGCAAATGAGAAAACGTGACACCATCGTGCGCTACACCGCACCGGAACGCATCAACCACTGGGTCACCGCCTTCTGCTTCATGCTGGCGGCGATAAGCGGGCTGGGGTTCTTCTTCCCGTCCTTCAACTGGCTGATGCAGATCATGGGGACACCACAGCTGGCGCGTATTCTGCACCCGTTTGTGGGCGTCATCATGTTCGCGTCGTTTATCATCATGTTTTTCCGCTACTGGCACCATAACCTAATCAATCGGGATGATATCTTTTGGGCGAAGAATATTCGTAAGATCGTCGTCAACGAGGAAGTAGGTGATACCGGGCGTTATAACTTCGGCCAGAAATGCGTATTCTGGGCGGCGATTATCTTCCTGGTCCTGTTGCTGGTGAGCGGCGTGATCATCTGGCGTCCGTACTTTGCGCCTGCTTTCTCAATCCCGGTGATCCGATTCGCGCTGATGCTGCATTCATTTGCCGCAGTGGCGTTAATTGTGGTTATCATGGTGCATATCTACGCCGCCCTCTGGGTGAAAGGCACCATTACCGCGATGGTGGAAGGATGGGTAACCAGTACATGGGCGAAGAAACATCACCCGCGCTGGTACCGAGAGGTCCGCCAGAAACAGGAAAAGTCATCTGAATGAGTATTCGCATAATCCCGCAAGATGAGCTGGGGTCGAGCGAGAAACGCACGGCGGATTATATTCCGCCGTTGTTATTCCCCAGACTCAAGAACCTCTACAACCGCCGCGCAGAGCGTCTGCGCGAGCTGGCAGAGAACAACCCGCTGGGTGATTTTCTGCGCTTTGCCGCGCTGGTTGCCCACGCGCAGGAAGTGGTGCTGTACGACCACCCGCTGCAAATGGACCTGACCGCGCGCATCAAAGAAGCCAACGCGCAGGGCAAGCCGCCGCTGGACATTCACGTCCTGCCGCGCGACAAGCACTGGCAAAAGCTGCTGCATTCGCTCATTGCCGAGCTGAAGCCGGAGATGAGCGGCACCGCGCTGGCGGTTATCGAGAATCTGGAAAAAGCCTCTGACCTGGAGCTGGAAGAGATGGCGAGCGCGCTGTTTGCCTCCGACTTCTCTCTGGTCAGCAGCGATAAAGCGCCGTTTATCTGGGCCGCGCTGTCGCTCTACTGGGCGCAAATGGCCAGCCTGATCCCGGGCAAAGCCCGCGCCGAATACGGCGAGGCGCGCCAGTTCTGCCCGGTCTGCGGCTCCATGCCGGTATCGAGCATGGTTCAAATCGGCACCACTCAGGGGCTGCGCTACCTGCACTGCAACCTGTGTGAAACCGAGTGGCACGTGGTGCGCATCAAGTGCAGCAACTGCGAGCAGACCCGCGATCTGAACTACTGGTCGCTGGAAAATGAAGAAGCGGCGGTGAAAGCCGAAAGCTGCGGCGACTGCGGGACCTACCTGAAGATTCTGTATCAGGAAAAAGACCCGAAAGTTGAAGCCGTGGCCGACGATCTCGCCTCGCTGATTCTGGACGCGAAGATGGAGCAGGAGGGCTTTGCCCGCAGCTCAATCAACCCGTTCCTGTTCCCGGGTGAAGGGGAGTAATTTCCTTTAAGCCCGGCCAGCCTCTGTGCTGCCGGGCAAATTACTGCGAAAGTGCAGAAATAACATGCTGTGGATCGTTAGCAATAGCCCGCAGCAGCGCTTTAGCCGGGCCTGTCGGTGAACGCCTGCCTTGTTCCCAGTTACGCAGCGTATCGACACTCACAGAAATTAAATTCGCAAACTTACTCTGCGACAGGCCAGACGCCCGGCGGATTTCTTTGATTTTCATCGCATCGATTTGAAAGGTGCGCGACGGCTCCCGTTTGCCCTCGGCAATGTCGTTCATTTGCGCCATGCTTTGGGTTAATCGTTCAAACAGCGCCTTATCCATTTACCACCTCTCAATCATCTTTTTCAGTATGGCTTTTTCACCCGCGGAGAGGTCATCTTTGATCCCTTTGCGATAGATGAGCAGCAACCTGATTTCACACTCACGCGTACGGTGAAAATAGATAACTCTGACTCCGCCACGCTTTCCCTTACCGCCAGCAAGCCAGCGAATTTTTCGCAAGCCTCCCGTATTCTGGATAAGATCGCCATACTCCGGTTGCGTAGCCAGGAATATCTGGAACCTATGGTATTCGTCGTCATCCAGTAACGTTTTGACGTCTTCTGTGAAAATATCCGTTTCAATGAATAGCATAAATTATACGCCATTGGCTTATAGTAGCAAACATCCAATGTACGTCAATGACGTACCCCTAATATGAGTTACGTTATTGCGATTTTGGTTACTTATCCATCTGTTTCATCGAGTAATGTTGGTTTCTGCGAGCCGTTTTCCGGATCACTGATTTCACACAATCTGATGTTTTCTTCTGCATTAAACCAGGTTATAAGACTGTGTATTCATACAGCAAAAGGACGCCGCCATGGCTCTTGAAAAGGGTATTGATAAGCTGGTTCAAGACTTTATTGCGGCAGGAAGGCCATCTGCGCGTAACCAGAATATTGATGACCGACGAGCGGGATATGTTGCCAGCACAGTACTGGCCGGGGAGACAGAAACGCGCGTCCAGATAGAGACACATGTACTTGAGGGCCAGATTATTCGGGTATTTTCACCTGTCAACGCGCCTGAAATGATGCCTGCTGCCATCTACTATCACGGTGGATGCTTTATCAGCGGCGGCTTTGATACCCATGATAATCAACTGCGTCAGTTAGCGTACTATGGCAATTGTCGGGTGGTTGCGATTCAGTACAGGTTGGCACCGGAGCATACCTTCCCCGCCGCGCATGACGATGCTGAACGAGGTGCGGATCTGGTCTGGCAGTATGCAGAAAAATTAGGCGTAGATAAGAACCGGCTCACCCTCTGTGGAGACAGCGCAGGAGGGCATCTGGCGCTGGTAACGGCGCTGCGGCTTAAAGTTAAAAAGCTGTGGCAACCTGTGCAGTTGATTCTTATCTATCCCATGCTCGACGCCACGGCCAGTTTTGAAAGCTATGCCCATAATGGCACAGATTATATTATCACCCACGATACCCTGCTGAGCGGGTATGAAATGTATCTCGCAGAAACTGACCGCCTGCATCCGGAAGCCAGCCCGCTGTGGCGCGATGATTTTTACGGGCTTCCGCCAGTGCACATCATTACCGCAGAGTACGATCCGCTGTGCGATGAGGGAGAAATGTTGTATCAGCATCTGACTGAGCAAGGTGTGAAGTGTACCGCTCAGCGCTGGCTGGGCGTCATCCATGGCTTCTTTCAGCTTGGCGGCGTCAGCCAGTCAGCGCGAGACGTTATGCGAGATATCGCCGGGCGGATTAAGCACGTCCGAGATGAATGAACAGGAGATTACTCCTCCTCATTCCCACCCTCTTCATACGCACCGTAGGGCTTCGCAGGAAGTACAATGTAAGTTCCCTCAAACACCGCGCCCGCCTTTTCATCGCCAAACAGCTCAACCTGCATCTGTACGCGCGCTTTGCGGCCTCGCGCCAGACGGTCAAGATCGCCACCCAATGCACCGAGGTCGGCCACCGCGCTCGGCTTGCCGCTGATGGGTGCGCTGTAGCGAATATGTGCATCAGCAAGAATAATGGTGCCGCCCAGATGACGCTCGCGCAGCATTAGCCAGATGAGCCCCCAGCCGGTCAGGGTCGCCAGCGAGAAGAGACTACCTGCAAAAAGGGTGTGGTGCGGGTTTTGGTTGCCGATCTCCGGCATGGTGGTAATGAATTTCTGCCCGGTGTACTGCTGAATGCGCACGCCCATTTTTTCACTGAGCGGAATGTGCTCATACCACGCCTGCTGCAGCTGACCGCACCAATCCGCGCGATGCAGAATGTCATCCAGCGTAGCGATGGGTTTGATCATCAAAAAGTGGCGAATCGGCGTGGTCTGCGGGGCGGTAATTTCGCCCTGGTTAACAAAACCGAGCTTGGCAAAGAACTCGACGGCGTCTTCGCGGGCGCTACAGGTGACGCGCTTAACGCCTTCCTGGCGGGCGACGGATTCCAGCGTCATCGCCATCAGGGTACCGAGCCCTTTATCCTGCACGGATGGGTGAACGGCCATAAAGCGAATAGAGGCTTCATTGTCGGCATTGATATACAGTCGCCCAACGGCGACGAGGTTACCCTCTTCATCCACCACCATTTGATGGTGCGCCATCGCATCCCAGGCGTCGCGTTCAGACCCTTTTGGTTGATGTAAGGGTTTGCGCAGCATTTCCCAGCGGAAATGGTAATAGACCTCTAACTCTTCTTCCGTTTGCGGTACTCGAAGGTGATACATAGCTGTACTCTCTCTGGTTACCCGCGGCCACGCCGCCAGTTGGCTCATACCTGGAGCCAGAATGTGACGGGGCCATCGTTCACCAGCGATACCTGCATATCTGCAGCGAATCGTCCGGTTTGCGTATTCATTTCCTGCTGACGGCAGCGCTCAACAAAGTACTCGTAAAGGGCTTCTGCGCGTTCAGGTGCAGCGCCTTTAGAAAAACTCGGTCGCATGCCGCGTTCAGTATCTGCGGCCAACGTAAACTGGGATACCACCAGCACGCTTCCCCCCGCCTGCTGGACGTTGAGGTTCATCTTACCTTCCGCATCGCTAAAGATGCGGTAGCCCAGCACCCGCTCGCACAGGCGGTTGGCTTTTTGTTCGTCATCATCCTTTTCGACACCTAACAACACTAAAAGTCCTGGGCCAATTTCACCCGTCACCTCGTCCTCCACGGTGACGCTGGCACGGGTTACGCGCTGTATCAATGCAATCATGGTTGGTCTGCTTCTTGTTGTTTTTCAGCTTCTGCTGCTTTTTTAAGTTCGCGGTATATTCCGAGAGTGACAGTTATTTCTGCACCAAGCAAGACGATACACCAGGTCCAGTAGACCCAGACAAACAAAATGGGGATCACCGCCAGCACGCCATAAATCAGCTGATAAGACGGGAACATGGTGATGTAAAGCGCGAATCCTTTCTTGCCCAACTCGAAGAGCACGGCGGCCACCAGCGCCCCAACGATGGCATCACGGTTAGGTACGCGCGTCGTCGGCACCACGCTGTAAAGCAGCCAAAACGAAAGCCACGATAAAATGAGCGGGAAGATGCGCAGAACGTTATCAATCACGCTGTTTAAGTCACTCGCCCAGCGCAGAGAAAGAAGATAAGAGCTGATCGCCAGGCTCGCCCCCGCCAGCAGCGGACCGAGGGTCAAAATCATCCAGTACACGGCAAAGGAGTAAACCTTTGGACGGATTTTTTTGCTTCGCCAGATGGTATTGAGAGCACTGTCGATGGAATACATCAAAAGCAGCGCCGTGACGATGAGGCCGCAGGCGCCCACCGCCGTCATCTTGCTGGAGTTGGCGACAAACTGCTCAATATAGTTCTGTATGACATCGCCGGTGGCCGGAATGAAGTTTGCGAAAACAAAATGACGAAGCTGCAGGCTGACATCTGCAAACATCGGAAACGCGGAAAACAGGGCAAAGATGACCGCCACCAGCGGCACCAATGAGAGCAACGACACATAGGCGAGATTCCCCGCCAGCGTCGTCATGTTGTCCTCATCAATGCGGTGCCAGAGCAGCTTCAGCCATGCCCTGAGCGGCCGAGTATGGTGCGTGGCTTTTTGATGAACGGTTTTTAGCATAACTGCTTCGCAAAATAGTTCGGTATCGTCTCTTTTCCGGTCACCAGAATTGACGTGATACCTAACTGGTTAGCTCCCTCTATATTATCGGCATTGTCGTCGAAAAAGACCGCATCGACCGCCGAGAATCCTTCTTCCTGTAGAACCGCCTGATATATGCGTGCTTCAGGCTTGCGCATGCCCATCTCCTGGGAGAGATAAATTTTATCCGCCGCCGCGCGGATTTCCGGATATTCATCCGGCCAAAACGTGGTATGCAGGCGGTTGGTATTCGACAGTACCACCACGCGATGCCCCTGCTCGCGAAGTTTATGCATGATGTCGGTGACTTCCGGGCGGATCGCGACAAAGACTGCCTGCCAGCCATGGGAAAACTGCTCATAGCTTAACGGCAGATCCATTTCATGGCAGAAACGTTCTGCAAATTCTTCGTCGCTAATTTCACCGCGTTCGTGCTGGTGGAAGGTCTCACCCATCGCGAAATTCTGTTTTAACGTCGCCAGGGGAACACGGCTAAAATCGCTCCATGCGCCCAGCACCCGATTAAAATCGATATCGACGATTACATTTCCTAAGTCAAAGATATAAAGCATGTTTATCTCCTTTCGCCGTGGAAAAGTAACTGTAGCGGGAAAGATAAGGTTTGGCTATGCACCAGATTCAGCTTAAAGAAAGGAATGGCCCGAACGTGAATTTCGAGCCAAAAGAGGCGTTAACCAGCCTGCTGTTCGTCGGTAGAAATCACTTCAACAATTTCAACTTTGCTGGATTTCAGATGATTTTGCAGCGCCGAGCCCGGCATCTCATCGGTGAAGAGCGCCGTCGCCTGCGCCACGTTGCCAATTTCCACCGCAGCAGACGCCTGATATTTCGTATGATCGGCCGCAAGCAGAATGTGCCGAGAGTGGGCCATCATGGTTTTCACCACGCTGGCTTCGTTGACGTCAAACTCCATCATCGCGCCGTCGTGCTCAATCGCCCCGACGCTGGTCACGAGATAGTCCGCCCGAAAACCAGACACAAACGCCGTGGCCGCCGGGCCGATAATGCCGCCGTTGTGCGGGCGCAGCGTGCCGCCCGGCACCATCACTTCAAAGCGCGGGTTCTTATACAGAATATGCGCCACCCGCAGGCTGTTGGTGATGATGCGCAGATGATTATGGTTGAGCAGCGCCCGGGCAACGTGCTCCACGGTCGTCCCGATGGTGATGAAAATAGTCGAGCCGTCCGGGATATAGTCCGCAATTGCCTCAGCAATCGCCCGCTTCTCTTCGGTAAGCGAGACTTCACGCTGCTCGAACGCCGTGTTCACCACGCTGGATGCCCTGCCCGCGCCGCCGTGATGACGCGTGATCAGTCCCTGCTCGCTGAGCTTGCGGATATCCCGGCGCACCGTTTGCGTGGAGACATCCAGCAACTGTGCCAGTTCATCAATGTTCATATAGCCACGATCGGCAATCAGCGTCAGCAGCTGATCGTGACGCGGGTTGCCGGTCAGTTCGGTAAGGCTCATGGGCTGTCCTCTGAAAACCATCACGCCCCGCATTTTATACAAAAAGTGACAAAAAAGAGCGGGTTTGATCACAGTCGGGTATACCCGCGCGCCCGCCGGGCTTTGTGCATTTCAGGGCTGCGACGGCGCTGGCAAAACGCACGGCGTCGGCTGAGGACGTTTGCTGACCCAGGCTGAACGCCAGCGCGCCGTGGAAAACGTCGCCCGCGCCGGTGGTATCAATAACGTTCACCTCAAAGCCGGGCTGATGACACAGCGTCTCATTTTCCAACCAGAAGCAGCCGTCTCGCCCCTGCGTGACGTAAACATGTCCATTTGTGAGCGTTTGTGCTTTTCTCAGCGCGTCTTCAGTTTCGTCCTGTTGCGTTAAGCGCCGCAGCCCCGGCGCGGAGAAGGCCGCGTGATCGCTTAAGGCAACCAGCTCAGCGATGTCCTGCGGGGTGACATCCGCATCAAGCAGGGTCGGCACCCCCTGCTGACGAGCGAGGGTAAACGCCTGCTTTGCCCCGTCGTGCCAGCGCACGTCTGCTAATACCATATCCCATTGCGAGAAGTCGATTTCACGCAGCCAGTCTGCCGCGGCAGGGAGATCGGGGCTTGGGTAGTTCGCAATGACGCGCTCTCCGCTGCCGTCCACCAGCACCGCCGACTGTGACGATCGGGCACCTTTGAAGACGCGCGTGTAGCGGGTATTCACCCCCAGGGATTCCAGCTCCGCGAGCAGCCGTCTTCCGGTATCGTCGTCCCCCACCCTGCCAATAAAATCCACTTCCGCGCCCAGTTTTGCTGCCGCCACCGCCGCAGTTGCCGCCGGACCGCCGCCCACTTCCGTATAGTCTTTTGCGACATACTTCCCACCTTCTTTCGGTAAATCATCGAGATACCAGATGCGATCCAGCACGGTAATGCCGACACAAACGATGCGAGTCATGGTGATTCCTTCTGCGATTTCTGATGCTTTCATTTTAATTTCATCAAATGTTTAAAAAGTGACCCGTGTCAATTTTTTGACTATAAATTACAAATACGATCAAAAACAGACAACACAAACGCGCAAAAATTGACACGATATGACAGGAGAGAGGCATGTCAGCAATCGCATTTATCGGTTTAGGGCAGATGGGCGCGCCAATGGCGAAGAATCTGCTGAAGCAAGGACATCAGCTTAACGTTTTTGACGTGAACCCGCAGGCGGTTCAGGCGCTGGTAGAGAACGGCGCGCGGGCGGCGGCAACGCCAGCGCAGGCCGCAACTGATGCCGAATTCGTGATTACCATGCTGCCAAACGGCGACCTGGTACGCAGCGTTCTGTTCGGCGAGCACGGCGTATGCGAGGGGTTATCCCGCGACGCGCTGGTGATTGATATGTCCACCATTCACCCTCTGCAAACCGACGCGCTGATCCGCGACATGTCTGATCGCGGCTTCAGCCTGATGGACGCGCCCGTCGGACGCACCTCTGACCATGCCATCGCCGGCACGCTGCTCCTGCTGGCTGGCGGCACGGCGCAGCAGGTTGAACGTGCCACCCCCGTATTAATGGCGATGGGCAATGAGCTGATCAACGCCGGCGGGCCGGGCATGGGCATTCGCGTGAAGCTAATCAATAACTATATGAGCATCGCCCTGAACGCCCTTTCCGCCGAGGCAGCCGTACTGTGCGAAGCGCTCGGCCTCTCCTTTGACGTGGCGCTCAAGGTGATGAGCGGCACGCCTGCGGGTAAAGGTCACTTCACGACATCCTGGCCGAACAAGGTGCTGAAAGGCGATCTTTCGCCCGCCTTCATGATCGACCTTGCGCATAAAGATCTGGGGATCGCCCTGGACGTGGCCAACCAGCTCCACGTTCCAATGCCGCTGGGCGCGGCTTCCCGCGAAGTTTACAACCAAGCCCGCGCCGCCGGGCGCGGGCGCGAAGACTGGACGGCCATTCTTGAACAGGTTCGCGCATCTGCCGGGCTGAAAAAAACACACTGATACGAAAGGACTGAGGAATGACGATGTACACCCTGAAAGATATCACCCGACCTTCCGGCGGATTTGCGATGCTGGCCGTGGACCAGCGCGAAGCGATGCGCCTGATGTTTGCGGCAGCAGGCGCGCCGGTGCCGGTAACCGACCAGCACCTGACGGATTTTAAGGTCAATGCGGCGAAGATTCTGTCGCCGTACGCCTCTGCCATTCTCGTCGACCAGCAGTTCTGCTATCGCCAAATTGTGGAGCAGCAGGCCGTGGCCAAAAGTTGCGCGATGATTGTGGCGGCCGACGAGTTTATTCCGGGGAACGGTATTCCGGTCGACAGCGTGGTGATCGACCAAAACATCGACGCGCAGGCGGTAAAACGCGATGGCGGCAAGGCGCTGAAGCTGCTGGTGCTGTGGCGCAGCGATGAAGATCCGCAGCAGCGTCTGGAGATGGTGAAGGCGTTCAACACGCTGTGCCACGACAACGGGCTGCTGAGCATTATTGAGCCGGTTGTACGTCCGCCGCGTCGCGGCGCCGCGTTTGACCGCGAGCAGGCAATTATCGACGCGGCCAAAGAGCTGGGCGACAGCGGCGCCGACCTCTACAAAGTGGAGATGCCGCTGTTTGGAAAAGGCACACAGCAGGCGCTGCTGGCGGCCTCGCAGAAGCTGAACGAGAACATCGCTATGCCTTGGGTGATCCTCTCTTCAGGCGTGGACGAAAAGTTATTCCCGCGCGCCGTGAGCGTGGCTATGCAGGCGGGTGCATCGGGCTTTTTAGCCGGTCGCGCCGTCTGGTCATCGGTGATTGGCCTGCCGGATACCGAACTGATGCTCCGCGATATTTCCGTACCAAAACTGCAGCGTCTGGGTGAAATCGTCGACGAAATGATGGCTCGCCGCTAGAAAAGGACACGAACATGAAATGGTTTAACACCCTGAGCCATAACCGCTGGCTCGAACAAGAGACCGACCGCATTCTCGATTTCGGTAAAAACGCCTCCGTACCAACCGGCTTTGGCTGGCTGGGCAATAATGGTCAGGTTCGCAGCGATATGGGCACCCATCTGTGGATCACCGCCCGCATGCTGCACGTATACGCGGTGGCGGCAAACATGGGCCGCCCCGGCGCGTATGCCCTGGTTGAGCACGGCATTAATGCCCTTAACGGCCCGCTGCGCGACAAACAGCACGGTGGCTGGTACGCCTGCGTTAACGATGAGGGCGTGATGGATGCCTCCAAGCAGGGCTATCAACACTTCTTCGTGCTGCTGGGCGCGGCGAGCGCCGTCACCACCGGCCACCCGGAGGCGCGCAGGCTGCTGGACGATGCCATCGAGGTGATTGAGCGCTACTTCTGGAGCGAGCAGGAGCAAATGTGTCTGGAGTCCTGGGATGAAGCCTTCAGCAAAACGGAAGACTATCGCGGCGGCAACGCCAACATGCACGCCGTGGAAGCTTTCCTGATCGTCTATGACGTAACCCATGACCGGAAATGGCTCGACCGCGCCCTGCGTATCGCCTCGGTGATTATTCACGACGTGGCGCGCAAAGGGGAGTATCGCGTTAACGAGCATTTCGATGCGAACTGGAACCCAATCCGCGACTACAACATCGATAACCCTGCCCACCGCTTCCGCGCCTACGGCGGCACGCCGGGTCACTGGATCGAGTGGGGCCGTCTGATGCTGCACCTGCGCGCCGCGCTGGAAGCCCGCTTTGAAACCCCGCCGGAGTGGCTGCTTGAAGACGCGAAAGGGCTGTTCCACGCCACCCTCCGCGACGCCTGGGCACCCGACGGGGCGGATGGATTTGTCTACTCCGTGGACTGGGACGGCAAGCCAATCGTGCGCGAACGCGTGCGCTGGCCGATCGTCGAGGCGATGGGTACGGCATATGCGCTCTACACCGTGACCGGCGAAGCGCAGTACGAAGCCTGGTATCAGAAATGGTGGGATTACTGCATCAAGTACCTGATGGACTACGAAAATGGTTCCTGGTGGCAGGAGCTGGACACCAATAACGAAGTGACCACCAAAGTCTGGGACGGCAAGCAGGATATTTACCATCTGCTGCACTGCCTGGTGATCCCCCGCCTGCCGCTGGCACCCGGCTTAGCGCCTGCCGTAGCCGCTGGTCTGCTGGACAGCCTGGCCAAATAATAAAGACGGAGTTTTTATGCGTACCCTACACAATATAAATCTGAAAAATAATGAAAATGGTTTCACTCTTAGCTGGGAAAACCGCCTGATTTTATCCCACACCGCGGATGCCCCCTGCCTGTGGATCGGCGCAGGTGAGGCCGATATTGAGATGTTTCGCGGCAATTTCAGCATAAAAGACAAGCTCAACGAAAAAATTGCCCTGACGGACGCGACCGTCACGCAGAAAAGCGCGGGCTGGGCGATCCGCTTTACCCGCGGCGATGCGGTGAGCGCAACGCTTCTGGTGGGCGTCGATGTGGATGGCCGTCTTGAGCTGAAGCTTAAAAACGATGCCCCCGGCCATAACCGCATCTGGCTGCGGCTGGCGGCGCAGCCGGAAGATCATATCTACGGCTGCGGCGAGCAGTTCTCGTACTTCGATCTGCGCGGCAAGCCGTTCCCGCTGTGGACCAGCGAGCAGGGCGTGGGCCGCAATAAGCAGACCTACGTAACCTGGCAGGCCGACTGCAAAGAGAACGCGGGCGGCGACTACTACTGGACCTTCTTCCCGCAGCCCACCTTCGTGAGCACCCAGAAATACTACTGCCACGTGGACAACAGCTGCTACATGAACTTCGACTTCAGCGCACCGGACTTCCACGAGCTGGCATTCTGGGAAGATAACGCCACGCTGCGCTTCGAATGTGCGCAAACTTACGTCGATCTGCTGGAAAAACTCACCGGCCTGCTGGGACGTCAGCCTGAACTGCCGGACTGGGTTTACGACGGCGTGACGCTGGGTATTCAGGGTGGCACCGAGGTGTGTCAGCAGAAGCTCGACGTTATGCGCCAGGGCGGCGTGAAGGTGAACGGCATCTGGGCGCAGGACTGGTCCGGCATTCGCATGACCTCCTTTGGCAAACGCGTGATGTGGAACTGGAAGTGGAACAGCGAGCTTTATCCTCAGCTTGACGAACGTATTGCGCGGTGGAAACAGGAAGGCGTGCAGTTCCTCTCCTATATCAACCCGTACGTAGCCAGCGATAAAGATCTCTGCGAAGAGGCGGCAACGCGCGGCTATCTGACCAAAGACGCCGACGGCAAGGACTACCACGTCGAGTTCGGCGAGTTCTACGCGGGCGTTATTGACCTGACCAACCCGGAAGCCTACGGCTGGTACAAAGAGGTCATTAAAAAGAACCTGATCGCGCTGGGCTGCGGCGGCTGGATGGCCGACTTCGGGGAATATCTGCCGACCGACACCTTCCTGCAAAACGGCGTCAGCGCCGAGATCATGCATAACGCCTGGCCTGCCCTGTGGGCGAAGTGTAACTACGAGGCGCTTGAAGAGACCGGCAAGCTCGGCGAGATCCTGTTCTTCATGCGCGCGGGCTACACCGGCAGCCAGAAGCACTCGGTGATGATGTGGGCGGGGGATCAGAACGTCGACTGGAGCCTGGACGACGGTCTGGCGTCCGTCGTACCTGCGGCCCTTTCGCTGGCAATGACCGGGCACGGCCTGCACCACAGCGACATCGGCGGCTATACGACACTCTTTGAGATGAAGCGCAGCAAGGAGCTGCTGCTGCGCTGGTGCGACTTCAGCACCTTTACGCCGATGATGCGTACCCATGAGGGCAACCGTCCGGGCGATAACTGGCAGTTCGACGGTGACGCGGAAACCATCGCGCACTTCGCGCGCATGACCACCATCTTCACCACCCTGAAGCCGTACATCAAAGCCGCCGTCGCGCAGAACGCGAAAAGTGGCCTGCCGGTGATGCGCCCGCTGTTCCTGCACTACGAAGACGACGCGCGCACCTACACGCTGAAATATCAGTATCTGTTTGGCCGCGATCTGCTGGTGGCGCCGGTTCATGAAGAGGGCCGCCGCGACTGGACGCTCTATCTGCCGCAGGACAGCTGGGTCAACGCGTGGACAGGGGAAATCTGCCAGGGCGGTGACGTGACCGTTGATGCCCCGCTCGGCAAGCCGCCGGTGTTCTATCGCCAGCACAGCGACTGGGCAGATCTGTTTAGCACCTTACGTCATATTTGATAAGGCTCGCCCGCAGGGAAACCTGCGGGCAGACGGAGAATAATAATGAGTCAACATACTTCCGATCCGGCAACCCTAAGACTGCCGTTTAAAGAAAAACTCGCCTACGGGATGGGCGACCTCGGCTCTAACATCCTGCTGGATATCGGCACGCTCTATCTGCTGAAGTTCTACACCGACGTGCTGGGGCTGCCGGGCACCTACGGCGGGATCATCTTCCTGATTGCGAAGTTCTTTACCGCCTTCACCGACATGGGGACCGGGATCATGCTCGACTCCCGGCGCAAGATTGGCCCGAAAGGGAAATTCCGCCCGTTCGTTCTGTACGCAGCGTTCCCGGTGACCTTACTGGCGATTGCCAACTTCGTCGGCACACCGTTTGAAATCACCGGTAAAACGGTGATGGCGACGGTGCTGTTCATGCTGTACGGCCTGTTCTTCAGCATGATGAACTGCTCCTACGGCGCGATGGTGCCCGCCATTACCAAAAACCCGGACGAGCGCGCCGCCCTGGCCGCCTGGCGTCAGGGCGGCGCCACGCTGGGCCTGCTGCTCTGTACCGTCGGCTTTGTGCCGGTGATGAACCTGATTGAAGGTAACGACCAGCTTGGTTATATCTTCGCCGCGACCCTCTTCTCGCTGTTCGGGCTGTTCTTTATGTGGTGGTGCTACAAGGGCGTGACCGAGCGTTACGTCGAGACACAGCCTGCAAACCTGGCGCAAAAACCGGGCCTGCTGCAGTCGTTTCGCGCCATCGCCGGGAACCGTCCGCTGTTTATCCTGTGCATCGCTAACCTGTGCACGCTGGGTGCCTTTAACGTCAAACTCGCCATCCAGGTCTACTACACGCAGTACGTGCTGAACGACCCGATTCTGCTGTCGTACATGGGCTTCTTCAGCATGGGCTGTATTTTTATTGGCGTCTTTATGATGCCCGGCGCGGTAAGGCGTTTCGGGAAGAAAAAGGTCTACATCAGCGGGCTGATGATTTGGGTGGCGGGCGATCTGCTCAACTACTTCTTCGGCGGCGGCTCGGTGAGCTTTGTGGCGTTCTCCTGCCTGGCGTTCTTTGGCTCCGCGTTTGTGAACAGCCTGAACTGGGCGCTGGTGTCCGATACCGTGGAATACGGCGAGTGGCGCACCGGCGTGCGCTCCGAGGGGACGGTCTACACCGGCTTTACCTTCTTCAGGAAAGTATCGCAGGCGCTGGCAGGCTTCTTCCCGGGGATCATGCTCACGCAGATTGGCTACGTGCCTAACGTGGTGCAATCCGCTGGAACGGTTGAAGGGCTACGGCAGCTGATATTTATCTACCCGAGCCTGCTGGCGGTTATCACCATCGTGGCGATGGGCTGCTTCTACAACCTCAACGAGAAGATGTATGTGCGCATCGTGGAAGAGATCGAACTGCGCAAACGTACGGCATAAATGACGAGATAGAGCGCCCGGCGGGGCGCTCTGAGGATCGACCATGACACATAACAGTGATCCGTTAACCCTGAAGTTGAGCCTGCGCGAGAAGTGCGCCTACGGGATGGGCGATTTTGGCTCGAACCTGATGCTCTGTATCGGGACGTTGTATTTGCTGAAGTTTTACACGGACGAACTGGGCATGCCTGCGTTCTATGGCGGCATTATTTTCCTGGTGGCAAAGTTTTTTACCGCGTTGACCGACATGCTGACCGGCGTGCTGCTGGACTCCCGGCGTAACATCGGTCCGAGGGGGAAGTTCCGGCCATTCATTCTTTACGCCTCCGTCCCGGTGGCGCTGGTCGCGACGGCGCAGTTTATGGCCAATGACTTTAGCCTGACGGTGAAAACGGCCCTCGCCACCGTGCTCTTCATGATGTTTGGCCTTTGCTATAGCCTCATGAACTGCGCCTACGGCGCGATGGTTCCGGCTATCACCAAAAACCCGAACGAGCGCGCGCAGCTTGCGGCGTGGCGTCAGGGTGGCGCAACGGTGGGGCTGTTGCTCTGCACCGTCGGCTTCATGCCCATCCAGGCACTGTTCGTCAGCCAACCCTCCCTCGGCTATCTGGTGGCCGCGCTGGCGTTCGTCACCGGCGGCCTGTTCTGCATGTGGTGGTGCTATAGCGGCGTGAAAGAACGCTACGTGGAGCTCACGCCCGATCACCATAAGCCCGGCATGCTGAAATCATTCTGCGCGATTTTCCGCAATCCGCCACTGCTGGTGCTGTGCATCGCCAACCTGTGTACCCTCGCCGCGTTTAACATCAAGCTGGCGATTCAGGTCTATTACACCCAGTACGTGCTGAACGATCTGCATCTGCTGTCGTGGATGGGCTTCTTCAGCATGGGCTGTATTCTGATTGGCGTGTTTCTGGTGCCCGGCGCGGTGAAGCGCTTTGGCAAGAAACCGGTCTATCTGGGCGGACTGACGCTGTGGGCGGTGGGCGACGTGCTGAACTTCTTCTGGGGGACCAGCTCCCTGCTGTTCGTGCTCTTTTCCTGCATGGCCTTTTTCGGCACGGCGTTTGTGAACAGCCTCAACTGGGCGCTGGTGCCGGACACCGTCGATTACGGCGAGTGGAAAACCGGCATCCGCGCCGAAGGGTCGGTGTATACCGGCTATACCTTCTCGCGCAAAATCTCTGCGGCGCTCGCCGGTTTCCTGCCCGGGATTATGCTGACCCAGATTGGCTACGTTCCCCATGCGGTGCAGGGCGCGGGCACGCTGCTGGGCTTACGTCAGCTTATTTTCCTCTGGCCGTGCGGCCTGGCGATCGTGGCCGCCGTGACCATGGGGCTGTTTTATAAACTCAACGAAGCGCGCTTCGCCTTTATTATCGAGGAGATTGGAAAACGGAAAAGACAAACCGCGAATACCCCTGAGATAACCACCAACAATAAAGCGTCAGCAGTCACTTTATAACAATAAATCCGGCCATTCTTTCCTTCCTGTCAATCAGGAGGGTGGCCTTTCTGTACCTGATACATGGACAAATTATGAAAAGAATCATCACTGTACTGATCGTGTCGTCTGTGTCCAGCCCGGTATTTGCCGGAGCATATGTCGAAACGCGTGAAGCCTACAATACGGCCTCTGAGTTGCACGAGGTGATCCTGCGCGCGGGGTATAACTTCGACATGGGCGCGGGGCTGATGTTCACCAACGCCTATAACGTGGGGAAATGGGATGAACTCAAACACAGCTATAACGAAATTGAGGGGTGGTATCCGCTCTTCAAACCGACCGACAAACTCACCTTCCAGCCCGGCGGGTTAATTAATGACAGCAGCGCGGGGTCAGGCGGCGCGGTTTATTTAGATACCAACTACAAATTTACGGACGGGTTCAACCTGACGTTCCGCTATCGCTATAACCATAACAATTACGATACGCCGGACTATAACGGACAGATGGATAAAAACGACACGCACGAGTTTGCCAATTACTGGAATTTCAAAGTGACGGATGCGTTTTTCTACACCTTTGAACCGCACTTTTTCCAGCGGGTGAATGATTACCACAGCAAAAATGGCAAAGACCATCACTGGGAGATTACTAATAAGTTCAGCTATAAGATCGACAGAAACTGGTTGCCGTACCTCGAACTCCAGTGGCTGGACAGATGGAATGATTACAACCGGGAGCAGTACCGGATCCGGCTGGGGTTACGTTATTCGTTCTAACAAAAAAGCCGCTGAGGAATCAGCGGCTTTTTTTATTACGGATTGACCGTATTACTCTTCTTTCGCACCGCGCATTGCACGTTTACGATCGTTCTCAGTCAGGTGACGTTTACGGATACGGATTGACTGTGGAGTCACTTCTACCAGTTCGTCGTCATCGATGAATTCCAGAGCTTGCTCCAGGGTCATCTTGATCGGTGGAACCAGCACCGTTGCTTCGTCAGTACCGGACGCACGCATGTTGGTCAGTTTCTTACCGGTCAGGCAGTTTACAGTCAGGTCGTTAGAACGACTGTGAATACCGATGATCTGGCCTTCGTAAACTTCTGCACCGTGGCCCAGGAACAGCTTACCGCGGTCCTGCAGGCTGAACAGTGCGAACGCAACCGCTTTACCCTGACCGTTGGAGATCAGAACGCCGTTGTTACGCTGGCCTACTTCGCCCGGACGAACATCGTCGTAGTGGCTGAAGGTGGAGTACAGCAGACCCGTACCAGACGTCATGGTCATGAACTCTGAACGGAAGCCGATCAGGCCACGGCTTGGGATCACGTAGTCGAGACGTACGCGGCCTTTGCCGTCTGGATTCATGTTTTTCAGGTCGCCTTTACGCTCACCCAGAGCCTGCATCACAGAACCCTGATGCTGCTCTTCAACGTCCAGCGTGACGTTTTCGAACGGCTCTTGTTTACGGCCGTCGATTTCGCGGAAGATAACTTTCGGACGGGAAACCGCCATTTCGAAACCTTCACGACGCATGTTTTCGATCAGAACTGACAGGTGCAGCTCACCACGACCGGAAACGCGGAATGCATCAGCGTCTGGAGTTTCTTCAACGCGCAGCGCAACGTTGTGCACCAGCTCTTTGTTCAGGCGGTCAAGGATCTGACGAGAGGTAACGAACTTACCTTCTTTACCACAGAACGGAGAGGTGTTGACGTTGAAGAACATGGATACGGTTGGTTCATCAACGGACAGGGCTGGCAGTGCTTCGACTTTCTGCGGATCGCAGATGGTGTCGGAGATGTTCAGTTCACCCAGACCGGTGATGGCGATGATGTCGCCCGCTTCAGCGATGTCGCTCTCGATACGCTCAAGACCCAGGTGAGTCAGTACTTTACCGACTTTACCGTTACGGGTTTTGCCTTCGCTATCGATGATAGTGACCTGCTGGTTAGGCTTAACTTTACCGCGCTTGATACGACCAATGCCGATTACGCCAACGTAGTTGTTGTAGTCGAGCTGAGAGATCTGCATCTGCAGGGTGCCGTCGAGATCAACGTTTGGAGCAGGAACACGGTCAACAATCGCCTGGTACAGCGGGGTCATGTCTTCAGCCATGTCTTCGTGGTCCAGACCTGCAATACCGTTCAGCGCAGAAGCGTAAACGATAGGGAAGTCCAGCTGCTCGTCGGTCGCGTCGAGGTTAACGAACAGGTCGAAGACCTGATCAACAACCCAGTCAGGACGCGCGCCAGGACGGTCAACTTTGTTGATAACAACAATTGGCTTCAGACCATGAGCAAACGCTTTTTTGGTCACGAAGCGCGTCTGGGGCATTGGGCCATCCATTGCGTCAACGACCAGCAGAACGGAGTCTACCATGGACATTACACGTTCAACTTCACCACCGAAGTCGGCGTGCCCTGGGGTATCAACGATGTTGATACGGTAGTCATTCCATTTGATAGCGGTGTTTTTGGCGAGGATGGTAATCCCACGCTCTTTCTCCAAATCGTTGGAGTCCATCACGCGTTCTTGAGTTTCGGCACGAGCATCAAATGTACCGGACTGCTGCAGCAGCTTATCAACCAGGGTAGTTTTACCATGGTCGACGTGCGCGATGATGGCGATGTTACGCAATTTTTCGATCACAACTTTGCCTCAGGCATTTAGAAATAGCGCGTTATTGTACACGGATTAATCGCACTACAAAACAGGATCACAAACATCCCCCGCAAACAAGTATTGCAGAGATGCTTTGTGATCGCTTTCACGGAGCGGTAAAAGGGCACTTTAACGTAAATTGCACCAATATGGTGCTCAATGTTCACATTGAAGCACTATACTGGTGCAACAAATCCATTGTGGTGCAGCCCTTTTGCACTATGGTGCGCATGATAACGCCTTTTTGGGGTGTTTTAAAAGTTGGCACAGATTTCGCTTTATAAAAATACGGCAAAAAGATGGCATCACAGCCACCTTGATAGAAGTTGAAGACCTCGTTACCACGACGACAATGACCAATCTGGAGAGTTAAGTATGTCCGCTGAACACGTTTTGACGATGCTGAACGAACATGAAGTGAAGTTTGTTGATCTGCGCTTCACCGATACCAAAGGTAAAGAACAGCACGTCACAATCCCTGCTCATCAGGTGAACGCCGAATTCTTTGAAGAAGGCAAAATGTTTGACGGCTCCTCCATTGGTGGCTGGAAAGGCATTAACGAATCCGACATGGTTCTGATGCCAGACGCAACCACTGCGCTCATTGACCCGTTCTTCGAAGAGCCAACCCTGATCATCCGTTGCGACATCCTCGAGCCAGGCACGCTGCAGGGCTACGACCGCGACCCACGCTCCATCGCAAAACGCGCTGAAGAGTACCTGCGTTCTACCGGCATCGCAGACACCGTTCTGTTCGGGCCAGAGCCAGAATTCTTCCTGTTTGACGACATCCGTTTTGGCGCGTCAATTTCGGGTTCCCACGTGGCTATCGATGACATCGAAGGCGCATGGAACTCTTCCACCAAATACGAAGGTGGTAACAAAGGTCACCGTCCTGGCGTGAAAGGCGGTTACTTCCCGGTTCCTCCGGTCGATTCTTCACAGGACATCCGCTCTACCATGTGTCTGATCATGGAAGAGATGGGCCTGGTTGTGGAAGCGCATCACCACGAAGTGGCGACCGCTGGCCAGAACGAAATCGCTACCCGCTTCAACACCATGACCAAAAAAGCGGATGAGATTCAGATCTACAAATACGTTGTGCACAACGTTGCGCACCGTTTCGGTAAAACCGCGACCTTCATGCCAAAACCAATGTTTGGTGACAACGGTTCCGGTATGCACTGCCACATGTCTCTGTCCAAGAACGGCACTAACCTGTTCTCTGGCGACAAGTACGCGGGTCTGTCCGAGCAGGCGCTGCACTACATCGGTGGTGTTATCAAACACGCTAAAGCGATCAACGCCCTGGCGAACCCAACCACCAACTCCTACAAGCGTCTGGTTCCAGGCTACGAAGCACCAGTAATGCTGGCGTACTCTGCACGTAACCGTTCTGCTTCTATCCGTATCCCGGTTGTTGCGTCTCCGAAAGCACGTCGTATCGAAGTGCGCTTCCCGGATCCAGCGGCTAACCCATACCTGTGCTTCGCAGCACTGCTGATGGCCGGTCTGGACGGTATTAAGAACAAGATCCACCCTGGCGAAGCCATGGACAAAAACCTGTATGACCTGCCGCCAGAAGAAGCGAAAGAGATCCCACAGGTTGCAGGCTCTCTGGAAGAAGCACTGAACGCGCTGGACGCAGACCGTGAGTTCCTGACGGCTGGCGGCGTATTCACTGATGAAGCGATTGACGCTTACATCGCGCTGCGTATTGAAGAGAACGACCGCGTGCGTATGACTCCGCATCCGGTTGAGTTCGAACTGTACTACAGCGTTTAATCAAGTTGTTTTACCCGGCGTGATAAACGTCGGGAGTAGTTGCCGTGGAAACTTTTAGCCCATCTCCGGATGGGCTTTTTTCTCCACCAACAACCTGATCTCACGCGCTTTTTACGCCGAAAAAGCTATACTGCACTAAATTAGTGCAACCGACTCCAGGAGACTGCTGAATGGCAACTGGCACGCTGCCCGATGCTGGGCAGATCCTCAATTCCTTAATTAACAGTATTTTGCTGGTCGATGACGAGCTGGCGGTGCATTACGCCAACCCGGCGGCGCAGCAATTACTCGCCCAGAGCTCACGCAAGCTGTTTGGCACCCCGCTTCCTGAACTGTTGAGCTATTTTTCGCTGAATATTGGCCTGATGCAGGAGAGTTTGCAGGCCGGACAGGGGTTCACCGATAACGAAGTGACGCTGGTGATCGACGGACGTTCACATATTCTCTCTCTTACCGCGCAACGTCTTCCTGAAGGGCTGATCCTGCTGGAAATGGCGCCGATGGATAATCAGCGTCGGCTCAGCCAGGAGCAGCTTCAGCATGCGCAGCAAATTGCCGCCCGCGACCTGGTGCGCGGTCTGGCGCATGAAATCAAAAACCCGCTGGGCGGGTTACGCGGCGCGGCGCAGCTCCTGACCAAAGCGTTGCCCGATCCCGCGCTGGCAGAGTACACCAACGTTATCATTGAGCAGGCCGACCGCCTGCGTAATTTGGTTGACCGTCTTCTTGGGCCGCAGCAGCCGGGCATGCACGTATCTGAAAGCATTCATAAAGTGGCGGAGCGGGTGGTGAAGCTCGTCTCAATGGAGCTGCCGGAGAACGTCACGCTGGTGCGCGATTACGACCCAAGCCTTCCGGAACTGGCGCACGATCCGGACCAGATTGAACAGGTTCTGCTGAACATTGTACGTAACGCGCTGCAGGCGCTGGGACCGGAAGGGGGCGAGATTATTTTACGCACCCGTACCGCCTTCCAACTCACGTTACACGGCGTGCGCTACCGGCTGGCGGCACGCATCGACGTTGAGGATAACGGTCCGGGTATCCCGCCGCATCTGCAGGACACGCTGTTTTACCCGATGGTCAGCGGCCGCGAAGGCGGCACCGGGCTGGGGCTATCCATTGCCCGCAGCTTGATCGACCAACACTCTGGCAAAATTGAATTTACCAGTTGGCCGGGACATACCGAGTTTTCGGTTTTCCTGCCGATTAAAAAATAAAGGTGACGTTTATGCAACGAGGGATAGTCTGGGTAGTCGATGACGATAGCTCCATCCGTTGGGTGCTGGAACGCGCGCTCACTGGGGCAGGGTTAAGCTGCACGACGTTTGAGAGCGGCAGCGAGGTGCTCGACGCACTCACCACCAAAACGCCAGATGTTCTGCTTTCGGATATTCGCATGCCGGGAATGGACGGGCTGGCGCTGTTAAAGCAGATCAAACAACGCCACCCTATGCTTCCGGTCATCATAATGACGGCGCACTCCGACCTGGATGCCGCAGTGAGTGCCTACCAGCAAGGGGCATTTGATTACCTGCCAAAGCCGTTTGATATCGACGAGGCAGTGGCTTTGGTTGAACGCGCCATCAGCCACTACCAGGAACAACAGCAGCCTCGTAATGCGCCCGATTTTGGCCCCACCACGGACATCATCGGTGAAGCGCCTGCGATGCAGGATGTGTTTCGCATCATCGGGCGTCTGTCGCGTTCGTCCATCAGCGTATTGATTAACGGTGAATCGGGAACCGGTAAAGAGCTGGTTGCCCACGCGCTGCATCGCCATAGCCCGAGGGCTAAAGCGCCCTTTATCGCCCTGAATATGGCAGCCATCCCCAAGGATTTGATTGAGTCCGAACTGTTCGGCCACGAAAAAGGGGCGTTTACCGGGGCCAATACCATTCGTCAGGGGCGCTTTGAGCAGGCTGACGGCGGGACGCTTTTCCTGGACGAAATCGGTGATATGCCGCTGGACGTTCAGACCCGCCTGCTGCGCGTGCTGGCCGACGGACAGTTTTATCGCGTGGGCGGCTATGCGCCGGTGAAGGTGGACGTGCGCATTATCGCTGCGACGCACCAGAACCTGGAGCTGCGCGTGCAGGAGGGAAAATTCCGTGAGGATTTATTCCACCGCCTGAACGTTATTCGCGTTCACCTGCCGCCGCTGCGCGAGCGCCGGGAAGATATCCCGCGTCTGGCGCGTCATTTCCTGCAGGTGGCCGCCCGCGAGCTGGGCGTGGAGGCCAAGCAGCTTCACCCGGAAACCGATGCCGCCCTCACCCGCCTTGCGTGGCCGGGCAACGTGCGCCAGCTGGAAAACACCTGTCGCTGGCTAACCGTGATGGCCGCCGGACAGGAAGTGCTGATTCAGGATTTACCCGCTGAGCTGTTTGAAGCCACTGCACCAGAAAGCAGCACCGGTCACGCGCTGCCGGACAGCTGGGCGACGCTGCTGGCGCAGTGGGCCGACCGCGCGCTGCGTTCCGGTCATCAAAATCTGCTGTCTGAAGCTCAGCCTGAGATGGAGCGTACGCTGTTAACCACCGCGCTTCGTCATACGCAGGGTCATAAGCAGGAGGCCGCTCGCCTGTTGGGATGGGGACGTAATACCCTGACGCGCAAGCTAAAAGAGCTGGGAATGGAGTGATTTTGGCAGTGCCGGGTGGCGCTTCGCTTACCCGGCCAACAATGCGTACTTTCGTAGGCCGGGTAAGGCGAAGCCGCCACCCGGCAAAACGGTCTAAATAACCCGCGAAAACTGCTGCAGGCGCGCTTTTTGACGCAGATAGGCGTCAAAGCACATGCAGATATTACGGATCAACAGACGCCCTTTCGGCGTGACTTCAATCGCGCTCTCCGACACATCCACCAGCCCGTCTTTGGCCAGCGGCGCAATCAGCTTCAGGTCTTCCGCAAAATAATCGCTGAATTTCAGACCCCATTGTGTTTCCACGTCACTGAAATCGAGACGGAAATTGCAGATCAGCGCCTTAATCACATCGCGACGGATACAGTCGTCGCGCGTTAATGCGATACCGCGCCACAGCGCGTTGCCGGTCTCATCAACCTGCTGGTAATACTGTTTTAACTCTTTCTGGTTCTGCGCGTAGCAGTCGCCAATCATGCTGATGGCCGAGACGCCCATCCCCAGCAGGTCGGTATCGCCCTGTGTCGTGTAGCCCTGGAAGTTGCGGTGCAGAACGCCTTCCCGCTGGGCAATCGCCAGTTCATCATCCGGGCGGGCAAAGTGATCCATGCCGATAAATTGATAGCCGGTTTCGGTCAGCGAGGTGATGGTTTCCTGCAGGATATCCAGCTTCTGCTGAGCAGAAGGAAGATCGGCATCTTTTATTTTGCGCTGGGCGGCAAAGAGCGTAGGCAGATGCGCATAGTTAAAGACGCTCAGGCGGTCCGGGTTGAGTTCAGCCACGCGTTTCAGCGTAAAGGCGAAGCTCTCCGGCGTCTGCTTCGGCAGGCCGTAAATCAGGTCGATATTGGTCGACGTAAAGCCGATATCACGCGCGTGGTTGAGTAAGGCAAAGATAAATTCTTCGTCCTGCTCGCGGTTGACCAGACGCTGCACCTCTTTGTTGAAGTCCTGCACGCCCATGCTCAGGCGGTTGAAGCCTTCAGCGCGTAAGTGATCCAGTACATCCAGCTCGATTTCGCGTGGATCAACCTCGATCGAGATTTCAGCGTCGTCGTTAAAATTGAAGTTGCCGCGTAGCAACGCCATCAAACGGCTAATCTGCGCTTTATTCAGGTACGTTGGCGTGCCGCCGCCCCAGTGAAGCTGGCTGACGTGACGACCGGCAAACAGCGGTGCGCGGTGCAGGATTTCCTGCTCAAGCGCATCGAGATATTGATCGGCTTTATGCTGCTGGCGGGTCACGATTTTATTGCAACCGCAGAAGTAGCAAAGCTTGTGACAGAACGGAATATGGACGTAGAGCGACAGCGGACGCTCGGGATAGCGCGCGACAGCCTGCTGAAAATCCGCCTCGCCGAAAGCATCTGAGAACTCCAGCGCGGTGGGGTATGAGGTATAACGCGGCCCGGAATAGTTATATTTCTGGATTAGGGCCAAATCCCAGTCGATAGTTGGTGCTGACATGCTCACTCCTTCCGTTGGTGTCGCGTTCGTATACGGCGGCCCGTTCTGGCCCCGTTGCGGGCCATCATTCGGGTGCGCAGCCACTTCTGTCGCCGCGACAACCGCCGTAGTTTAACGAATAACCACACCAGATAACATATAACCGGAAGGGTTATAAGCAGGACTATCGTGCCTGCCGGGTGCAAATGTTAGTTTCCACCCTTCAGAAGACGCATCATATCTTCCTGCTTCTCGTCTTCTTCTTCGTCGTCTTCATCATCGTAAGACAGGCCCAGCTTCTGCATCAGCTCATCAATGCGGTCCAGTTTGGCATCAACCCATGACTGTTCTTCAGCGGTCAGGGTTTCACCCTCTTCAAGACGTTCCAGCAGCGCATCCAGGCGCTCATCGTTCTCCAGCAAATCCAGCTCAGCCTGCGGTGAAAGCATAGGTTTCTCGCTCTTTGGTTTGTGCTGCTTAGTGACCGGGGTGTCTGTCACGCCCAGTGGAATGGGAGTTTTACTGCCGATACGGGGATCTTTCTGCGCCTTACCTTTTGCAGAAGCGCCAGCTGCACCGCTACCGCTTGCACGGCTACCCGCAGCATGGCCACGATGCTTTTTATCGCGTTTGCGATCGCGCGCTTCCTGGTTCAGTTCTTCGCGCGTTTTGCGGCGTGCTTTTGCGGGGCGTTTCGCGCCCGCTGCGGAGGTCGGTTTTTTCATGATGTTTTATCTTTAAGTCGTTTTCTTCAGTATAGAATTGCGGCGAAATCTAGCAGAAAGCAAGCAAAGAAAAAAGGCGACAGAGCAATCTGTCGCCTTTTTTCCTGACTCATAACCCTTAACGGGCCAGACATTCCATGTTTGCCAACAACAAACCCTGTTTATCCCTTGGCTTATACCGTCCGTGATACGGTTCCGTTTCCTGTAATAACGCCTCCAGGCGCCCGTCATCCTGACAATCCTGAGTCTTCGCCTCCTGGCGCTCCTGACCCTTATCCTTAAGTCGTAATCCTGTTGGCATCCTCGCCTTGAAGCACACTTTACCTTTTTCCCTTAAACTAACAAGCAACGAAAGGGTACAAAAACGGATTTTCGGATTATTACTCACTATTAAGTCAATGATATTTAATAGATTGCATTTTTAAGGACCTGCGATTTCTCTTAAATGTCCCATAGAGTTTGTAGCCGATCTCTTACAAATTAGAGGGATTTCGCTTACAGGCCAGGTACGATGGGAAAAGCCTTTTGCCCACATTCAGGTATAATCCCCCGCAGATTACGATTTTTGGAGACGACCACGTGACTACCTGGAACTACCAACAGACGCATTTTGTCACCAGTGCGCCTGATATTCGCCACCTGCCTTCTGATACGGGTATTGAAGTGGCATTCGCTGGCCGCTCCAATGCGGGAAAATCCAGCGCCCTGAATACGCTGACCAATCAGAAGAGCCTGGCGCGCACCTCAAAAACACCTGGCCGTACTCAGCTGATCAACCTGTTTGAAGTTGCAGAAGGCAAACGCCTGGTCGACTTACCGGGCTACGGCTATGCGCAAGTACCTGAAGAGATGAAGATCAAATGGCAGCGTGCGCTGGGTGAGTACCTGGAAAAACGCCAGTGCCTGAAAGGTCTGGTGGTGCTAATGGATATCCGCCATCCGCTGAAAGATCTCGATCAGCAGATGATCGACTGGGCTGTAGAGAGCGATATCGCCGTGCTGGTTCTGCTGACCAAAGCCGATAAGCTGGCTAGCGGTGCGCGAAAAGCGCAGGTGAATATGGTTCGCGAAGCGGTGCTGGCATTTAACGGTGATGTGCAGGTTGAGCCGTTCTCTTCGCTGAAAAAGCAGGGCGTGGATAAGCTGCGTCAGAAGCTCGACAGTTGGTTTAACGAGCTGGAACCCGCGACAGAAGCGGAAGAAGAGTAAATATGAGCGCGGCAATGTCCGCGCTTTTTTTGGCCTGACATTTTATTTGCCGCAATAAAAAACGCCCCAGTCATTACTGACTGGGGCGGCTAAAATATTCAGCCAAATCCGATTACGTGAAGTAAAAGGTCTGAAAGATAGAACATCTTACCTCTGTACCCTACGTCGTTAACTCTACCCCTTTTTTATCTGTAGAAAAAGCACTTTTTGTAGTTTTTTTTCATTCTTTACATAGGGAATTCTAATGATTGTCACAAAACGCACGTCGCTATGTTGCTAACTTACATAAAACGCGCGTTATTCCATGAACCCTTAGTGAGCCTGATCCCAGTTTTCACCACTGCCCACTTCCACCAGCAACGGAACGTCCAGCTTCATGCTGCTTTCCATCAGTTCGTGGATCTTCTGAGACACTTTTTCAAGATCGTCTTTGTGCACTTCGAACACCAGTTCATCGTGTACCTGCATGATCATTTTCACGCGCGGTTTATCTTTTTCCAGCCAGGCATCCACGGCGATCATCGCACGCTTGATGATGTCAGCAGCAGTTCCCTGCATCGGGGCGTTGATAGCCGCACGCTCTGCGCCTGCACGACGCGCCGCGTTGCTGGACTTGATATCCGGCAGATAAAGACGACGACCATCCAGCGTTTCAACGTAGCCTTTCTCTTTCGCCTGCGCGCGGGTACGTTCCATATACTCCAGCACGCCCGGGTAGCGCTCGAAGTAGAGATCCATATATTTCTGCGACTCTTTACGCGGAATGTTGAGCTGGCGTGACAGGCCAAAGGCGCTCATCCCGTAAATCAGACCGAAGTTAATCGCTTTCGCGCTGCGACGCTGTTCGTTTGTCACGCTCTCCAGCGGCAGGCCAAAGACTTCAGCGGCCGTTGCCCGGTGGATATCCTTCCCTTCGGCAAACGCGGTCAGCAGGCCCTTATCACGCGACAGGTGCGCCATAATGCGCAGCTCAATTTGCGAGTAGTCCGCAGAGACAATCAGATAATCTTCTGGAGCGATGAAAGCCTGGCGAATACGACGCCCTTCTTCATTGCGCACAGGAATGTTTTGCAGGTTTGGATCGGTCGACGACAGACGCCCGGTTGCCGCCACAGCCTGGTGATAAGAGGTGTGCACGCGCCCCGTTTTCGGGTTAATCATCAACGGCAGCTTATCGGTGTAGGTCGATTTCAGCTTCGCCAGACCGCGATACTCGAGGATAACTTTTGGCAGTGGATAATCCAGCGCCAGCTCTTCCAGCACCTCTTCTGAGGTAGACGGTGCGCCGCCAGGGGTTTTCTTCAGCGGCTTGATGCCCTGCTTTTCAAACAGGATAGTTTGCAGCTGTTTAGGCGATGACAGGTTAAACGGCTCGCCTGCAAGCTCATGCGCTTTTTGCTCGAGCTCGGTCAAACGCTGCGCCAGCTCCCCGGAGTGATTATGCAGCACTGTTGGGTCGATTTTTACGCCGTTACGTTCAATGCGTGACAGCACGGGCACCAGCGGCATCTCAATATGCTGGAACACGTTCAGCGGACCTTCATGCTTCTGCAGCTTTGGCCACATCTTCAGGTGCAGCTGCAGCGTCACATCGGCGTCTTCAGCCGCATAACGACCCGCCTCTTCCAGGGCAATCTGGTTAAAGGTGAGCTGATTTTTCCCTTTTCCGGCAATCTCTTCAAAGGTGATGGTTTTGTGCTTGAGCCAGCGGTCGGATAAGGAATCCATATCATGACGGCCTGCCACGCTGTCCAGAATGTAGGATTCCAGCATGGTGTCGAAGGCGATGCCGCGCAGTTCAATGCCGTAGTTTTGCAGAATGCCGCGGTCATATTTCAGGTTCTGCCCAACCTTGAGCGCCTTTTCGTCTTCCAGAATCGGCTTCAGCAGCTCAAGCGCGCGTTCACGGGAGATCTGCTCCGGTGCATCCAGGTAATCGTGCGCAACAGGAACGTAGGCGGCAATACCCGGCTCTGTCGCAAATGACAGGCCCACCATGTTGGCCGAAATGTTATCGAGGCTGTCAGTTTCGGTGTCAAAGGCAAAGACCGGCGCTTTTTTTAGCTTCTCGATCCAGGCGACCAGCTGTGACTCTTCAAGAAGGGTTTCGTAGTTGTCGAAGGAGAGCGCGACGACCTCTTCGTCTGCCTGCTCTTCAGCATCCACAACTATCGTCTCTTTCGGCTTCGCGGCAGGTTTTGCGCCTTTTGCCTGCAGCCATTTGCCAGCTTCCACGTCAGTGGTCCAGCGCTTAAATTCGTATTTCTTAAACAGGCTCAGCAGATCGTCAGCGGAAGGCTGTTGCACTTCAAGCTGCTCACAGCCCAGTTCCAGCTCGACATCGGTTTTGATTGTGGCCAGCTTATAGGAGAGATAAGCCACCTCTTTGTTATCTTCCAGCTTCGCCGCCATGGTTTTCGCACCACGGAAGGTGAG
Source organism: Enterobacter sp. RIT637 (assembly GCF_019718755.1). Taxonomy (NCBI): domain Bacteria; kingdom Pseudomonadati; phylum Pseudomonadota; class Gammaproteobacteria; order Enterobacterales; family Enterobacteriaceae; genus Enterobacter; species Enterobacter sp. RIT637. The sequence continues at coordinate 114,990 of NZ_JAIHAZ010000016.1, forward strand.
CCCGGCGATTTTATCCGATTCCGCGTAGAGCGTATCCAGCCCTCCCAGCCCCTGAAGCAGCGCCTGCGCGGTTTTTTCACCGACGCCCGGCACACCGGGGATGTTATCCGAGGAGTCGCCCATCAACGCGAGGAAATCAATAATCAGCTCAGGCGGCACGCCATATTTTGCGACGACTTCTTCAGGCCCCAGAATGGTGTTGGTCATGGTGTTAATCAGGGTGATCCCTGGCGTCACAAGCTGCGCCATATCTTTATCACCGGTGCTGATCAGTACAGGACGGCCCATTTTTTCTGCTTCATGCGCCAGCGTGCCGATGACGTCATCGGCCTCAACGCCTGAAACGGCGAGCAACGGCAGCCCCATCGCTTTCACCATGGTGTGCAGCGGCTCGATCTGCGCTCGCAGATCGTCAGGCATAGGCGGACGATGGGATTTGTAATGCTCAAACAACTCGTCGCGGAAGGTTTTACCTTTTGCATCAAATACCACTGCCGCATGAGTTGGCTGATACTGAAGGATCAGGCTGCGCAGCATGTTCAGCACGCCGTACATTGCGCCGGTGGGTTCCCCTGCGCTGTTGGTCAGAGGAGGAAACGCATGGTATGCCCGATACAGGTAAGATGAGCCGTCGACGAGAATAAGAGGGTTTTCTGGGATCTGAACCATAATGTCCGTGCCTTTAATCAATTTATGGGTAAAGGATGCCACAGAAGGATGAAAACATCAGTTATTAGCGCCGGATACAGGAAAAGATTTTGCGATCGTGAGGATCGCTCGCAAAAATCAAACTGTGGATAAGTTTGTGCATACTTTCAATTCATATGAATAACAGCCGTAAAAATACCGATCCTCGATATAATTTATTGTTTATTATCATCATATTAAACCAGTGATCATTACCCATAATGCTAACTGATGACAATTTAGTCTATGTGGATATAAGCATCATTTATTACGTAATCGTAGAGAAATCTGCTGTAGCAGGTAAAAGCCGCTCCCCCGCCGTGTGAAAGCACCATTCTTTTGTCTGTTTTCTGATAAACTCAGCGCCCTGCGCCGGATATGCGGCGGCTTAATTTAAGCTAACCACCTGAAAATACTGATTATGTCGAGATTGCTCGCTGCAATAACATTACTGTTAAGCATCATTTCAACCATTCTGGTCACCATCGCCTGTTCAGTGCCGATCATTATTGCCGGAATGATTAAGCTGCTGCTGCCTGTGCACTCGGTGTGGCGAGCCGTTTCTGCGTTTTGTAATTTTATGATGTATTGCTGGTGCGAAGGGCTGGCGATTCTGCTGTGCCTTAACCCGCACCTGAAGTGGGATGTTCAGGGTCTGGAAAGACTTAACAAAAAGAACTGGTATCTGCTGATCTGCAATCATCACAGCTGGGCTGACATCGTGGTGTTATGTGTGCTGTTTCGCAAACATATCCCGATGAATAAATATTTCCTGAAACAGCAACTGGCCTGGGTGCCTTTCATTGGCCTGGCCTGCTGGGCGCTGGATATGCCGTTTATGAAACGCTATTCACGCAGCTATTTACTTCGTCACCCGGAACGGCGCGGCAAAGATGTTGAAACCACACGCCGCTCCTGCGAAAAATTTCGCGCACATCCAACGACGATTGTTAACTTTGTAGAAGGCTCTCGTTTTACCGAAGAGAAGCGTAGTCAGACTCGCTCCCCTTATCAGAACTTACTGCCGCCAAAAGCTGCGGGCATTGCGATGGCATTAAACGTATTGGGCGAGCAGTTCGATAAATTATTAAACGTTACGCTTTGCTACCCGGAGAACGATAAGACGCCATTTTATGACATGCTCAGCGGCAAACTGACGCGTATTGTGGTTCACGTTGATCTGGTGCCTGTTGAGACGGAACTGCACGGTGATTATGTAAACGATAAGAATTTTAAACGTCGTTTCCAGCTTTGGCTTAATACGCTCTGGAAAGAGAAAGACGAGCAGATAGATAACATTAAAGCTTCCTACAAAAACGCCGGTCATTGACCGGCGTTTTTACATCAACAATCTTACTTCTTCTCAACCAGATATTTCACGGTATCAGCATACTGTTGTACGAAGATATCCATGCTGCTGGTATCCATACCACGCGTATTCACCTGGTATTTTCCGTTAACATACATCGCTGGTACGCCCTGCAACTGCAGGTCAGCGGCGGCTTTTTCCTGCTGAGCAACGAGAGATTTCACCACAAAGCTGTTCCAGGCCGCATCGTACTCTTCACCTTTCACACCGGCATCCACAAACACTTTACGGATATCCGCGGTGGTCTGAACGGTCTGGGTTTTCTGTACGGCTTCAAACATTGGGGCGGTGATCTTATCTTCCACGCCCAGTGCGATAGCTACCGCCCACGCCTGAGTCAGGTCTTTGCCCAACGGGCCCAGGAACTCAACGTGGTATTTCGTCATTTTGGTGCCTTCTGGCAGCTTTTTCTTCACGTTGTCAGAAACATGCAGCACCTGCTCAAACTCGTAGCAGTGTGGGCAATAGAACGAGAAGAACTCCAGAACCTGTGGCTCTCCGGCCACTGGCTTGTCCAGCGTGATGTACTGCTTACCATCGGTAAACTGTGCAGCAGAAGCGCTAAATGCCAGAATCATACCTGCCAGCGCCAGCCAAATTTTTTTCATGATCAACTCTCTCCTGGGTGTGTCCAATTAATACATCGGCGTTAATTGCAGAGGGGGTTCTTGCAGAACCTTAACCTGCTCAGTAAATGTGGATATCTGGCTGCGCCAGTAATCCTCTCCGGTAAGCCACGGGAAATTTCGGGGAAATGCGGGATCATCCCAACGCCTGATTAACCATGCGAGATAATAAACAAAACGCATCGCTCGTAAAGGCTCTATCAAGGCAATTTCGTCTGAATTAAAGGGGCTAAATTCTTCATATGCTTCAATAATGGTTTCAAGCTGCATTCTCTGCTCGGCTTTATCACCATTGAGCAGCATCCACAGATCCTGTACCGCTGGCCCCATGCGCGCATCATCGAGATCGACAAACAGTGGGCCATCGCGCCAGAGAATATTGCCAGCATGGCAATCTCCGTGCAGACGCAGAGTGGGGATATCGTTACGCCAACAGGCTTCAACCGCCTCAATAAGTTTGTCGGTCGCGCTAAGGAAATTAGCCTTTAATCCACCAGGAATAAGTGCCGAGGTTTCGAATACCTGCCGTGGCTCGGTAAGGTATTCCTGAACACCGATGGTCGGGCGGGCAATAAACGGCTTTTTACGTCCCGTCTGATGAATGCGCCCCAGGTAGCGGGCAACCCATTCCATTTGGTCGATATTATCAGCTTCAAACTGACGACCACCCAGGCTGGGGAAAACAGCGTAATAAAACCCTTCGTGGGTAAGCAGCGTTTGGTTGTTAAATTTCAACGGTGCAGCGACGGGAACATCGTCATCCAGCAGATCGTGGGCAAACTGATGCTCTTCCTGAATTTGTTCTGCAGACCAACGCTTAGGACGATAGAACTTTACAACGAAGCGCTGGCGCTCCTCATCCTGAAACTGATAGACGCGATTTTCGTAGCTATTTAAAGGGGTTAACCCGGAATCCACTCGAATACCCTGATCGAACAGGGCGTCCATAATGGTATCCGGGTGTAATGTCTGGAAAGTAAAAGCCTGGTCGTTCATCCGATCATCCGGAAATTATACGAATGATTCAGGATATCATCTTGTGGCGATTTCGGTGGCTCCGCTTACAAGCTTTTACTCTTTAATTACCCCACGCGCGCGCAGCAATGCGCTTTTAAAATCTTCCTCATAATCTTTCTGAATACCAGGAATAACAGCGTCTTTGGCTGAATCACGCATTTTAAGGTGGTAGATCAGGATGTCGTCAGAAAGGTCTTCCAGTTCGCCGTCAAAACCTGACTCTTTCGCCAGTTTCTGTAAAAATTGCATCAGATTCAGCTCTGGCTCTTTTTGCCAGGCCGGCTGGAGGAGTTCAATAACTTCATTCAGACGTTTACATTTCATGGTGGTGCTCCTTTCATTTAGAGAGACACGTTAGCAGGGTCAATCCCACAATAAAAGAGGCGATATTAGTGAATGAGTGCCAGAAAATCATCGGTGTCGTTCTGGCCGGTGGCAGAGCGACCCGAATGGGTGGAGAAGATAAGGGGTTACAGCAGCTGAATGGCAAGCCCTTATGGCAGCATGTCGCTGATGCGCTTGCAGATCAGGTGTCGACAATCGTGCTCAGTGCTAATCGTCATATCGCTGTTTACCAACGCAGCGGATTTCCCGTTTATCAGGATAACCTGGCAGATTATCCGGGGCCTTTGGCTGGGATGCTCTCGGTCATGCAGCAGGCCAAGGGAGAGTGGTTTCTCTTTTGCTCCTGCGATACACCGTTTATCCCGGCTTGCCTGGTAGAACGCATGGTACAACAGCGCGGTGACTCGCCCGTGGTTTGGGTACATGACGGTGAGCGTGATCATCCAACTATCACACTGATTCATATATCGTTAGTTTCTGACCTGCAGGCTTATCTGGCTGCTGGAGAAAGAAGGGTAATGGTGTTTATGCGGCGGGCAGGCGGGCATCCGGTTGATTTTAGCGATTTGAAGCCAGCATTTGTGAACGTGAATACGACAGAAGATTTGCAGGCTTTGCAGGAGAAGAAATGACACCTGTTTTAGCAATTTCCGCCTGGAGTGGTACCGGAAAAACCACGTTACTCAAAAAGCTGATACCAGCACTGTGCGCCAGAGGTATTCGTCCAGGTTTGATTAAGCACACGCATCATAATATGGATGTCGATAAGCCGGGTAAAGACAGCTATGAGCTGCGTAAAGCGGGTGCGGCACAAACGATGGTGGCAAGCACTCAGCGCTGGGCGTTGATGACAGAAACCCCCGATGAGGCGCCATTGGATCTCGCGTATCTGGTCAGCCGGATGGATCACTCCACGCTGGATCTGGTGCTGGTTGAGGGGTTTAAGCACGAGGCTGTGGCGAAGATCCTGCTATTCAGAAGCGATGCCGGGCATGATGTTAGTGAGTTAACGCTGGATGAGCATGTGATTGCGGTGGCCAGTGATGTTGTATTGCCGCTTGAAGTTCCGGTGCTGGATTTAAATGATGTGGATGGGATTGCGGAGTTTATTGTAGCGTGGAGTGCGATCTGACTTGCCGGGTGGCGGCTTTGCCTTACCCGGCCTACAAAGTACGTTAGTTCAGAACGCAAAAAGGCCATCCTTTCGGATGGCCTCTCTACTTAATTGATGCCTGGCAGTTCCCTACTCTCACATGGGGAGACCCCACACTACCATCGGCGCTACGGCGTTTCACTTCTGAGTTCGGCATGGGGTCAGGTGGGACCACCGCGCTAAAGCCGCCAGGC
>NZ_JAIHAZ010000170.1:0-531 GCF_019718755.1 Enterobacter sp. RIT637
GCTGAGTGCATATTGAGTCCAGTCACCGCCGGTTCTACCTCCATTAGTCATAACTGCTCTCAGTTTGTTGTTAAGACGGTTACCTTTGACTACACCGTCAGCGTAGAACCCACTTGCGTCGTACCAGGTTGCATACAGACCGAGACCGTAGCTGTCGATTTTGCTTGTACCGCCGCGGGCATGTTTCACTTTGTTATCGCTAAAGGACATGAATGCGCCGGCGACGAGGCTGCCGCGCGCAAAGTCTGTCCTGGTGTCAGCACCGATCTCAAGTCCGTTCTGGCTCAACTTATAGGCCGTGCCATTGCTTGTATCAATGTCACTTTTACTGCCGAGGTAGTGTCCCCATACGTTGCTTTCTGGTCCGGTTTTATCCAGACTCGCGCGATATGTGCGCAGGCCATCCAGCTCAGAGTGGATGACGTTCAGACCTGCATTGGACATGGCCAGTATGGCATCGGTTGCAGGGGTGGTCATCGGCTTCTTGCCGCCGTTCCCGCCTGCATTGCCGTTAGCACCACCGCCAGGGTT
>NZ_JAIHAZ010000171.1:0-530 GCF_019718755.1 Enterobacter sp. RIT637
GATGAAGCCCGTACTCCGCTGATCATCTCCGGCCCGGCTGAAGACAGCTCCGAGATGTACCGTAAAGTCGACAAAATCATCCCGCACCTGATTCGTCAGGAGAAAGAAGATTCTGATACCTTCCAGGGCGAAGGCCACTTCTCCGTGGATGAAAAAGCGCGTCAGGTGAACCTGACCGAACGCGGTCTGGTCCAGATTGAAGAGCTGCTGGTTGAGCAGGGCATTATGGAAGAGGGCGAGTCACTTTACTCCCCGACCAACATCATGCTGATGCACCACGTTACTGCGGCATTGCGCGCTCACGTCCTGTTCACCCGCGATGTGGATTACATCGTGAAAGACGGCGAAGTGATCATCGTTGATGAACACACTGGCCGTACCATGCAGGGCCGTCGCTGGTCTGATGGTCTGCACCAGGCTGTGGAAGCGAAAGAAGGCGTCGATATTCAGAACGAAAACCAGACGCTGGCTTCTATCACCTTCCAGAACTACTTCCGTTTGTATGAAAAACTGGCGGGCATGACCGGTAC
>NZ_JAIHAZ010000172.1:0-530 GCF_019718755.1 Enterobacter sp. RIT637
ATATGACGGCCCGTTAAGAAGATCAGATTCAGCACCATCACCACGCCAAGACTCACCAGCACGCGCACGGTGGTGTCGACGGTCAGATGCTTCGCCAGCTGTTCTGTTATTGAGTTGGTGATCGCCACGGCATAAATCAGCACCACCACGAAGAAGGCGACAAAATAGAGGGTGGTGATCAGGTTGCCGATCTTTTTGCCGTAGTAGTGCGCCACCTCGCTGGTGATCCCTTCACTGCCTTTGGCGTTTGACGACAGGATAAACTGGGCCAGCGCTTTGTGCGGCCAGTAGGTTAAAGGATAAGCCACAAGGGCCGTAATGAGCAGGACAATCGCGCCTGCGGAGCCGAGCTGAATGGGCAAGAACAGGGTTCCTGCGCCCACGGCAGTGCCATAGAGGGCGAAACTCCAGAGAGTCTCTTCTTTTGACCAAATTTTCGACATTAGAGCAACGTATCAACTATAAAACGAACAAAAAGGAGGGTAATTTACCATAATTATGCGTTGAAGGCGCAGTTGACGTCGCAGGTA
>NZ_JAIHAZ010000173.1:0-530 GCF_019718755.1 Enterobacter sp. RIT637
CGCTTCAACAGCCTGCTCTTCCAGGGCTACGTTGCGCATGTTGTCCATCAGCTCTTTGTTGCTGCCGTAGAACTCAACCACTTCACGCGGATCTTCGTAAGCAGAAGCCATCTCTTCGATCAGGCCTTTCACGCGATCTTCGTCAGCTTTCAGCTCGTGGGTACGAATCACTTCGCCCAGCAGCAGACCGACTACAACGCGGCGTTTAGCCTGCTCTTCGAACAGTTCGCGAGGCAGTTCCAGCGCTTGCTGCTGGTTGCCTCCGAAGCGCTGTGTAGCCTGGCGACGCAGAACGTCGATTTCGCTGTCAATCAGTGCTGCAGGAACGTCGATTTCGTTCGCTTTCACCAGACCTTCGATAGCCTGAGATTTCACACGGTTACGCACGGCGCCGTTCAGCTCGCGCTCCATGTTTTTACGCACTTCTGCACGCAGACCGGCAACGGAGCCATCTTCAACGCCGAAACGTTTGATGAACTCTTCAGTCAGTTCTGGCAGTTCGCGCTCTTCAACTTTCTTCAGGTTGATAA
>NZ_JAIHAZ010000174.1:0-529 GCF_019718755.1 Enterobacter sp. RIT637
GCATACGGGTCGGTGTGATCCGTTGCCACAGTGCTGCAATCACCGTGAAGCTCAAGCGTGAAGTCAGCGAAACAGAATTTGCGGAGTTAGTGGCGCATTCCCATCCCTGGGTTAATTATGTGCCCAATAAAAGGTGGAGAGTGTCAGTAAATTGACTCCTGCCTATATCAGCGGTTCGCTTAAAGTAGGAATTGGCCGTTATAAGAAAATGTCGCTATACAATGACCCTATCTATTCAGTTTTAATGGTAGGCGATCAGCTATTGTGGGGGGCTGCCGAACCTTTGAGACGCATGTTGAATATTCTGCTCGGAAGAGTTTGATTCATTTTATTCAGACTAAAGCACCTGCTCGGTAGGTGCTTTGGTTTTGTGGCGACGCGTCCTATTCTACGTCGCCGCAGATGTGATGGACATAAATGGCTCACTTCATCGTCCGCTTTTCGCTCTGAGCGGACCTTGATGTCTTTGAGAGGGTCCGTCCCGTACAAGCAGCGAACCCGACTAATCTAATGTTGAGCCAATCAATAT
>NZ_JAIHAZ010000175.1:0-529 GCF_019718755.1 Enterobacter sp. RIT637
ATTCTGAAACAGATCCTCAGCAATGAGGTGGAACTCAAAGCGTTATTGCATCAGCGTATGGAAGAGTTAAAAGCTCTGGTTGGGCAAACCTCCCGACAACATAATCTTAATGCGACCTATGGACGTCTATCAGGCAATATCCTTTTACCCAACGATCTCTAGATTGACGGTGGCCCTGGCGGGTGAATGAAATTTCGTATTTCACCCGCTAATTCTTTTCTTCTCGACCATACTCTCTGTGTCCTCATTCTGGAGCACGGAAGATGAAAAACCCCACTCTATTACAATGTTTTCACTGGTATTACCCCACAGGCGGTGAGCTGTGGCAGGAAGTCACTGCACTGGCACCCAATCTCAACGAGATCGGCATCAACATGATTTGGCTGCCTCCGGCTTGCAAAGGCGCATCGGGCGGGTATTCCGTCGTATATGACTCTTACGATCTTTTCGATCTCGGTGAGTTTGACCAGAAAGGGTCCGTCGCCAGCAAATACGGTGATAAAGCCCAGCTGCTAGAAGCCATCAATGC
>NZ_JAIHAZ010000176.1:0-528 GCF_019718755.1 Enterobacter sp. RIT637
GTTTAGCGACGTCACGCGCCACGACCCGCTGCGTTCGCAGCAGATCTGTCAGCTGATTTATGGACTGTGGCACACGGACGATCCGCTGGCCCAGAAGGGCTTACTGCTGGATCTGATCGAGACATTTCAGCCGCTGGCGCGCCATGCTCCGGTCATTCAGGAAGGGGCGCACCGCTTCGACCGGGCGCGCGAGTACCTTCACGACAACTATATGCATCCGGTGACCCTGGATGAGCTGGCGCGCGTGGTCTCGCTGAGTTCGTACCATTTCCAGCGCCAGTTCAAAGCGCACTTTCACGTGACGCCGCACCAGATGCTGATGGCGATCCGTCTGTGGCGCGCCAAAGATTTTCTCACCCTCGGCATGCCGGCCGCTGAAGTGGCCGCCGCGACCGGGCTGACCGATCAGTCTCATCTCACCCGCGCCTTTACCCATCGCTACGGCATTACGCCCGTTCGCTACCAGAAGCAGGTCGTACGGCGCTAATGCGCAATCTCATACAATATTCCCGGCGGACCTCTTTCTAC
>NZ_JAIHAZ010000177.1:0-527 GCF_019718755.1 Enterobacter sp. RIT637
CCACGTCGTCATACACGGTGTCCAGCGTCGGCGCCTGCGGCGGCACGGTGGCCACGTTGATGACGTATTCCGCGGACGGACCGGAGACGTTGCCCACGCCGTCGGTCTCTTTCGCCGTCAGGGTGTATTTGCCGTCCGGCAGCGGGGTGGTCGGTTCGAGGGACCAGGTGCCGTCTGCCTGTACTTTGGCGGTGCCAATCACCTTGTCGCCGTTGTATACGGTGATGGTGTTGCCCGGCTCTGCGCCGGTACCCTTGATCAGCGGACGGTTATCGTCGGTTTCCCCGCCGGAAGCCACCACGCCTGACGCTTTCACGTCGTCATAGACTTCGGTGATCGCAAGCTTGCTGGCGTCCGGAGCGGTGTAGTCCAGGGTCAGGACGAAGTCGTCTGAATCCTGGCTGGTGTTGCCCGCCTTGTCCGTCGCCGTCACGTGGAAGCGGTGCTCGCCTTCCGGCAGCTTCGCGACCGGTGAGAAGCTCCAGGTGCCGTCGTCTTTCGCCGTCACTTCGCCCAGCAGGCCGTTC
>NZ_JAIHAZ010000178.1:0-527 GCF_019718755.1 Enterobacter sp. RIT637
CTGCCAGACGGACATTTTTTTACCGTTGTTGGTCTGGTGATGGGATTCCTGACCACCAATGATGTAGTCGCGTTCCTCGTCAGACAGTTTCTTCTGATCGCGCGGGTGTTTGTAGAAGATCAGCCACGCCATCGCCCAGGCAAAGCTCAGCACACCGGAGATAATGAACGCTAACTGCCAGCTGTGCATCACAATCGCCCACACGACCAGCGGCGGAGCAATCATCGCACCGATAGAGGAACCGACGTTGAAGTAGCCTACAGCGATAGAACGCTCTTTTGCCGGGAACCACTCAGAGCTGGCTTTCAGACCCGCAGGGATCATCGCCGCTTCTGCCGCACCGACCGCACCACGCGCCAGTGCCAGTCCACCCCAGCTGCCTGCCAGCGCTGTCGCGCCGCAGAAGATAGCCCAGGTCACAGCGAAGAAGGCGTAGCCCACTTTGGTTCCGAGGATATCGAGAAGGTAGCCCGCAACTGGCTGCATGATGGTATAAGCCGCGGAGTAGGCCGCGATAATGTAGGAAT
>NZ_JAIHAZ010000179.1:0-527 GCF_019718755.1 Enterobacter sp. RIT637
GCTCCCGGTCTCCGGGATTTCACTGGCGTGTGCCACCCAGACCCAGGTCTTGCTGAAGATGCGATCCAGTTCGAGCTGGAACAGATCGTCCGAGGTGTAGAGCGACGTGTGTACGCGTTCGGACTGTACCAGCGCCGCTATCTCTGCCGCGTCCGGTATCGCCTGCGGCGAAGTGTCGATGTTTTTGATGGTTATCAGGTGATCACATTGCATGTCTATTTCTCCTGCACGTCGTTATTTTTCTCAGGGACAGGTAACGCATCCGCCGCATGCCAGTGGTCCACCGGTCGGCTGAACAGGTTGCGGGTGGTGAAGTGGCGTATCGCCATGCCGTTCGCGTCGCGCGCAAAAGTGACGCAGATTTCCGCCGCGTTCAGGTGCGCGCCACCGGCGGTGAATGCCGAGGTTTGCAGCATCAGCCAGCGCCCCCGCAGTTCGCCGTCCGGCGTGTGGCTCAGCGCCTCCGAGCAGAGAAAGTGCGCGTTCATGGCGAAATGGGCGGGTTGTCGCACGTAGCTCGCCATCAG
>NZ_JAIHAZ010000017.1:0-22790 GCF_019718755.1 Enterobacter sp. RIT637
AGCGCCAGGTTTGCCGAGTAGAGGGCAAAACAGAGCTGGTTATCCAGCAGCAGCGCCGCGGTGGTGTCGTTCGTTTTTGCGTTCATGAGATGAATATAGATAGTGCACGATATAATTGCAAGCTATTTTATGGGCAGGTATAGCGAAGTGCTACCTGGACCGCCATTTTCCGATAGTGCTGACGCTGCGCGGCTTCGTCTGCTCCCTCTTCGAACAGCAGCGTAAAGGTGTAGCTGTTGGCAACATAATGGAAGCTGAAGCTGCTGATCAGACGGTGAAGGTCGCGCGCGTCTACCGTCTGATTGAATAGCTGCTTCTCTTTCCCGCGCTGAAGTATGGCTTCCAGCAGTTCCAGCGCGCTGCGGTTAACCTGGCGCAGGTAGCTGGACTGCTGCATGAAGCGGCCGCGCTGCATGTTCTCCATACAGATGATGCGAATGTAGTCCGGGTGGTCGGCGTGGTAGTCAAAGGTCGCTTCAACAAGATGAACCAGCGCTTCTACCGGTGGCATACCGGCAAGGCTGAGCTGTTTTTCACTGGCGCGGATCTGGGTGTAAACGTACTCCAGAGCCAGAAGATACAGGTTTTCTTTATTCTTAAAGTGATACACCACCATCCGTTTGGTCGTACCGGCTTTCTCGGCGATTTGCTCCATGCGGGCACCGTTTAGCCCATATTCGGCAAACAGCGCAATGGCGCTCTGGAAAATGTTTTCCTTCAGGCTGGATCCTTCATTGTGTTCCGGGTTTTCGCTGCCAGGGTTAGCCACATCCTTTCCTTATCGTCACCAAACAGAATGCAGGGATTATTACCATGGCAGCGTGATAACACAAATCTCAAACGCGCGGACGCTTGCGGTAAAGCCACAGGCCGGGAATCGACAGCCCGATGGAGAGCGCCCCGACAATGGAAGACGCCTTCAGGAAGTTGCTCAGCAGGAGGATCATTTGCGGCTCGGTGTAACCAAAATGGCTGATCTTTACCGCTGAAATCATCGCGGTATAGGCGGAGATCCCCGGGAACATCGGAATAACGGCCGCCACGGTAAAGACCTTTGGATGCGCCAGATACCAGCGTGACCACTGAATGCCAATGCTGCCGACCAGCATCGAGGCCATAAACGTTGACCATTCGATGTTGAATCCTGCCGTCATCATAACCATGCGTGAGCCGTGGCCAATGGCCCCCAGCAGCGCACACCAGGGCAACGCGCGCTGCGGCACGTTGAACACCATCGCAAAGCCGACGGCGGGAATGGCGGCCAGAAGCATGTCCTGCGCCAGCGCAAGGAGAAATTCGATTATGCCCATCCGCGTAACCCCCACAGCGTCATCGCCATCACCACGCCGATGCAGGTGGCGAGCGTCAGAAGACTGGCAATCGCCCAGCGCGCCAGCCCGGTATTGATGTGCCCTTTAAACATGTCAGCCACGGCGTTAATCAGCGGGAAGCCCGGGACCAGCAGAAGCACGCTGGCGGCCATGGCAATCGTCGGGGTGTCGTCAAACTGCGGCAGGCGCAGCAGCAGGCCAGAAACCGTGGTAGCGACAAAAGCGGTAACGCAGAAGTTTATTTGCGGGTGCAGCTGCCGGTGGGTCAACAGCTGGCGGACATACATGGCGATACTGCTGGCGAAAAAGGTGATGATGGCACCGTCCCATCCGCCCTGGTTGAGTTTGCAAAAACAGGCGCACGACAGCCCAACCATTATCACCACCAGCCAGCGCGGGTAGCGTAACGGTTTGATTTGCGCGAACCGTTTCTCAATCTCTTTGAGATCCAGCAGTTTATGCTCGGCAAGAATGACGATGTGCTGCACTTCCGTCACGACGTGCATATTGATGCCGCGATCGTGATTTTTACGGGTGGAGGTCAGGCACTGCCCATCTTTTATGGTGGTCAGAACAATGGCATTCGACGAGATGGAACTTTCGACGCTGTCCATGCCGAGCGCCACGCCAAGACGTGTTGAGAGTTCCTCGACAAGGGCGCTTTCTGCCCCGTGTTGTAAGAGAAAAAGCCCGCATTGAATACATATCCGCGTCGTTGCGCGTTGCGTTGACTGATCTTGCATGCATTGCCCTGAAGAGAGGATGGATAGCTTGCCTGTTGGCCCGGAATGCTTATTTTTAGCACAAAGTGCGGTGTCACTTGCTCTGGGTCAGATCAAGATTTGTGCAAACAGCCTCACGATAGAGAGTGTAGGAAAGGGGGTAATAATATTTATTTAATGAATATTTTAGGGGTAAGAATATATTTCACAAATATTAAGTATTTCTAATTTTATATTTTCGTTCTTTTCAGGTAACCGTAATTAAATTTGTTTGTTATTTGTGAGATATTAACCCTGTTTTGGGCATTTCTTAATCTTGTAAAGATTTTCTTAAAATTGGCATTATTTTTATTGTGTGCACTCAGGGATGAAATAATTTTATCTCAATGCGTTTTATCGCTATTTAGAAAATGAAGAATGGACTCGGAGGTTCTATGTTGCCATTGAAAGGTAAACACGGAGTTGTGATTAGTAAGATACCCGTAATGCAATCCGGGCTTGGTGGGGTCATGGTTCGCCATTTCCCCGAGTATGAACTGACTTTTTGCCGCTCTATTCAGGAGTTAACACTGCTGCAACTCCGCCGCGCCAGTGTGGTTGTCGCTGATATTTCTGGCGATTATCGGAATCCTCGCGGTACGCTCGAGCAATATTATGGGCTGCTGAATCAGTATCGGGATATCCATTGGATCTTTTTAGTTTCCCGCCCACTCTACCCGCTGGCGGTAGAATTACTCATGCGTCCTGAAAGCACCTTGCTGTCCGATATGGAACCGATCGAAGGGGTCATTAATGCTATTCGTGCCGGAAGTGAACGAGCAGAACGAATTAGCCAGACGTTGTTAATGCCAGAAAATCCTGAGCCTGAAGAAGAGTCTGAGAGCTTTATCGCGCTAACTCACTCTGAGCGCAAAGTATTGCGCCTGCTGGGGAAAGGCTGGTGTATTAACCAAATCGCGACGTTATTGAAGAAGAGTAACAAAACGATCAGTGCACAAAAGAACAGTGCGATGCGCAGGTTGTCCCTGCGAAGCAATGCCGATATGTATGCCTGGATTAGCAGTACACAGGGGATGCGAGAACTGAGTTTAATGTCGGCCTATGGAGAGTTTGAGGAATGGAAGAGACCGCAGCAACAAGACATATCGCCGTCATCGAAAATTGCGTAATGAGTGCTGTTGGGCTGCAGCATATTTTTGCTTTGCCTGCATTCAGCCGCTATCAGGTCCACCTGTTTAGTCGATTCGACAGTTTTAAAGACGCACTTTCCCAGACCGCTTTTTATTCGGTTATTTACTCACTATCCGATGCGCGTGAGGAGCGTCGTAACTGTCTGGCAAGCCTGCGTGATCTGACGTTCTCACACGGCAATATCCAGCGTATTGTACTGGCGTCAGATGATGTAGAAGCGAGGCTGATTTGCCATCTTTCTCCGGCACGCCTGCACGGGATAATCAGTAAATCGGTGTCGCTTGAGCAGTTGATCGAAGGAATGCTGACGTTTCTTAATGAAACGCATCGTGTAAACGACAACATGTACAATCACTGGTATGTGAATCAGAACCGCATGTTGAGCCCCACCGAACGGGCAATTTTGCGTTATATGTCGTCGGGCTATTCCATCCCGGAAATTGCGACACAGCTTGAGCGCAATATTAAGACCATCAGGGCGCACAAGTTCAATGCGATGGTAAAGCTCGGGGTCAATTCTGATGTGGGATTACTGGATGCAGCAGATATCCTCGCTCATCTTCCCGCCCGCGAGCCGCGTCGCTCGGCGTTGAGTGTACCTTCATTCTCTTAACTGTTTGTCATGCGCCAGAACGCTTCTGGCGCAACAATCAAATGCAGACATCCACCCATTTTGCCGCAGTCAGTTCTGCCATTCTGTCGGGAGAAATACGCACCGCGCTGTGAATGGCACCGGCAGCTGGCAGTACTTCAGCGTACTGTTTCAGTGAAACGTCGCAGAATACCGAGAGGGGATTTTCCAGTCCGAAAGGGCAGACGCCACCCACGGGATGACCCGTAACGGTGACCACTTCATCGCTGCTCAGCATGCGCGCTTTTGCGCCGAATACGTCTTTCAGTTTCTTGTTATCCAGCCGTGCGTCACCTTTAGCCACTACGAGGATGACTTCATTTTTAACCTTTAACGATAGCGTCTTGGCGATTTGACCCGGTTCAACGTTATGCGCTGCAGCAGCCAGGGCCACGGTCGCGGTGCTTTGGCTAAGCTCGATGATTTCGACATCGGGGGCGTTGTCGGCAAAAAACTGCTGTACAGACTGCAAACTCATTGTTTCCTCCTGACAAATATCCTGCGTAATCTGTCATAAGCCTTTAGGTTCTGTAAATATCTCTTCAGTAACAAAAATCCAGTTGGGCCGATTTATGGATCGCCTTCACATTCACAGAAACCGGTTACAGTAACCGGTTGCAGAGCGTGAATCAGAGATTAATACTGAGAATGTAACGTCCCCTGTATCCAATAATAAGAGCTAATTATGAAACCATTTCTTCTGAGCAGTACCGCTGGTACGCAAGCCGGCAAGGTTGTGAAGCTGATTTATGGAACAACGTGTGGCGCGAATTCGCCCGTAACGAACGTCTGACAGGAGAGCTGCTATGTCTGCCAACCATGCTGCGTTTAATCTGATATTCCGTTTCGTTGAAAATTACGTCAGCCCGATTGCCGGGCGAATCTCCTCCCAGCGTCATGTTATGGCTATTCGTGATGGATTTATCTCTGCGATGCCGTTCATGATAGTGGGCTCATTCTTGCTGGTATTTGCTTACCCACCGTTCTCCCCTGATACCACCTGGGGCTTTGCTCGCGCCTGGCTGGATATGGCGAAGCAGTTTGAAGGGCAAATTCTCACCCCGTTTGATATGACGATGGGCATTATGTCCATCTATATCTGTGCGGCCATCGCCTACAACCTGGGCAAACATTATGTGAAATCTCATCAGCTTGACCCGTTCATGTGCGCCATGCTGTCTTTGATGGCGTTTCTGCTGGTTGCCGCGCCGAAAACCAAAGGCACCCTGCCCGTCGACAGCCTCGGCGGAACGGGGATCTTTACCGCCATTCTGGTGGCGGTGTATTGCGTTGAAATGATGCGTTTCCTGAAAGCGCACAATATTGGTATTCGCCTGCCGGACCAGGTGCCACCGATGATCAAAAACTCCTTTGATCTGCTGATACCGGTACTGGTGGTTGTGCTGACGCTGTACCCGCTGAGCCTGCTGATTCAGTCTCAGTTTGGTATGTTGATCCCACAGGCTATTATGTCGATCTTCAAACCGCTGGTATCCGCTGCTGACTCGCTGCCTGCTATCCTGCTGGCGGTACTGATTGGTCACTTGCTGTGGTTTGCCGGGATCCACGGGGCTGCCATTGTCTCCGGGATGCTGCAGATGTTCTGGCTGACCAACCTGGGCGCTAACCAGACCGCGCTGGCGGCAAGCCAACCTCTGCCACACATTTTTATGGAAGCATTCTGGACGTTCTTTATCGTGATCGGTGGCTCTGGTGCAACGATGGGGCTGGTGATCTGCTATCTGCGTAGCCGCTCTGCGCACCTGCGTTCAATCGGGCGTCTGAGCGTGGTGCCCAGCTTCTTTAACATCAACGAACCCGTCATCTTTGGTACGCCGATTGTGATGAACCCGGTGTTCTTTATTCCATTCCTGCTTGCTCCGATGGTAAACGCTGTGCTGGCCTGGGCGGCGATGACGTTTGATCTGATTGGTCGTGTCATCTCTGTGGTTCCCTGGACAGCACCTGCTCCGATAGGCGCGGCATGGGCGCTGGGCTGGGATTTCCGCGCGGCTATTCTCGTCGTTGTGCTGGCCTGCGTATCGGCCATTATCTACTACCCGTTCTTTAAAGTGTACGAGAAGCAGTTGCTGGAGCAGGAAGCGGAAGAAGCGCAGCGTAATGCGGAAGAGGAAAATCAGCAGGTAGCCTAGGTAAAAGCAAAACGGCAACTCATGTTGCCGTTTTTAGTGTTTGTTCCCTCTCCCTGTGGGAGAGGGTCAGGGTGAGGGCATCAGGCCGGGCCCGGCTACTTCAGCGTGCAATCCCCGCACTGCTGAACGTCAGGCAGGCGATTGCGCTGGCAGCAGGTACGGCGCACCAGAAGGCCGTCACGCGGGACGACGGTACGGAATAAAGGGTTATCCCGCCCATCAGAAAGCTGCTTTGCAAAGAAACAGGACTGGCGCAGAGCATCCACTTTCTCATCGCCCAGCAGCGGTTTCATCTCTGTTAAATACCAGTGGATCAGATAACCGGTATTACTCCAGATAAGCTTTCCATTAATTTCTCCCGTCTGCTCAAGCACGTCAATGACCGGCATCAACGCCTGAGTGATGAGCTGTTCCATGCGCTCCTGAGCTGAGCGCTGTCCGGCACTCATATCTTCGTGAACGTCAATCCAAAAGCAGGCCGCACGCCCGGTTTCATGGAACTCAACGTGGAAATGTTCCGGGGAGAGATCCAGCATCGTGTCCTGGGTTAACAAGGCCACCATGATCGGCGGGACCATCAACCCGATATACCATTGCGCCCAAAGAGAGAGCAGGGGTTTATTTTCCCGCGCAAGGGTCGGTTGATTGCGATAGATGTGGTCGGAATACGCCGCCAGCAGCGACTGGCGTTCTGCCGGACGCTGCCATTCGGCAAGTGTCATGGTGTTATGCGGGTGAGGCTCATCCAGCTTGATAAAATCCAGCAGATGGGCGCGGGTGTCGGCAATCCTGTCCCGAATAGCATCCGCAAGCGTAACGCTCCCTGTGGAGAGAGGGGCTCGCCAGAGAAGTGAGTCAACGGCTTGTGCGGTACGTGTCGCCATAAGGATAGGAATCTAAATGATAATGATTGCCAATCCTAACTATAGATAAAAACGATCGCAAGCCTTTTGTCCTGAATGTTGGATGTCGGGCTTAAGCTGTCTGCAGCTCGTCGCTGAGCAGGATGTTATTACGCCCCATGTGCTTCGCTTCGTAGAGGGCTTTATCCGCTTTCTCCAGCGCGCCTTCCGGGTCATCGTCATCATAGATGGCAATACCGATACTGATGGTGACGTTTGTTGCCACGCTTTCGTTGAACATATGCGGAATTTTTAAATCGTAGACTTTCTGGCGGATCCGCTCGGCCGTCTGGCGGGCATGGTCGAGCGAGATGCTCGTCAGCAATACCATAAACTCCTCTCCGCCAAAGCGCGCGACGATATCACGCGAGCGTACGGCATCACGGATCGCCGCTGAGACCCGGATCAGCGCCTGGTCGCCCATCATGTGGCCGTAATGGTCGTTGTATGCCTTAAAATGGTCGATATCCAGAAGCATAACGAAGTGTTCACCATTATCGACTCTCGGCAGGTTTTCCAGCCGGCTTTGCAGGCCGCGACGGTTATACAGGCCGGTGAGCGGATCCATCATGCTGAGATCGGAAAGCGTCTCGCGTTCTTCCAGAAGCTGGGAAAGAAGCGTCTGGGCAAAGCGATCGTTACGTTTTTGCAGGATGTTATGTATGCCAATCGCCGCCACCGGAAGGGCAAAGGAGTAGATCATTCTCAGCCAGCTCTCATGACTGCCTAACCACAGGCAGGCAATAAAGGCGGGTAGCGAATGAAGAGTAAATGCCTTGATATTACTGGCAAATGCCAGGGAGCCAATAAAAAGCACCGTTAAGAGTACCATGACTAAATATGTCGCCCGATCGTGCGTAATTAACGAAAATTTCGAGACGATTTGCCAGGCCCACAAAATACCGAAGATCGCTGAAACGACGGGAATATTGACCTTCCGGGTTTTCTCTTTCCAGTGCCAGGCGAACAATCCCGTGCTGAGAATAAAAATAGCCACCAGGGGGAACGAGAACAGGCGAACAGAATAGAGCGGGTTTGTTACCGAGAACACCGCTGAGGTTGCGTTCAGAAAGAGAAATAAACGTAAAGATAATTGATATTTGCTGTTGACCAAAGACCGCCAGGATTGTGATGTCATAGTAATGCTTTTTTATTAATATTTAATTAAAACAAATGAATAGGTGTTGTTAGAAAATAGTAAAAGCAAAAAAGATGAATAGTAATTATCAGAAAATCTTTATAAGGAGTTAACAGATGAGCAATTTATCACCTTAGGCATTTCCTGTCATTATGGGAAAGGTAAAGGTCGATGGATTTTGATGATGAATGCTGACAAATGATAATTGTTATCATATGATATTGGTTATCATTATTGATGCGAAAGGGCAAACCATGTTGAGCAAAGCGCTGGGAAGTGGTTGGGGAGTGTTGCTGCCTGGAGCAATTATTGGCGGCCTGCTGTTTGCCGATCTCTCCATCGATATCTGGAAAGCCATTATTGTTTCTGGGCTGTTAGTCACGTCAGGGATGATCTGGCATAAGCAATTACGGCACTTTGTGCTGCTGCCTTCGTGCATCGCATTGGTCAGTGGAATACTGGTAATTCTGATGAGTTTGAAATAACAGAAAAAACAAGAGGTACTTCAGAGGAAGGTAAGATAATTGGTGCGAGGGGGGGGACTCGAACCCCCACATCCGTAAGGACACTAACACCTGAAGCTAGCGCGTCTACCAATTCCGCCACCTTCGCACAGTCATCTTACTCTTTATGATATCGCCTCGTTGGTGCGAGGGGGGGGACTCGAACCCCCACATCCGTAAGGACACTAACACCTGAAGCTAGCGCGTCTACCAATTCCGCCACCTTCGCCCAGTGCGAGCAATATCAACGTGATTTATGGTGCGAGGGGGGGGACTCGAACCCCCACATCCGTAAGGACACTAACACCTGAAGCTAGCGCGTCTACCAATTCCGCCACCTTCGCATACCATCGATACTGTAAAAGTATCGTAACCACGGAGGCGCATTCTAGATGTTTTCAGCTTTACGTCAACTGAAAAGTGCGCACCTTTTATTGATTGCTGCAAAAATGGCCGGAACGGAGATGCCCGTTGCCGGATGGCGCCTGCGCTTATCCGGCCTGCACTGCATGGCGAATTACTTCTTCGCCTGACGCGTCATGACGGTGCGGTAGACTTTGAAGCGGCCAGTCTGGGCGATGACTTCGTGGAAGCCAAAGGTTTCGTCCAGCACTTTCGGGTACGCCAGGAAGGCGTTCGCAACGATACGCAGCTCGCCGCCGCTGTTGAGGTGACGGGTTGCGCCACGGATCAGCGTTTGGGCTGCTTCAAGGCTGGTTTCCATTCCGTCGTGGAACGGCGGGTTGGAGATGATCATGTCGAAACGACCGGTAATGTCAGAGAAGACGTTGCTGGCAACCACTTCCCCTTCAATGCCGTTTGCCGCAAGCGTTGCGCGGCTGGCTTCTACCGCCGGGGCGCTCACGTCACACAGGGTTAAGCGCACTTTTGGTGAATGGCTGGCGAGCACGGTAGAGAGCACGCCCGCGCCGCAGCCCACGTCCAGCACTTTGCCTTTGGTGTGCGGCGTCAGGGTGGAAAGCAGCAGCTTGCTGCCCGTATCCAGCGCGTCACGGCTGAACACGCCCGGCAGGGTTTTGATGGTCAGGCCGTCAAGCTGGTACTCGTCCCAGTAAGCCTGTGGATCGAACGTTGTCTGTTTTTCCAGACGGCCATGGTACAGACCACAGCGGCGTGCGCTGTCGACTTTATTCAGCGGCGCGTAGCCTTCCAGCATCTGTTCAGCGCTGCGCACGCCGCTGCGATTCTCACCGACCACGAAAATATCGCAGCCGACCGGCAGCAGGGAGAGCAGGTTCATCAGCTGGAACTGGGCTTCCGGTTTATTCTTCGGCCAGTAGTAGATCAGCGTATCGCAGTCGGCGATATCGCTCTGCTCCGCCACCAGGCTAAAGCGCGCGCGCTCGCCCATCTGGCGGCTCAGTACCTGCCAGTGGTGATAATATTGGGTGTGGGCACGGCTTTCAGCACAGTCGAAACGCGCAGGCAGGTCATCCTGCATATCTCCGGCAAACAGAATACGGCTTTCTTCGAAATCATCACTGTGACGCAGCAAGACTTCACTTGCCGGGGTAAATGCAGACATGAATTGTTCCTCAATAAACTCAGGCGGGGATTATAGTAGGTAGATGGCGCACTTTCGACACATTTGCTATATTTGCGCGCCTGAGAGACAGGAGTTTTCCCTATGACATCCCGACGAGACTGGCAGTTGCAGCAGCTGGGCATTACCCAGTGGGCTTTGCGTCGCCCGACGGCGTTGCAGGGCGAAATCGCCATTTCCATCCCTGCGCACGTACGCCTGGTGATGGTGGCGGAAGAACTGCCTGCCCTGAATGAACCCCTGATCGATGATGTCCTTCGCAGCCTGAAGATGACGCCCGACCAGGTTTTACAGCTGACGCCAGAGCGTGTCGCGATGCTTCCTCCCGAAAGCCGCTGTAACAGCTGGCGCATCGGGGAGATAAACGACATGCCTCTCCAGGGGAGCAAAATCTGCTCGCCAGCGCTGGACGAACTGAAAGCCAACCCAAAGGCGCGCAGCGCGCTATGGCAACAAATCTGCGAATATGAACACGATTTCTTCCCTCACGACGCCTGACCTGTCCACCGCGTTTGCGATTGAAACACGCGCCCACGCCTTTCCGTGGAGCGAAAAAACCTTCGCCAGCAACCAGGGCGAACGGTACCTGAACTACCGCCTGGACGTTGACGGCACCATGGCCGCCTTCGCGATTACGCAGGTTGTTCTTGATGAAGCGACGCTGTTTAACATCGCGGTTGATCCTGCGTTTCAGCGCCGTGGGCTGGGAAGAGAACTGCTCGAGCACCTCATTCGTGAGCTCGAAACCCGTGACGTTTTCACCCTGTGGCTGGAGGTGCGCGCGTCGAATGTCGCCGCCATCGCGCTCTATGAAAGCTTAGGCTTTAACGAGGCGACAATCCGCCGTAACTACTACCCCACCGCAGAGGGACGTGAAGACGCCATCATAATGGCCCTGCCGATTGGATAACGAAAAATAAGGTTGTAACGATGAAATGGGACTGGATTTTCTTTGATGCCGACGAAACGCTGTTTACGTTCGATTCGTTCGGCGGCCTACAGCGGATGTTTCTCGACTATAGCGTGACCTTCACCGCTGAAGATTTTCAGGACTATCAGGCGGTGAACAAGCCGCTGTGGGTGGATTACCAGAACGGTGCCATCACCGCGTTGCAACTTCAGCACCAGCGCTTTGACGTCTGGGCGGAACGTTTGAAGGTCAGTCCCGGAACGCTGAACGAGGCCTTCCTGAACGCGATGGCGGATATCTGTGCGCCGCTGCCGGGCGCGGTTTCTCTGCTGAATGCGTTAAAAGGCAAGGTAAAACTGGGGATCATCACCAACGGTTTTACCGCCCTGCAGCAGATCCGCCTTGAGCGCACCGGCCTGCGCGATTATTTCGACGCGCTGGTGATCTCCGAAGAGGTGGGCGTACCGAAGCCGGACCCGCGTATTTTTGACTACGCGCTGACGCAGGCTGGCAATCCTGACCGCGATCGCGTCCTGATGGTGGGGGATACCGCGGAGTCTGATATTCTTGGCGGCATCAACTCCGGCCTGTCGACGGTCTGGTTGAATGCGCATGGTCGCGTGCAGCCGGAAGGCATCGAGCCGACCTGGACCGTCACGTCATTGAACGAACTGGAGCAGCTCCTGTGTAAACAATGATTGCCTGCCCCCTATTGATGGGTAAAATAGCCGCAATTTTGTATTCCATGATGCGTGGCGTGCTGCCGCGCTTATAAAAGAAGATTTAATTATGACGTTGTCTCCTTATCTGCAAGAGGTGGCCAAGCGCCGCACTTTTGCCATTATCTCGCACCCGGATGCCGGTAAAACGACCATCACCGAGAAGGTGTTGCTGTTCGGACAGGCGATCCAGACTGCGGGTACCGTTAAAGGCCGTGGCTCCAGCCAGCATGCAAAATCTGACTGGATGGAGATGGAAAAGCAGCGTGGTATTTCGATTACCACCTCTGTGATGCAGTTCCCGTATCACGACTGCCTGGTGAACCTGCTGGACACCCCGGGCCACGAAGACTTCTCCGAAGATACCTACCGTACGCTGACGGCGGTGGACTGCTGTTTGATGGTGATCGACGCCGCGAAAGGGGTAGAAGATCGAACCCGTAAGCTGATGGAAGTTACCCGTCTGCGCGATACGCCGATCCTCACCTTCATGAACAAACTCGACCGTGACATCCGCGATCCGATGGAAGTAATGGACGAAGTCGAAAGCGAGCTGAAGATCGCCTGTGCGCCAATCACCTGGCCGATCGGCTGCGGCAAGCTGTTTAAAGGGGTCTATCACCTCTATAAAGATGAAACCTACCTGTATCAGACCGGTAAAGGCCACACCATTCAGGAAGTCCGCGTCGTTAAAGGCCTGGATAACCCTGAACTGGACGCTGCCGTCGGCGAAGAGCTGGCCGCGCAGCTGCGTGACGAGCTGGAACTGGTGAAAGGCGCATCTCACGAGTTCGATAAAGATCTGTTCCTGGCGGGTGAAATTACGCCAGTGTTCTTCGGTACCGCGCTGGGTAACTTCGGCGTTGACCATATGCTCGACGGACTGGTGGAGTGGGCGCCGCGCCCGATGCCGCGTAAAACCGACACCCGTGAAGTGGAAGCGCAGGAAGAGAAGTTCACCGGCTTCGTCTTCAAAATTCAGGCCAACATGGACCCGAAACACCGCGACCGCGTAGCCTTTATGCGCGTGGTGTCCGGCAAGTATGAGAAGGGCATGAAGCTGCGCCAGGTGCGTACCGGGAAAGACGTGGTGATCTCCGACGCGCTGACCTTTATGGCGGGCGACCGTTCGCACGTTGAAGAAGCTTATCCGGGCGACATCATCGGTCTGCATAACCACGGCACCATCCAGATCGGCGATACCTTCACCCAGGGTGAAATGATGAAGTTCACCGGTATTCCGAACTTCGCAC
This sequence comes from Enterobacter sp. RIT637, assembly GCF_019718755.1. NCBI lineage: Bacteria > Pseudomonadati > Pseudomonadota > Gammaproteobacteria > Enterobacterales > Enterobacteriaceae > Enterobacter > Enterobacter sp. RIT637. Next base: position 13,018 of record NZ_JAIHAZ010000017.1, read on the forward strand.
CGGAGCTGTTCCGTCGTATTCGCCTGCGCGACCCGCTGAAGCAGAAACAGCTGCTGAAAGGCCTGGTTCAGCTTTCCGAAGAGGGTGCCGTGCAGGTGTTCCGCCCAATCGCCAACAACGATCTGATCGTGGGTGCGGTCGGCGTGCTGCAGTTCGACGTGGTGGTTGCTCGTCTGAAGAGCGAGTATAACGTGGAAGCGATCTACGAATCGGTAAACGTGGCGACCGCGCGCTGGGTTGAGTGTTCTGACGTGAAGAAATTCGAAGAATTTAAGCGTAAGAATGAGATCCAGCTGGCGCTGGATGGCGGCGATAACCTGACCTATATCGCCCCAACCATGGTAAACCTGAACCTGACGCAGGAACGTTATCCTGACGTTCAGTTCCGCAAAACCCGCGAGCACTAATCCCCTCTCAGAGCACGGCTGCCGCCGTGCTCTTCTTTAATTCCTGTCTTATTAATCCCTTGCGGAATGTTCTTAATTCACGGCAATTTCACGCCTTTTGCTCATTTTCTATCCGATTCTGAAAGCGACACTGTGAGAGTGATCTATATTTAACTCAGTGTTTAGCACCGGGCGTGGATGAATAAACTGTTCAATGCATGACTAGAGGTTCTCCATTTCACCCGTGTGCTTATTCGCGAAATATAAAACTAGTAATAAAGGAAGTTTGTCGCTCGAATGACGGGCAAAACACAGGAATACATCGATGAATATGACAAGACTTAAGATTTCTAAAACTCTGCTGGCTGTGACTCTGGGTAGCGTTCTGGTTAGCGGTTCTGCCCTGGCGGAAAGCAGCACCATGGATAAAGCACAGTCCACTGCCAACACTGCAGGGGAAAAAATCGATAGCTCTATGAATAAAGTCGGTAATTTCATGGATGACAGCTCCATCACAGCAAAAGTGAAAGCCGCACTGGTGGATGATGAAGCCATCAAGAGCACCGATATTTCCGTGAAGACCGACAAAAAAGTCGTCACCCTGAGCGGCTTTGTGGAAAGCCAGGCCCAGGCCGAAAAGGCTGTTAACGTGGCGAAGGGTGTCGAGGGTGTCGCGTCCGTAAGCGATAAATTGCACGTTCGTGACAGCAAAGACAGCTCCGTGAAGGGTTATGCCGGGGATGCGGCAACCACCAGCGAAATCAAAGCTAAACTGTTAGCAGATGACATCGTGCCTTCCCGCAAGGTGAAAGTGGAAACCACTGATGGTGTGGTGCAGCTTTCCGGTACGGTTGATTCCCAGGCACAAATTGAACGTGCCGAATCTATCGCGAAAGCGATTGATGGTGTGAAAAGCGTTAAAAACGATCTGAAAGCGAAGTAAATCTTCACCATTCGCCCGTCTGGCTGAGGCCAGCGGGCGAAATAAGAACGACTCTGGAAAAACGCCGGTGAGTGACCTGAGCGCTCACGTTTAGCGGCCGACATTAACTATGGTAAAGGAGAGGCTTATGTTTCGTTGGGGCATTATATTTCTGGTTATCGCGTTAATTGCCGCCGCTTTGGGCTTTGGTGGATTGGCGGGTACAGCGGCCTGGGCAGCAAAAATTGTCTTCGTCGTTGGTATTATTCTGTTCCTGGTCAGTCTGTTTACAGGTCGACGCCGTCCTTAGCAAAACGCAATATTTCATAAACAAAGTAAAGCCAGTCCTCGTGACTGGCTTTTTCTCGTTTGAGAACCTGAAGGGATGGCGTTACTGTGTCTGAACACAATAATGAAAACAGGAAGGCAGAGGTGGGGCAGCGAATTCCCGTTACGCTCGGCAATATTGCGCCGCTGACGTTAAAACCGTTCCGCACGGGGCAACTTGCACTGGTTTGTGAAGGTGGTGGCCAGCGCGGTATTTTCACCGCGGGCGTGCTCGACGAATTTATGCGCGCGCAGTTCAACCCGTTTGACCTCTACTTCGGTACTTCTGCCGGGGCACAGAATCTCTCCGCTTATGTCTGCAACCAGCCCGGCTACGCGCGCAAAGTGATTATGCGCTACACCACGGCAAAAGAATTTTTTAACCCGGTGCGCTTCGTGCGCGGCGGCAACCTGATCGATCTCGACTGGCTGCTGGATTCCACATCCAGTCAGATGCCGCTGGCGATGGATACCGCCGCCCGTCTGTTTGATGCCGGAAAAGAGTTCTGGATGTGCGCCAGCCGGGGTGATGATTATTCGCCGGGTTACTTTTCGCCGCAGAAAGAGAACTGGCTGGATATTATCCGCGCCTCCAGCGCCATTCCCGGGTTTTATCGAACCGGTGCGCTGCTGGATGGCATCAGCTATCTGGACGGTGGGATCAGTGACGCGGTGCCGGTACAGGAGGCCGCCCGACGCGGGGCGAAAACCATCGTGGTGATCCGAACCGTACCATCGCAGATGTATTACACGCCGCAGTGGTTTAAACGCATGGAGCGCTGGCTGGGCGACAGCAGCCTGCAGCCGCTGGTGAATATCGCGAAGCAGCATGAAACCACCTACGGCGCGATGCAGCGTTTCATTGAAAAACCACCGGGTAAGCTGCGTATCTTCGAAATTTATCCGCCGAAGCCGCTGCTGAGCATGGCGCTCGGCAGCCGTATTCCTGCGCTGCGCATGGATTACAAGACGGGGCGACTGTGCGGACGCTATTTCCTGGCGACGGTAGGCAAAATGCTGGCGGAGCAACCGCCGCTTCATCGGCATAAACGCATTATCACCCCGCCTGCCATTGTCGCCAACGACCCGCTGACCTTGCCGCTGGTGGATATTCCCCAGGCGAACGATGTTCCACTGGATAACGAGGATCTGGCGTGACGTACCGCTTTGTCGATACCCATTGTCACTTTGATTTTCCCCCCTTCAGCAGCGACGAGGTGCCGAGCATCGATCGCGCCGCACGGGCGGGAGTCGACGCGATTATTGTGCCCGCGATTGAAGCGGCGTATTTCGAGCGGGTGCTGAATCTTGCCCGCCGTCACGACGCGCTGTATGCCGCACTGGGTCTGCATCCCATCGTGATTGAACATCATCTGGACGAACATCTCGATAGCCTGGACGCCGTTTTGCAAACGGCGGAGAAGAAGCTGGTTGCCATCGGTGAGATCGGCCTCGATCTTTATCGCGAGGATCCACAGTTTGAGCGCCAGCAGACGATCCTCGACGCGCAGCTCAGGCTGGCGAAGCGCCACGATCTGCCGGTGATCCTCCATTCGAGACGCACGCACGATAAGCTGGCGATGCACCTGAAACGCATCGATCTGCCGCGCACGGGCGTCGTACACGGTTTCTCCGGCAGCCTGCAGCAGGCGCAGCGTTTTATCGAGCTGGGCTATAAAATCGGCGTCGGCGGCACCATCACCTATCCGCGTGCCAGTAAAACCCGTGACGTGATGGCACAGCTGCCGCTGTCGGCGCTGCTGCTGGAAACCGACGCGCCCGATATGCCGCTGAATGGTTTTCAGGGGCAGCCGAATCGCCCGGAACAGGCGGCGCGCGTGTTTACCACCCTGTGTGAACTGCGAAAGGAGCCTGAAGAGGTGATTGCCGATGCGCTGCTTGAGAATACGCGTACGCTATTTGGCATCACGCTATAGATACAGCGACGGGCGGATCACGGTGATCCACTGTTCTTCCAGCGCCAGAGCCAGCGGTTCCACGTCGTCCGGCGTCGCGCTACGCCATGACGCCGCCTCACCGTAAACGCCATGCGCATGAAACGCGTTGATGCGCACCGGCACATTTCCAAGCCCGTGGATAAAGGTCGTCAGCGGTTTAAGATGTTCCAGATAATCACACTGCTCCGGGATGACCAGCAGGCGGAGTTCTGTCAAACGGTGACGATCTGCCAGCCAGCGGATGCCCTGCTTAATCTGCGGGTTTTCGCGTCCGGTCAGGAAGCGGTGATGCTCGTTCCCCCACGCCTTGAGATCCAGCATTGCGCCATCCAGCACTGGCAGCAGCTTTTGCCAGCCGGTTTCGCTTAACAGACCGTTGCTGTCTACCAGACAGGTGAGGTGACGCAGGGCGGGATCGGCTTTGATCGCGGTGAACAGGGCGATCAAAAACGGCAATTGCGTTGTGGCTTCACCGCCGCTCACGGTGATCCCTTCGATAAACGGTGCGGATTTGCGGATCTGGGTGAGGATCTCTTCCACGCTGAAGCGGTGCGCCATAGGCGTTGCCTGCTGCTGGCACAGGTGCAGGCAGGTGTCGCACTGCTGGCAGTCACTCTCCTGCCACCAGACGCGTCCGGCCTGAATGGTCAGCGCGTCGTGCGGGCAGTGGGGCACGCAGTCGCCGCAGTCGTTGCAGCGGCCGATCGTCCACGGGTTATGGCAGGTTTTACAGCGCAGGTTACAGCCCTGCAGGAACAGGGCCAGGCGGCTGCCCGGCCCGTCCACGCAGGAAAAAGGAATGACCTGACTAACTAAAGCGCATCTGCTGTTCATGGCTAATCACGCGCGGCTGACGTTCCAGAATACGGGTATTGCGTGCGGCTTCTTCCCCCAGCCACGTGGTGTTGGTTCTCGAACCCGCTTCCCGGTATTTCTCCAGATCCGATAGTCGCACCATGTAGCCAGTGACGCGCACCAGATCGTTACCCGCCACGTTGGCGGTGAATTCACGCATACCGGCCCTGAACGCGCCCAGGCAAAGCTGAACCACCGCCTGCGGGTTGCGTTTTACCGTCTCCTCCAGGGTGAGAATATCGCTGATTCCGGAGTGATAATGTTTGTGGTGTGGCGCAACGGCCAGCAGATGGCTGATGGGATCCGGCTCGTCGCCATAGGGCAGGCGCGCGCCCGGCGTGGTGCCAGAATCGGAACTGATCCCGGACTGCGCGTGAAGCATCGCGCGGTGCTTCCAGCCGTGTTTCACCGGCGTGTTTTCGACAAACGCTGCAAGCTGTTCGCTGATGCGATACCCCAGCGCGTTAGCCCGTTCGTCTTTACCGTAACGGCCCTCAATGCCTTCCTTCTCGCAGAGCGCGTTTACCGCTTCCGCCAGACCGTACATGCCAAACATGGGCACAAACCGATCGGCATCAATCAGCCCCTCTTTCACCAGGAAGCTATTCTCAAAGAAGCCAGATTGCTCATACAGGAAATCGCAGCGCGCATCGATGATGGCGATTTGCTGCTGACAGTAGTGCGGGAGCACGCGGGTGAAGAAGTCTTCAATGGATGTGCTGCGTTCAGCAATGGCTTTGAGGTTAAGGCGCACCAGTGTGCTGCCACCGCCTGCAAGCGGCAGGGAGTTGTAACAACTCACCACGCCGTAACGTCCTTTTGTGAAAATTTTATCATTCACCGGACCATTGGAAATATGCGGTTTGCTGCATTCACATATGTTTTTGGCTACCTCAAGCAGCAAATCATCCGGGGTGATATCGGGATCGTAGATAAAGGTCAGGTTCGGTGCGACCTGCTTCAGCTCTGCGTCGGCACGAAGAATGGCGCGTGTAACGGGCGTATCCGCAGGGCCGATATTGGCGTGCATAAACGCATCCGGTAGCGTACGGTCGAGATAGCGCCAGAAACGTTTTATTCGGCTATCGATCTCTTCTTGTGTTAGAATTCTAACATATGGAGTTAATATCGCATCAAGCTGACCGAGATAGACCGGCATCGATGTGACGGACGGAACATGGTGGTAGAGGATGGTTAACAGCGAGAGGGCGTCGTCGAGATCTTCCGCGCCTTCCAGCTCCAGCCACTCTGAACCGTTAGCCAGAAATTTTGCGTAATCCGGCAGAACGTAGCGCGGTTTGTAAGGCGCATGGCCTTCGAACATGTCGCAGATAAACCCTTCGTCCAGCGCGGCGCGTGCGGCCTCAGGGAGTGCCGGATAAGACAGGTTGTTCTCCGCTTCCAGCGCCAGAAAATGACGTTTTTGTTCCGGGGTTAACACCGGGCTTGTCACAATGTGCTGGCAACGTTGTTGCAGGGCGTCGGGGCTGGAGTGGGGCATATTCGCTTCCTTGAATGTTCTGCGGATGATGAACGGATTGTAGGAAGCCAGCCTGTCGGGGCTTTTGATCCGACAGGGGGTATTGCTGCTTTAGTCGGCAATTCAGGCGCTAAAGTTTGAAGAAGATCTCATTACAGTAATGCAAATTTGTACGCAGCTTTCATTAACTGTGATGAATGTCGAAGTGTGGATGCGGGTGAATGTTAGAATACTCACAGACCCGCAAGGTAAAATTTATACGGCACTGCCGTTGGAGAATGTTATGACCGATTTAACTGCAAGCAGCCTGCGTGCGTTGAAGCTGATGGACCTGACCACCCTGAACGATGACGACACCAATGAAAAAGTCATCGCCCTGTGCCATCAGGCGAAAACGCCGGTGGGTAACACCGCAGCCATCTGTATCTACCCGCGCTTTATCCCGATTGCCCGTAAGACGCTGAAAGAGCAGGGCACGCCGGACGTGCGCATTGCAACCGTAACTAACTTCCCGCATGGCAACGATGATATCGAGATTGCGCTGGCAGAGACCCGCGCGGCGATTGCCTACGGTGCAGACGAAGTTGACGTGGTGTTCCCGTACCGCGCGCTGATCGCCGGCAACGAGCAGGTCGGTTTTGACCTGGTGAAAGCCTGTAAAGACGCGTGTGCGGCGGCAAACGTGCTGCTGAAAGTGATCATCGAAACCGGCGAGCTGAAAGAAGAAGCGCTGATTCGTAAAGCGTCTGAAATCTCCATTAAAGCCGGTGCGGACTTCATCAAAACCTCTACCGGTAAAGTGCCGGTGAATGCGACCCCGGAAAGCGCGCGCATCATGATGGAAGTCATCCGCGACATGGGCGTGTCCAAAACCGTTGGTTTCAAACCTGCGGGCGGCGTGCGTACTGCTGAAGACGCTCAGCAGTTCCTGGCAATTGCCGACGAGCTGTTCGGCGCTGACTGGGCTGATTCCCGCCACTACCGCTTCGGCGCGTCCAGCCTGCTGGCCAGCCTGCTGAAAGCGCTGGGTCACGGCGACGGTAAGAGCGCAAGCAGCTACTGATTGCCAGACAATGCCGGATGACGCTTCGCTTATCCGGCCTACAGGATCGTAGGGCGGGTAAGCGTAGCGCCACCCGCCTCAACTCCCCCGATTCCGCATGGAGGTTACCGTGTTTCTCGCACAAGAAATTATTCGTAAAAAACGTGATGGTCATGCATTAAGCGACGAAGAGATTCGCTTCTTTATCAACGGCATTCGTGATAACACCGTCTCAGAAGGGCAGATTGCGGCTCTGGCGATGACCATTTTCTTCCACGATATGTCGATGCCCGAGCGTGTGTCGCTGACCATGGCGATGCGAGATTCAGGAACCGTTCTGGACTGGAAAAGCCTCAACCTTAACGGCCCGATTGTGGACAAACACTCCACTGGCGGCGTGGGCGACGTAACTTCCCTGATGCTCGGCCCCATGGTGGCCGCCTGCGGCGGCTACATCCCGATGATCTCCGGGCGCGGCCTGGGCCACACCGGCGGTACGCTCGACAAACTGGAAGCCATTCCGGGCTTCGATATCTTCCCGGATGACAGCCGCTTCCGCGATATTATTAAAGACGTTGGTGTGGCGATTATCGGCCAGACCAGCTCTCTTGCTCCGGCAGACAAGCGTTTCTACGCGACGCGTGACATTACCGCGACCGTTGACTCCATCCCGCTGATCACCGCCTCTATCCTGGCGAAGAAACTGGCAGAAGGGCTGGACGCGCTGGTGATGGACGTAAAAGTGGGCAGCGGCGCCTTTATGCCGACCTATGAACTTTCTGCTGCGCTGGCTGAAGCGATCGTTGGCGTCTCCAACGGCGCGGGCGTGCGCACCACCGCGCTGCTCACCGATATGAACCAGGTGCTGGCCTCCAGCGCCGGTAACGCGGTTGAAGTGCGTGAAGCCGTCCAGTTCCTCACTGGTGAATACCGTAATCCGCGTCTTTTCGACGTCACCATGGCGCTGTGTGTTGAGATGTTAATCTCCGGCAAACTCGCTAAAGACGATGCAGAAGCGCGCGCGAAGCTGCAGGCAGTGCTGGACAACGGCAAAGCGGCGGAGATCTTTGGCCGTATGGTTGCGGCGCAGAAAGGCCCGACCGATTTCGTTGAAAACTACGCGAAATACCTGCCAACCGCGATGCTCAGCAAAGCCGTTTATGCGGATACCGAAGGTTTCGTTTCCGCAATGGACACCCGCGCGCTGGGTATGGCGGTGGTCTCGATGGGTGGCGGACGCCGTCAGGCATCGGACACCATTGATTACAGCGTCGGCTTTACCGATATGGCGCGTCTGGGCGACAGCGTTGACGGTCAACGTCCGCTGGCGGTGATCCACGCCAAAGACGAAGCCAGCTGGCAGGATGCGGCAAAAGCCGTGAAAGCGGCCATTACGCTTGACGATAAAGCACCAGAAAGCACACCGACTGTCTATCGCCGCATCACTGAATAACTGTATACTGATCTGATCGCTATTTTTTTGAAGCACTACGTACGGAGAACAATTATGAAACGTGCATTTATTATGGTGCTGGACTCATTCGGCATCGGCGCTACCGAAGATGCAAATCGTTTTGGTGACGTGGGTTCCGATACCATGGGTCACATCGCGGAAGCCTGTGCGAAAGGCGAAGCGGACAACGGTCGTAAAGGTCCTCTGACCCTGCCAAACCTGACCCGCCTCGGGCTGGTAAAAGCGCATGAAGGATCTACCGGTAAGATCGCAGCCGGTATGGACGGCAACGCGGAAGTGGTGGGCGCATACGCCTGGGCGCACGAGCTCTCTTCCGGTAAAGATACGCCGTCTGGACACTGGGAAATCGCCGGTGTACCGGTTCTGTTCGACTGGGGTTATTTCTCCGATCACGAGAACAGCTTCCCGCAGGAGCTGCTCGATAAGCTGGTCAAGCGTGCCAACCTGCCGGGCTACCTCGGTAACTGCCACTCTTCCGGTACCGTGATTCTGGACGAACTTGGTGAAGAGCACATGAAAACCGGCAAGCCGATTTTCTACACCTCTGCCGACTCCGTGTTCCAGATTGCCTGCCACGAAGAGACCTATGGTCTGGATAAACTCTACGAACTGTGCGAAATCGCACGCGAAGAGCTGACTGAAGGCGGCTACAACATTGGCCGCGTCATCGCGCGTCCGTTTATCGGCGATAAAGCGGGTAACTTCCAGCGTACCGGTAACCGTCACGACCTGGCCGTTGAGCCACCGGCGCCTACCGTGCTGCAGAAGCTGGTCGAAGAGAAAGACGGTCACGTGGTGTCCGTGGGTAAAATCGCGGATATCTACGCCAACTGCGGCATCACCAAAAAAGTGAAAGCCACCGGGCTGGACGCGCTGTTCGATGCCACCATCAAAGAGATGAAAGAAGCGGGCGACAAGACTATCGTCTTCACCAACTTCGTGGACTTCGACTCCTCCTGGGGCCACCGTCGTGATATCGCGGGTTACGCCGCCGGTCTGGAGCTGTTCGACCGCCGTTTGCCGGAGCTGATGGAGCTGGTGGGTGAAGATGACATTCTGATCCTGACCGCGGACCACGGCTGCGACCCAAGCTGGACCGGTACCGACCATACTCGTGAGCACATTCCGGTACTGGTGTACGGCCCGAAAGTGAAGCCGGGCTCGCTCGGTCACCGTGAAACCTTCGCGGACATCGGCCAGACTATTGCGAAATACTTTGGTACGTCTGACATGGAATATGGCAAGGCCATGTTCTAAATGGATAGGGTGCGGTCTGATGCCCTCACCCCGGCCCTCTCCCACAGGGAGAGGGAGAACAGAATGTAGGCC
>NZ_JAIHAZ010000017.1:22890-97743 GCF_019718755.1 Enterobacter sp. RIT637
TATTGCGAAATACTTTGGTACGTCTGACATGGAATATGGCAAGGCCATGTTCTAAATGGATAGGGTGCGGTCTGATGCCCTCACCCCGGCCCTCTCCCACAGGGAGAGGGAGAACAGAATGTAGGCCGGGTCAGGCGTAGCCGCCACCCGGCAAAAACAACAATGTAAAAGGAACTGAAGATGGCAACTCCTCACATTAATGCAGAAATGGGTGATTTCGCTGACGTCGTATTGATGCCGGGCGACCCGCTGCGCGCGAAGCACATTGCTGAAACCTTCCTGGAAGACGTGCGTGAAGTGAACAACGTTCGCGGCATGCTGGGCTTCACCGGTACCTATAAAGGCCGCAAAATCTCCGTGATGGGCCATGGCATGGGTATCCCATCCTGCTCCATCTACACCAAAGAGCTGATCACCGACTTCGGCGTGAAAAAAATCATCCGCGTTGGCTCCTGCGGCGCGGTGCGCATGGACGTTAAGCTGCGCGATATCGTTATCGGTATGGGTGCCTGCACCGATTCCAAAGTGAACCGCATGCGTTTCAAAGACCATGACTTCGCGGCGATTGCTGACTTCGGCATGGTGCGTGACGCGGTTGACGCGGCAAAAGCGCTGGGCGTTGAAGCGCGCGTGGGTAACATCTTCTCTGCTGACCTGTTCTATGCACCGGACGGCGGCGAGATGTTCGACGTGATGGAAAAATACGGCATTCTGGGCGTGGAAATGGAAGCGGCGGGTATCTACGGCGTTGCGGCTGAGTTTGGTGCGAAAGCGCTGACCATCTGCACCGTGTCCGACCACATCCGTACCCACGAGCAGACCACCGCTGCCGAGCGTCAGACTACCTTCAACGACATGATCAAAATCGCGCTGGAATCCGTTCTGCTGGGCGATAAAGAGTAAGAGCTGGTGTGCCGGGTGGCGGCTTCGCCTGACCCGGCCTACGGTTTTGTAGGCCCGCTAAGCGCAGCGCCAGCGGGCTTTTTTACTAGCGCACGGCCTGCGCAATCCATGCTGACAAATCCCTTAACTCTTTTTCCTGCTCCGGAAAATCCCCAATCAACGCGTCGCATTCCTGCTGCAGCATATCCGCCCGGTACAAACAGCCCTGTAAACGTGCTGCGAGTGCTTCCAGCGGTGCCGGATTCAGGCTATCCGTGAACACCTGCGTGCGGGTGATATGACCTTTCTCCACGTCGAAATGCAGTTCCACGCCGCCCCAGGTAAAACGCTCGTCCAGCAGATGGGAAAACGCAGGCGCCTGACCGAAGTTCCACTCCCAACTGCTCTGGCGGGCGAAGGTTTCGGCGAAGTTGGGCAGGTCCGGGGTTTTGTCAGGGGAGATCACTTCTGCTTCCACGCGCTCGCCGTAATGTTCAAAGAACGCGTCACGGATCGCATCGCAAACCTGCTCATGCGTAATCCCCGGCAGCAGCTCCACCAGATTTGCCACGCGTCCGCGCACGGAGGTAATCCCCTTAGCCTGGAGCTTTTTCTTGTCCGGATTCAGGTAGTTCGCCAGACGGCTCAGGTCGGCGTTCAGCAACAGGGTGCCGTGGTGGAAGCCGCGATCCATGGTTTCGCGGTAGGCGGAGCCGGAGACCTTACGGTCGCCCTCGGGGGTTTTCACTACCAGATCGTTACGCCCGGACGCGTCCGCCGTCACGCCGAGTGAATTCAGCGCGTTAAGGACAATCGAGGTGGAGATGGTTTTGTCGTACTCCGGTTTACCCGCCATAAAGGTAAAACAGGTATTGCCCAGATCGTGAAACACCGCGCCGCCGCCGCTGCTGCGACGCGCGAGACGGACGTTGTCCTCTTCCATGCGCCGCGTGTTGCACTCTTTCCACGGGTTTTGCGCGCGGCCAATAACTACCGTATCGGCATTGCGCCAGAGAAACAGCACGCGCTGGGTGGCGGGCATCTGGCGGAAGATGCACTCTTCCACCGCGAGATTAAACCAGGGATCGTACGAGTCAGAGATAAGCAGGCGTAACGTCGTCATGGCAAAGTTCCTTTTCTGAGTCATTCGCCTACTTTATCACTATTCTTTCTTCTCGCTCTCTTCGTCTTCGGGAACCGACTTGCTGGCGGTCAGGAGGAACGGTGACTGCTGCCAGCGAGTACGCTTGCCCTGAAGCAGGGTTCGCGCCAGCACAACGCCAATGGCCAGCGAGAGCAGCAGCATCAGGCGCAAAATATTGGTGGTGTTATCGACCTGCTTGGCTTCGGTCGGCAGAGTATGCGTGTCGAGCGTCAGGCGCAGGTAGCCCAGCGGACCATTCTTGCCCTGAATGGGTTCGACGATCTGCTGGTTAAAGTAGCCCCCGGCTTTTTTACCGTCCAGTGCCAGCCTGTCGCGCACATTAACGTGCTCGCCCGCGCGGGCAATCAGATCGCCTTGCTCATCGTAAACACCGGCATCCAGAATGCGGCTGTTTTCAGTGAGTTGACGTAAAACCTGGCCTATCCGCTTATCATCCGGCGTTTCGGTACGCATTGAGGGGGCAACGTTGAGCGTGACCTGACGCGCCAGCGTGCGGGCCAGCTCTTCAAACTGCGGGTTACGCTGCCGTTGATGGTTCTGGCTAAACCACGATGCCCCTTGCATCAGCGCCACCAGAAGTGCGAGACAGATCAGGACAATCACGGCGCGATGAAGCCGGAATTTCAGTTTTGCGCGAGCCATATTCCACCTGCTGAAAATTTACGGCTTAATGTTGCCAGAAGTGATGGTTACAAGGTAGCCTCATGCGTTATTTTCCCTCTGGAACCTTCCGGCGCGAACGAATTTACAGGAGCTTTAATGCCGAACATTACCTGGTGCGACCTGCCAACGGATGTCTCTTTATGGCCAGGATTGCCGCTCTCTTTAAGTGGCGATGAGGTGATGCCTCTGGATTACCACGCCGGTCGTAGCGGCTGGCTGCTTTACGGACGCGGTCTGGACAAGCAGCGCCTGACCCAGTACCAAACCAAACTGGGCGCCGCGATGGTGATTGTCGCCGCCTGGTGCGTGGAAGACTACCAGGTCATCCGCCTGGCGGGTTCCCTGACGCAGCGTGCAACGCGTCTGGCGCATGACGCCGGGCTGGACGTCGCGCCGCTCGGTAAAATTCCGCACCTGAAAACCCCTGGCCTGCTGGTCATGGACATGGACTCAACCGCCATTCAGATCGAGTGTATCGACGAGATTGCGAAGCTGGCGGGCAGCGGCGAGCTGGTGGCGGAAGTTACCGAGCGTGCGATGCGCGGCGAGCTGGACTTCACCGCCAGCCTGCGCCAGCGCGTGGCGACCCTGAAAGGGGCCGACGCCAATATTCTGCGCCAGGTGCGCGACGTGCTGCCGCTGATGCCTGGGCTGACGCAGCTGGTGCTGAAGCTGCAGTCCCTCGGCTGGAAAGTGGCAATTGCCTCTGGCGGCTTCACCTTCTTTGCGGATTACCTGCGGGAAAAACTGCATCTGACCACCGTGGTGGCCAATGAACTGGAGATCATGGACGGCAAGCTGACCGGCCAGGTGATCGGCGACATCGTGGATGCCCAGTACAAAGCCAACACGCTGACGCGTCTGGCGGAAAAGTATGAAATTCCGGTCGAGCAGACCGTCGCCATCGGGGACGGCGCGAACGACCTGCCGATGATCAAAGCGGCTGGCCTTGGCATTGCCTACCATGCCAAGCCGAAAGTGAATGAAAAGACGGAAGTGACTATCCGTCACGCTGACCTGATGGGGGTGTTCTGCATTCTCTCCGGCAGCCTTAATCAGAAATAACGGTCTGCTTTGTAGGCCGGGTAAGCGTAAGCGCCACCCGGCACGCAGGCCGCACAGAAATAACGAGGTAAACCGTGGCGAAAGCTCCAAAACGCGCATTTGTCTGTAATGAATGTGGTGCGGATTATCCGCGCTGGCAGGGGCAATGCAGCGCCTGTCATGCCTGGAACACCATCACCGAAGTGCGTGGTGTGGCGGCTTCGCCGAGCGTGGCCCGCAACGAGCGCCTGAGCGGCTACGCCGGTAACGCGGGCGTGGCGAAGGTGCAAAAACTTTCAGACATCAGCCTCGAAGAGCTGCCGCGCTTCTCCACCGGGTTCAAAGAGTTTGACCGCGTGCTCGGCGGCGGCGTGGTGCCGGGCAGCGCAATTCTGATCGGCGGTAACCCGGGGGCGGGTAAATCGACCCTGCTGCTGCAAACGCTCTGCAAGCTCGCTGAACAGATGAAAACCCTGTACGTCACGGGGGAAGAGTCACTGCAGCAGGTGGCGATGCGCGCGCACCGCCTGGGCCTGCCGACCGGCAACCTGAACATGCTCTCCGAAACCAGCATCGAGCAGATCTGCATGATTGCTGAAGAAGAGCAGCCGAAGCTGATGGTGATCGACTCCATCCAGGTGATGCACATGGCGGACATTCAGTCCTCGCCGGGCAGCGTCGCGCAGGTGCGTGAAACCGCGGCGTACCTGACGCGCTTTGCCAAAACGCGCGGCGTGGCGATTGTGATGGTCGGCCATGTGACCAAAGACGGCTCGCTGGCCGGGCCGAAGGTGCTTGAACACTGTATCGACTGCTCCGTGATGCTCGACGGCGACGCGGATTCCCGTTTCCGTACCCTGCGCAGCCACAAGAACCGTTTTGGGGCGGTGAACGAACTGGGCGTGTTTGCCATGACCGAACAGGGGCTGCGCGAAGTCAGCAACCCGTCGGCCATCTTCCTGAGCCGTGGCGATGAGATCACCTCCGGCAGTTCGGTGATGGTGCTGTGGGAAGGGACGCGCCCGCTGCTTGTCGAAATTCAGGCGCTGGTGGACGTGTCGATGATGGGCAACCCGCGGCGCGTGGCGGTCGGTCTGGAACAGAACCGTCTGGCGATCCTGCTGGCGGTGCTGCACCGTCACGGCGGGCTGCAGATGGCGGATCAGGACGTCTTCGTTAACGTGGTCGGCGGCGTCAAAGTCACTGAGACCAGCGCAGACCTGGCGTTGCTGCTGGCGATGGTCTCCAGCCTGCGCGACAGGCCGCTGCCGCAGGATCTGGTGGTCTTCGGCGAAGTGGGCCTCGCCGGGGAAATCCGTCCGGTGCCCAGCGGCCAGGAGCGTATCTCCGAGGCGGCAAAACACGGCTTCCGCCGGGCGATCGTTCCCGCCGCCAACGTGCCGAAAAAAATCCCGGAAGGGATGCAGGTATTTGGCGTGAAGAAACTCGCAGATGCGTTAAATGTCTTTGACGACTTATAATTACGTAAATTTGATTTTGCAGGAGGCACCGTAATTTATGTCATCATTTGACTACATCAAGACCGCAATCCGCCAGAAGGGCTGCACGCTGCAGCAGGTGGCGGACGCCAGCGGCATGACCAAAGGCTACCTGAGCCAGCTGCTGAACGCCAAAATCAAAAGCCCCAGCGCGCAGAAGCTCGAAGCACTGCACCGCTTTCTGGGGCTGGAATTCCCGCGTATGCAAAAGAACATCGGCGTGGTGTTCGGCAAGTTTTACCCGCTGCATACCGGACATATCTATCTGATCCAGCGCGCCTGTAGCCAGGTTGACGAGCTGCACATCATCATGGGCTACGACGAAACCCGCGACCGTCAGCTGTTTGAAGACAGCGCCATGTCGCAGCAGCCCACGGTGCCGGACCGCCTGCGCTGGCTGCTCCAGACCTTTAAGTACCAGAAAAATATTCGTATTCATGCCTTTAACGAAGAGGGCATGGAGCCGTATCCGCACGGCTGGGACGTGTGGAGCAACGGCATCAAAGCATTTATGGAAGAGAAGGGCATTGCGCCGAACTGGATCTACACCTCTGAAAAGTCCGACGCGCCGCAGTTCCGCGAGCATCTGGGTATCGAGACGGTGCTGATCGATCCGAAGCGTACCTTTATGAACATCAGCGGGGCGCAGATCCGCGAAAACCCGTTCCGCTACTGGGATTACATCCCGACCGAAGTGAAGCCGTTCTTCGTGCGCACGGTGGCTATTCTGGGCGGTGAATCGAGCGGTAAATCAACGCTGGTCAACAAGCTGGCGAACATCTTCAACACCACCAGCGCGTGGGAGTATGGGCGCGATTATGTGTTCTCGCACCTCGGCGGCGACGAGATGGCATTGCAGTATTCGGACTACGATAAAATTGCCCTCGGACACGCCCAGTACATTGATTTTGCGGTGAAATACGCCAATAAAGTGGCCTTTATCGATACCGATTTCGTCACCACGCAGGCGTTCTGTAAAAAGTACGAGGGGCGCGAACACCCGTTCGTGCAGGCGCTGATTGACGAATACCGTTTTGACCTGGTGATCCTGCTGGAAAATAATACCCCGTGGGTGGCCGACGGCATGCGCAGCCTCGGCAGCTCGGTGGACAGGCGAGAGTTTCAGACCATGCTGGTGGAGATGCTCAACGAAAACAACGTTGAGTTTGTGCATGTGGAAGAGTCGGACTACGACTCCCGTTTCCTGCGCTGCGTCGAGCTGGTGAAGGAGATGATGGGAGAGCAGGGTTAAAGACGGCTCCGTGCTATCCCCTCTCCCCTATGGGGAGAGGGTCAGGGTGAGGGGGAACAAATCACTCAATACTCAACCACCACTTTCCCCCGCATATGCCCCTCCAGCACCTTACGGTGCGCCTCGGTAATGCTTTCCACGCTCAGTCCGTGTAGCGTTTCGCTAAGCGAGCTTTCGACCACGCCGTTATCCACCAGTTTCGCCACCTCATTTAAAATCTCACCCTGACGCGCCATATCCGCCGTCTGGTACATGCTGCGGGTGTACATAAACTCCCAGTGCAGCGCGGCGGATTTGGACTTCAGCTTGTCCTGGTTCAGCGGACGTTCATTCTCAACGATGGAGCAGATATGCCCCTGCGGCGCAATCAGTTCGCTGACCGCATCCCAGTGCCCGTCGGTGTCGTTGAGGATGAAAATGTAATCCACAAAGGTCAGCCCGTGTTTCGCCAGCTCGCCTTTCAGGTCACGGTAGTTGACGACAACGTCAGCCCCGCGCTCGCGGCACCACCGGGCGGAATCTTCTCGGGAAGCGGTTGCAACGATCTTCACCTTACTGTTGTGCTTCGCAAACGGGATCGCCAGCGATCCCACGCCGCCCGCGCCGCCGATGATCAGCAGCGTTTTGTCCGCCTCTGCATCCTGAATATTCAGCCGTTCAAACAGGCCTTCCCACGCGGTGAGCGCGGTTAAGGGCAGTGCTGCGGCAGCCGCCCAGCCGAGGCTGGAAGGCTTGCGCCCGACAATGCGCGCATCGATCAACTGATGCGTGGTATTGCTGCCCGGTCGGGTGATGTCGCCCGCGTACCACACTTCGTCACCCGGTTTGAATCCGGTGACGCCAGCCCCAACGGCTTTGACGATCCCGCTGGCGTCCCAGCCGAGCACTCGCGGATCTTTCAGCCCGCTTTTGGCAATGCCCGCGTGGACTTTGGTATCGACCGGGTTAATGGAAACGGCTTTAACCTCCACCAGCAGATCGTGCTCGCCGGGCTGCGGCATCGGCGGGGTGATTTCAATGAAGGTGGACGGATTTTCTGGGTTAACGGCAACGGCTTTAACAGACATGGTGTGCTCCTCAATGGAATGCGTTTTGTTGAGGCTAGTCTATTAAGTGGACAGCTGCGTGATAAGATGGACAATCAAGAACTCAGCGTTCGTACAGGATGAACAATCATGTTTAAGCAGCTGCAGGATATGGCGCTGTTCGCGCTGGTGGCGGAGATGGGCAGCTTTACCGCGGCGGCGCAGAAAGCCGAACTGCCAAAATCCAGCGTTAGCCAGCGAATTAGCCAGCTGGAGCAGCAGGTAGGGATCCGCCTGCTGAACCGCACCACGCGCAGGATCAGCCTCACGTTTGCGGGCGAGCACTATCTGGTGCACTGCCGCGAGATGCTGGCAGCCAGCGAGCGGGCCGAGTACGCCATTCAGCGGCTGCGCGAAAACCCCAGCGGGCGGCTGCGGATCACCTGTCCGGCGGGAATTGGGGCGACGCTGCTGGCGCATATGAACGCCGAGTTCCAGCTTCGCTATCCTGACGTGTCGCTGGATGTGTCGATCTCTGATGACGTGGTGGATCTGGTCGAGGCCGGGTTTGACGTGGCGCTGCGTACCGGCAAGCCGCAGGACTCCTCCCTGATTGGCCGGATGATCGGCCACTGCCCGCGCTACATGCTGGCCTCGCCGGACTATCTGGCGCGTCGGGAGCCGTTAATTCATCCCCGTCAGCTGGTGGATCACCGCTGCATTACGCACCGGGCATGGTCGGAGTGGCTTCTGCGAAGCGAGGGTGAGGATTACCGCTACCTGCCGGATAACGCCCATATGACCGATAATCTGGTCTACGCCCGCGAGTGTGCGATTGCTGGTGCGGGGATCACGCTCTTACCCGCGTTTCTGCTGGAAGATAAGATCGAAAAGGGTGCGCTGGTTAAGGTGCTGCCGGAGTGGAGTGTTGAAGGTAACGATCTGTGGCTGGCGTACCCAAGCCGCAAGCTGAACTCGCCCGCGCTGATGAGCTATATCGAGTTTGCGATGCAGTTCGATGAGGTGAAGCGGTATTACGTGGGCAAATAAAAAGCCGGGTGGCGCTCACGCTTACCCGGCCTACAAACTGCGCAGTACCGTAGGCCGGGTAAGGCGAAGCCGCCACCCGGCACTCAGGCACTTATTTCGAAATACGCTTGTACTTAATACGCTTCGGCTCCAGCGCGTCGGCGCCCAGCGTGCGTTTCTTGTACTCTTCGTATTCGGTGAAGTTACCTTCGAAGAACTCCACTTTACCTTCATCCTGGTAGTCCAGGATGTGGGTCGCGATACGGTCCAGGAACCAGCGGTCGTGCGAGATAACCATCGCGCAGCCCGGGAACTCCAGCAGGGCGTTTTCAAGCGCGCGCAGGGTTTCGATATCCAGGTCGTTTGTTGGTTCATCGAGCAACAGAACGTTACCGCCCACCTGCAGCAGCTTCGCCAGGTGCAGACGACCGCGCTCGCCGCCGGACAGCTCGCCCACGCGTTTGCCCTGGTCGGTGCCTTTGAAGTTGAAGCGGCCTACGTAGGCGCGGCTTGGCATCTCGGTGTTGCCGATACGCATGATATCCAGACCGCCGGAGACTTCTTCCCACACGGTTTTGCTGTTGTCCATCGCGTCACGGAACTGGTCAACGGAGGCCAGCTTCACGGTTTCACCCAGGGTGATAGAGCCGCTGTCAGGCTGTTCCTGACCGGACATCATGCGGAACAGGGTCGATTTACCCGCGCCGTTCGGACCGATGATGCCAACGATAGCGCCTTTCGGTACGGAGAAGGTCAGGTCGTCGATCAGCAGACGGTCGCCGTAGGACTTACGCAGGTTGGTCACTTCAACCACTTTATCCCCCAGACGTGCTCCAGGCGGAATAAACAGTTCGTTGGTTTCGTTACGTTTCTGGTATTCGGTGTTGTTCAGCTCTTCGAAGCGTGCCAGACGGGCTTTGCCCTTAGACTGACGGCCTTTCGCGCCCTGACGAACCCACTCCAGCTCTTTCTCAATAGACTTGCGACGTGCCGCTTCTTGAGAAGCTTCCTGCGCCAGACGCTGATCTTTCTGCTCCAGCCAGGAGGAGTAGTTGCCTTCCCACGGAATACCTTCGCCGCGGTCCAGCTCCAGGATCCAGCCAGCGACGTTGTCGAGGAAGTAACGGTCGTGGGTGATCGCCACAACGGTGCCTTCGAAGTCGTGCAGGAAGCGCTCCAGCCACGCCACGGATTCCGCATCCAGGTGGTTGGTTGGTTCGTCGAGCAGCAGCATGTCTGGTTTTTCCAGCAGCAGGCGGCACAGCGCCACGCGGCGGCGTTCACCCCCGGAGAGGTTCGCGATTTTCGCATCCCAGTCCGGCAGACGCAGGGCATCAGCCGCGCGCTCCAGCTGCACGTTCAGGTTGTGACCGTCGTGCGCCTGGATAATCTCTTCATACTTGCCCTGCTGAGCGGCCAGCTTGTCGAAGTCCGCATCCGGCTCGGCGTATTTGGCATACACTTCATCCAGACCTTTCAGCGCGTTAACCACTTCGGAAACCGCTTCTTCAACGGATTCGCGAACGGTGTGTTCCGGGTTCAGCTGAGGTTCCTGCGGCAGGTAACCGATCTTGATGCCAGGCTGCGGACGGGCTTCACCTTCGATGTCTGTATCGATGCCCGCCATGATGCGCAGCAGGGTGGACTTACCGGCACCGTTGAGACCCAGAACACCGATTTTTGCGCCCGGGAAGAAGCTCAGCGAGATATTTTTAAGAATATGACGTTTCGGCGGGACAACTTTGCCGACACGATGCATGGTATAAACGAATTGAGCCACGTTGGACTTCGCCTCTTTTATCGTAATGAGAAGGAATTTCAGCCTCGAAGTGTAGCCTTTTTCACGTCCTAATCCCAGCCAGGAACGTCGGGAGTGTTAAAACGCGCAGGAAAGGTAAAAAAGTGTCCATGACGTGGCGCGTTGCAGGATGCCTGGTTAGCATAAGTGAATGCAACATTGACGTGGCAAGACGCTGCAACTAACGAAAAACAATGAGGAAGAGCGTGTGGAAAAAGCCAAACGGGTGGTCTGGCGTCTGCTGGCTGCCAGCGTGTGCGTAATGGCGGTAAGCCAGGCGGTGCATGCCGATTCACTGGATGAACAACGTAACCGCTACGCCCAAATTAAACAGGCGTGGGACAACAAGCAGATGGATACCGTGCAGGCGCTGATGCCGACGCTAAAGGATTATCCGCTGTATCCGTATCTGGAGTATCGTCAAATCACTGACGATCTGATGAACCAGCCCACCGTCACCGTGAACAACTTCATCCAGGCGAACCCGACCCTCCCGCCTGCCCGAAATCTCCAGTCTCGTTTTGTGAATGAGCTGGCACGTCGTGAAGACTGGCGCGGACTGCTGGCGTTTAGCCCGGAAAAACCGGGCACGACGGAAGCGCAGTGTAATTACTATTACGCCAAATGGGCCACGGGACAGCAGGAAGAGGCCTGGGTCGGTGCGAAAGATCTCTGGCTGACGGGAAAAAGCCAGCCTAACGCCTGTGATTCGCTCTTCGGCGCATGGCGCGCATCGGGCAAACAAGATCCACTGGCTTATCTTGAACGCATTCGCCTGGCGATGAAGGCCGGGAACACGCGTCTGGTCACCGCGCTGGCGGGGCAGATGCCGTCCGACTATCAAACCATTTCGTCTGCTGTCATCGGGCTGGCAAACGATCCGAACAGCGTGCTGACCTTTGCCCGCAGTACGGGCGCGACAGATTTCACGCGACAAATGGCAGCGGTCGCCTTTACCAGCGTGGCGCGTGACGACGTGGAAAACGCGCGGCTGATGATCCCGCAGCTGGTGCAGGCACAGCAGCTTAACGAAGAACAAACGCAGGAATTGCGCGATATCGTGGCGTGGCGACTGATGGGCACCGATGTGACCGACGAGCAGGCGCGCTGGCGTGACGATGCGATCATGCGTTCAAACTCTACCTCGCTTGTCGAGCGCCGCGTGCGAATGGCGCTGGGCACGGGCGATCGTCGTGGGCTGAATACCTGGCTTGCGCGTCTGCCGATGGATGCCAAAGAGAAAGATGAATGGCGCTACTGGCAGGCTGACCTGCTGCTGGAGCGTGGTCGTGATGATGAAGCTAAAGCGATCCTCCACGCCTTGATGCAGCAGCGCGGATTCTACCCGATGGCAGCGGCGCAGCGGCTGGGCGAGGAGTACACGCTTAAGATCGACAAAGCGCCCGCCAACGCGAACCCGGCGCTGACGCAGGGGCCGGAGATGGCGCGCGTGCGCGAGCTGATGTACTGGAATATGGACAACACCGCGCGCAGCGAGTGGGCGAACCTGGTCACCAGCCGCACCACCGACGAGAAAGCCCAGCTTGCCCGCTACGCGTTTGATAACCGCTGGTGGGATCTGAGCGTGCAGGCGACGATCGCCGGTAAGCTCTGGGATCATCTGGAAGAGCGTTTCCCGCTGGCGTACAAGGATCTTTTCGATCGCTATACCAGCGGCAAAGACATCCCGCAAAGCTATGCGATGGCGATTGCCCGTCAGGAGAGTGCCTGGAACCCGAAAGTGCGATCCCCTGTGGGGGCCAGCGGCCTGATGCAAATCATGCCGGGTACGGCGACGCACACGGTGAAGATGTTCAACATTCCAGGCTACAGCAGCCCGTCACAGCTTCTCGATCCAGATACCAACATCAACATCGGTACCAGCTATCTCCAGTACGTGTATCAGCAGTTTGGCAATAACCGCATCTTCGCGTCGGCGGCGTATAACGCTGGGCCGGGACGCGTGCGCACCTGGCTTGGCAACAGCGCCGGACGCATCGACGCGGTGGCGTTTGTTGAGAGCATCCCGTTCTCGGAAACGCGCGGCTACGTGAAGAACGTGCTGGCCTATGACGCCTACTATCGCTACTTCATGGGGCAGAAAGATACCCTGATGAGCGATGTCGAGTGGCAGAGACGTTACTGATCGGCGTGGGTTGTGTTATGCTGTACTCGCTAATGAGTACAAGAGGCAGCATAACATGACCCAGCATTCCCCGTATTCCTCGGCGATGGCCGAACAGCGTCACCAGGAGTGGCTTCGTTTTGTGGAGCTGCTTCGCCAGTCTTACGATCAGGATTTGCACTTACCGCTTATGCAGCTGATGCTCACGCCGGACGAGCGTGAGGCACTGGGCACACGCGTGCGGATTATCGAAGAGCTGCTGCGCGGCGAGATGAGCCAGCGTGAGCTGAAAAACGAGCTGGGCGCGGGCATCGCAACGATCACCCGCGGCTCGAACAGCCTGAAGTCGGCACCGGTTGAGCTGCGCCAGTGGCTGGAAGCGGTATTGCTGAAAAACGCCGGATGACGGCTACGCCTTATCCGGCCTGGAAACTTACCGATAAATCGCGTTATGGAACGGGCTTAGCGCCAGGATCACCGCCTGATGGTAAACGCCTGACCGCGTCAGCTTGCCGCCCGTAAATACGCCAATCGCCCCTTCTTTACGGCCAATCTCATCGATGCCGGTGTACTGCGACATCACCGGCCCGAGCGCTTCGCCTTCGCGAACTTTCTCCAGAATAATCTCCGGCAGGGGCAGGGTGGCCGAACGCGCTTCGCCGCGCTGCTCGCGGCTTTCGATCACCACCCAGCTAAAGGTGGCACCCTCGTCTATGCCTGCTTCAATGGCGACCCAAAAGTCAGCGTTCGGTACGGCTGTCTTCGCGTTTGCCACGCGATTTCGTGCGCCAGCGCGCGTTTCCTCGCTGCCAAACGGCTGTTCAGGTACGCCACTCTCGACGCCGACGGCCTCAATATGGCAGGATCCTTCGCCGAAAATCTCTTCAAAAGCCTTTAGAATTGCCTGAATTTTGGCAGGATTGGTGGTAGCAGAGACAACATGGTGCATAATTAAGCTCGATTCAAAAAAACTCATCGCAGTATAACGGAAAAAAAGCATGTTACAGGTATACCTTGTTCGCCACGGTGAAACGCAGTGGAACGCCGAGCGACGTATTCAAGGCCAGTCAGACAGTCCTCTCACCGAGAAAGGTGTGCAGCAAGCGTGGCAGGTGGCAGAGCGTGCCAGAACGCTGGGCATTACCCACGTCATTACCAGCGATCTCGGTCGTACGCAGCAGACGGCGCGCATCATTGCAGACGCCTGCGGCTGCGATGTGATGCTTGAACCGCGCCTGCGCGAGCTGGATATGGGCGTGCTGGAAAAGCGCCATATCGATACGCTGACGGAAACGGAAGAGGGCTGGCGTCGCACACTGGTGAACGGTACCGAAGATGGCCGTATCCCGGAAGGCGAATCCATGCAGGAGCTGAGCGTGCGAATGCATGCCGCGCTGGCGGAATGCCTGAAGCTTCCGGCGGGAAGCCGTCCGCTGCTGGTGAGCCATGGGATTGCGCTGGGCTGCCTGGTGAGCACCATTCTGGGGTTACCGGCTTACGCTGAGCGCCGTTTGCGTCTGCGCAACTGCTCCATTTCCCGAATTGATTACCAGGAAAGCGCGTGGCTGGCGTCGGGCTGGGTAGTGGAGATGGCAGGGGACATTTCGCATCTCGATGCCCCTGCGCTTGATGAACTGCAGCGTTAACGGCGAATAGGGATCAAGAATTCCATACGCAGATTGATTGGGCCTTCTTCCGGTTTGGCATCCTGCGCCGGGTAGTAGCGCTCAATATCCTGACCTTTACGGCGATTCAGATTCAGCATCGGCATGCAGGTTCCGTAAACGGTCAGGATAAACTCCTGAACGCCCGTTCCCAGCCCTTCATACGAGAACATCACGTACTCGCCGCCTTCCAGCACGACCGGTTTCGAACCCTGAATGTAGCCATTGGCCATCTCTGGCGTCAGCGCGGTGGTGTAGAACACCTCCTGCTCGTCGTCTTTTTCCTGGCTTGGGTGCGTTTCGTTGAGACCATACAGGATTGGCGGGATCGCCGGTGCGTGGCTCAGGAAGTCGCGCCAGAACTGGACGCGCATCTGATGACGGAACTCAGAAATTTGCTCCAGTGAACAGGAGTAGCTCTGCGTCGTGCCGATCAGATGGGTTTCCGGCAGCGTGACAATTTCGTATTTCGGCATCGCGAACTCGCCCAGACGCAGCGGCGGACGCATGCCAAACGAGCTCCAGTCCGGCGAGCGACGATAAAGCGCTGGCGTCAACGAGAACTGTTTTTTAAAGGCGCGGGTGAACGTCTGCTGCGAATCAAAACGGTACTGCAGGGCAATGTCCAGAATGGGACGCGCGGTCAGGCGCAAGGCCACAGCAGATTTAGATAAACGACGTGCGCGAATATAGGCACCGATAGCATGACCGGTGACATCCTTGAACATCCTTTGCAGATGCCACTTGGAATAGCCTGCTTTTGCCGCCACATTATCCAGTGACAAAGGCTGGTCGAGATGACCTTCCAGCCAGGTTAGCAGGTCGCGAATAATTCCAGCCTGATCCATATACTATCCTCATCCTTAAAACAGCAGGTGCCTGATAACAGGTTAGCGGATAATAGCATTTTTTGATGTTTTAGCATTCAGTGTTTTTTTTGCGCATTAATGCCTTTTACGGCTCGTTTTGGGCGAATATATTCTAATCCTGTGATCTTGCTACATTTTTGTCTAAAGTGTTGAATAATCGCCCAGTGCAATTTTAAAGAATGGTAACAATATGAAATACAAGACTTTGATCTTCACCGCGTTGCTGCTGATGGTCGGCCGCGCCGCGCAGGCAGAACAGATTGGCTCCGTCGATACCGTGTTCAAGATGTTTGGCCCGGACCACAAAATCGTGGTGGAGGCATTTGACGATCCGGACGTGAAGAACGTCACCTGCTACGTCAGCCGCGCGAAAACGGGCGGTATCAAAGGCGGCCTGGGACTGGCGGAAGATACCTCCGATGCGGCGATTTCTTGTCAGCAGGTGGGGCCGGTTGAGTTGAGCGATAAAATTAAAAACGGCAAAGCGCAGGGCGACGTGGTATTCCAGAAACGGACCTCGCTGGTGTTCAAAAAACTGCAGGTGGTGCGTTTCTACGATGCCAAGCGCAACACCCTCGCCTACCTCGCCTATTCCGACAAAGTGGTGGAAGGCTCGCCGAAAAACGCCATCAGCGCGGTGCCGATTATGCCGTGGCATTAATTCAGGGATGAACCATGCAACAACCTGTGGTCTGGCTGGTTGAAGACGAAACCAGTATCGCCGATACGCTGATCTACATGCTTCAGCAGGAAGGATTCGCGGTAAAGGCGTTTGAACGCGGTTTACCCGTGCTGGAGGAGGCGCGGCGGCAGGCTCCGGCGCTCGCCATTCTGGACGTCGGGCTGCCGGACATCAGTGGATTTGAGCTTTGCCGCCAGCTGCTGGCGCAGCATCCCTCACTGCCCGTGCTGTTTCTGACGGCGCGCAGTGATGAGGTAGACAAGCTGCTTGGCCTGGAAATGGGCGCTGATGACTACGTTGCGAAACCTTTCTCACCTCG
Source organism: Enterobacter sp. RIT637 (assembly GCF_019718755.1). Classification (NCBI taxonomy): domain Bacteria; kingdom Pseudomonadati; phylum Pseudomonadota; class Gammaproteobacteria; order Enterobacterales; family Enterobacteriaceae; genus Enterobacter; species Enterobacter sp. RIT637. Next base: position 38,907 of record NZ_JAIHAZ010000017.1, read on the forward strand.
TGAAGTCTGCGCCCGGGTGCGGACGATTTTACGGCGCATGCAAAAATCCGCCGCACCATCAGAAACGTTGCGTATCGGGCAGTTTGAACTGAACGAGCCTGCCGCACGTATAAGCTGGTGCGGGGAAGCATTGCCCCTGACCCGCTATGAGTTCTTGCTGCTCAAAACCTTGTTGCAGGCCCCCGGGCGGGTCTTTTCTCGTCAGCAGCTCATGGACAAGGTGTGGGGTGAAGACGGCGACAGTTTCGACCGCACCGTGGACACCCACATCAAAACCCTGCGCGCCAAGCTGCGGGCGGTGAACGATACACTTTCACCCATTAGCACCCATCGCGGCATGGGCTACAGTCTGGGCCTTTACTGATGCGCATTGGGATGCGGCTATTGTTGGGGTACTTCCTGATCGTGGCCATCGCCGCGTGGTTTGTGCTGTCGATCTTTGTTCAGGAAGTAAAGCCCGGCGTGCGCAGGGCAACCGAGGGCACGTTGATCGACACCGCGACCCTGTTGGCTGAAATTGGACGTGACGATTTGCTTTCGGGTCATGCGCAGCAGGGCAAACTGGCGCAGGCCTTTTCTCAGCTTCATCAGCGCCCTTTCCGCGCCAACATCGGCGGGATTCATAAAGTGCGTAACGAGTACCACGTCTACATGACCGATGCGCAGGGCCGAGTGGTGTTTGATTCCGCCGGTCTGGCCGTGGGGCAGGATTACTCGCGCTGGAACGACGTCTGGCTGACGCTTCGAGGCGAATACGGCGCGCGCAGTACCCAGAGTCATCCCGACGATCCGGAGAGTACGGTGATGTATGTTGCCGCGCCGGTTGTGGATCAGGGCAAGATTATCGGCGTGCTGTCGGTCGGGAAACCTAACAGCGCGATGGCACCGGTTATCCATCGCAGCGAGCGAAGGATCCTGTGGGCAGGCGGGGCGCTGCTCGGCATTGCCCTGCTGATTGGCCTCGTTGTGGCATGGTGGATCAATCGATCTATCGCTACGTTATCGCGCTATGCCGACTCGGTGACCACGGATGCACCTCTCCCGCTGCCTAATCCTGGCAGTAGCGAACTGCACAAGCTGGCCCTGGCGCTGGAGAATATGCGCATTCGCCTGGAAGGGAAAAACTACATTGAACACTATGTTCATGCGCTGACCCACGAGCTGAAAAGCCCCATCGCCGCCATACGCGGCGCGGCGGAAATTCTCGCCGAGCAGCCGCCGCCGCAGGTGGCCGCGCGGTTTATCGATAATATTCTGGTGCAAAACGCGCGCATGCAGTCGCTGGTTGAAAAACTGCTCACCCAGGCGCGGCTTGAAAATCGGGTCGAGATTACGCCTCAGACCGTACGTGTCGATCTGCTGTTTACGCGTCTTGCCGATGCGCGTTCGGCGGTTCTGACGGCGAAAAATATCACGCTGACGATCCAAAGCACCTCTCTGTGCGTTGCGGGCGATCCCGAACTGCTCGAACAGGCGCTCGGTAATTTGCTGGATAACGCTATCGATTTTACCCCGCAGGGCGGTGCCATCGAACTGGCGGCCCGGGAAGAGCAGGGGCAGATACAGCTTATCGTCACCGACAGCGGAAGCGGGATCCCGGATTACGCGCTGGAGCGTATTTTTGAGCGCTTTTATTCCCTGCCGCGCGAGAACGGGTTGAAGAGCAGCGGACTCGGGCTGGCGTTTGTTCAGGAGGTGGCGCGTCTGCATCAGGGAGAGATTACATTGCGTAATCGTGATGAAGGCGGCGTGATGGCCACGCTGACACTTCACCGTCCCTTCACATAACTTCAAACTGACCCCACACGGCCTGGTTACGCTCTCCTCATCACAAAGGAGACGTAATGATGAAATCCCCCCTATTTTGGAAAGTCAGCACCCTGCTGGGGTGCATCCTGCTGCTGTTAGTCCCGCTTTTTATGGTGAGTAACCTCATTTCAGAGCGTGAAAGCTACCGCAACGATGTCGAAAATACGCTTCGCCAGAGCACCAGCGGACCGCAAAAGCTGGTCGGCCCGCTGATTGCCATCCCGGTGACGGAGGTCTTCTACAAGTTAGAGGATGAGAAGAAAGTCGAGTACAAGAAAAGCTATATGCATTTTATCCTGCCGGAATCTCTGGTTGTGGAAGGGAACCAGCGCGTGGAGTCCCGCAATATTGGCATCTACGATGGGCAGATCTGGAACACAGACCTGAAGATAAAAGCGCAGTTTAATACCGAAGAGCTGAAGCAGTTGAAAGGGGAAACGATCGCGACAGGGCAGCCGTTTATCGTGACGGGCGTTGGCGACGCGCGGGGTATTGGCACGGTGAGTATCTCTAAAATCAACGGTGAGACGCTGAGCGTGGAACCCGGTTCAGGCGTCTACGGGGGGCTTGCAGGGATCCACATCCCGCTGACCGACAAAGCGCTGGAAGCCAAAACGTTTGCACTTGAGATGTCACTCAATCTTGCGGGAACCGGCAGTTTTGCGGTGGTACCGGTAGGGCGTAATAGCGAAATGACGCTCAACAGCAACTGGCCGCATCCGGGCTTTATGGGCAACTATCTGCCGGTTAAGCACAAAATTGGCGAGTCCGGTTTCCAGGCGAACTGGAAGAGCAGCTGGTTTGCGAACAACCTTGAGAGCTGGTTCAGCGGGAGCGAATCGCCATCGTGGGAGTCGATCCCCGCCTTTAGCGTCACGGTAGCCACGCCCGCCGATCAGTATCAGCTGACCGACCGTGCGATCAAGTACGCTATTTTGCTGATTGCGCTGACGTTTATGGCCTTCTTCGTCTTCGAAACCTTAACCGGGCTGCGCCTGCACCCAATGCAGTACCTGCTGGTGGGGCTGTCGCTGGTGCTGTTCTATCTGGTGCTGCTGGCGCTGTCTGAACACATCGGGTTTACGCCCGCCTGGGTTGTTGCAAGCCTGGTTGGCGCAGCGATGAACGGAATGTACCTGCAGGCCGTGCTGAAAAGCTGGAAACGCAGCGGGCTGTTTGTGCTGGCCTTGCTGGGGCTGGACGTGGTGATGTGGTTCCTGCTGCGCTCGGAGGACAGCGCCCTGCTGTTGGGGTCAGCGGTTCTTGCGCTGGCGCTGTTCGCCGTAATGTACCTGACCCGGCATTTCGACTGGTACTCGCTTTCTCAGCCGAAGCGACCTGAGCCACCCGCAGCACCGGATGACGATACGATGCGGATCTGGAAATAAAAAAAACGGCGCAAATGCGCCGTTTTTTAATGCGTTAACTGCGGGATTACTCCTGCAGATCGCCGCAGAAACGGTACCCTTCGCCGTGGATGGTGGCGATGATTTCCGGCGTATCTGGCGTAGATTCGAAATGCTTACGAATACGACGGATGGTCACGTCTACGGTACGGTCGTGCGGTTTCAGCTCACGGCCGGTCATTTTCTTCAGCAACTCTGCACGGGACTGAATTTTGCCCGGGTTTTCGCAGAAGTGCAGCATCGCGCGGAATTCACTGCGCGGCAGTTTATACTGCTCACCGTTCGGGCTGATCAGTGAACGGCTATTGATATCAAGTTCCCAGCCGTTGAATTTGTAGCTGTCTACGCTACGACGCTCTTCGCTGACCGTTCCCAGGTTCATGGTGCGGGACAGCAGGTTGCGTGCACGAATGGTTAACTCGCGTGGGTTAAACGGTTTGGTGATGTAGTCATCCGCACCGATTTCCAGGCCAAGAATTTTATCAACTTCGTTGTCACGGCCCGTCAGGAACATTAACGCGACGTTCGCCTGTTCGCGCAGTTCGCGCGCCAGAAGAAGACCGTTTTTGCCTGGCAGGTTAATGTCCATAATGACCAGGTTGATATCATTTTCAGAAAGGATCTGATGCATCTCTGCGCCATCGGTCGCTTCAAAGACATCGTAGCCTTCTGCTTCGAAAATGCTCTTTAACGTGTTGCGTGTTACCAACTCGTCTTCAACGATAAGAATGTGCGGGGTCTGCATGTTTGCTACCTAAATTGCCAACTAAATCGAAACAGGAAGTACAAAAGTCCCTGACCTGCCTGATGCATGTCGAAAATTAACATGATCGGCTTAACGTGACTAAAGTACGTAATTGCGTTCTTGATGCACTTTCCATCAACGTCAACAACATCATTAGCTTGGTCTTGGGTACTTTCCCTTTGGACCCGACAGTGTCAAAAACGGCTGTCATCCTAACCATTTTAACAGCAACATAACAGGCTAAGTGACACCGGACACCCAATAAAACTACGCTTCGTTGACATATATCAAGTTCAATTGTAGCACGTTAACAGTTTGATGAAATCATCGTATCCGAATGCTAGCCTTTGTCACAAATTTTCAATAAACCAACTAGTTGCGGACATTGATTGATAAACAATACGAATCCAATTAAGAATAGGCATTCACACAGTCATTATCATTATAAAACATAGGGATAATACCTGTCTGTTAACATTCTAACTGATTGTTCAGCCACAAAATAGTTTAGCGTTTTTAATTTGTTATGAAACGCTATTTCGGTGATTTGTGTTGCAATTTTGTAAATTCGTGCTGCGTAATATGTTGAAGCGCATCACATTTTTACCCGCTAACTGCTTAAAAAGAGAGCATAAATGCATCTGTCGATTGTGCTGGTGGCCCCAGCAAGACCCGAAAACATAGGCGCTGCGGCGCGTGCCATGAAGACCATGGGTTTTACCGATTTACGTATTGTAGACAGCGCCGCGCACCTGGAGCCTGCGGCACGTTGGGTCGCGCACGGTTCGGGAGATATTCTCGATAATATAACCACTTACGCTACGCTTGCCGACGCGCTGCACGACATCTCCTTTACCGTTGCGACCACGGCGCGCAGCCGGGCGAAGTTCCATTACTACGCCACACCTGCGGAGCTGGTGCCCATGTTAAGTGAGAAAAGCCAGTGGCTGGAGAAAGCCGCGCTGGTGTTTGGGCGGGAAGATTCCGGGCTGACCAATGAAGAGCTGGAACTGGCAGATGTGCTGACAGGCGCGCCGATGGTTGCAGATTATCCGTCTCTCAATTTAGGCCAGGCGGTGATGGTCTATTGCTATCAATTAGCATCCTTAATACAAATTCCACAGCCGCCTGTTACAGGTACCGATGAAAACCAGCTGGCTGCACTTCGCGCGCGCGTGGAAAACCTGCTCATGCAGCTGGGTGTGGCTGACGATCAAAAAATGGTCGACTGGCTCCAGCAGCGTTTGGGCCGTCTTGAGCAACGCGACACGGCAATGCTGCACCGTTTGCTGCACGATATTGAAAAAAAATTGGCCGAGTAAAGTGCTGTCATACGTTTTTACTATGGCGTAATCATCTGGTGATAAGGGTTGATTTTGGGGTATTCGGATGAAAATAAATCCGACGGCAGCGGGACGTGAGAGTCATCCGAATTGTGATCAAATTAAAAATTCGTTGACTTAAGGTGCCCGATCCTTTAACCCTAAAAGAATACAGCACAGACAGATAATAATGACAGAGTACACAACATCCATGAAACGCATCAGCATCACCACCATTACCACAACCATCATCATTACCACGGGTAACGATGCGGGCTGACGCGTACAGGAAAAACAAAAAAAAGCCCGCACCTGAACAGTGCGGGCTTTTTTTTCGGCTAAAGGAAACGAGGTAGAACCATGCGAGTGTTGAAGTTCGGCGGTACATCAGTGGCAAATGCAGAACGTTTTCTGCGTGTTGCCGATATCCTGGAAAGCAACGCCAGGCAGGGGCAGGTTGCGACCGTGCTCTCTGCCCCGGCAAAAATCACGAACCATCTGGTGGCGATGATTGAAAAAACCATCGGTGGCCAGGATGCACTCCCGAACATCAGCGACGCCGAGCGTATCTTCGCTGACCTACTGCAAGGGCTGGCAGAGGCGCTGCCCGGCTTCCCGCACGCTCAGTTGAAATCCTTCGTTGAGCAGGAATTCGCGCAAATCAAACACGTCCTGCACGGCATCAGCCTCCTCGGTCAGTGCCCGGACAGCATCAACGCGGCGCTGATCTGCCGCGGTGAAAAACTCTCTATCGCCATCATGGCTGGCGTGCTGGAAGCGCGCGGCCATAGCGTGACCGTGATCGACCCGGTTGAAAAACTGCTGGCGGTGGGCCACTACCTCGAATCCACCGTTGATATTGCCGAATCAACCCGCCGTATCGCCGCGAGCAAAATCCCGTCTGACCATATGATCCTGATGGCTGGCTTCACCGCCGGAAACGAGAAGGGCGAACTGGTGGTGCTGGGCCGTAACGGCTCCGACTACTCCGCCGCTGTGCTGGCCGCCTGTTTACGCGCGGACTGTTGTGAGATCTGGACTGACGTCGACGGCGTATATACCTGCGACCCGCGCCAGGTTCCGGACGCCAGGCTGCTTAAGTCGATGTCGTACCAGGAAGCGATGGAGCTTTCCTACTTCGGCGCCAAAGTGCTTCACCCGCGTACCATCTCCCCGATTGCCCAGTTCCAGATCCCTTGCCTGATTAAAAATACCGGTAACCCGCAGGCGCCGGGTACCCTGATTGGCGCCAGCTCCGATGAAGATGGTCTGCCGGTGAAAGGTATCTCTAACCTGAATAATATGGCGATGTTCAGCGTCTCAGGTCCGGGTATGAAAGGGATGGTCGGCATGGCGGCGCGCGTCTTTGCAGCCATGTCCCGCAATGGTATCTCGGTAGTGCTGATCACCCAGTCTTCTTCCGAATATAGCATCAGCTTCTGCGTGCCGCAGGCCGACTGCCTGCGCGCCCGTCGCGCGCTGGAGGAGGAGTTCTATCTGGAGCTGAAAGAAGAGCTGCTGGAGCCGCTCTCCATTCAGGAACGCCTGGCGGTTATCTCTGTGGTTGGCGACGGTATGCGCACGCTGCGCGGCATCTCCGCCAAGTTCTTTGCCGCGCTGGCGCGCGCCAATATCAATATCGTGGCGATTGCCCAGGGCTCGTCTGAGCGTTCAATTTCCGTTGTCGTGGACAACGATGACGCCACCACCGGCGTACGCGTGGTTCACCAGATGCTGTTCAACACCGATCAGGTGATCGAGCTGTTCCTGATTGGCGTAGGAGGCGTCGGTGGCGCATTGCTGGAGCAGGTGAAGCGCCAGCAGGAGTGGCTTAAGAAAAAGCATATCGACCTGCGCGTCTGCGGTATCGCCAACTCCAGGGCGCTGCTTACCAACGTCCACGGTCTTAACCTGGAAAACTGGCAGGCGGAGCTGGAGGAGGCGAAAGAGCCGTTCAACCTGGGGCGCCTGATCCGTCTGGTGAAAGAGTATCACCTGCTTAACCCGGTGATCGTTGACTGTACCTCAAACCAGGCTGTGGCCGACCAGTACGCCGACTTCCTGCGCGAAGGCTTCCACGTGGTGACGCCGAACAAAAAGGCTAACACCTCGTCGATGGATTACTATCACCAGTTGCGTCTGGCGGCGAGCAAGTCGCGCCGCAAGTTCCTGTACGACACCAACGTGGGCGCGGGGCTGCCGGTTATCGAGAACCTGCAAAACCTGCTTAACGCGGGCGACGAACTGCAGCGTTTCTCCGGCATTCTCTCCGGCTCGCTGTCGTTTATCTTCGGCAAACTGGATGAAGGGATGAGCCTGTCGGAAGCCACCCGCGCCGCGCGCGAGCTGGGCTATACCGAGCCGGATCCGCGTGACGACCTTTCCGGTATGGACGTGGCGCGCAAGCTGCTGATCCTCGTGCGTGAAACGGGCCGCGAGCTTGAGCTTTCGGATATCGTGATTGAGCCGGTGCTGCCAGCAGGGTTTGACGACAGCGGTGACGTCAGCGCCTTTATGGCGAATTTGCCGCAGCTTGACGATGCTTTTGCCGCTCGTGTGGCGAAAGCCCGTGATGAAGGTAAGGTATTGCGCTATGTTGGCAACATTGAAGAAGATGGCGTGTGCCGGGTGAAGATTGCCGAAGTGGATGGCAACGACCCGCTGTACAAAGTCAAAAACGGCGAGAATGCGTTGGCGTTCTACAGCCACTATTATCAGCCATTGCCGCTGGTGCTTCGCGGCTATGGCGCAGGGAACGATGTTACGGCGGCGGGTGTGTTTGCCGATCTGCTGCGTACCCTGTCATGGAAGTTAGGAGTTTAACATGGTCAAAGTTTATGCCCCAGCTTCCAGCGCCAATATGAGCGTCGGATTTGACGTGCTGGGCGCGGCGGTCACGCCGGTGGATGGTTCGCTGCTGGGCGATACGGTTACGGTGGAAGCGGCAGACAGCTTCAGCCTGAATAACGTGGGCCGCTTCGCCAGCAAACTGCCGTCTGAGCCGCGCGAAAATATCGTCTATCAGTGCTGGGAACGCTTCTGTCAGGAGATCGGCAAAAACGTGCCGGTCGCCATGACGCTGGAAAAAAGTATGCCGATTGGCTCGGGGCTGGGTTCCAGCGCCTGCTCGGTGGTCGCCGCGCTGGTGGCGATGAACGAGCACTGCGGCAAGCCGCTGAACAACAGCCGTCTGCTGGGCCTGATGGGCGAGCTGGAAGGGCGCATCTCCGGCAGCATTCACTATGACAACGTGGCGCCGTGCTTCCTCGGCGGCATGCAGCTGATGATCGAAGAAAATGGCATCATCAGCCAGCAGGTGCCAGGGTTTGATGAGTGGCTGTGGGTGCTGGCCTATCCGGGCATTAAGGTCTCTACCGCGGAAGCGCGCGCGATACTGCCCGCGCAGTATCGTCGTCAGGACTGTATCGCCCACGGACGTCATCTGGCGGGCTTTATTCACGCCTGCTACACCCGTCAGCCGCAGCTGGCGGCGAAGCTGATGAAAGACGTCATTGCCGAGCCGTACCGCACGAAGCTGCTGCCCGGCTTTAACGAGGCGCGACAGGCCTCGATGGATATCGGCGCGCAGGCGTGCGGCATTTCCGGCTCCGGCCCGACGCTGTTCGCCCTGTGCGACAAGCCTGACACCGCGCAGCGCGTGGCGGACTGGCTCTCTAAACACTACCTGCAAAATCAGGAAGGCTTTGTTCATATTTGCCGTCTGGACACGGCTGGCGCACGAGTACTGGGATAATTAATGAAACTCTACAACCTTAAAGATCATAACGAGCAGGTCAGCTTCGCGCAGGCGGTAACTCAGGGGCTGGGCAAAAATCAGGGGCTATTCTTCCCGCATGACCTGCCGGAATTCCAGCTGACCGACATCGACGAACTGCTGAAGCAGGACTTTGTCACCCGCAGCACCAAAATTCTGTCTGCATTTATCGGCGACGAAATCCCGCAGGAGCTGCTGGAAGAGCGCGTGCGTGCGGCGTTCGCTTTCCCGGCGCCAGTGAAGCAGGTTGAGCCTGACGTTGGCTGCCTGGAGCTGTTCCACGGCCCGACGCTGGCGTTTAAAGACTTCGGTGGCCGCTTCATGGCGCAGATGCTGACCCACATCAGCGGCGACAAACCGGTGACCATCCTGACCGCGACCTCCGGGGATACCGGGGCGGCGGTGGCGCATGCGTTCTACGGCCTGAAAAACGTCCGCGTGGTGATCCTCTATCCGAAAGGCAAAATCAGCCCGCTGCAGGAAAAACTGTTCTGTACGCTCGGCGGCAACATTGAAACCGTGGCGATTGACGGCGATTTCGATGCCTGCCAGGCGCTGGTGAAGCAGGCCTTCGACGACGAAGAGCTGAAGGTCGCGCTGGGTCTGAACTCCGCCAACTCCATTAACATCAGCCGTCTGCTGGCGCAAATTTGCTACTACTTCGAAGCGGTGGCGCAGCTGCCGCAGGAAGCGCGTAACCAGCTGGTGGTTTCCGTACCAAGCGGTAACTTCGGTGACCTGACGGCGGGCCTGCTGGCGAAATCCCTCGGTCTGCCGGTGAAACGCTTTATCGCCGCGACCAACGCCAACGACACCGTGCCGCGCTTCCTGAAAGACGGGAAGTGGGCGCCGAACGCCACGCAGGCAACGCTCTCTAATGCGATGGACGTGTCACAGCCAAACAACTGGCCGCGCGTGGAAGAGCTGTTCCGTCGTAAGATCTGGCGTCTGGGTGACCTGGGCTACGCTGCGGTGACGGATGAAACCACCAAAGCGACCATGCGTGAGCTGAAGGCGGTGGGGTATACCTCTGAACCGCATGCAGCGATTGCCTACCGCGCGCTGCGCGATCAGCTCAATCCGGGTGAATATGGCCTGTTCCTGGGCACCGCGCATCCGGCGAAGTTCAAAGAGAGCGTGGAAGCGATCCTGGGTGAAACGCTGCCGCTGCCGAAAGAGCTGGCCGAGCGCGCCGACCTGCCGCTGCTGTCTCATGAACTGCCGGCAGATTTTGCCGCGCTGCGTAAGTTGATGATGGTTCGAGCGTGATTTTTGTCGGGTGGCGGCTACGCCTTACCCGACCTACAACGGCTCAGAACGTAGGCCGGGAAAGCGCAGCGTCACCCGGCAACAGCAGCACTGTACCGAGGCCGGGTAAGGCGTAGCCGCCACCCGGCTTTTTTGTGAAGAAATTAAGGAGAAAAAAAGCAGGAAAAAAGCAGAAATTCCCAATAAATGCGGTCACTTAGCGTTTAGGATTGCAGAGAATAACATCCCCCGTTCCCCTCGCGTACTCTCCTTACATCGGCCCACGTTGGGCAAGAAGAATAAGGAGTCACCTGTGTCTAAACTGAAACCTGCACTCATCGCGCTTTCACTGGTGCTGGCCGCCCCCATGGCGGTTCAGGCATCCGAAATCACCCTCGTCCCTGCGGTAAAACTGCAGATTGGCGACCGGGATAACAACGGACATTACTGGGACGGCGGCCGCTGGCGCGACCACGACTGGTGGAAGGCGCACTATGACTGGCGCGATAACCACTGGCGTCCGCATGATGAAAAGCGTAAGCATGACAATCGCCATGATGACCATCACCACGATGATCGCCGTGACGATCGCGGCCCGGACTGGAAACACCATTAATGCAAAACCCCGCCAGCTGGCGGGGTTTGTTTTTACTGCTCGTGGCGCTTAAACACCAGCTCGCCTTTCCCTGACGCTTCTTCATCAAAGAAATAACCTTCGCTGTTAAACGCGGTCAGCTGCTCTGGCTTCGTCAGGCGGTTCTGGATGATGTAGCGGCTCATCAACCCGCGCGCTTTCTTGGCGTAGAAGCTGATCACCTTGAACTTGCCGTTCTTCTCGTCGAGGAACACCGGTTTGATAATCTCTGCATCCAGCTTTTTCGGTTTTACCGACTTGTAGTACTCATCGGAGGCCAGGTTAATCACTACGTTATCGCCCTGCGCGCGCAGCGCCGCGTTCAGCTTGTCGGTAATGATATCGCCCCAGAAATGGTACAGGTCTTTGCCTTTGGCATTCTCCAGTCGGATACCCATCTCCAGACGATAGGGCTGCATCAGATCCAGCGGGCGCAGTACGCCGTACAGGCCTGACAGCATGCGCAGATGCTGCTGGGCAAAATCGAAATCGGCTTCGGTAAAGTCTTCCGCCTGCAGGCCGGTATAGACATCGCCTTTGAACGCCAGAAGCGCCTGACGCGCGTTGGCCGGAGTGAAGTCCGGGTGCCACTCATGGAAGCGGGTCGCGTTCAGGTCGGCCAGCTTGTCGCTGATGCTCATCAGCGAGGCGATTTGCGGCGCAGAGAGTTTACGCGCTTCGTGGATCAGCTGTTGCGAATAATCCAGCAGTTCAGGCTGGGTAAAGCGCTCGGTGGCGAGCGGGCTCTGGTAATCGAGCGTTTTTGCAGGTGAAATCAGAATCAGCATATCCAGTCCTTGCAGGAAATTTAGAGCGACTTTAGCAAAAAATCGCCCTGAATTGATCGATAGCTGTTATTGCCGCGGCAAATCATCCCAGGAGCCGGGGGCAATTTGCGCCTCTATTTCGGGGTAGCGGGTGGGATCGAACACGGGTTTAAGGCCCAGCTTGCGCTGACGCAGATAGTCCTGAGCAATGAGCGTCACCACCGGAGAAAGCAGCAAAATTGCCGTCAGGTTGGTGATCGCCATCAGCGCCATAATCACGTCCGCCAGTTGCCAGACCACCGGCATGCTGAGCAGGGCGCCCGTCATTATCATGGCGATGACACACACGCGAAGCACGATGCGCGAATGCCGCGAGTCAAGCTTCAGGAAGATCAGGTTGTTCTCCGCGTAGAGATAGTTCACCGTGATCGAACTAAAGGCAAAAAGCCCCACGATCAATGAGACAAACCCGGCTCCCCAGCCACCCACAAGGTTGACCAGCGCCTGCTGAACCAGCTGTATCCCGGCGGTGCCAGAGGGATGGGGAAGGGGCCCCGACAGCAGAATTATCATCGCACTGGCGGAGCAGATAATAATGGTGTCCGTGAACACACCAATCATCTGCACAATGCCCTGCGCCGCAGGATGGGGAGGCCAGGATGCCGCCGCTGCGGCTGCGTTGGGCGTTGACCCCATACCGGCTTCGTTCGAGAACATGCCCCGCTGAAACCCTGCCGTGAGTGCCTGACTGACGGTATAACCCAGCGCGCCCGAGGCCGCTTCGCGCCAGCCGAACGCACTCTTAAAGATAGCGGCGATGACGTCCGGAAACTGATCGATGTGCAGTACGGTAACGAACAGACTGGCGGCTACCCACAAGAGGGTCATAACCGGAACCAGCCACTGCATCAGGCGGGCTACGCATTTGAGACCGGCATATATCGTCAGCAGGGTCAGAAGCGTTAAAACGGCACCGGTTATCCATTCCGGGCAGGCAAAGGCATATCGCATGGCATGCGCCACGGAGTTTGCCTGGACGGTGTTAAAAATCAGGCCATAGGCGATGAGTAAGAAGAGCGAAAACAGGACGCCCATCCAGCGCATCCCCAGTCCACGAGCCATATACCAGGCCGGACCGCCGCGAAACTGGCCGTTTTTGTCTTTCTCTTTATAGAGTTGAGCGAGCGAGCATTCAGCGAACGAGGTCGCCATGCCGATAATCGCCGTCGCCCACATCCAGAATACGGCGCCAGGACCACCCGCACTGATGGCCAGCGCAACGCCCGCCAGATTACCGCTGCCGACACGCGCGGCGAGACTGGTACAGAGTGCCTGAAATGAGGTTAATCCGCCCGGCTGTGGGGTGATGCTATTTTTCAGACTTCTGCCAAACTTGCGAATATAACGAAACTGGATAAAACCACTGCGCAGGGTGAACCACATACCTGCTCCCAGGAGCAGATATATCATTATCGAACCCCAGAGAATTTCGTTAATAAAGAACAGGAAATCAGGCATTAACGTCCCTCTTGTTGATGCCAAAGTGAATATGTAAGCGCTACCACTGATTGGACATGCTGTTGCTTAGCAGCCTGTTAATATTCTCAGTTTATCATACTCTGCCTAAGCGCACTGTCTGCGGTTGCGCTGCCTCTCACTCGTGTTATCATCAGGGCAGACCGGTTACATCCCCCTAACAAGTAAACCTGTCATTTTTCCGCTGCAGGCATGCTGTCGGTAGCGTGAATTATCCAGGGCACGTTAAAAGAGAAACACTATCATGACGGATAAATTGACCTCCCTTCGTCAGTTCACCACTGTCGTAGCTGACACCGGAGATATCGCGGCAATGAAGCTGTACCAGCCGCAGGATGCCACAACCAACCCTTCTCTGATCCTTAACGCCGCACAGATCCCTGAGTATCGCAAACTGATTGACGACGCTGTGACCTGGGCGAAAGCACAGAGCAGCGACCGCGCGCAGCAGGTTGTGGACGCTACCGACAAGCTGGCAGTGAACATCGGTCTGGAAATCCTGAAACTGGTTCCTGGCCGTATCTCTACCGAAGTGGATGCACGTCTCTCCTACGACACCGAAGCGTCTATCGCGAAAGCGAAACGTCTGATCAAAATGTACAACGACGCTGGCATCAGCAACGACCGTATCCTGATCAAACTGGCTTCAACCTGGCAGGGCATCCGCGCTGCAGAGCAGCTGGAAAAAGACGGTATCAACTGTAACCTGACCCTGCTGTTCTCCTTCGCGCAGGCGCGCGCATGTGCAGAAGCGGGCGTATACCTGATTTCTCCGTTCGTGGGCCGTATTCTGGACTGGTACAAAGCCAACACCGATAAGAAAGAGTACGCACCGGCTGAAGATCCAGGCGTGGTTTCTGTTACTGAAATCTACGAATACTACAAACAGCACGGCTATGAGACCGTGGTTATGGGCGCAAGCTTCCGTAACGTCGGTGAAATCATCGAACTGGCTGGCTGTGACCGCCTGACCATCGCCCCTGCGCTGCTGAAAGAGCTGGCTGAAAGCGAAGGTACCCTGGAGCGTAAACTGTCCTACACCGGTGAAGTGAAAGCGCGCCCAGAGCGCATCACTGAATCCGAGTTCCTGTGGCAGCACAACCAGGATCCAATGGCAGTAGACAAACTGGCGGACGGTATCCGTAAGTTTGCTGTTGACCAGGGCAAACTGGAAAAAATGATCGGCGACCTGCTGTAATCATTCCGCGTGACCGGGCTCCCGGTCACGCGTCTTACCCCCGCCTCTGTCTGAATTTCCTCTCTGCGTGTATCATTCCCTTTAATCAGTACTCTTTGAATGGAATGGATATGAATACCTTACGCATCGGCTTAGTGTCGATTTCTGACCGCGCCTCCAGCGGTGTATACCAGGATAAAGGCATCCCCGCTCTGGAAGAGTGGCTTGGCAGCGCGCTGACCACCCCGTTCGAGATCCAGACCCGCCTGATCCCGGACGAGCAGCCGATCATCGAGCAGACCCTGTGTGAGCTGGTGGATGAGATGAGCTGTCACCTTGTTCTGACAACGGGCGGAACCGGCCCCGCGCGCCGCGACGTGACGCCGGACGCGACGCTGGCGGTTGCCGATCGCGAAATGCCGGGCTTCGGTGAACAGATGCGACAGATCAGTCTACACTTTGTTCCGACGGCCATTCTTTCCCGCCAGGTGGGGGTGATCCGCAAGCAGGCGTTGATCCTGAACCTGCCGGGCCAGCCGAAGTCGATCAAAGAGACGCTGGAAGGGCTGAAAGCAGAAGATGGTAGCGTCATTGTTCACGGTATCTTCGCAAGTGTACCGTATTGTATACAGCTGCTTGACGGTCCCTATGTGGAAACCGATGAGAAAGTGGTAGCAGCTTTTCGTCCGAAAAGCGCTCGTCGCGAAACAATCTCCTGAAAATAATGAAAATGTGACATTAGCGTCAGCCGCAGTAGCG
This sequence comes from Enterobacter sp. RIT637, assembly GCF_019718755.1. Classification (NCBI taxonomy): domain Bacteria; kingdom Pseudomonadati; phylum Pseudomonadota; class Gammaproteobacteria; order Enterobacterales; family Enterobacteriaceae; genus Enterobacter; species Enterobacter sp. RIT637. Next base: position 54,085 of record NZ_JAIHAZ010000017.1, read on the forward strand.
TATAAACGGATTTACGATATAGTAATTTTTTCTTTACGATAGCTGTAAAAATAAATCCACAACACACGCATAATGGTTCGCTATGTCACATAACACCCGACCTCTGAATCGACAGGACTACAAAACCCTCACGCTCGCGGCCTTAGGCGGCGCGCTGGAATTTTACGATTTCATTATCTTCGTCTTCTTCGCCGCCGTGGTGGGAGAACTCTTCTTCCCGGCGGATATCCCGGAATGGCTGCGTCAGGTGCAAACCTTCGGCATTTTTGCCTCCGGGTATCTGGCGCGTCCGCTGGGCGGCATTATCATGGCCCACTTTGGCGATCTGGTCGGGCGCAAGAAGATGTTTACCCTCAGCATCCTGCTGATGGCCGTGCCAACGCTGGCCATTGGTCTGCTGCCCACCTATGCCTCGATGGGCATCCTTGCTCCGTTGCTGCTGTTGCTGATGCGCGTCCTTCAGGGGGCGGCGATTGGCGGTGAAGTGCCGGGCGCGTGGGTGTTTGTCGCGGAGCATGTTCCGGCGCGCCGCATTGGTATCGCCTGCGGAACCTTAACCGCGGGTTTAACGGTAGGGATTTTGCTGGGTTCGGTGGTGGCGACGATTGTGAACACCAGCATGACGCAGCAGGCCGTGCACGACTGGGGCTGGCGTATTCCGTTCCTGCTGGGCGGGGCGTTTGGCCTGGTGGCAATGTACCTGCGCCGCTGGCTGCAGGAGACACCCATTTTCCTCGAGATGCAGCAGCGCAAGGCGCTGGCGCAGGAGCTGCCGGTGAAGGCGGTCGTGGTACGCCATAAAAAAGCGGTGGTGGTGTCGATGCTGCTCACCTGGCTGCTCTCGGCGGGTATTGTGGTGGTGATATTGATGTCCCCGGTGTGGCTGCAAAAGCAGTACGGTTTCGCCCCTGCCGTGACGTTACAGGCGAACAGTATCGCGACAATCATGCTCTGCTTTGGCTGTCTGGCCGCCGGGCTGGCGGCGGATCGTTTCGGTGCCAGCGTGACCTTTATCGTCGGCAGCCTGTTGCTGGCCGCGTCAAGCTGGGCGTTTTACCACCTGGCGGGCAGCCATCCTGAACAGCTGTTCCTGCTGTACGGCGTGGTAGGGCTGTGCGTGGGCGTTGTCGGTGCGGTGCCTTACGTCATGGTTCGCGCGTTTCCGCCAGAGGTACGCTTCACCGGGATCTCATTTTCCTACAACGTGTCGTATGCCATTTTCGGCGGGCTGACGCCGATTGCGGTGACGGTGTTAATGGGCGTTTCTCCCATGGCTCCGGCCTGGTACGTGCTGGCGCTCTCGTTGATGGGGCTGGGATTAGGGATTTGGCTGGGTCAGACGCGGGGATATCGTGCCCGCGAGGCGGGCACGACAGAGGGATCAGTGTTTTTCACCAATAGGTAGAATGGTGCGGCCGAACTGTTCGTTCAGCACTTCGCCCATTGCCAGGTAGATAGCGCTTGCGCCGCACACCAGGCCAATCCAGCCCGCAACGTGTACGATGCCTTCGTTATCCACCAGGTGGCCGATGGCCAGCAGGGCGAACAGCACGGTCAGGCTCAGGAAGACGAACTGCAGCGCGCGGTTACCCGTCAGGGTGCCGAAGAACATAAACAGGGTGAAGACGCCCCACAGACCCAGGTAAACGCCCAGGAAATGCGCGTTTGCCGCGTCTGCCAGGCCCATTTTAGGCAGCAGCAGAATGGCAACCAGCGTCAGCCAGAAAGAACCGTAAGAGGTAAAGGCGGTTAAGCCGAAGGTGTTGCCTTTCTTATATTCCAGCAGGCCCGCGAAGATTTGCGCGATACCGCCGTAAAAAATGCCCATCGCCAGAATAATGCCATCCATCGGGAACATCCCGATGTTGTGCAGGTTCAGCAGGATAGTGGTCATGCCAAAACCCATCAGGCCCAGCGGAGCCGGATTAGCCAACTTAGTGTTGCCCATAAGTCCTCAAAAAAATCATCATTAATATGGTGAAATGGTTAAACCCGCGTCAATACTCCCTGACGGGGCGCGGCATAATAAGGGGCGCAATCGATGCCGTCTATGATCTCATCAGGGGGAAATTAAAATTTTTTTTATACGTCCCCCTTGATGGATGCCGTTGCGACCCCATCTTGTAAGCAACCGCAGTGTGTGGACCTGAAAAAAATCAAATCTGGGCAGTTGAAAAAGCACGTTCTGCCCTTATTACAGGTACACAACCACATGTTGACTGAATTTTTAGTGGAGACGTTTAGATGGGTAAAATTATTGGTATCGACCTGGGTACTACCAACTCTTGTGTAGCGATTATGGATGGCACTACTGCACGTGTGCTGGAGAACGCCGAGGGCGATCGCACCACGCCTTCTATCATTGCTTATACCCAGGATGGTGAAACTCTGGTTGGTCAGCCGGCTAAACGTCAGGCAGTGACAAACCCGCAAAACACCCTGTTTGCGATCAAACGCCTGATTGGCCGCCGCTTCCAGGACGAAGAAGTTCAGCGTGACGTTTCCATCATGCCTTACAAAATCATCGCGGCAGATAACGGCGATGCATGGCTTGATGTGAAAGGCACCAAAACTGCACCACCGCAGATTTCTGCTGAAGTGCTGAAGAAAATGAAGAAAACCGCTGAAGATTACCTGGGTGAGCCGGTAACTGAAGCTGTTATCACCGTACCTGCATACTTCAACGATGCTCAGCGTCAGGCAACCAAAGATGCTGGCCGTATCGCAGGTCTGGAAGTAAAACGTATCATCAACGAACCAACCGCTGCTGCACTGGCTTACGGTCTGGATAAAGAAGTTGGCAACCGTACTATCGCGGTTTACGACCTGGGTGGTGGTACCTTCGATATCTCTATTATCGAAATCGACGAAGTTGACGGCGAAAAAACCTTCGAAGTTCTGGCAACCAACGGTGATACCCACCTGGGTGGTGAAGACTTCGATACCCGTCTGATCAACTACCTCGTTGACGAGTTCAAGAAAGATCAGGGCATTGACCTGCGTAACGACCCGCTGGCAATGCAGCGCCTGAAAGAAGCCGCTGAGAAAGCGAAGATCGAGCTGTCTTCCGCTCAGCAGACCGACGTGAACCTGCCGTACATCACTGCAGACGCGACCGGTCCTAAACACATGAACATCAAAGTGACCCGTGCGAAACTGGAAAGCCTGGTAGAAGACCTGGTGAACCGTTCCATCGAGCCGCTGAAAGTTGCACTGCAGGACGCTGGCCTGTCCGTGTCTGACATCCAGGACGTTATCCTGGTGGGTGGTCAGACCCGTATGCCAATGGTTCAGAAGAAAGTCGCTGAATTCTTTGGTAAAGAGCCACGTAAAGACGTTAACCCGGACGAAGCGGTCGCAATCGGTGCTGCGGTTCAGGGTGGCGTACTGACCGGTGAAGTGAAAGACGTACTGCTGCTGGACGTTACCCCGCTGTCTCTGGGTATCGAAACCATGGGCGGTGTGATGACTGCGCTCATCAACAAAAACACCACCATCCCAACGAAACACAGCCAGGTGTTCTCTACCGCTGAAGACAACCAGTCTGCGGTAACCATCCATGTGATTCAGGGTGAGCGTAAGCGTGCGGCGGATAACAAATCTCTGGGTCAGTTCAACCTGGACGGTATCAACCCGGCACCGCGCGGCATGCCGCAGATCGAAGTGACCTTCGACATCGATGCTGACGGTATCCTGCACGTGTCTGCGAAAGACAAAAACAGCGGTAAAGAGCAGAAGATCACCATCAAGGCATCTTCTGGCCTGAACGAAGCAGAAATCGAAAAAATGGTTCGCGATGCCGAAGCTAACGCGGAATCCGACCGTAAATTCGAAGAGCTGGTTCAGACCCGCAACCAGGGTGACCATCTGCTGCACAGCACCCGTAAGCAGGTTGAAGAAGCAGGCGATAAACTGCCAGCGGAAGACAAGACTGCTATCGAAGCTGCACTGACTGCGCTGGAATCCTCACTGAAAGGTGAAGATAAAGCGGATATCGAAGCGAAGATGCAGGAGCTGGCGCAGGCTTCCCAGAAGCTGATGGAAATCGCTCAGCAGCAGCATGCTCAACAGCAGGCGGGCGCTGATGCATCTGCGAACAACGCGAAAGACGACGACGTTGTCGACGCTGAGTTCGAAGAAGTTAAAGATAAAAAATAATCGCCCTGATGCAGGGTAATTAATCGGCACGGGCGTAGGAGAACTCTCCACGCCCGTGCTCGCATGTTAAGGGGCTTAAAAAAACCAATGGCAAAGCAAGACTATTACGAGATTTTAGGCGTTCCGAAAACTGCGGAAGAGCGTGAAATCAAAAAGGCGTATAAGCGCCTGGCCATGAAATTCCACCCGGACCGTAACCAGGGTGACAAAGAGGCTGAAGCCAAATTTAAAGAGATAAAAGAAGCCTACGAAGTCCTGACCGATGCACAAAAACGTGCGGCCTATGACCAGTATGGTCACGCAGCCTTTGAACAGGGCGGCATGGGCGGCGGTGGATTCGGTGGCGGCGGCTTTGGCGGCGGCGCTGATTTCAGCGATATCTTTGGCGATGTGTTCGGCGACATCTTCGGCGGTGGGCGTGGTCGTCAGCGCGCAGCGCGCGGCGCAGACCTGCGCTATAACATGGATCTGACACTGGAAGAGGCCGTTCGCGGCGTAACCAAAGAGATCCGCATCCCGACGCTGGAAGAGTGTGACGTTTGCCACGGCAGCGGCGCGAAAGCGGGTACGCAGCCACAGACCTGTCCAACCTGTCACGGCTCTGGTCAGGTACAGATGCGTCAAGGCTTCTTCGCGGTTCAGCAGGCCTGTCCGCACTGTCACGGTCGCGGTACGCTGATTAAAGATCCGTGCACCAAATGCCACGGCCACGGTCGCGTTGAGAAAACGAAAACCCTGTCCGTTAAAATCCCGGCAGGCGTTGATACGGGCGACCGCATCCGTCTGGCAGGTGAAGGCGAAGCGGGTGAGCATGGCGCACCGGCAGGCGATCTGTACGTTCAGGTTCAGGTGAAGCAGCACGCGATTTTTGAGCGTGAAGGCAACAACCTGTACTGCGAAGTGCCGATCAACTTCGCGATGGCGGCGCTGGGCGGTGAAATCGAAGTGCCGACGCTGGATGGTCGCGTAAACCTGAAAGTCCCAGGCGAAACCCAGACCGGTAAGCTGTTCCGCATGCGCGGGAAAGGCGTTAAATCCGTTCGCGGTGGGGCGCAGGGCGACCTGCTGTGCCGCGTCGTCGTGGAAACGCCGGTTGGCCTGAACGACAAGCAGAAACAGCTGCTGAAAGAGCTGCAGGAGAGCTTTGGCGGCCCGACGGGTGAGAAAAATAGCCCGCGTTCCAAAAGCTTCTTCGATGGCGTCAAAAAATTCTTCGATGATTTGACCCGCTGATCCCTTAGCTGGTTTCATCTCCAAAAAGCCCGGAAGCGATTCCGGGCTTTTTTTATTTGTGTATAGCTCGGTTAAACTGAGTCTATACTCAATATTAATCTGTTTTTGCCGAGCTATTTGGCTTGGTATTATGGTTTTATCGAGGTATTGTTGTAAAAGAGAGAACTTAAATGAAATTACTACACCGTTTCTTTAGCAGTGAAGCGTCCGGTGGCGTGATCCTGATTATTGCTGCAGCTGCCGCGATGGTGTTGGCGAACCTGGGCATGACGCGCGATCTCTATCACGCATTTCTGGAAACCCCCGTTGAGCTCAAGGTCGGGGCGCTGGAAATTAACAAGAACATGCTGCTGTGGATCAACGATGCGCTGATGGCGGTGTTCTTTCTGCTGGTGGGGCTGGAGGTTAAGCGTGAGCTGGTGCTGGGCTCGCTTGCCAGCCGCCAGCGCGCGGCGTTTCCGGTGATCGCCGCCATTGGCGGGATGGTCGTTCCGGCGCTGCTCTTCCTCGCATTTACCTGGCAGGATCCTGTTGCGCGTGACGGCTGGGCTATCCCGGCCGCGACGGATATCGCGTTTGCGCTCGGTGTCTTAGCCCTGCTCGGCAGCCGCGTGCCGGTGGCGCTAAAAATCTTCCTGATGGCGCTGGCGATTATCGATGACCTGGGCGCTATCGTCATTATCGCGCTGTTCTATACCAGCGATCTGTCAATCCTGTCCCTGAGCGTGGCCGCTGGGGCGATTGCGGTGCTGGCGTTACTCAACATCTTTAATGTCCGTCGCATCGGTATCTACATCCTGGTGGGGATGGTGCTCTGGACGGCGGTGCTGAAATCGGGCGTGCATGCCACGCTGGCCGGGGTGATTGTCGGCTTCTTTGTGCCGCTTAAGCCGCAGGAGGGTAAATCCCCGGCTAAAGAGCTGGAGCACGTGCTGCATCCGTGGGTGGCCTTTATGATCCTGCCGCTGTTTGCCTTTGCCAACGCGGGCGTTTCCTTGGGCGGCGTGACGCTGGACGGACTGACGTCCGTGCTGCCGCTGGGCATTATTGCCGGGCTGTTTATCGGTAAGCCGCTGGGGATCAGCCTGTTCTGCTGGCTGGCGACGAAGCTGAAGCTGGCGTCGTTGCCGAACGGCACGACCTTTGGCCAGATTATGGCCGTCGGCGTCCTGTGCGGTATTGGATTTACCATGTCGATCTTTATCTCGACCCTGGCGTTTGGCGCAAACGCGCCTGGGCTCATCATCTGGGCTAAGCTCGGCATTCTCATCGGGTCATTACTGGCCGCGGTAATCGGTTATACCTTGTTGAAGGTGAAATTGCCCGGACAGGCTGTTCAGGCATAACAGGAAACCGGGAGGAGGGGCTCCTTCTCCCGATACACACTCAGGGAGAGAACACGCGATGTCTCATTTAAATTACAACCATCTGTACTACTTCTGGCACGTCTATAAACAGGGCTCGGTGGTGGGAGCGGCAGAGGCGCTCTACCTGACGCCGCAAACCATCACCGGGCAAATCAAGGCGCTGGAAGAGCGCCTCCAGGGCAAGCTGTTCAAGCGGAAAGGGCGCGGAATTGAACCCAGCGAACTCGGCGAGCTGGTGTTCCGCTATGCGGACAAGATGTTCACCCTGAGCCAGGAGATGCTGGATATCGTCAACTACCGCAAAGAGTCGAACCTGCTCTTTGATGTGGGCGTGGCGGATGCGCTGTCGAAACGGCTGGTGAGCGGCGTGCTGGATGCGGCGGTGGTAGAAGACGAGCAAATCCACCTGCGCTGCTTTGAATCCACTCACGAGATGCTGCTGGAACAGCTGAGCCAGCACAAGCTGGACATGATTATCTCTGACTGCCCGATTGACTCCACCCAGCAGGAAGGGCTGTTCTCGGTGAAAATCGGCGAATGCGGCGTGAGCTTCTGGTGCATTAACCCGCCGCCGGCAAAACCGTTCCCCGCGTGCCTTGAAGAGCGCCGTCTGCTGGTGCCGGGAAGGCGTTCCATGCTCGGACGCAAGCTGCTGAACTGGTTTAACTCGCAGGGGCTGAACGTGGAGATACTCGGTGAGTTCGACGACGCTGCGTTAATGAAAGCCTTTGGCGAAGCGCATAACGCGATCTTCGTTGCGCCAACGCTGTACGCGCACGATCTCTATTCAGACGACAAGATTACGGAGATTGGCAGGGTAGATAACGTGATGGAGGAGTACCACGCGATATTCGCCGAACGGATGATTCAGCACCCGGCGGTACAGCGAATCTGTAACCGTGACTACGCGGCGCTGTTTACGCCACCGGCAATCTGAAGGCATAAAAAAACCCGCGTTAAGCGGGTTCTTTAAACAAGCAACAACAAGTAGCGATTAAGCCAGTTTGTTGATCTGCGCGGTCAGGTTTGCTTTATGACGCGCTGCTTTGTTTTTGTGGATCAGACCTTTAGCAGCCTGACGATCCACGATTGGTTGCATTTCGTTAAATGCGTTCTGCGCTGCAGCTTTGTCGCCAGCTTCGATTGCTGCGTATACTTTCTTGATGAAAGTACGCATCATAGAGCGACGGCTTGCGTTGTGCTTACGAGCCTTTTCAGACTGAACGGCACGTTTCTTAGCTGATTTGATATTAGCCAAGTCCAACTCCCAAATATGTTCTATGTGGACAATTCAAAGGCCGAGGAATATGCCCTCTTTGCCTTCTTTTGTCAATGGATTTGTGCAAATAAGCGCCGTTAATTAGCGACGCTACGTTACGTAGTGATGGCGCAGGATTCTACCAGCTTGTCTTTCGTGAATACAGCCTTTCGGCATAAAAATCGCAGTTCCAGGACAGTTTTTTTCGCTGTTAAAGGTCAGCCTGATGAAATCATTACGGCTTTCTGTTTTGCGTGAACAATCGCCGGTTAACCTTAACCGCCGTACAAGGTATACTTTGGCGATTTTCACTGTTTTGAGCCAGACATGAAGCTGATACGCGGCATACATAATCTCAGTAAAGCCCCGCATGGGTGCGTGCTGACCATTGGTAATTTCGACGGCGTGCATCGTGGTCATCAGGCGCTGTTGCAGGGATTGCGCAAAGAAGGGGAGGCCCGTGGCCTGCCTGTTGTGGTGATGATTTTTGAGCCGCAGCCGCTTGAGCTGTTTGCGGGCGAAAAGTCTCCCGCCCGTCTGACTCGCCTGCGCGAGAAATTGCGCTATCTGGCAGAGTCCGGCGTGGACTACGTATTGTGCGTGCGTTTCGATCGCCGCTTTGCCGCGCTGACAGCACAAACGTTTGTCAGCGACCTGCTGGTGAAGCGTCTTGGCGTGCAGTTTCTTGCCGTGGGTGATGATTTCCGCTTTGGCGCTGGTCGTCAGGGCGATTTCTTGCTATTACAGAAGGCTGGTCTGGAGTACGGGTTTGACGTCACCAGCGCAATGACTTTCTGTGAAGGCGGCGTGCGCGTCAGCAGCACGGCGGTACGCCAGGCGCTGGCCAATGATGAACTGGACACCGCAGAAAACTTGCTGGGTCATCCGTTCACCATCTCTGGCCGCGTGGTGCATGGCGATGCGCTGGGCCGCACCATCGGTTTCCCGACGGCGAATATACCGCTGCGTCGTCAGGTCTCCCCGGTTAAAGGGGTGTATGCGGTAGAAGTGGCAGGACTGGGCGATAAGCCGTTTTACGGCGTCGCCAACATTGGCACGCGTCCGACCGTTGCTGGTGTGCGTCAACAGTTAGAAGTGCACCTGCTGGACGTTGTAATGGACCTGTATGGTCGCCATATAGATGTAATACTGCGTAAAAAGATACGCAACGAGCAGCGATTTGGTTCGCTGGATGAACTCAAAGCGCAAATTGCGCGAGATGAATTGACGGCCCGCGAGTTTTTTGGGCTTTAGAACCGGCTTAATTGCCTACGTGATAAATACGGAACCGAGAATCTGATGAGTGACTATAAATCAACCCTGAATTTGCCGGAAACAGGGTTCCCGATGCGCGGCGATCTCGCCAAGCGCGAACCGGGAATGCTGGCGCGTTGGACCGATGATGACCTGTACGGCATCATTCGTGCAGCCAAAAAAGGCAAAAAATCCTTCATTCTGCATGATGGCCCTCCATATGCGAATGGCAGCATTCATATTGGTCACTCGGTTAACAAGATTCTGAAAGACATTATCGTGAAGTCTAAAGGCCTCGCGGGATATGACTCGCCTTACGTTCCGGGCTGGGACTGTCACGGTCTGCCTATCGAGCTGAAAGTAGAGCAAGAGTTTGGCAAGCCGGGTGAGAAGTTCACCGCCGCCGAGTTCCGTGCGAAGTGCCGCGAATACGCCGCTACGCAGGTTGACGGTCAGCGCGCTGACTTCATCCGTCTGGGCGTGCTGGGCGACTGGTCGCACCCGTACCTGACCATGGACTTCAAAACCGAAGCCAACATCATCCGTGCGCTGGGTAAAATCATCGGTAACGGCCACCTGCACAAAGGCGCGAAGCCGGTGCACTGGTGCGTGGACTGCCGCTCTGCGCTGGCAGAAGCGGAAGTGGAGTATTACGACAAAACCTCTCCGTCTATCGACGTGGCGTTCCATGCCGTCGACCAGGATGCGGTGAAGGCTAAATTTGGCGTCTCCTCGGTAAATGGCCCGATCTCTCTGGTGATCTGGACCACTACCCCGTGGACCCTGCCAGCCAACCGCGCGATCTCCCTGTCCGGTGAGTTTGAATACGCGCTGGTTCAGGTTGAAGGTCAGGCGGTTATCCTGGCGAAAGATTTGGTTGAGAGCGTGCTGAAGCGCGCGCACATCGCCGACTACACCGTGCTGGGCACCGTGAAAGGTGACGCGCTGGAGCTGATGCGCTTCAAGCACCCGTTCCTGGACTTCGACGTTCCGGCGATCCTGGGCGATCACGTGACGCTGGAAGCGGGTACTGGTGCGGTGCATACCGCCGGTGGCCACGGTCCTGACGACTACAACATCAGCCTGAAATACGGTCTGGAAATCGCTAACCCGGTTGGCCCGGACGGATCTTACCTGCCTGGCACCTACCCGGCGCTGGACGGTATCAACGTCTTCAAAGCGAACGACATTATCGTCGACATGCTGCGCACCAGCGGCGCGCTGCTGCACGTTGAGAAAATGCAGCACAGCTATCCGTGCTGCTGGCGTCACAAGACCCCGATCATCTTCCGTGCGACCCCGCAGTGGTTCGTCAGCATGGATCAGAAAGGCCTGCGCGCGCAGTCCCTTTCCGAGATCAAAGGCGTACAGTGGATCCCTGACTGGGGCCAGGCGCGTATCGAATCCATGGTCGCTAACCGTCCTGACTGGTGTATCTCCCGTCAGCGTACCTGGGGTGTGCCGATGTCTCTGTTCGTACATAAAGAGACGCAGGAGCTGCACCCGAACACCCTGGAACTGATGGAAGAAGTGGCGAAGCGCGTCGAAGTTGACGGTATTCAGGCGTGGTGGGATCTCGACTCCCGCGACATCCTGGGTGCTGACGCAGACAGCTACGAGAAAGTGCCGGATACCCTGGACGTGTGGTTCGACTCCGGGTCTACCCACTCCTCCGTGGTTGACGTGCGTCCGGAGTTTGCCGGTCACGCTGCCGATATGTATCTGGAAGGCTCTGACCAACACCGCGGCTGGTTCATGTCATCCCTGATGATCTCCACCGCCATGAAGGGTAAAGCGCCTTACCGTCAGGTACTGACTCACGGCTTCACCGTGGATGGTCAGGGCCGTAAGATGTCCAAGTCCATCGGTAACACCGTTTCTCCGCAGGATGTGATGAACAAGCTGGGCGCAGACATTCTGCGTCTGTGGGTGGCATCCACTGACTACACCGGCGAAATGGCGGTGTCTGACGAGATCCTGAAGCGTGCCGCCGACAGCTATCGTCGTATCCGTAACACCGCGCGCTTCCTGCTGGCGAACCTGAACGGGTTCGATCCGGCAAAAGACATGGTGAAACCGGAAGAGATGGTGGTGCTGGATCGCTGGGCGGTAGGCTGCGCGAAAGCGGCGCAGGACGATATCCTGAAAGCCTATGAGTCTTACGACTTCCACGAAGTGGTGCAGCGCCTGATGCGTTTCTGCTCCATCGAAATGGGCTCGTTCTACCTCGACATCATCAAAGACCGCCAGTACACCGCGAAAGCGGACAGCGTGGCGCGTCGTAGCTGCCAGACCGCGCTGTTCCACATCGCAGAAGCGCTGGTGCGCTGGATGGCGCCGATCATGTCCTTCACCGCGGATGAAATCTGGGGCTACCTGCCGGGCGACCGTGAGAAGTATGTCTTCACCGGCGAGTGGTACGAAGGTCTGTTCGATCTCTCCAGCACTGAGGCGATGAACGACGCCTTCTGGGACGAGCTGCTGAAAGTGCGTGGCGAAGTGAACAAGGTTATCGAGCAGGCACGTGCTGACAAGAAAGTCGGTGGCTCTCTGGAAGCGGCAGTGACCCTGTACGCGGAACCGGAGCTGGCGGCCAAACTGACGGCGCTGGGCGATGAATTACGATTTGTCCTGTTGACCTCTGGTGCGAAAGTTGAGGATTATGCCGATGCTTCTGCTGATGCTCAGCAGAGCGAGCTGCTCAAAGGCCTGAAAGTCGCGCTGAGCAAAGCCGACGGTGAGAAATGCCCGCGTTGCTGGCATTACACCACCGATGTTGGCCAGGTGGCGGAACACGCAGACATCTGCGGACGCTGTGTAAGCAACGTCGCCGGTGACGGCGAAAAACGTAAGTTTGCCTGATGAGTAAAACTCTCTGTTCAACAGGACTGCGCTGGCTGTGGCTGGTTGTGGTGGTGCTGATTATCGATCTGGGCAGCAAGTTCCTGATCCTCCAGAATTTCGCTCTGGGGGATACGGTCCCGCTGTTCCCGTCGCTTAACCTGCACTACGCCCGCAACTACGGCGCGGCGTTCAGTTTCCTTGCCGACAGCGGTGGCTGGCAGCGCTGGTTCTTCGCGGGTATCGCTCTCGGTATCTGCGTGATCCTGGCGGTGTTGATGTACCGCTCGAAGGCCACGCAAAAGCTGAATAACATTGCCTACGCGCTGATCATTGGCGGCGCGCTGGGGAACCTGTTTGACCGCCTGTGGCACGGCTTTGTGGTCGATATGATCGACTTCTACGTCGGCGACTGGCACTTCGCGACCTTTAACCTGGCCGATACGGCAATTTGTATCGGTGCGGCGTTAATCGTGCTGGAAGGCTTCTTGCCTAAACCGGCCGCGAAAGAGCAGGCGTAAAAACCAGCCGGGTGGCGCTGCGCTTACCCGGCCTACGGTTAATGTAGGCCCGGCAAGCGCAGCGCCACCGGGCAAAACAAGCGAGCAATTTGCATGTCTAAATCCGTACAGAGCAACAGCGCGGTTCTCGTTCACTTCACGCTGAAGCTGGATGACGGCTCCACGGCTGAATCCACCCGCAACAACGGCAAACCGGCCCTGTTTCGTCTTGGCGATACCTCCCTGTCTGAAGGTCTTGAGCAGCAGCTGCTCGGTCTGAAAGAGGGTGAGAAAAAAGCCTTTTCGCTGGAGCCGGATGCGGCATTTGGCGTGCCAAGCCCGGATCTGATCCAGTATTTCTCGCGCCGTGAGTTCATGGACGCGGGTGAACCGGAAATCGGGGCGATTATGCTCTTTACCGCTATGGACGGCAGCGAAATGCCTGGCGTGATCCGTGAAATCAACGGCGACTCTATTACCGTTGACTTCAACCATCCGCTTGCCGGGCGTACCGTTCATTTTGATGTTGAAGTGCTGGAAATCGATCCTGCACTGGAGGCCTGAAATGCAGATCCTGTTGGCTAACCCGCGCGGCTTCTGCGCCGGTGTAGACCGCGCTATCAGCATTGTTGAAAACGCGCTGGAGATTTACGGCGCGCCAATTTACGTACGTCACGAAGTGGTGCATAACCGCTACGTGGTGGACAGCCTGCGCGAGCGCGGGGCGATTTTCATCGAGCAGATAAGCGAAGTGCCGGACGGTGCAATTCTGATCTTCTCCGCGCACGGCGTCTCTCAGGCGGTGCGTAACGAGGCGAAAAGTCGCGATCTGACCGTTTTCGATGCCACCTGTCCGCTGGTGACAAAAGTGCATATGGAAGTGGCGCGCGCCAGCCGTCGTGGTGAAGAGTCGATTCTGATCGGCCACGCCGGTCATCCGGAAGTTGAAGGCACCATGGGCCAGTATAGCAACCCTGAAGGGGGCATGTACCTGGTCGAATCGCCGGACGATGTGCTTAAGCTGAACGTGAAAAACGAAGCGCGTCTGTCGTTTATGACCCAGACGACGCTCTCCGTGGACGACACCTCAGACGTGATTGACGCCCTGCGTCAGCGCTTCCCGAAAATCGTCGGGCCGCGTAAGGATGATATCTGCTACGCGACCACTAACCGTCAGGAAGCGGTGCGCGCGCTGGCTGAACAGGCGGATGTGGTGCTGGTTGTCGGCTCCAAAAACTCGTCTAACTCCAACCGTCTGGCCGAACTGGCGCAGCGGATGGGCAAGGCCGCGTTTCTGATTGACGATGCGACGGACATTCAGGAATCGTGGGTCAAAAATGCAGCCTGCGTTGGCGTTACCGCAGGCGCTTCCGCGCCGGATATTCTGGTGCAGAACGTGATTACCCGTCTGCAGGAGCTGGGCGGTGGTGACGCGGTTCCGCTGGAAGGGCGCGAAGAGAACATCGTTTTCGAAGTCCCGAAAGAACTGCGAATTGATGCCCGCGAAGTGGAATAATCCCTCTTCTGATGAAAGGCCAGCACCTCCTGTGCTGGCCTTTTTTTTACCCGTTACTTTATCGTGACCACAAAATCATGTCTTTTACTGATATTTAAGTCGGTTTCACGTTAAATTCTAATTATCGGTGTTTTCAGTTGGCAGCCTCAGCGAAGGCTGGTTAATCTGAAAACGGTTTACATCATTTTAACGTAAGAGAATAACTATGCATGATGCACAGATCCGTGTCGCTATTGCGGGCGCGGGTGGACGTATGGGCCGTCAGCTGATTCAGGCGGCGCTACAGATGGATGGTGTGGCACTTGGCGCGGCGCTGGAGCGTGAAGGTTCATCACTACTTGGCTCCGATGCGGGCGAGCTAGCGGGCGCAGGCCACACGGGCGTAACCGTGCAGAGCAGCCTGGATGCGGTAAAAGATGACTTTGATGTGTTCATCGATTTCACGCGCCCTGAAGGCACATTGAATCACCTGGCGTTTTGCCGTCAGAACGGTAAAGGAATGGTGATTGGCACCACTGGTTTTGACGACGCGGGTAAGCAAGCCATTCAGGAGGCGTCAAACGCGATTGCGATCGTCTTCGCTGCCAACTTCAGCGTAGGCGTTAACGTAATGCTGAAGCTGCTGGAAAAGGCGGCGAAAGTGATGGGCGACTATACCGACATTGAAATTGTCGAAGCGCATCACCGCTATAAAGTCGACGCGCCATCAGGCACGGCGCTGGCAATGGGCGAAGCGATTGCTTATGCAATGGATAAAGATTTAAAAGACATCGCGGTCTATTCTCGCGAAGGTCATACCGGGGAACGCGTTCCGGGAACCATTGGCTTCGCAACGGTACGTGCAGGCGATATCGTCGGCGAACATACCGCGATGTTCGCCGATATTGGCGAGCGCGTAGAGATTACGCATAAGGCCTCCAGCCGAATGACATTTGCAAATGGCGCAGTGCGCTCCGCGTTGTGGTTGAAAGGCAAGCGTAATGGTCTTTTTGATATGCGAGATGTGCTCGATCTCAACAATTTGTAAGCATTATTACCCATCGTGATGTGGTTATTGCAGTCGTAATCTATTGATTGCATAGGGCAATAATTTATTGCCCTTTTATTTTTCCTTATTGGTGAGATTTATTTTGTTAAAGCCTTAAAAAGGCGTTTATTCCCTCCGTTTTGCGTTGCGAAATTGTAAATTTTGACCATATGGTCTAGTTTTCATTGCCCCATGACCTAAAATCCCATTAAACTTACCGCGCAAGCGTTTTCCAGAATGATTTACCTGAGATTTTTGCCCGTTAAATCGCATTCCAGCCGCCAGGCTCGCAAAAGAATAAACAAAATATCCGTTTTGAGTTGACTTTTACCCACCAAATCCCCAGAATGCCGCCGTTTGCCAAAAATCCGCTGGCAACACATTTGCATTGATTTATGACGTGGTTGTGAATTAATATGCAAATAAAGTGAGTGAATATTCTCTGGAGGGTGTTTTGATTAAGTCAGCGCTATTGGTTCTGGAAGACGGAACCCAGTTTATCGGTCGGGCCATAGGGGCAACGGGTTCGGCGGTTGGGGAAGTCGTTTTCAATACTTCAATGACCGGTTATCAAGAAATCCTCACTGATCCTTCCTATTCTCGCCAAATCGTTACTCTTACTTATCCTCATATCGGCAATGTCGGCACCAATGCGGCTGACGAAGAGTCTTCTCAGGTACATGCGCAAGGCCTGGTCATCCGCGACCTGCCGCTGATTGCCAGCAACTTCCGCAATACCGAAGACCTCTCTTCTTACCTGAAGCGCCATAACATCGTGGCGATTGCCGATATCGATACCCGTAAGTTAACGCGTCTGCTGCGCGAGAAAGGTGCACAAAACGGCTGCATCATCGCGGGTGATAACCTGGATGCGACGCTGGCGCTGGAAAAAGCGAAAGCCTTCCCGGGCCTGAACGGCATGGACCTGGCGAAAGAAGTGACAACTGCTGAAGCCTACAGCTGGACGCAGGGTAGCTGGACGCTGGAAGGCGACCTGCCTGAAGCGAAAAAAGAGAGCGAGCTGCCGTTCCACGTGGTGGCCTACGATTTCGGCGCCAAGCGCAACATCCTGCGCATGCTGGTTGACCGCGGCTGCCGCCTGACGGTGGTTCCGGCACAAACGTCTGCCGAAGACGTGCTGAAGATGAATCCGGACGGTATTTTCCTGTCCAACGGTCCTGGTGACCCGGCGCCGTGCGATTACGCCATCGCCGCCATCAAGTCCTTCCTGGAAACCGACATCCCGGTATTCGGCATCTGCCTCGGCCATCAGCTGCTGGCGCTGGCGAGCGGTGCGAACACCGTTAAGATGAAGTTCGGCCACCACGGTGGAAACCACCCGGTGAAAGACATCGATAACAACACGGTGATGATCACCGCGCAGAACCACGGCTTTGCCGTCGATGAAGCCTCAATGCCGGCTAACCTGCGCGTGACGCACAAATCACTGTTCGATGGCACCCTGCAGGGCATCCATCGTACCGATAAGCCAGCGTTCAGCTTCCAGGGCCACCCTGAAGCCAGCCCGGGCCCACACGACGCCGCGCCGCTGTTCGATCACTTCATCGAACTTATCGAGCAATACCGTAAGACCGCTAAATAATCAGGAGCCGAGAAGACAATGCCAAAACGTACAGACATAAAAAGCATCCTGATCCTTGGCGCTGGCCCGATCGTCATCGGCCAGGCCTGCGAATTCGACTACTCCGGCGCGCAGGCGTGTAAAGCCCTGCGTGAAGAGGGTTACCGCGTAATCCTGGTAAACTCTAACCCGGCAACCATCATGACCGACCCGGAAATGGCTGATGCAACCTACATCGAGCCGATTCACTGGGAAGTGGTGCGTAAAATCATCGAGAAAGAGCGTCCGGACGCGGTGCTGCCAACCATGGGCGGCCAGACGGCGCTGAACTGTGCGCTGGAGCTGGAGCGTCAGGGCGTGCTGGCCGAGTTCGGCGTGACCATGATTGGCGCGACCGCCGACGCGATTGATAAAGCAGAAGACCGTCGCCGCTTCGACGTGGCGATGAAGAAAATCGGCCTCGACACCGCGCGTTCCGGTATCGCACACAATATGGAAGAAGCGCTGGCCGTCGCGGCTGACGTGGGCTATCCGTGCATCATCCGTCCATCGTTCACCATGGGCGGCACCGGCGGCGGTATCGCCTACAACCGTGAAGAGTTCGAAGAGATTTGCGAACGCGGTCTGGATCTCTCTCCAACCAAAGAGCTGCTGATTGATGAATCGCTGATTGGCTGGAAAGAGTACGAGATGGAAGTGGTGCGTGATAAAAACGACAACTGCATCATCGTCTGCTCTATCGAAAACTTCGATGCGATGGGTATCCACACCGGCGACTCCATCACCGTTGCGCCAGCCCAGACCCTGACCGACAAAGAGTATCAAATCATGCGTAACGCCTCGATGGCGGTACTGCGTGAAATCGGCGTGGAAACCGGCGGTTCTAACGTGCAGTTCTCCGTTAACCCGAAAACCGGCCGTCTGATTGTTATCGAAATGAACCCGCGCGTGTCACGTTCCTCCGCGCTGGCCTCTAAAGCGACCGGCTTCCCGATTGCGAAAGTGGCGGCAAAACTGGCGGTGGGTTACACCCTCGATGAGCTGATGAACGACATCACCGGTGGCCGCACGCCTGCGTCCTTCGAGCCGTCCATCGACTACGTTGTCACCAAAATTCCACGCTTCAACTTCGAGAAATTCGCAGGCGCGAACGACCGTCTGACCACCCAGATGAAATCTGTCGGTGAAGTGATGGCGATTGGCCGCACGCAGCAGGAATCCCTGCAGAAAGCGCTGCGCGGCCTCGAAGTGGGCGCAACCGGCTTCGACCCGAAAGTGAGCCTGGACGACCCGGAAGCGCTGACGAAAATTCGTCGCGAGCTGAAAGACGCGGGCGCAGAGCGTATCTGGTACATCGCCGATGCCTTCCGTGCGGGCCTGTCCGTCGACGGCGTGTTCAACCTGACCAACATCGACCGCTGGTTCCTGGTGCAGATTGAAGAGCTGGTGCGTCTGGAAGAGCAGGTGGCGGAGCTGGGCATCACCGGCCTGGACGCTGATTTCCTCCGCGTGCTGAAGCGTAAAGGCTTCGCCGATGCGCGTCTGGCTAAGCTGGCGGGCGTGCGTGAAGCGGAAATCCGCAAGCTGCGCGACCAGTACGACCTGCACCCGGTCTACAAGCGCGTGGACACCTGTGCGGCTGAATTCTCGACCGACACCGCCTACATGTACTCCACATATGAAGACGAGTGCGAAGCGAACCCGTCCGTCGACCGCGACAAGATTATGGTGCTGGGCGGCGGTCCAAACCGTATCGGCCAGGGCATCGAGTTCGACTACTGCTGCGTACACGCCTCACTGGCGCTGCGTGAAGACGGTTACGAGACCATCATGGTCAACTGTAACCCGGAAACCGTATCGACCGACTACGACACCTCTGACCGCCTCTACTTCGAGCCGGTGACGCTGGAAGACGTGCTGGAAATCGTGCGCATCGAGAAGCCAAAAGGCGTTATCGTGCAGTACGGTGGCCAGACCCCGCTGAAGCTGGCGCGCGCGCTGGAAGCAGCAGGCGTGCCGGTTATCGGCACCAGCCCGGACGCGATTGACCGTGCGGAAGACCGCGAGCGTTTCCAGCAGGCGGTTGACCGTCTGAAGCTGAAACAGCCTGCGAACGCCACCGTCACCGCCATCGAAATGGCCGTTGAGAAGGCGAAAGAGATTGGCTACCCGCTGGTGGTGCGTCCTTCCTACGTGCTGGGCGGCCGTGCGATGGAAATCGTTTATGACGAAGCCGACCTGCGCCGCTACTTCCAGACCGCGGTGAGCGTGTCGAACGATGCGCCAGTGCTGCTCGACCGCTTCCTCGACGACGCGGTGGAAGTGGACGTTGACGCCATCTGCGACGGCGAAATGGTGCTGATTGGCGGCATCATGGAGCACATCGAGCAGGCGGGCGTACACTCCGGTGACTCTGCCTGTTCTCTGCCAGCGTATACCCTGAGCCAGGAGATTCAGGACGTGATGCGCCAGCAGGTGCAGAAGCTGGCCTTCGAGCTGCAGGTTCGCGGTCTGATGAACGTCCAGTTCGCGGTGAAAGACAACGAAGTCTACCTGATTGAAGTCAACCCGCGTGCGGCGCGTACCGTACCGTTCGTCTCCAAAGCTACCGGCGTACCGCTGGCGAAAGTGGCGGCGCGCGTGATGGCGGGTCAGACGCTGGCGCAGCAGGGCGTAACCAAAGAGATCATTCCACCGTACTACTCGGTGAAAGAAGTGGTGCTGCCGTTCAACAAATTCCCGGGCGTTGACCCGCTGTTAGGGCCAGAAATGCGCTCTACCGGGGAAGTGATGGGCGTGGGCCGCACCTTCGCAGAAGCGTTCGCGAAGGCGCAGCTGGGCAGTAGCTCCACCATGAGAAAATCAGGCCGTGCGCTGCTCTCCGTTCGTGAAGGCGACAAAGAGCGCGTGGTTGACCTGGCCGCCAAGCTGCTGAAACAGGGCTTCGAGCTGGACGCAACCCACGGTACGGCGATTGTGCTGGGCGAAGCCGGTATCAACCCGCGTCTGGTGAACAAGGTGCATGAAGGTCGTCCGCACATTCAGGATCGTATCAAGAATGGCGAATACACCTACATCATCAACACCACCGCAGGCCGCCAGGCGATTGAAGACTCCAAGCTGATTCGCCGCAGTGCGCTGCAGTACAAAGTGCACTACGACACCACCCTGAACGGCGGTTTCGCAACGGCCATGGCGCTGAATGCGGATGCCACCGAGAAGGTGATTTCAGTGCAGGAAATGCACGCGCAGATTAACAAGTAAGCTCGCATGCCCGGCGGCGCACCGCTGCCGGGCATTCTCCCATCTTCAGAACCTTCTGGTTTTCCATCCGCATTCAGTCAGTTAGCCTAAAATGGTTAAGTCGATAACGAAATTACACTGAGCGCAGGGGAAAACACCATGCAAAATAAACTACTGATCGCTTCCGTTCTGGCCGCCACTGCAATGTTTACCGTTGCGGGGTGTTCGTCTAATCAGGCAGTTAAAACTACCGATGGCCGCACCATTGTCACTGACGGAAAACCGCAGGTAGATGACGATACCGGTCTGGTGTCGTATAAAAACGCCGAAACCGGTCAGACTGAGCAGATTAACCGTGATCAGGTTAAATCCATGGGCGAACTGGATAACTAATTCAGAATTCTGACGTAAGCCCGTCAATAATATTCACTATTAGCCTGTTGAATTACTGACTACACTCTTTTGTTAAAAGAAAGCAGTAACAACAGGCTAATCAATGATTCTGATAATTTATGCCCATCCCTATCCGCAGCACTCGCATGCGAATAAGCGGATGCTTGAGCAGGTAAGGACGCTTGATAACGTAGAGATACGTTCCCTCTATCAACTTTATCCCGATTTTAATATCGATATCGCCGCCGAACAGGAGGCGCTTTCTCGTGCCGATCTGATTATCTGGCAGCATCCGATGCAGTGGTACAGCACGCCTCCGCTGTTGAAGCTGTGGATCGATAAAGTCTTCTCGCACGGTTGGGCATATGGTCATAACGGTCATGCGCTGAAGGGGAAAAGCCTGATGTGGGCCGTGACGACCGGCGGCGGTGAAAGCCACTTTGATATCGGCTCATTCCCCGGCTTTGACGTGCTGGCGCAGCCGCTACAGGCGACCGCGCTCTACTGTGGTTTGAACTGGCTGCCTCCTTTTGCGATGCACTGTACCTTTATTTGCGACGATGAAACCTTGCAGGCCCAGGCTCGCCACTACAAACAACGTTTACTTGAGTGGCAGGAGACGCACAATGGATAGCCATACGCTGATACAGGCACTGATTTATCTCGGCGCGGCGGCACTGATTGTCCCTGTGGCGGTTCGACTGGGGCTGGGGTCAGTGCTCGGCTATCTGATTGCCGGGTGCGTGATTGGACCCTGGGGCCTTCGTCTGGTCACCGATGCCGAAGCGATACTGCATTTCGCTGAAATTGGCGTGGTGCTGATGCTGTTTGTGATTGGTCTGGAGCTGGATCCTCGGCGCTTATGGAAATTGCGTGCTTCCGTGTTTGGCGGCGGCGCGCTACAGATGGTGGCGTGTGGCCTGCTGCTGGGCGGATTCTGCATCCTGCTGGGGATGGACTGGAAAGTTGCGGGGCTGATCGGCATGACGCTGGCGCTCTCCTCGACGGCTATTGCTATGCAGGCGATGAATGAGCGTAACCTGACGGTCTCGCAGATGGGCCGCAGCGCGTTCTCTGTGCTGCTGTTCCAGGATATTGCCGCCATCCCGCTGGTGGCGATGATCCCGCTGCTGGCCGCCAGCGGAGCATCAACGACGCTCGGCGCATTTGCACTCTCAGCGCTGAAAGTCGTCGGTGCGCTGACGCTGGTGGTCCTGCTTGGCCGATACGTCACCCGTCCACTGCTGCGCTTTGTTGCGCGCTCGGGCCTGCGCGAAGTGTTCAGCGCCGTGGCGTTATTCCTGGTGTTTGGCTTCGGTCTGCTGCTGGAAGAGGCCGGGCTGTCGATGGCGATGGGCGCCTTCCTGGCAGGCGTTCTGCTGGCAAGCTCCGAATACCGCCACGCGCTGGAAAGCGATATCGAGCCGTTTAAAGGCTTGCTGCTGGGGCTGTTTTTCATCGGCGTCGGGATGTCCGTCGACTTCGGCACGCTGGTCACGCATCCGCTGCGGATTGTTATCCTGCTGGTGGGTTTCCTGGTCATTAAAATGGCGATACTGTGGCTGGTTGCACGCCCGCTGAAGGTGCCAGGTAAACAACGTCGCTGGTTTGCCGCGCTGCTGGGGCAGGGGAGTGAATTCGCATTTGTGGTGTTTGGTGCAGCGCAGATGGCGAAGGTGCTCGATCCCGAGTGGGCCAAAGCGTTAACGCTTGCCGTGGCATTATCGATGGCGGCAACGCCGATCCTGCTGGTGCTGCTGACGCGTCTGGAAAAATCGGACAGCGAGCAGGAGCGTGAAGCCGATGAGATTGACGAAGAACAGCCCCGGGTGATCATCGCCGGGTTCGGGCGCTTCGGGCAGATCACCGGCCGTTTACTGCTCTCCAGCGGCGTTAAAATGGTCATTCTCGATCACGATCCTGACCACGTAGAAACCCTGCGTAAATTCGATATGAAAGTGTTCTATGGTGATGCTACCCGCGTCGATTTGCTGGAGTCAGCTGGGGCTGCGAAAGCCGAGGTGCTGATCAACGCCATCGACGATCCGCAAACCAGTCTGCAGCTGGTTGAGCTGGTCAAAGAGCATTTCCCTGACCTGACGATTATCTCCCGCGCGCGCGATGTGGATCACTACATCCAGCTGCGTCAGGCTGGCGTCGTCGCGCCGGAGCGCGAAACCTTCGAAGGTGCGCTTAAATCGGGACGAATGGCGCTGGAAAGCCTGGGGCTGGGGGCGTATGAGGCGCGCGAGCGTGCCGATCTGTTCCGCCGCTTTAACACCGGGATGGTCGAGGAGATGGTGGAGATGGCGAGCAGCGCGGCTTCAGATCGTGCAGCCGTGTTTAAACGCACCAGCGCGATGCTGACGGAAATTATTAACGAGGATCGTAATCACCTGTCGCTTACCCAGCGTCACGGCTGGCAGGGAACGGAAGAGGGCAAGCACACCGGGGATCCTCAGGATGAACCGGAGAGTAAACCGTCCGCGTGAAGTGGAGTTGCCAGCAATATTAAAAAATTTCTGTTTCTTTACCCTGCCGCCAGTCGACGAAAGATTAAGCTTTCCGTATAGTGGCGGCAATTTTTTGCATCCGGGAAATTTTCAATGATCAGTCTGATTGCAGCGCTGGCGGTAGACCGCGTTATCGGCATGGAAAATGCCATGCCGTGGAACCTGCCTGCCGATCTCGCATGGTTTAAACGTACGACGTTAAACAAGCCGGTAGTGATGGGCCGCCTGACCTGGGAGTCGATTGGTCGTCCATTACCGGGCCGTAAGAATATTGTGATCAGCAGCCAGCCAGGCACTGACGATCGCGTGCAGTGGGTGAAATCCGTTGATGAAGCGATTGCCGCCTGTGGTGATGCTGAAGAGATCATGGTGATCGGCGGCGGACGTGTGTATGAGCAGTTCCTGCCAAAGGCGCAGAAATTGTATCTGACCCACATTGATGCGGAAGTGGAAGGGGATACGCATTTCCCTGATTACGATCCGGACGAGTGGGAATCCGTTTTCAGCGAATTCCACGACGCGGATGCACAGAACTCACATAGCTACTGCTTCGAAATTCTGGAACGTCGTTAAGTGATTTTCCCTCTCCCGGCCGGGAGAGGGAATAACGTATCAGGAGGCAACGGCCTCACCTTCTCCTAAGTCCAGCTGTCGGTTGGACGGCTGTACAAAGTAAGCTTTATCTTCCCAGCGTAAGCAGGTTAACTCTCCGCCCCAGCAGCATCCGGTATCCAGACCGTAGATCCCTTCCGGTGTTCCTTTTCCTTCCAGTGCAGCCCAGTGACCAAATACCACGCTGTACTCGCTTGTCACCGGTCCCGGAATGGCAAACCACGGTTTCAGCGGGGCGGGCGCGCTTTCGGGCGTCTCTTTGGAATACATGTCCAGCTGTCCGTTCGGGAAGCAGAAACGCATGCGGGTGAAGGCGTTGGTGATAAAGCGCAGGCGCGCCAGACCGCTGAGATCCTCGCTCCAGTGATTCGGCATATCGCCGTACATGGCATCAAGGAAGAAAGGATACGAGTCGCTCGCCAGCACGGCCTCTACGTCGCGCGCACAGGCTTTTGCCGTCTCGAGATCCCATTGTGGCGTGATCCCGGCATGGGCCATGACCAGCTTTTTCTCTTCATCGATCTGCAGCAGCGGCTGACGACGCAGCCAGTTGATCAGATCGTCCGCGTCCGGTGCGTCAAGCAGAGGGGTAATACGATCCTTCGGTTTATTGCGGCTGATCCCGGCGAATACCGCCAGCAGATGCAGATCGTGATTGCCCAGCACCATGCGTACGCTGTCGCCCAGTGATTTAACGAAACGTAAAACCTCAAGGGAGCCTGGACCACGCGCCACTAAATCGCCCGTCAGCCACAGCATGTCCTGTCCTGGCGTAAAGTCGACCTGCTTTAATAATGCGATCAGTTCATCGTAGCAACCATGAACGTCGCCAATCAGATATGTAGACATTGGATTAATGAATGAATGTTGTAACGGCGAGACGGAATACGGGAATGGCAACGCGGAAGTCGTTGCCATCGACGTCGACCATTTCATAATGGCCTTGCATGGTACCCATTGGCGTTTCGATGACCGCGCCGCTGGTGTACTGATACTCTTCGCCAGGGGCGATATGCGGTTGTTCACCCACCACGCCTTCGCCCTGGACTTCAATTTCACGGCCATTGCCGTTAGTGATAAGCCAGTAGCGCCCGCGCAGCTGCACGGGCATCCGCCCCAGATTGCGGATGGTCACGGTGTAAGCAAAGACAAAACGTTCTTCATCCGGTGAGGACTGCGATTCAACATAGACGCTTTGTACATGGACACATACGCGGGGCGAATCAATCATGGCTTAACTCTCCTTCGGCGGTGCATTTTCGCTGATGTAATTAGCCAGCTTGCAGTACTGCTCTACGGAGATGTTCTCCGCTCGCATTGCCGGGTCGATCCCCAGCTCGGCTAACACCTCAACGGTAAATGAGTTGCTCAGGCTGTTACGGATCGTTTTACGACGCTGGTTAAAGGCCTCTGTGGTGACGCGGCTCAGTACACGCAGATCTTTTACCGGGTACGGTTTCGTTTTATGCGGCACAAGGCGCACAACCGCAGAGTCGACTTTCGGTGGCGGTGTGAACGCTGACGGCGGTACTTCGAGTACCGGGATCACGTTGCAGTAATATTGCGCCATCACGCTCAAACGACCATACGCTTTACTGTTCGGGCCTGCAACCAGACGGTTAACAACCTCTTTTTGCAACATGAAGTGCATGTCGGCAATGGCATCAGTATAGCTAAACAGGTGGAACATCAGCGGGGTGGAAATGTTATACGGCAGGTTGCCGAAGACGCGCAGCGGCTGACCCATTTTCTCTGACAGTTCGCCAAAGTTCATGGTCATGGCATCCTGCTGATAAATGGTCAGCTTCGGCCCGAGGAACGGATGCGTTTGCAGGCGTGCGGCCAGATCGCGGTCCAGCTCGATAACCGTGAGTTCGTCAAGGCGTTCGCCTACTGGCTCGGTCAGTGCGGCAAGGCCCGGGCCGATTTCGACCATCGCCTGACCTTTTTGCGGATTAATAGCCGAGACAATGCTTTCGATCACGAACTGATCGTTAAGGAAGTTTTGCCCGAAACGTTTACGGGCTAAGTGGCCCTGATGGACTCGATTAGTCATTGAGTATTAACAATCATTTTGATGGCGAGATTAAGCGCCGTAATAAAACTGCCGACATCCGCTTTCCCCTGGCCTGCCAGATCCAGCGCAGTACCGTGGTCAACGGACGTTCGAATAAAGGGTAAACCGAGGGTGATATTCACGCCGCGGCCAAAGCCCTGGTATTTTAGCACGGGGAGGCCCTGATCGTGGTACATCGCGAGCACGGCGTCGGCATTATCCAGGTATTTGGGCTGGAAAAGGGTGTCCGCAGGCAGCGGCCCGCTGAGGTTCATCCCTTTTTCCCGCATTTCGTTGAGCACCGGAATAATGGTGTCGATCTCTTCGGTGCCCATGTGCCCGCCTTCTCCGGCGTGCGGATTCAGGCCGCAGACCAGCACGTGTGGGTGCGGGATGCCGAATTTAGTCTGCAGATCGTGGTGCAAAATCCCGATGATCTCACGCAGGAGCTCAGGGGTGATGGCATCGGGAATGGCTTTGATGGGCAGGTGCGTCGTGACCAGCGCGACGCGCATCTCTTCCGTCGCCAGCATCATCACCACTTTCGGGCTGTGCGAGCGTTCTTCAAAGAACTCGGTGTGTCCGGTAAAGGGGATCCCCGCGTCGTTGATAACGCCTTTGTGCACCGGACCGGTGATCAGCGCCGCGAACTCGCCGTTCACGCAGCCGTCGCAGGCGCGCGCCAGCGTCTCGACAACGTAGTGCCCATTTTCAGTGCTGAGTTGACCGGGGACAACAGGGGTGCGCAGGGGAACCGACAGAAGCGTGAGGGTGCCCGCTTGCTGTGGAACGGGCTGCTGACCTTCAACGTAAGGGAGGAGCGTTAAAGGCAGACCGAGCAATGCTGCCCGGTCTTGTAACAGTGTTGCATCTGCGCAGACAACCAGTTCCACCGGCCAGCTGCGCTGGGCGAGCTGGACGACGAGGTCAGGCCCAATCCCGGCGGGTTCGCCGGGCGTGATCACAACACGATGCTGTTTCATCAGTTGCTCAGCACTTTCACGTAAGCGCTGGCGCGTTGTTCCTGCATCCAGGTTGCCGCTTCTTCAGAGAATTTGCGGTTGAACAGCATACGGTAGGCTCTGTCTTTCTGGGCCGCATCGGTTTTATCGACGTTGCGGGTATCCATCAGCTCAATCAGATGCCAGCCGAAGGAAGAGTGCACCGGTGCGCTCAGCTGGCCTTTGTTCATTCTCGTCAATGCGTCGCGGAAAGCCGGATCGTAGATATCGGCCGCAGCCCAGCCCAGATCGCCACCCTGGTTAGCAGAGCCCGGGTCCTGAGAGAACTCTTTTGCCGCATTCGCAAAGGAGGTTTTGCCGCTCTTGATGTCAGCTGCAATCTGTTCCAGCTTCGCACGCGCCTGATCGTCAGTCATGATTGGAGACGGTTTCAGCAGAATGTGGCGAGCGTGAACTTCCGTGACGGAAATGCTCTGGCTCTGCCCGCGCAGATCGTTCACTTTCAGAATGTGGAAGCCAACACCTGAACGGATTGGACCGACGATGTCGCCTTTCTTCGCCGTGCTCAGCGCCTGGGCAAAGAGGGATGGCAGTTCCTGAATACGACCCCAGCCCATCTGGCCGCCTTTCAGCGCCTGCTGGTCAGCGGAATAGGTGATGGCCAGCTTGCCAAAGTCACCGCCGTTGCGCGCCTGCTCAACGATAGAACGCGCCTGGCTTTCTGCTTCAGCCGCCTGATCGGAGGTTGGGTTTTCCGGAAGCGGGATCAGAATGTGGCTCAGGTTCAGTTCGGTGCTGGCATCGTTCTGGTTACCCACCTGCTTAGCCAGCGCGTCCACTTCCTGAGGCAGGATGGTGACGCGGCGACGAACTTCGTTGTTACGCACTTCCGAAATCAGCATCTCTTTGCGGATCTGATTACGGTAGGTGGCGTAGCTGATGCCATCGTAGGCCAGACGGCTGCGCATCTGGTCCAGGGACATGTTGTTCTGCTTCGCAATGTTGGTGATCGCCTGATCGAGCTGCTCGTCAGAGACCTTCACACCCATTTTTTGACCCATCTGCAGGACGATCTGATCCATGATCAGACGCTCCAGGATCTGGTGGCGCAGCGTTGCGTCATCCGGAAGCTGCTGACCTGCCTGGCCCGAATTGAGCTTTACAGACTGCATTAAACCGTCAACGTCACTTTCAAGCACGACGCCGTTGTTAACTACAGCGGCGACTTTATCAACAACCTGGGGGGCCGCGAAGCTAGTATTCGCAACCATGGCGACACCGAGCAGCAGCGTTTTCCAGTTCTTCATACTTTTTCCATTTCAATTAACCGCAAAGCGGATTATGTTGCAAATCAAGCACATTACAAGGAACTGCGGTAAGGCAGAATGTTCGAGCGCAGCATCTGCTGCGTGCCCAGACCGTAGTTGGAACTCAGGCCGCGCAGCTCGACATTAAAGCCAATCACGTTATCGTATTTGCCCTGACTGTTTTGAGTATCCCAGCCGTTAAGCTTGCGTTCGTAGCCGACACGCAGCGCGTAACAGCAGGAGTTATATTGCAGACCTAGCATCTGGTCAGCGGGTTTTTGGGCATTCGTGTCATAGTAGTAGGCTCCGACGATTGACCAACGATCGGCGATTGGCCAGCTCGCTGCGCCACCCACCTGCGAAATCCCGTCTTTGTACTGGTCAGCATTGGCGTAGTTCGGCAATGTCGCCTGAATATATTCCGGGCTGGCATAACGGTACGTCAACTGCACCATACGGTCTTCATCACGGCGGTATTCAATGGCGGCACTGCCCGTCGCGATGTTATCCAGTCGAGTATCGTACTGAACACCACCGCGCAGACCCCAACGGTCGGTCATGCGCCAGTAGGTATCACCTGCCCACACCAGTGAACCCGTTTTGTTGTCTTTCTCCCAGTTAATGTCGTCATCACCGGTACGAGACTCGGTGAAATAGTAGATTTGACCAACAGAAACGTTAAAACGTTCAACGGCAGATTCATCATAAACGCGCGTTGTGACGCCGGTCGTTAACTGGTTAGCGGACGCAATACGGTCGAGACCGCCATAGGTCCGGTCGCGGAACAGGCCGCTGTAGTCAGACTGCAGGAACGAGGAGTCGTAGTTCTGAATTTTGCTCTGATCGCGATACGGCACGTAGAGATACTGCATACGCGGTTCAAGCGTCTGGGTATACCCATCAGATAGCAGGCCCATATCACGTTCGAAGATCAGCTTACCGTCCATCTTGAACTGCGGAAGCGTACGGTTGACCGATTCGTCAAGATCGGTGCCATAGCGATTGTTGTACCAGTCGACATTTTTCTGCTGGTAATGCGTCGCCATCAGCTTGGCTTCGGTGTTCAGGCTTGCCCAGTCGTTCGACAAAGGTAAGTTAATGGTTGGCTCGAGGTGAAGACGCGTGGCCTCTGGCATATCCGAGTTGGTGTTGACGAAGTGCACCGCCTGAGCATAGACGCGGGTGTCGAAAGGACCGACATCGTTCTGGTACCAGTTGACGTCCAGCTGTGGTTCAGCACCGTAGGTACTGGCCGTTTGGGTGTTAAAGACCTGGAACTGCTTGGTCGACACCGTGGCGTTAAAGTTCTCAATGGCGTAGCCCACGCTGAATTTCTGCGTGGCGTAGCCGTCCGTACTGGAACCGTATTTAGAGTCAAAGTCGTTGAAATAGTACGGGTCGCTGACTTTGGTATAGTCGACGTTGAAGCGCCAGACCTGATCCATCACCCCGGCATGCTGCCAGTAATACATCCAGCGGTGTTTATCACCTTCGGTTGGGTGCTCGTCCTGGAAGACTTTGTCCGATGGCAGATAATCAAACTCCATCAAACCGGAACCCGCTTTGGTCAGATAGCGGAACTCATTCTCCCACATGATGTTACCGCGCTTATGGATATAGTGCGGCGTGATCGTCGCATCCATGTTTGGCGCGATGTTCCAGTAATACGGCAGGTAGAACTCAAAGTAGTTCGAGGTGCTGTATTTGGCATTTGGGATCAGGAAACCGGAACGTCGTTT
The DNA here is from genome assembly GCF_019718755.1 of Enterobacter sp. RIT637. Lineage (NCBI taxonomy): Bacteria > Pseudomonadati > Pseudomonadota > Gammaproteobacteria > Enterobacterales > Enterobacteriaceae > Enterobacter > Enterobacter sp. RIT637. The sequence continues at coordinate 83,646 of NZ_JAIHAZ010000017.1, forward strand.
ATCGCCCACGGGAAGCTGCAGGTAAGGGCTGTAGAAAACGGGGACCGGGCCGAGCTTAAAGCGGGCATTCCAGATCTCCGCGACCTGTTCTTCGCGATCGTGGATCACTTCACTGCCCACCACGCTCCAGGTATTCGAACCCGGCAGACAGGAGGTAAAGGAACCGTTTTCCAGAATGGTATAGCGGTTTTCACCGCGCTGTTTCATGAGGTCGGCTTTACCGCGACCCTGACGACCCACCATCTGGTAATCACCTTCCCAGACGTTGGTATCTTTTGTATTCAGATTTGACCAGGCTTTCGGACCTTTCAGGATGACCTGGTTGTCGTCATAGTGCACATTACCCAGCGCATCCACTGTACGTACTGGCGCAGCCGCACCTTCTGGTTGCTTCTGATGCAATTGCACTTCATCTGCCCGCAGACGGCTGTTGCCCTGGTTAATATCGACATTGCCCGTAAAGGTGGCATTGTCAGGATAATTACCTTTCGCATTGTCGGCATTGATGGTAACCGGCAAGTCATTCGTATCGCCCTCAACCAGTGGACGATCGTAACTTGGGACGCCAAGCATACATTGCGAGGCGAGATCGGCTGCCAGCCCCTGTTGGCTGTACAGTGCGGCGCCAATCATTGTGGCCAGGAGGGTGGGGATACGTTTTTTCATACGTTGTATTTTATTGTTCCGTCATCAGTGGCTACGGCTTACAAACGCTCAGAGACTATCTTACTCATCAGCGCAGTACCAGCGTTAATCCTGCCCGTTTGCGTGCCAGAGTGTTAGGCTCGCTATCGAATGACGAGTATGATAATGCAAATTATAGGCGATGTCCCTCAATTGACCGTGGCGCGACCACTGTAATGATGGCGTTGCGTCGAACCAGGAACATGACTATTCGGGGAGTATATGCAGTATTGGGGTAAAATCATCGGCGTTGCGTTCGCATTAATCATGGGCGCTGGCTTTTGGGGCGTTGTACTGGGCCTCATTATTGGCCATATGTTTGATAAGGCTCGCAGCCGCAAAATGGCCTGGTTCGCCAACCAGCGCGAGCGTCAGTCACTCTTTTTCTCCACCACCTTTGAGGTGATGGGGCATTTAACCAAATCAAAAGGGCGCGTCACCGAGGCCGATATTCAGATTGCCAGCGTATTCATGGATCGCATGAATCTGCACGGTGAATCTCGTGTGGCGGCGCAAAATGCGTTTCGTATCGGTAAAGCGGATAACTATCCGCTGCGTGAAAAAATGCGTCAGTTTCGGAGCATCTGCTTCGGACGTTTTGATTTAATTCGGATGTTTCTGGAGATCCAAATCCAGGCGGCCTTCGCCGATGGCTCCCTTCATCCCAATGAGCGGGACGTTTTATACGTCATTGCTGAAGAGCTGGGGATCTCCCGCATGCAGTTCGACCAGTTCCTGCGCATGATGCAGGGCGGCGCGCAGTTTGGCGGGGGTTACCAGCAGCAATCCTCCGGCGGCGGCTGGCAGCAGGCGCAGCGTGGCCCGACGCTGGAAGATGCCTGCAACGTGCTTGGCGTAAAGCCTTCTGACGATCAGACTACGATCAAACGTGCCTATCGTAAGCTCATGAGCGAGCATCATCCTGACAAACTTGTCGCAAAAGGTTTGCCGCCAGAGATGATGGAAATGGCGAAGCAGAAAGCGCAGGAAATTCAGAAAGCCTACGAGCTGATAAAAGAGCAGAAAGGTTTTAAATAAAAAAATGGCCCGATGATATCGGGCCATTTTTTTTAGAAGTCTACGGGCGCCTTAAAGGTCATCGCATTGCCAAAAACCGGATGGGTAATGGTGAGGGTCTGCGCATGCAGCTGCAGACGCGGAGCCAGCGCCAGCGCTTCTGGCGGCGCGTAAAACCGGTCTCCCAGAATCGGGTGGCCCAGGGCGAGCATATGCACGCGCAGCTGGTGAGAGCGCCCTGTAATCGGCTTAAGCAGAAGGCGCGCGGTGTTATCCGGCGCGTACTCCAGCACTTCATACTCGGTTTGCGCCGCCTTGCCGGTTTCATAGCATACTTTCTGCTTTGGCCGGTTCGGCCAGTCGCAGATCAGCGGTAAATCGACCAGACCCGTTTCGCTTGCCGGATGGCCCCAGACGCGCGCGACATACTGCTTTTTCGGTTCGCGCTCGCGGAACTGGCGTTTCAGCTCGCGTTCCGCTTCTTTATGCAGAGCCACCACAATCACGCCGCTGGTGGCCATGTCGAGGCGATGGACGGACTCCGCCTGCGGATAATCGCGCTGAATACGCGTCATCACGCTGTCTTTGTGCTCGTCCAGACGCCCCGGCACGGACAACAGGCCGCTTGGCTTGTTGACCACCATAATGTGCTCATCCTGATAAAGGATGACCAGCCAGGGATCCTGAGGGGGATTGTAGGGCTCCATCACCATCTTGCGCTCCGTTTACTGATGCGTCACAACGATGAGACGCAGCGCGTCCAGACGCCAGCTTGCCTGATCCAGGCTCTCAAGCACCTGCTGACGATTGCTTTCAATCGCCGCCAGTTCATCGTCACGAATGTTCGGGTTAACCGCTTTTAACGCTTCAAGACGAGAAAGTTCTGCTGAGAGCTTCTCGTCGGCTTCGCTGCGTGCCGCATCAATCAACGCTCGAGCCGCTTTTTCAACCTGGGTTTCCCCCAGCTGCAGAATAGCATGCACGTCCTGCTGAACGGCGTTGACCAGCTTGCTGCCGGTGTGACGGTTAACCGCGCTCAGCTGACGGTTGAAGCTCTCGAACTCGACCTGCGCGGCCAGGTTAGTACCGTTTTTATCCAGTAGCAGACGCACCGGCGTTGGCGGCAGGAAGCGGGTGAGCTGAAGCTGTTTCGGCGCCTGCGCTTCCACAACGTAGATCAGTTCAACCAGCAGCGTGCCCACAGGCAGCGCCTTGTTTTTCAACAGGGAGATGGTGCTGCTGCCGGTATCGCCGGAGAGGATCAGGTCCAGACCGTTGCGGATCAGCGGGTGCTCCCAGGTAATGAACTGGGCGTCTTCGCGAGACAGCGCCACATCACGTTCGAAGGTGATAGTACAGCCATCTTCCGGCAGGCCCGGGAAATCCGGAACCAGCATATGATCCGACGGCGTGAGGACGATCATGTTCTCGCCGCGATCGTCCTGGTTGATCCCGACGATGTCGAACAGGTTCATGGAGAAGCTGATCAAACTGGTGTCGTCGTCCTGCTCTTCGATGCTTTCCGCCAGCGCCTGCGCTTTTTCGCCGCCGTTGGAGTGGATCTCCAGCAGGCGGTCGCGGCCCTGCTCCAGCTGCGCTTTCAGCGCGTCGTGCTTCTCACGGCAGGATTTGATCAGCTCATCAAACCCTTCCGCGTTTTCCGGCGCGGCCAGGTAGCCGATCAGATCGCCATGTACCTGATCGTAAATGGTGCGTCCCGTTGGGCAGGTATGCTCAAACGCGTCCAGACCTTCGTGGAACCAGCGTACCAGAACGGACTGCGCGGTTTTTTCCAGGTAAGGAACGTGGATCTGAATATCATGCGCCTGACCGATACGATCCAGACGGCCGATACGCTGCTCCAGCAGATCCGGGTTAAACGGCAGGTCGAACATCACCAGGTTGCTGGCGAACTGGAAGTTACGGCCTTCAGAACCGATTTCCGAGCACAGCAGAACCTGCGCGCCGCTGTCCTCTTCCCCGAACCACGCCGCGGCGCGGTCGCGCTCGACGATGGACATGCCTTCGTGGAACACGGCGGCGCGAATACCTTCTCGCTCGCGCAGGACCTGCTCCAGCTGCAACGCGGTGGCCGCTTTGGCGCAGATCACCAGCACTTTCTGGGAGCGGTGCGCGGTCAGGTAGCCCATCAGCCACTCCACGCGCGGATCAAAGTTCCACCAGGTGCCGGTATCACCTTCAAATTCCTGGTAGATTTGTTCCGGATAAAGCATGTCGCGGGCGCGATCTTCCTGGGATTTGCGGGCGCCCATAATGCCGGAAACTTTAATCGCCGTCTGATACTGCGTCGGCAGCGGCAGCTTGATGGTGTGCAGCTCGCGTTTCGGGAAGCCTTTGACGCCGTTACGGGTGTTGCGGAACAGCACGCGGCTGGTGCCGTGGCGGTCCATCAGCATGTCGATCAGCTCTTTACGCGCGGATTCCGCGTTGTCGCTGTCGCTGTTCGCGGCCTGCAAAAGCGGCTCAATATCCTGCTCGCCGATCAGATCGCTCAGGGTGTTCAGCTCATCGTTAGAGAGACGGTTGCCCGCCAGCAGCAGCGCGACGGCATCGGCAACCGGACGGTAGTTTTGCTGCTCTTCAACAAACTGCTCAAAGTCGTGGAAACGGTTTGGATCGAGCAGGCGCAGACGGGCGAAGTGACTCTCAAGGCCCAGCTGCTCCGGCGTTGCGGTCAGCAGCAGAACGCCAGGCACGCGCTCGGCAAGCTGCTCGATAGCCATGTACTCGCGGCTCGGCGCGTCTTCGCTCCAGACCAGGTGGTGCGCTTCATCGACGACCATCAGGTCCCACTCGGCGTCGCACAGGTGCTCCAGGCGCTGCTTGCTGCGGCGCACGAAGTCCAGCGAACAGATGACCAGCTGTTCGGTTTCAAACGGGTTGTCGGCGTCGTGCTGCGCTTCGGCATAGCGCTCGTCGTCGAACAGGGAGAAGCGCAGGTTGAAGCGGCGCAGCATTTCGACCAGCCACTGGTGCTGCAGCGTTTCTGGCACCACAATCAGCACACGCTCGGCAGCGCCAGAAAGCAGCTGCTGGTGCAGGATCATGCCCGCTTCGATGGTTTTACCCAGGCCAACTTCGTCGGCCAGCAGCACGCGAGGCGCGTGGCGACGGCCCACGTCATGGGCGATGTTCAGCTGGTGGGGTATCAGGCTGGTGCGCTGGCCACGCAGGCCGCTCCACGGCATGCGGTACTGTTCGCTCTGGAACTTACGCGCGCGGTAGCGCAGGGAGAAACGATCCATACGGTCGATTTGCCCGGCAAACAGGCGGTCCTGCGGCTTACTGAATACCAGTTTGCTGTCGAGCAGCACTTCACGCAGGATGACATTGGCTTCATCCGTATCAAGACGAGTACCAATGTAGGCGAGCAGTCCATTCTCTTCTTTTACGTCTTCAATCTTGAGCTGCCAGCCGTCATGGCTGGTCACGGTGTCGCCCGGATTGAACATCACGCGGGTAACAGGGGAGTCATTGCGAGCGTACAGACGGTTTTCACCGGTGGCAGGGAAGAGGAGGGTAACCATGCGCGCATCGACGGCAACGACGGTTCCCAATCCAAGCTCGCTTTCTGTATCGCTGATCCAGCGTTGACCAAGTGTAAAAGGCATAGTTGTTCGGCTCTAATCTTTAATTGCAGGCAATAGTTCAACCACCGTCAAAAAAGACGGTCATCGAAAAATGGGTCCGGGAATGGAAAGGGCGCTATGGTACTGGATGGCAGCCATTTCGTCACGCGTCAAAATAGGCCAAGTTGCCCTGTCACTAGTGTAGCAAAATCATCGTTGATGAAGGGCAAAATTCCCTCCGCGACCGGCTGAAGCTGGCGCGTCAGATAATGATCGTAATCGAGCGGCGATTGCTGGTAATCAACCGGTTCCGGGCCGCTGGTGGTCCAGACGTATTTGATGGTGCCGCGGTTTTGATACTGCGGCGCGCGTCCCCGGCGCACGTTCTCTTCGTCAGCCAGCCGCGCGGCGCGCACGTGGGGCGGCACATTACGCTGGTACTCCGCCAGCGGGCGGCGCAGGCGCTTGCGATACACCAGCTGCGCGTCAAGTTCGCCCGCCATCAGGCTGGCGATGGTTTCGCGGATGTAGTCCTGATACGGCTCGTTGCGGAACACCCGCAGGTAGAGCATCTGCTGGAACTGCTGCGCCAGCGGCGTCCAGTCGGTGCGCACCGTCTCCAGCCCTTTAAAGACCATCCGCTGCGTGTCGCCCTCCTGAATCAGACCGGCGTAGCGCTTCTTGCTGCCCTGATCGGTGCCGCGAATGGTGGGCATTAAAAAGCGGGCAAAATGGGTTTCAAACTCCAGCTCCAGCGCGCTGGTTAACCGCTCTTTTTGCAAATGTTTGCCCCACCAGTCGTTCACAAAGGCCACAAGCTCTTTGCCGATGCGGGCGGCGTCGCCTTCTGAGTGCGCGCCTTTCAGCCAGACAAAGGTGGAGTCCGTGTCGCCGTAAATAACGTCATAGCCCCGGGTTTCAATCAGGGATTTGGTCTGGCGCATAATTTCATGCCCGCGCATGGTAATTGAGGAAGCCAAACGCGGGTCAAAGAAGCGGCAGGCGCTGGTGCCCAGCACGCCGTAAAAGGCGTTCATGATGATTTTCAGCGCCTGTGAGAGCGGCTTGTTGCCGTGGCGCTTGGCCTCGTCGCGGCCGTGCCAGATGTTTCCCACAATTTCAGGCAGGCAGTGTTTTTCACGCGAGAAGCGTGCGCCGAGGAAGCCTTCGGTGCTGTGCTCATTGTCCGGCTGGGCCATGCCCTCAATCAGCCCGACCGGGTCGATCAGGAAGGTACGGATGATCGACGGGTACAGACTTTTGTAATCCAGGACCAGCACCGAGTCATACAATCCTGGCCGGGAGTCCATGACGTATCCGCCGGGGCTTGCCTGCGGCGGCACGTCCCCGAGGTTGGGGGCCACATACCCTGCCCGGTGCATTCGCGGGAAATAGAGGTGGCTAAAGGCCGCGACGGAGCCGCCGTGCCTGTCGACGGCAAGGCCGTTCACCGTCGCGCGCTCCAGCAGGAACGGCATGATCTCGGTTTTGTGGAATATCTGCGTGACCAGTTCGCAGTCTTTCAGGTTATAGGTGGCGAGCGCGGGTTTATCTTCGTTAAAGCGCCGGTCGATCTCGTCCATTCTGTCCCAGGGGTTGTCGATGGATTTGCCTTCGCCAAGCAGCTCCTGCGCGACCGCTTCGAGCGAGAATGAAGAGAAGTTCCAGAAAGCGGACTTAAGCGCCTCGATGCCGTCGATAATCAGGCGACCGTTAGCCTGCGCGAAGAAAACACCGTTCTTAAAGCCGTGCTCGCGCCACTCAAGCTCTGCGTTTCCGCGCCCCAGCATCAGCGGGATGCGGTAGCGCTCGGCGTGTTTTTGCAACACGCGCAGGTCGAACTGCACCACGTTCCAGCCGATCAGCACATCCGGGTCGTGCTCGGCAAACCACTGGTTAAGCTTCTCCAGCAGCTGCGGGCGGCTGTTGACGTACTCAAGCTGAAAATCGAGCGTGGACGCATCGCCATTCGGCGGCCCGAGCATATAGACAACCCGCTGCCCGCAGCCTTCAAGGCCAATGCAGTACAGCTCGCCGTGGCGGGTAGTTTCGATATCCAGGGAGACCCACTTCAGCGGCGGGCGATAATGTGGGTTAGGTTTCAGGCGAGCATTCACGACGCTGCCGTTTTGTTCGATGCCATCAACCCAGACGGGGGCGGTGATAAAGCGCTCCATCAGAAAGCGTTCCGGTGGGCGAATATCCGCTTCGTAAAGCGTCACGCCCGCTTCGCGGAGCAGCTTTTCATAGCGCATTAATTGACGGTGGGCGCGGCAGTAGAGGCCGTAAACCGGCTGGCGGTGGAAATCTTTCAGTTCAAGCGGGGTGATGCGCCAGCCGTTTTCGCCGCGCAGCAGCTGCTTCACCTTCTCGACGTGGGCTTCAGGAATAAAGGTCACGGATTCCTGCGGGGGCAGCGTAACGTGCAGCGGACCGTTATCGGTTGCCAGCCAGAACGCGACCTCGGTGCCCTGAGGGGTATCCCGCCAGTGTCGGGTCAGTAAAAAGCCTTCTTGCGCCTGCGCCACGCCGTTATCCCAGAAAACAAAACCAGGCCTGATTATAGCCTGGTTAAGATTTTAATGCTGGGTTTATATACAGTTTACTGCCCGTAATAGGCCTTCGCGCCGTGCTTGCGCAGATAATGCTTATCCAGCAGGGTTTGCTGCATATCCGGCAGCTGCGGCGCCAGCTGGCGACAGAAGATCCCCATATAGGCGACCTCTTCGAGCACGATAGCGTTATGCACCGCGTCTTCCGCGTTTTTACCCCAGGCAAATGGGCCGTGGGAGTGCACCAGCACGCCGGGCATTTGCGCGGCGTCGATACCCTGTTTTTCGAAGGTTTCGACAATCACGTTGCCGGTTTCCCACTCGTACTCACCGTTAATCTCCGCATCGGTCATCAGACGCGTGCAGGGAATGGTGCCGTAAAAGTAGTCCGCGTGGGTGGTGCCGGTCGCCGGGATGGACTGGCCCGCCTGCGCCCAGATGGTCGCATGGCGCGAATGGGTATGCACTATGCCGCCGATGGTCGGGAATGAGCGGTACAGCAGGCGGTGAGTCGGCGTATCGGAGGACGGTTTTTTGTTGCCTTCGACCACTTCACCCGTTTCGAGGCTGACAACGACCATATCGTCTGCGGTCATCACCGTGTAATCCACGCCGGAAGGCTTTATCACGAACACGCCTTTTTCCCGGTCAACGGCGCTGACGTTGCCCCAGGTCAGGGTCACCAGATTATGTTTCGGCAGCGCCAGGTTGGCTTCGAGCACCTGACGTTTGAGATCTTCTAACATTATTGTCTCCTGCCGGATGGCGCTTCGCTTATCCGGCCTACGGAACCGTAGGCCCGGTAAACGCAGTGCCACCGGGCATTCCGTACTTAGCGTTTTGAACCGTAATAGACTTCGTTCCAGCGCAGCGCGTCTTTGAAGGCGGGCAGGCGGGTATCGTTATCAATCACCGTCAGCTCGATGTCGTGCAGCTCGGCGAACTGACGCATGTCGTTCAGATCCAGCGCGTGGCTGAACACGGTATGGTGCGCGCCGCCCGCCAGGATCCACGCCTCTGAGGCGGTTGGCAGGTCAGGCTGTGCTTTCCACAGGGCGTTGGCGACCGGCAGTTTCGGCAGGGAGTGCGGCGTTTCCACCGCATCGACGCAGTTCACCAGCAGGCGGAAACGATCGCCGAGGTCGATCAGGCTGGCGTTGATGGCCGGGCCGGTGCGGGTGTTGAAGATCAGACGCGCCGGATCCGCTTTGCCGCCGATGCCGAGGTACTGCACGTCGAGGATCGGTTTCTCTTCAACGGCGATCGTCGGGCACACTTCCAGCATGTGCGAACCGAGCACCAGGTCGTTGCCGTTTTCGAAGTGGTAGGTGTAGTCCTCCATAAAGGAGGTGCCGCCCTGCAGACCGGTCGACATCACCTTCATGATGCGAAGCAGAGCGGCAGTTTTCCAGTCGCCTTCGCCCGCAAAGCCGTAGCCCTGCTGCATCAGACGTTGTACCGCCAGGCCCGGCAGTTGCTTCAGGCCGTGGAGGTCTTCAAAAGTGGTGGTAAAGGCGTGGAAGCCGCCCTGTTGCAGGAAGCGCTTCATGCCCAGCTCGATGCGCGCCGCGTCCAGCACGTTCTGGCGCTTGTCGCCGTTGATTTGTGCCGCAGGCGTCAGGCGGTAGCTGCTTTCGTACTCGTCCACCAGCGCGCTCACGTCGCCGTCGCTGATTTCATTCACCACCTGCACCAGGTCGCCCACTGCCCAGGTATTCACGGAGAAGCCGAACTTGATCTGCGCCGCGACTTTATCGCCGTCGGTGACCGCCACTTCACGCATGTTATCGCCAAAACGTACCACTTTCAGGTGGCGGGTATCCTGCTTAGAGACAGCCTGACGCATCCAGGAGCCGATGCGCTGTTGCGCCTTGCCATCCTGCCAGTGGCCGGTGACCACCGCATGCTGCTGACGCATGCGCGCGCCGATGAAGCCGAACTCGCGGCCGCCGTGCGCGGTCTGGTTCAGGTTCATAAAGTCCATGTCGATGCTGTCCCACGGCAGGGAGGCGTTGAACTGGGTATGGAACTGCAGCAGCGGTTTGTTGAGGATAGACAGACCGTTGATCCACATTTTGGCCGGCGAGAAGGTGTGCAGCCACACCACCAGACCGGCGCATTTGTCGTCGTAGTTGGCGTCGCGGCAGATGTTTGTGATTTCGTCCGGCGTTGTGCCCAGCGGTTTCAGCACCAGTTTGCACGGCAGTTTGGCTTCCGCGTTCAGCGCGTTAACCACGTGCTCCGCGTGTTTCGTCACCTGCTGCAGCGCTTCCGGTCCGTACAGATGCTGGCTGCCAATCACAAACCACACTTCATAGTTATTAAAAATGGTCATCATCGTGTCCTTAATGGGTCAGGGTTGCCGTAGTGTCCGCGGTGCTTTTGGCCGGGGCGGCGACAGGGAGATAGTGAAGTTCGGCGCTTTTTGCCCATTGCTGGTAGCGCTGATAAAGCTGTTCAAAGCGTTGTGCCTGCTGGGCGCGCGGCTGGAGCGTGTTTTCGACGGCGCTCGCCATATGCTGCTGCGCGGTCGGAATGTCAGCGTGAACGCCTGCGGCCACGGCGGCGAAAATCGCCGCGCCCAGCGCGCAGCACTGATCGGAGGCCACAATCTGCAGCGGACGGTTCAACACGTCGCAGCAGGCCTGCATGATCACCGGGTTTTTACGGGCGATACCGCCCAGCGCCATCACGTTGTTCACGTCGATACCCTGCTCGGTGAAGCACTCCATAATGGCGCGGGCGCCGAAGGCCGTTGCGGCAATCAGGCCGCCGAACAGCGCAGGGGCGTCGGTTGCCAGGTTGAGATCGGTAATCACCCCTTTCAGACGCTGGTTGGCGAACGGCGTGCGGCGGCCGTTAAACCAGTCCAGCACCACCGGGAGGTGATCGAGAGACGGATTTTTTGCCCAAGCTTCGGTGAGCTGCGGCAGAAGCTGCTTTTTGCTCTCGGCGATCTGGGCTTTCAGTTCAGGATGCGCCGTCGCCAGCTGGTCCAGCGGCCAGCCGAGCACGCGGCCGAACCAGGCGTAGATATCGCCAAACGCGGACTGACCGGCTTCGAGGCCGATAAAGTCCGGCACCACGCTACCGTCCACCTGGCCGCAGATGCCTTTTACCGCGCGGTCGCCGACGGTGGCTTTATCCGCCGTCAGAATGTCGCAGGTGGAGGTGCCGATGACCTTCACCAGGGTGTTTGGCTGCGCGCCCGCACCGACTGCGCCCATATGGCAGTCAAAGGCGCCGCCGGAGATCGCCACGTTCTGCGGCAGACCCAGGCGTTTCGCCCACTCTTCGCAGAGCGTGCCGACCGGAATATCGGCGGTGAAGGTGTCGGTAAACAGCGGGTACGTCAGGCTTTTGTTGATAATGGGGTCGAGTTCATCGAAGAACGCGGCCGGCGGCAGGCCGCCCCAGCTTTCATGCCACAGGGATTTATGCCCGGCGCTGCAGCGACCGCGGCGGATATCCTGTGGGCGGGTGGTGCCGGAGAGCAGGGCGGGCACCCAGTCGCACAGCTCAATCCACGATGCGGCGGCCTGCGCAACGGAGGCGTCGGCGCGGGTGACGTGGAGGATCTTGGCCCAGAACCATTCGCTGGAATAAATCCCGCCGATGTAGCGCGAGTAGTCTGTTTTGCCCGGCTGATGGCACAGGCGCGTGATGGCCTCAGCCTCTTCCACGGCGGTATGGTCTTTCCACAGCACGAACATGGCGTTCGGGTTGTCGGCAAACTCCGGGCGCAGCGCCAGTACGCGGCCTTCGGCGTCCACCGGGGCAGGTGTTGAGCCGGTGCTGTCGACGCCAATCCCGACAATCTCCGCCCGCTGGGCGTCGGTCAGGTCCGCCAGGACAGTTTTGATCGCCGCTTCCATCGACTCGATGTAGTCACGCGGGTGGTGGCGGAACTGGTTGTTTGGCGCATCGCAGTAGCGCCCCTCTTGCCAGCGCGGGTACCACTCAACGCTGGTTGCTATCTCCTGGCCGGACGTACAGTCCACTGCCAGCGCGCGAACCGAATCGCTGCCAAAATCGAGGCCAATCGCAATTGCCATGGTGTTGCTCCATCAAAAAACAGGTATGGAAGAACATTAGAGACTGGGGACAAAAATCGTCAGGCAGGATCCGCTAATCTTATGGACTAAATTGCTGTTACGATTGAAAGTGTGACGCCGTGCAAATATTCAATGTGGACATTTCTGCCGCCCTTATAGACACTTTTGTTACTGCTTATCTGCCCATACTGGCGCAGAAATCAGAGAGAAAGGCTGAAACATGGCGGACGTAAAAGAGACATAATGCCTTTTGGATCTTTTCGCGGGCCATTTTTATATTGCTTTTAACGATATGGACAATTGGTTTCCTTCAGGACCGTTGGGAGTATTGAAATTATGGCTGAACCGCAAAATGATCCCCTACTGCCGGGCTACTCGTTTAATGCTCACCTGGTGGCAGGGTTGACGCCCATTGAGGCTGAGGGCTATCTCGATTTCTATGTCGACCGACCGCTCGGAATGAAAGGGTATATTTTGAACCTTACCGTGCGTGGAGAAGGGGTCATAAAAAATGGCGATCAGCAGTTTATCTGCCGCCCCGGCGATATGCTGCTGTTCCCGCCGGGGGAGATCCACCACTACGGACGCCACCCGGATGCCAAAGAGTGGTATCACCAGTGGGTCTACTTCCGCCCGCGCGCCTACTGGCAGGAGTGGCTTTCGTGGCCCGCCATTTTTGCGCATACCGGCTTTTATCGCCCGGATGAGGTGCATCTGGCGCAGTTTCGCGAGCTTTTTGCGCAGATTATTGAGGCGGGGCAGGGGGGCGGACGCTACGCCGAACTGCTGGCGATTAACCTGCTTGAGCAGGTGCTGCTGCGCAGGATGGAAGCGATTAATGAATCGCTTAACCCGCCGCTGGATAACCGCGTGCGCGACGCCTGCCAGTACATCAGCGACCATCTGGCCGACAGCCAGTTTGATATCGCCAGCGTCGCCCAGCACGTTTGTCTGTCGCCTTCACGTCTGTCGCATCTGTTCCGCCAGCAGCTGGGCGTGAGCGTGCTGAGCTGGCGCGAGGATCAGCGCATCAGCCAGGCGAAGCTGCTGCTCAGCACCACCCGAATGCCTATCGCTACCGTCGGACGCAACGTGGGCTTTGAAGATCAGCTCTATTTCTCTCGCGTATTTAAAAAATGCACCGGGGCCAGCCCGAGCGAATTCCGTGCGGGATGTGAATAAACGGTAAACATTCAGGTGAACTTCAGGAGCATCTTGTAAACTATTCAGACAATTGATGCCTTGACGCGGTGCGGGGCGCTAAGCAGAATCGCTGATTCGTTTTCTGACCGGAATAGTTATGCAGGCATTGCTGGAACACTTTATTACCCAGTCCGTTATGTATTCGCTCATCGCCGTGGCGCTGGTGGCGTTTCTGGAATCGCTGGCGCTGGTCGGGTTAATCCTGCCCGGCACCGTGATGATGGCGGGGCTTGGCGCGCTGATTGGCAGCGGTGAGGTTAATTTCTGGCAGGCGTGGATGGCCGGGATTATCGGCTGTTTACTCGGAGACTGGATCTCCTTCTGGCTGGGCTGGCGCTTTAAGAAGCCGCTGCACCGCTGGTCGTTCATGAAAAAGAACAAGGCGCTGCTGGATAAGACCGAGCATGCGCTGCACCAGCACAGCATGTTTACTATCCTCGTCGGTCGCTTTGTCGGGCCAACGCGTCCGCTGGTACCGATGGTGGCGGGAATGCTGGATCTGCCCGTCGCGAAATTCGTGGTGCCGAACATTATCGGCTGCGTCTTCTGGCCGCCGTTTTACTTCCTGCCAGGTATCCTGGCGGGCGCAGCCATCGATATTCCTGACGGAATGCAAAGCGGCGAGTTTAAGTGGCTGCTGCTGGGCACAGCGGTACTGCTGTGGCTGGCGGTCTGGCTCTGCTGGCGGCTGTGGCGCTGCGCGAAAGCCAGCGTCGATCGCCTGACGCACTATCTTCCGCGCACTCGCCTGCTCTGGCTGGCTCCGCTGACGCTGGGGATTGCGGTGGTCGCGCTTGTCGCGCTGATTCGCCACCCGCTGATGCCGGTGTACGGCGAGATCCTGTTGAAGGTCGTGAGCCGTTAAGGTTTATTCCCTCTCCCTGTGGGAGTGTACAGTCCGGGGACATGGTAGACAGGTGTTCGGGGACATGGTGAACACTTTTTAACATCCTTTACCCATGGTGATCGACTTTTTCTTCAGGTCGATCACCCCCAC
>NZ_JAIHAZ010000180.1:0-527 GCF_019718755.1 Enterobacter sp. RIT637
CTGCTGGCCTCATCCCTGGCTGAAGCCAATCGTGAGCTGGCCCAACTGGCGCTTCACGATACACTGACCCGTTTACCGAATCGCGTTTTGCTGGAAGACCGTCTCGATCAGGCAATCAGCAAGGCCGACCGCGAAGGGACTCATTTCGCACTGATGTTTATGGACCTGGATGGCTTTAAAGCGGTGAATGATGCCTATGGTCATGACACGGGCGATAAACTACTTGTCGCGGTCACCGAGCGGCTGCTGCTACCGCTGAAAGGCCAGTTCACCCTCGCCCGTATCGGCGGCGACGAGTTTGTTTTGCTCGCGGAAGTCGGTGGCCCGGATGATGCCGCTTCGCTTGCCAGTGCGCTGGTCCGCGCCATTGACAGCCCTTTCAACGTCGATCCTTACGAGCTGGTCGTGACCGTCAGTATCGGTATTGCGCTTTATCCTCACGACGGAAAATCCGATCGTGAGCTGATGTTCAACGCTGACGCGGCGATGTATCACACCAAACATATGGGCCGTAACGGTTATCACTT
>NZ_JAIHAZ010000181.1:0-526 GCF_019718755.1 Enterobacter sp. RIT637
ATCTTCCAGTTGGCGCGGTTGTCGAGCATGGACAGACGCGCTTCGTCCCATCCCCATTCTTTGACTAACTGACTGACCACTTCACGACGCCAGCCCACGCAGGCGCGTTCGCGGCTCAATTTTTCACAGACTTTGAGATAGAAACATCGACGCACCAGATCGAGACGCGTGGTGTCATCAATGGCTTTCAGGTATTCGGTAACGCGTTCCAGCATCATGCAGTAGGCATCAAGCCCGTAGGAGACAATCTCCCCGTCGTGCAGACGCTGTTTGATGTCTTTCGCCAGCAGGCGCGGCGTAGGGTATTCCCATGAATAGGCTTCCAGCAGCAGCGTTTTCAGCACCGCTTTGTACGGTGAGTCGATGCTCTTATAAAGCTGCCAGAGGCTCGCGCCAAAGTACTCTTCGGCGGACAGAGAGCTGAGGCCCCCCAGATCCAGCCATTCGTTTGGCGTCAGTACGCCCTGAGAATAGAGCGACATGACGTAATCGTCATAATGCTCTTCTTCATCGCACGGCACCATAT
>NZ_JAIHAZ010000182.1:0-525 GCF_019718755.1 Enterobacter sp. RIT637
TTTCAAGTTTGATATGAATAAGTGCCACATTTTTGATGCAAAAACTGAACTGAACATCTCAATCTAACTGGAGTTATAAAAATGAAAAAAGTGCTTTTAAGCGCAGCAATCTCCGCTACCCTGGGTCTTACTGCTTTGCCATCGATGGCGCAAGATGTTGATTTACGTATGTCCTGGTGGGGGGGTAATGGCCGCCACCAGGTTACCCTGAAAGCGTTAGAAGAGTTCCACAAACAGCATCCGGACATTAACGTCAAAGCCGAATACACCGGCTGGGACGGCCACCTGTCGCGTCTGACCACCCAGAGTGCAGGCGGCACCGAGTCGGACGTTATGCAGACTAACTGGAACTGGCTGCCGATCTTCTCGAAAACCGGCGACGGCTTCTACGATCTCAACAAAATGAAAGACGTGATCGACTTAAGTCAGTTCGATGCCAAAGAGCTGCAGTCCACCACTGTCGACGGCAAGCTGAACGGTATTCCGATCTCCGTGACCGCGCGCGTGTTCTATTTTAACGATGAG
>NZ_JAIHAZ010000183.1:0-525 GCF_019718755.1 Enterobacter sp. RIT637
GTCGAGCACGTCGGCGATATTTCGCGGACCTTCGTCTTTATTGGCGCGGCTTTCGGCGCTCTTGAAGACGCGGGATTCGGCGAGGTCCAGCAAATCTTCGCTGGTGCGGCCCTGCGGATCAAAGCCCGCTTCGGCGATCTCGTTCGCAACGGCGATCATCTCGCGCACAACGGCACGTTCGCGCACGATATCCGCATAAGCGCTGATGTTCGCCGCACTTGGCGTGTTTTTCGATAACTCTGCCAGATAGGCAAATCCACCGACTGAATCCAGCTGCCCCTGACGCTCCAGCGATTCAGCCAGTGTAATCAGGTCAATCGGGCTACCGGCTTCCTGCAGGCGCGCCATTTCGGTAAAGATATGGCGGTGTGGACGGGTATAAACATCGTCGGATACCACGCGCTCGGCGACATCGTCCCAGCGCTCGTTGTCCAGCATTAAACCGCCCAACACCGACTGTTCCGCTTCAATCGAGTGCGGCGGGACTTTGAGTCCGGCGACCTGCAAATCGCGCTCGCGAGGCTC
>NZ_JAIHAZ010000184.1:0-524 GCF_019718755.1 Enterobacter sp. RIT637
AACATGATCACCATTCGTGCCGTCGCCCGCCTGGCGGGCGTTTCCGTGGCAACCGTCTCTCGCGTGCTGAACAACAGCGCGCTGGTCAGCCCTGAAACCCGTGAAACCGTAATGAAAGCCGTGACCCAGCTTGGGTATCGGCCAAATGCCAACGCGCAGGCGCTGGCGACGCAGGTGAGCGATACCATTGGCGTCGTGGTGATGGATGTGTCCGATGCCTTCTTTGGCGCGCTGGTTAAAGCGGTGGACGTTGTCGCCCAGCAGCACCAGAAATACGTGCTGATTGGCAACAGCTATCACGAGGCGGAAAAAGAGCGTCATGCCATTGAGGTGCTGATACGCCAGCGTTGCAATGCCCTGATTGTGCATTCAAAAGCGTTAAGCGACGAAGAGCTGGCCGGGTTTATGGAGCAGATCCCCGGGATGGTGTTAATCAACCGGATTGTGCCAGGCTACGCGCACCGTTGCGTTGGGCTGGATAACGTCAGCGGCGCGATGATGGCGACGCGGATGCTCATCAGCAA
>NZ_JAIHAZ010000185.1:0-524 GCF_019718755.1 Enterobacter sp. RIT637
ATCTCCAGCAGCTGGTGCGGCTCGCACTGATCGCTGTCGAGATAACGCTGCGCTTTACTGAGCAACACACCGATGGCGTACAGGCTGCTCTCCAGCGTCAGCGCCGGATGGACCGCCAGGTTGATGCACAGCTGGTTCAGGGTTTCGTCCCAGGCGCTCAGCCCCTGCTCGCTCTGCGGCCGGGTCGTTGAGGTATGCAGAACAAAGGCCTGCGGGTTGAGCAGGATCTCGCGGGCCGCAGTCTCGCAGCCCGCGTCAAGGCTATCGCGCTGCTGATTTTTCAGCTTCACGTGAGTGACGGGCCAGTCGTCCGTACGCCCCTGACAGGCAGGGCATTCGCAGGGCCGTACCCGCCCGGCAAAGCGGACGACATATTCGGGTTGGTAGTGCTCAATCAGTTCCATAGGGTACTCCGGCCGCTGGAGTGGCGGCCCTTCTTCATTGAAAGTTTTTGCGAAAAAACCAGTGGGTGCAATCGATACGCTTCCCGCTTTCGCGGTCGGATATCTCGGGTAAAAAAGCAA
>NZ_JAIHAZ010000186.1:0-524 GCF_019718755.1 Enterobacter sp. RIT637
GCATATCGTTGATGAAGCGACCAATCCGTGGGGGATTAAAGTCACCCGTATCGAAATCCGCGACGTGCGCCCACCGGCAGAACTGATTTCGTCGATGAACGCCCAGATGAAAGCCGAGCGAACCAAACGTGCATACATTCTTGAGGCCGAAGGGGTGCGTCAGGCGGAGATCCTGAAAGCCGAAGGGGAGAAACAGTCGCAAATCCTGAAAGCCTAAGGGGAACGCCAGTCGGCCTTCTTACAGGCAGAAGCCCGTGAACGTTCCGCCGAGGCAGAAGCACGCGCCACCCAGATGGTGTCCGAGGCCATCGCGGCCGGTGATATCCAGGCAATTAACTACTTCGTGGCGCAGAAATACACCGATGCGCTGCAGAAAATTGGCTCCGCCAACAATAGCAAAGTGGTGATGATGCCGCTGGAAGCCAGCAGCCTGATGGGCTCTATCGCCGCGATCGCGGAGCTTATCAAGAATAGCGGAGATGAGCGCAAAAAATGATTGAGATGATTGCAGCACACCCTCATGT
>NZ_JAIHAZ010000187.1:0-523 GCF_019718755.1 Enterobacter sp. RIT637
GTCTGCGGCAGTTCGAGTGCCAGCAGCTGGCCATCCCAGGTCAGAACCTGCATATCCGGCATGCCGCCTTCAGGAATAAACTGCAGCTCGTCTTCAATCTGGTCTTTGGTGAAGATATACGGCGTGTAGTCTTCTTTATCCATAAACACGTATTCGTTGCCGTCGATGTAGGAGAAATCAACGAAACGGCGGGTCAGGGTCACGGTATCAACGATATCGTCGCCTTTGAAACGCTCTTCGACTTTCAGACCGGTACGCACATCGGCAAAGCGCATTTTGTACAGTGTGGCTGCGCCACGGGCGCTTGGGGACTGAACATCGATATCTTTCACAATC
This sequence comes from Enterobacter sp. RIT637, assembly GCF_019718755.1. NCBI lineage: Bacteria > Pseudomonadati > Pseudomonadota > Gammaproteobacteria > Enterobacterales > Enterobacteriaceae > Enterobacter > Enterobacter sp. RIT637. The sequence continues at coordinate 337 of NZ_JAIHAZ010000187.1, forward strand.
AGCAGTTTGCTGTTGTAGTTCAGTACCATACCTTTCTTAATTTCGTTCGCTCTTGGCATTGCAATAATCCTGTCTACTGGGAGGTAAAAAATATCGCGCCAAATTACTCGCGCGCAGCCTTTCAGGCAAGCGGAATTAGTGGCTTTTGCTATCAATACACAAAAGGTGTTACTGTGCGCGCCACGCC
>NZ_JAIHAZ010000188.1:0-522 GCF_019718755.1 Enterobacter sp. RIT637
TCAATATGCTGGTGTTCTGCGGCTGTATCGGTCAGAGCGGCGGCGGTTGGGCACACTACGTGGGCCAGGAAAAACTGCGTCCGTAGACCGGCTGGCAGCCGCTGGCGTTTGGCCTCGACTGGCAGCGTCCGGCGCGTCACATGAACAGCACTTCCTATTTCTACAACCACTCCAGCCAGTGGCGTTACGAAACCGTGACCGCGCAGGAGCTGCTGTCGCCAATGGCGGATAAATCCCGCTATACCGGACATCTCATCGACTTTAACGTGCGTGCAGAACGCATGGGCTGGCTGCCCTCTGCGCCACAGCTGGGCACTAACCCGCTGCGCATCGCAGAAGAAGCGAAAAAAGCCGGCATGTCACCGGTCGATTACACCGTGAAATCCCTGAAAGACGGCTCGCTTCGCTTTGCGGCGGAACAGCCTGAAAACGGCAAAAACCACCCACGTAACCTGTTTATCTGGCGTTCGAACCTGCTCGGTTCGTCCGGTAAAGGTCACGAATACATGCTGAAGTACCTGC
>NZ_JAIHAZ010000189.1:0-521 GCF_019718755.1 Enterobacter sp. RIT637
TACCTGGCCTGAGCTTCAGCAAACAACCCCCTTTACCCTCGAGACGCCGACCATTCTGGCGGCAGAAGACCTCACGCCCAGCCAGTTTTTAAGCCTCGACACCCGCCAGCTTAAGGGGATGATCCTGGAGAAAACCGGGCGCACCTCGCACACCCTGATTCTGGCGCGTGCGGCATCAGTGCCGGTGATGAGCGGGATCACGGTGGCATCGCTGGCTGCGGATATCGGCAAAGAGGTGATTTTGGACGGCGTGTGCAGCGTGCTGGTGGTGGCTCCTGACGAGGCCGTCAGCCAGTACTACAGCGTGGCGCAGCGCCTCGCCGACAAACGTCATCATCAGCAGATCAAAGACGCCGGGCTTCCCGCAGTGACGCGGGATAATGTCCCGGTGGCGATCGCCGCCAATATCGGCAGTGCGCTGGAGGCACCCGGCGCATTTGCCAATGGCGCGCAGGGCGTAGGACTGTTTCGCACAGAAATGCTGTATATGGATCGCGACGCCGCCCCGGACGAGCAGGAGC
>NZ_JAIHAZ010000018.1:0-95467 GCF_019718755.1 Enterobacter sp. RIT637
GCGGGGAACGGGTTCGGAACTGGTGTAAAACGTGTAAATCGAGCAGGTCAGGCTGCATGGGTTCGCTCCTGCCTTGCGTGAAGAAGCGATGACCGGGAAGGCATCTGACTTCCCTACGCTGGCATTATCCAGATCAGGTAATACGGGTATTTCTCAGCCTTCAACGAAGAAGGGCACCCCGAGTCAAATAAAACAAAATCAAAAGCTTGCGATTAATGCTCCTTATTAATCACTGATCAAGATAGTAATGCCAGCGGGAAGTCTTGTAAACGGCAAAAGCGGCCCTTTTGGGCAATGTGTGACAGGTTGAGTCACACAATGTATGCCATGTAGAATGCTCTTAAGTCGTCAACTACCGCATAAAAAAAAGAGGTCGTGATGGATTTACAAGCATGGGATAACATTATCTCTATCGCTTCGAATGCTGTAACAGCGTTGAGTGTGGTTGGCGGCGTCATCTTCGGAGGGATTAAACTTCAGGAGATTGTGAAGACGAGAAAAATGGAGCGGGCAATAGATTCAGCAATCGCTCTCAAAGAAGAAATTGATGGCACCAGAAGCCGTTACAATCGTATGCGCTTTGACTTAAACCGCATTATGACTTTTCTCGACACACTGGCGAAATCAGGACAAAGAGCCGACGAAGAAAGCTATTATCATATTCAAGAATCCTTGAAAGATATGACGGAAAATACCTTTCGCATTGGTAGCTCTTTCATCAAGTTACGTCATTATAATGTTCTGATTAAAAAGGTTTCCTGGGAGCCATTCAACGCCCCTTCTTCGATCTTCTGGTAATACGCAAATAGCCATCTCAAAACTGATGACTCTCATCATGCAGGCTTTGCTTAAAGAACAGATAACACCAGAAGAATTCATGGCAATACGTAACGCTTATGATGAACATGGCGCAATGATGAAAGATGTTAATCACGCTATCTCTGGATTAGATATCATTAAATTTGACAATCTTTTTGACTTCAGCAAAGTACATAAAAAAAGCCGGGATTAACCAGGCTCTCATGTTTTCAGTTGTCGCTGTTCGCTGAGATAGTATCTGATAGCGCTGTCGAGTCCATACGTATGGATGCGATCAAGTAGGCTGGAACGACTACAGCCGAGCCGACGCGCCAGCGCTGACATGTTGATAATCGCATCATCGCCCTTGTCATCTAGGATCCACTGCATCAGCGGCATGTTGCCAGTACCGATCAAAGCTAATTTCATGTATATCTCCTTTCCTTTGCCTCGCCAGCAACGGGGTGACCTGCTCCCCGTTGATTAATACACCCCGATGATCATTACTTAGAGCTTGCGTTTCACATTAATTCAATGAATGTATTTTTATGATTTCATTCGGAACATAAATAATTGATTATGTAATATTAGCTGATAACATAAACCTTTTATATAGAGAGGGATCTCCATGCACGATTTTAGATTGTTCATGATATGGGATGCAGCAAGAGAGCTAAACCCCGAAGATTTTCAATACATACTGAGGCCTGAAGTCGCTTTTGAAAGAGCAAGAATCTACTACGATCTTGATTCTGACAACTATTCTTATTTTAGCCTCCAGCAAATGCCAAATAGAAAGAGTGGGTTTATAAATCCCTTTTCAGCTAAGTATGATCGTAAACGTAATGGTATGTACGACGGTGCTTATGATCACACACAGCATAATATAGATATTGGCTGGTTTATTGGAATAGATGAATCTGAACAATGGGATTATTTTAAACATCCATTTTATTTTGATGAAAACGGTGATCTTATCTATGATTGCTTTATGGAGCATTGGCATTCATGGTTTGAAATGCAAGTTAGGGATGCTTACCGAAAATGCTTAGATGATTATCAAGGAAGGAAACCAGCACCTACACAAAAAATTCATTATTCAGACGCCCCTATACAACATGCTCAATCAGCTAAAACCATCAATAGCAAAGCAGCAGGACGTTTATTAGCCGCTGGCGGGGTTTATAATGGAAACATTGAAGGATTCAGGAAAACAGCAGAACAATTAGGCGGTGAAGCTATACAGGGTTATGACCAGGTATTAAATGAAAAAACAGCAGGTACAACAATAGCAGCAGCCTCTATTTTGATGGCTAAAAGACCAAATTCAGATAGTTACGTTGAAATTAATAGTTATATAGGAAAACTTAGAGGTGAATCAAAAATAGTTAACGGCATCACGGTACAAGATATTAACTATGTTAAAAGAAATCCGATGGAAGCGGCAATACTAAGAAAAGAATTTAACAACACAGTAAGGAAGAATTTCCTAAATAATTCAGCAAACACTAAAGATGCAGCTAATACCTTTAATCCTGCGGATCTAATGAGAATGTCAGAAGGTGGTTTACCTAAAGGATGGAGTGTACACCATAAATTCCCCCTAGATGATGGTGGTACAAATGCTTTTGATAATCTAACATTGATAGAGAACGAACCATATCATAAAATCTTCAGTAATATGCAAACATCCGTAACAAGAGGTATGATAGCAGGTGAAAGTAAGATAACTCCGTGGGCTATGCCTACTGGTTCTATTTATCCACTTAAATGATTTGAAAGGAATAATGATGGAAAATAACATAAATGAAATTCTTATCGAATTAAAAGGGATGATGGATAAATGGGAGTATCCAGTAGAAGCCCCTATCAAAGATTCATTTCTTGAAAGCATAAAAAATAGAGAGTCTAGCAATACTCTACATCCTATGTTACAGATTCTAGGTGATGAAATTGACTTGTTATTTACAAATCAACCTGATTATGTAAGTTTTTTAAAGTTTATGGATGGATTTGAATATAACGGATTAATCTTATTCAGTCTTTCTATACCTGAACCATTAATTAGAAACTTATTTGTTATGAACGATTTTTATAGAGATAATGATGACTATATTAACCCTGATCTTGCTCAAAGATTAGTGATCGGAGAAGATAGTATTTCGTTATTCACCTATGATACTAAATCTAATCTCTTTGAAATTAGAGATAATGTTGGTACAGAAAATGTTTTTGGTTCATTTGATAGCTTCACTGATTTCTTAAGAGAGATCCTTGATACTGTCGCATAGTCTGTCATTGAGGGGCTTAATAGTCCCTCTCTTCTAAACACTCCCTATTCTATAACAATTCTCCTACTAATTTATAGCAATCAAAGCTAGATACATTCTTGAATAAATTTTTAATACAAATATTTTTATCTGGCATCTAAAGCCTTTGTAAGTATCCCGCATAGTCGTTTGACTCATTATTAGCCCTTTCACGTCATTCCTCTTCAAAGAGTCCATAATAATATTCGTATCATTTCAGGCTGGTTCCGCTCCAACCTATCGTTGTAAATTTTTTAAATAATAACAGCTGTCAAATCCGTATTTTCAGCAGCATGGCACTGAAACAGACTGTTCCCTGATAGAGAAAGACCTTTTGAATGAAAGCGGACGTCGTACACATCAAAACATAAGTTAATGTTTACATTAAAGATTTTAACATCCGACCACTTTAATCTTTTGTGCTTTAAGTGATCTTAATCAAAGTTTCAATTGTTACCTTACTGGATAGTCCATCACAGTTATTTCTCACAATCAGACAGAAAACCACCTACGAGCGGTTTTCATTTTCAATATATGAATGTCAGCATGTTCAAATATATTTTTTTCTCTGCCGCTTTATACCTGATGCTTATTTCTGTCGGAGTGTGGATCGGCGTAATGTACGTATCGTATTATTTTTGTAATTTATAAGGCAATAAAATGAAGAAGTTAATGATGATTGTTATTAGCGCGACTGTAGCGGCGGCTCCGGCCTACGCCATTAACGCTCACTATCGCGCGCAGCTGGAGCGTTCCGGATGCACCCAAATTAGCGATGGCGATGGTTCTTGCGATATCAACAAAACCAAAGCGGAAAACGCGGCGCAACACGAACAAACGAAAACCGTTCATGATCCGATGCGTGAAGCTTCATTTTCGTCCGATATGGTTAACGCCACGATTTCTAACGGATTTTTTAGCGCTACCCTTAACGGCAAGAAAGCGACCGTAAAACGTCTGAATGCGTCTTTCTATGAGATTCACGGCGAAGGCTTTGTTATATCGTTTAGCCTTGATGAGAACGGTATTACGGATGCCTCATGGAATAAGACGAAAGGTCGCGACCACGGCATTTTGCAGGTTAGGCAGAAATAACGCGCTCAAGGAGGCTATGCGCCTCCTTTTTCATCAGCGAAAAGCACGATTTGTCACACTCTTTTCTTTCCTTTTACAGTTCTGACAAACCCATCGTAAGCCGCTGTTTTTATTGTTCATAAACTGCAATTTTCTTTGAGGAAACGGGGTTAACCTTCCCCCTGTGCCCTCTGTCACAAAACAGTAAACAAATTAACCATTGAGCCCCGTGGCAAAAGGCTCTATATTGGCGGCGTTTTTTTCAGGCCCCCATCTGTTTTTTAACTTTTTATTCAATCGTGGCTCATAACGAAGCGGCGGTTGTAGGAGTGATATGATGACGGATAAAGTCCGTATTGACACCGTAGATGCCCACAAAAGCAACGAAACCTATCTGGCCCGTCAGGCCGAGTTTGAATCTAACGTCAGGAGTTATCCGCGCAAACTGCCTTTAGCTATCACTAAAGCAGAAGGCGTGTGGATCACCGATGCAGATAATAAAGAATACCTTGACTGTTTAGCAGGCGCGGGGACACTTGCGCTTGGCCATAACCATCCTGATGTGCTGAAAAGCATCCAAAATGTCATTACCAGCGGCTTGCCGTTACATACCCTGGATCTGACTACGCCTCTGAAAGACGCGTTTTCTGAATACCTGCTCTCTCTGCTGCCTGGTCAGGGCAAAGAGTACTGCCTGCAGTTCACCGGTCCATCCGGTGCGGACGCCGTTGAAGCGGCGCTGAAGCTGGCGAAAAAAGTGACCGGTCGTAGCGGTATCATCAGCTTCTCTGGTGGTTACCACGGTATGACCCACGGCGCGCTGTCCGTGACCGGCAACCTGTCTCCGAAAGAAGCGGTTGACGGCATGATGCCAGAAGTTCAGTTCATGCCTTATCCGCACGAGTACCGTTGCCCGCTGGGTATCGGTGGTGAAGCGGGCGTGAAAGCGCTGACCTACTACTTCGATAACCTGATCAACGACGTTGAAAGCGGCGTGCGTAAACCTGCTGCGGTGATCCTGGAAGCCGTTCAGGGCGAAGGCGGCGTGAACCCGGCTCCGGCTGAGTGGCTGCAGCGCATCCGTAAAGTGACTCAGGAACACGGCATTCTGCTGATCCTCGACGAAGTTCAGGCTGGCTTTGCCCGTACCGGTAAATTCTTCGCCTTCGAACACGCGGGCATTGAGCCAGACATCATCGTGATGTCTAAAGCAGTGGGTGGCGGTCTGCCGCTGGCCGTGCTGGGTATCAAAAAGCAGTTCGATGCATGGGCGCCAGGTCACCACACCGGTACCTTCCGCGGCAACCAGCTGGCGATGGCAACCGGCCTGACGACGCTGAAAATCCTGAAAGACCAGAACATCGCTGGCAAAGTTGCTGCGCAGGGCGAATGGCTGAAAGGCCAGCTGAAAGAGATGGCGAAACGCTATCCGGTCATCGGCCACGTTCGCGGTCTGGGCATGATGATCGGTATTGAGATCGTTAAGCCACACGAAGCCGCTGACCACATGGGCTGCTTCCCGGGCGACGGCGAGCTGTCTGCGCTGATTCAGAAGAAGTGCTTCGAAGCCGGTCTGATTCTGGAGCGCGGTGGCCGTAACGGTATCGTTCTGCGTCTGCTGCCATCTCTGCTGATCAGCGATGAAGAGCTGAAAATCTTCCTGGATAAATTCGAGCAGGCACTGCTTGCTGCGGGCGTTCGCCCGGCGTAACCGGAGTTGTTGATTACGATGTCTGATTCAAACCCAATTTTGTTCTCCTCTGCGCAGAGCATTGAAGCTTACCAGCAGGCGATTGAACAAAGCACTCAGGCTGTGATGCAGTGGCTGAAACAGCCTGAGATGTACCAGGGCAAAACGGTCGCGGAACTGCGCGACCGTATTAAGCTGGATTTCAACCCGAAAGGGCTGGGCAACGAAGCGGCGATTGAACGCGCCGTTGAGTTCTTCCTGAAAGACAGTTTGTCCGTTCATCACCCGCAGTGTGTGGCGCACCTGCACTGCCCAAGCCTGGTCGTAAGCCAGGCGGCGGAAGTGCTGATCAACGCCACTAACCAGAGTATGGACTCCTGGGATCAAAGCCCGTCCGCAACCATCATTGAGATCAAACTGATCGAGTGGCTGCGTACCCGCGTGGGTTATCAGGCTGGCGACGCAGGTGTCTTCACCAGCGGCGGCACCCAGAGCAACCTGATGGGCCTGATGCTGGCGCGCGATGCGTTCTTCGCACGCCAGGGTCACTCCGTTCAGCAGGATGGCCTGGTAGGCGATCTGCGCAAAATTCGCGTGCTGTGCTCCGAGAACGCACACTTCTCCGTGCAGAAAAACATGGCGCTGATGGGTCTGGGCTACCAGTCCGTGGTGCAGGTGAAAACGGACGAATTCTCACGCATGGATCTGACCGATCTGGCGGCGAAAATTGAGCAGTGCAACGCGAACGGCGAGCAGATTCTGGCGATCGTTGCGACGGCAGGTACCACCGATGCCGGTGCTATCGACCCGCTGCGTGCCATTGCTGAGCTGGCGGCGAAGCAGAACATCTGGGTACACGTTGATGCAGCATGGGGCGGCGCACTGCTGATGTCCCAGCAGTATCGTCACTACCTGGACGGCATTGAGCTGGTGGATTCCATTACCCTGGACTTCCACAAACAGTTCTTCCAGACCATCAGCTGCGGCGCGTTCCTGCTGAAAGAAGCACGTCACTATGAGCTGATGCGCTATCAGGCGGCCTACCTGAACTCTGAGTTCGACGAAGAGGCGGGCGTGCCTAACCTGGTGTCCAAATCTCTGCAGACCACCCGTCGTTTCGACGCGCTGAAGCTGTGGATGAGCCTGGAAGCGCTGGGCCAGGAGCAGTACGCGGCGATCATCGATCACGGTGTGACCCTGGCACAGCAGGTTGCAGCCTACGTGAAAGAGCAGTCTGCTCTGGAACTGGTGATGCAGCCACAGCTGGCAAGCGTGCTGTTCCGCTTCCGTCCTCAGGCGCAGATGGATGATGCAGGTATCGCCCTGCTGAACCAGAAGATTGGTGATGCGCTGCTGGAATCTGGCCGTGCTAACGTCGGCGTGACCGAGCATAACGGTATCACCTGCCTGAAGCTGACCCTGCTGAACCCAACCGTGACGCTGGAGGACGTAAAAGTTCTGCTGTCTCTGGTTGAGCGTACCGCTCAGGAAGTTCTGGCTAAGTAATGCTTATCCCTCTCCCGCTCGGGAGAGGGTATTTTCCCCTGCCCTATCCCCTCAGTGTGTCCTCAAGGTTTCAACCATTAGCGTAAAGCAAGATTCGATAAGCGTCGGTAATGGCTGTGGTGCACGCATCAATGCCACTGTTCGGGCAAGTGCCGGTTGCTGAAGATGAACCACCTTGAGCTGTGGATCCTGAAGATGCGTGGTATAGAGTTGCGGCAGTATCGCCACGGCCAGCCGGGAACGCACCAGGCCGTACAGCGTTTCGATATAATCCACCTGATAACGTGTCTGCAACGACAAACGGTGGCTTTCAGCGAGCGCCCCGACCAGGCGTTGGATGTTACCTTTTGAGAACACGGCGATATCTCGCCCCACAAGCTGCTTCCAGGGTAAATGCGCCGACGCCGCCAGCGGATCGTCACAATGAATCACAGCAACAAAAGGATCTTCCTGCAGCGGGAAGACGGACAGCTGTTCCGGCACAGAATTGTCCAGCGCGCCAATGCCAAAATCAATCTGCCCTTTCAGCAACTGCGCCACCAGCGCATCATTGGTTTGATCGTGAAACTCTACCTTAAGACGCGGAAAAGCCTGCGCCAGCGTTTGGGGCAGTTGCGGGAACAAGAGCGAGCTGACGGATGGCACCAGCCCGATGCGCACCGTGCCGTCACCGCCTGCCTGCACAATCTGCTGCATATCGTCGAAGGCAAGCTGAGCCACGCTGAGCACCCGCTGCGCGTGCGGCAGGATGGCGTTGCCCAGCTCCGTCAGCGTCACCGCTGAGGCGGTGCGGTTCACCAGCTTACCGCCGAGCACCGTTTCGATTTGCCGCAATGCGCTGCTGAGCGCAGGCTGGCTGATCGCCAGCTTGCTGGCGGTGTCGGTGAAATGACGCAGCTGCGCCAGGGTGACAAAATACTGTAGCTGTCGCAGTGAGAGCGCGGGCAAGCGCTGCCAGGGTTCCATCGTCATTATCGTTTACACGCGTCGGAGAATAAGCCGGGGTTATCGGGTGATAAATTTTATCAGCTGGGCAAACGTTTGCCGTATGCATAGAGTAACGTCATTATTTTCATGCTGGAACCGTTAATTACATGAGTGCCGAAACCCGACGCCGCGCCGTCCAGGCTGCACGCGGTGAAGTGCCGTTCGATCTGCTGCTTACGCACACCCGCATTGTTGATATGGCTACCGGTGAGATCCGCGAAGCTGATGTCGGCATTGTGGGCGACCTTATCGCCAGCGTTCATCCGCGCGGCAGCCGGAGCGATGCGCGTGAGACGCACGATCTGAACAACCAGTATCTCTCCCCGGGACTGATGGATACGCATGTGCATCTGGAGAGTTCACACCTGCTTCCCGCTCGCTATGCAGAGATTGTGCTGGCACAGGGCACCACCGCCGTATTCTGGGATCCGCATGAGCTGGCGAATGTGCTGGGCATTGCAGGGGTACGTTTTGCCATTGAGGCCAGCCGTAACCTGCCGCTGCAGGTGATGGTCGCTGCGCCATCAAGCGTGCCATCGACTCCGGGGCTGGAGATGTCTGGCGCAGACTTCGCCGGAGAAGAGATGAATACCCTGCTCGGCTGGCCGGAAGTGCGCGGCGTGGCGGAAGTGATGGATATGCACGGCGTGCTCAACGGCAGCCAGCGGATGCTGGAAATTATGCAGGCCGGGCTGGACAGCGGAAAGCTGATTGAAGGCCACGCGCGCGGGCTTCACGGTGCGGATTTACAGGCTTATCTCGCCGCAGGCGTGACCTCCGATCACGAGTTGACCTCCGCAGACGACGCGCTGGAAAAGCTGCGCGCCGGGCTGACGCTGGAAATTCGGGGTTCGCATCCTTATCTGCTACCCGATATCGTGAGCGCCCTGAAATCCCTGCCCCACCTTTCTTCACAAATCACGGTCTGCACCGACGATGTCCCGCCCGACATGCTGCTGGAAAAAGGGGGGATCGTTGCGCTGCTGAACCTGCTGATTGAACATGGATTACCGGCAACTCACGCCCTGCGTTTCGCCACGCTGAACGCCGCCATTCGCCTGCAGCGTAACGATCTGGGGCTGATTGCCGCCGGGCGTCGCGCGGATCTGGTGGCGTTTGACTCTCTTGAAAAGCTGACGGCTCGTCAGGTTTACGTCGCCGGAAAGCTGATCGCGCGCGACGGGGCAATGATTGAACCCATCGTTGACACGATAGCCCCGCTCCCGCGTGATACCGTGCGGCTGTCTGCGCTGGCAGACGATGATTTCCGTATGAAAATCGACAACGCGAAACACGGCGTGGCGCGCCTGCGCCATATCAGCGGCGCACGCTTCACGCGGTGGGGTGAAGTGGACGCGCAGGTACGTCACGGCGTAGTGGCGATCCCGGATGGCTTTAGCCTGATCTGGGTCCAGCATCGCCACGCGCGCCACGCGGCGAAACCGCAACTCGCCCTGCTCGAAGGCTGGGGGGAGCTGCGTGGGGCAATTGCCACCAGCTATTCTCACGACTCTCACAATCTGGTGGTGCTGGGCCGCGATCCGCACGATATGGCGCTGGCTGCCAACATGCTTATCCAGAGCGGCGGTGGTATGGCGCTGGTACAAAATGGCGACGTCATCGCCCACGTCGCTATGCCGATTGCGGGGATGCTTTCGGAACTGCCGCCTGATGAGCTGGCTCGCCAGTTCAGGGAACTGCGCGAGCGTAGCAATTTGATTGCCGACTGGGAGCCGCCCTATCGCGTCTTTAAAGCAATAGAGGGCACCTGTCTTGCCTGCAACGCCGGGCCGCATTTGACCGATCTTGGACTGACCGATGGCACCACGCGCCAGATTGTCGATCCGTTAATTTCTTACCGGGAAACCCCGGACAACACACAATAATGCCGAAGGAGAGCCGGATAATGGCCGACAACACCGTTAATTCGCCAGCACCAGGGAGCTGGCTAGAACGCCGTTTTGCACTGCATGCGCGTGGCAGCACCGTACGCACCGAGTGCCTGGCTGGCATCACCGGTTTTCTCGCCGCCGCCTATTTACTGGTAGTGATCCCGGGTCTGCTGGCGGTCGGAGGAATGGATAAAGGCGCGGCAACGACGGGCACTATTCTGGTCTTCGTTGCCGGAACGCTGCTGATGGCGTTCTATGCCAACCTGCCCTTTATCGTCGGGCCCGGTATTGGCGGTTCGGTCCTCGTCGGCGTCACGCTTGCGGGCAGCGAAGGGATTGGCTGGCAAATTGGTCTCGGCATCGCCTGCTGGTCAGGGATTTTGTTCTTTCTGCTGACCCGCTTTGGGCTGCGTGAAGTCGTCACCCGTTCGGTCCCGCAGTCCATCAAGCTGGGGTTGACGGCCTCCATTGGCCTGTTTGTTGCCGTGCTCGGCTTTCGTAACGCCGGGCTGGTGTTGGCAAACGCGAAAACGAATGCCCTGATGCTGGGGGATTTCCTGTCACCGGAAGCGCTGGTCGCGTTAGCGGGTCTCTTCCTGGCCATTGCGTTACAGGCGCGCCGCATTCCAGGGGCAATACTGTGGGCCATTCTGTTTGCCACCCTGGTCGGTATTCCGCTTGGCGTGACAAAACTGCCCGGTCATTTTATAGATATGCCGCATTCTCTGGCCCCGGTTATCGGCCACATTGATATGCTCGGGGCGCTGAACATTGCCTTCCTGCCATTCCTGTTTGTCTTCTTTGCGTCGGAATTTTTCTCCACCATGGGCACCACGCTGGCTGTTGGTGGTGAGGCGGGATTACTGGATGACGAAGGCAACATGCCGCATATCAATCGTCCGTTTATGGTGGACTCCATTGCCGCTGCGGTAGGTCCATGGGTCGGTATTCCTGCCGCGACGGCGCTGATCGAATCGTCGGCTGCTGCTGAAGCGGGCGGTAAAACGGGCATGACGGCTCTGGCTGCTGCGGTGATGTTCCTGCTGATGTTGCTGTTTACGCCTGTTGCACTGATGATCCCGAAAGAAGCCACCGCGCCTGCGCTGATCCTCATTGGACTGAATATGTTTAGCGGCTTACGTAAGGTTGATCTGGCGAACTTCACCGACGGCTTGCCGGTGCTGATGATGGTCATGATAACGCTGATTGCCAACAGCTTCGGAACGGGAATTGCTGGCGGATTGCTGTTTTACATCGTGATCAAAGCGATTGCCGGGAAATGGCGCGAAATCCCCGTTGGTCTGTGGATCCTCGCCATTCCCCTGGTCTACTACTTCGCTACGCTGGTGAAGCACTAACCCTCACGCCGCTTTTCCTTCGGGGTATAGCCGTAGTCGTAATGGCTGTACCCCGAGTTGTAATAGAGTGAGGCGGACTTCACGATATCATTAAGAATTGCGCCCTTCACCTGCACACCCATTTGCTGCAGACGCTTTAGACAGTTCTCTATCTCTTTCACGCTCGTCTTCCCAAAGCGGGCAACCAGCAGAGTTGTCGCCGCCGCTCGTGCAATCAACAGGGCATCCGTAACGGCAAGGACCGGAGGCGTATCAACAATAACGAGATCGTATCGCTCGTTTATCTCCGCCATGACCGCCTGGAAGCCTTCCCCCATGAGCAGCTCCGCGGGATGTGAAGGTTGCGGACCGCAAGTGAGAACATCGAACCCACCCTTTTCGAAGTGCTGAATTGCATTTTGCCACGCCAGGCATCCCTCAAGGACGGAGGACAATCCGCAGTGGTTACTCAGCTCAAACACATTGTGGACATAGCCCTTTCGCATATCGGCGTCCACAAAGAGGACCCGCTGTCCGGCCTGCGCCGCCAGTGCGGCCAGTGACGTACTGACCAGCGTTTTGCCGCAATCCTGTGTGGGGCCAGAAAAAACGATAATCCGGTTCGAGGCGTCCATCATGGTGAAGTGCAGACTGGTGCGCAGCCCGCGCATCGCTTCGATAAACATATCTGCTGGCCTTTCGATCGGCAGGAAGGGCACATCCAACGTTCTGTGCGTCCAGCGTGAAGCGAAGAGATTGCGCCTGCGCAGATGTGTTTTTTTCCAGAGCCATTCAGAGCGCGGCAACGTCGCCAGGACCGGCATCCCCTCCACTTCGAGTTGCTCAGACGATGTCATTCCCCGTTTAAACGCTGAGCGGGCCAGCACGCAGCCTGAAGAGAGCATAAGCCCCAGTAGAGCACCAAGCGCAATAATGAGCGCTTTCCGCGGCTTTATGGGGTCAGGTTGCGTCACCGCAGCGTCGATGATCCGCACGTTTCCGATTGCGCTGGAGCGCGAGATATTAAGCTCTTGCTGCCGCGTCAACAGCTGCAGGTAGATCGTGCGTCCGGATTCGACGTCCCGACTCAGGCGTAATATCTCCTGCTGCGTGGAAGGCATCGTCGACACGCGGCTATTGAGACGCGCGCGCTCCTTCTCAAGCGTTTGCCGTTTTTCACGTAATGCGCGATAGGTCGGATGTTCCTTTTTGAAAAGCTGCGAGATCTCCGCTTCACGGAAGGTTAGCTCGTTGAGCTGATTTTCCACATTCACAACCTGATCGAGAACTGACTTCGCCTCAAGAGATAAATCGACGGAATCGCGCTGCTCGCGGTAGGAATTCAGGCGCGCTTCGGCCTCATCCAGTTCGCGGCTGATTTTAGGTAGCTGATGCTGTAAAAAGGTCAGGCTGCGAGAATCCTGGGCCTCCTGACGCGCAATATTTTGACTCAGAAAATTGTCAGCAATCGTATTGAGCACCACGGCCATCTTGTCAGGATCTTCACCCGCGATCGTTAACGCGATCATTCCGCTCTGTTTTGCCGATTCCGCGACGGTAAACCTTTTCTGAAGCGCATTGATGGCTTCCAGTCTGGTAATAGCCTTGAGCGAAAATCGGGTTCCGGGTGCCGCATTCAGCGAGGTCACCAGAAGGGAAACACCTTCTTTGAGCAGCGTTTTTCCAACGATACCGTCGGCCTCGAGCCTTTCTCCCTCAAGGTGATACCGCCCCTGCTCCTGAACGGTCAGCACCCACTCTTGCGGTTTGCCTTCCAGGAGGGAAGCGTGAAGTTTCCCGATTGTCATCCTACCCGGCGTACTGCCCCGAAGGCGCATCCACAGCGGGCCTACAACGGGCATAACATGCTGCTTGACTTGATACGTCAGCCCCAATTGATCAACGGTTTTCCCCAGAATCATCCGCGATTTAAGCAACAGCAATTCCGGAGCGACATCAGGCGAAAGGTCGGATCCGAACTGGCTTAAGCTTTTCAGTAAGGAGTTGTCCTGTTTCGCTTCTATCTGCACAAGGGCATCCGCCTGGTAGACCGGTGTGGCAGAAAACGCGTAGAGTCCCGCGCAAACCGTCAACAGGAGCGTTACCATGGCGATCGTTATCCAGTGATCAAACAATTCAGCGAGCAGCTGAAGAAGATCGACTTCATGCGTTTGCGGTGCTGTAGCACCATATTTGTCCGTGGTGTAAGACGACATTACAGCTTCATTCCTTTTTGGCTCAATCGACGAGCCCACTCCTGGCTGGCTTTTCCCAACTGCCCGAAAACGTATTCGAAAGCATCTCGACTTTTTCGGTAGGGGTCGGGAATATCTTTTGTCTCCAGCCACTGTCCATAAAGCAGGGATTTACCCCGGTATTCCGGCGACATTGCGGCAATAAAACGAAGATGCTCCGGCTCCATGACCAGAATCAAATCGGATTTTTGCAGCAAACTGCGCGTCAGCTTGCGTGCTACGTGGTCGTCAAGCGAAACACCATGCTGCCAGGCAACATCCTGTGCAACCGCATCTGCCGGGCACCCTTCAAGCCCAAAAATACCGGCCGATGTCACGACTTTTCCGGGTAACTGCTGACGCAACAGCCGCTCTCCTATCGGTGAGCGGCAAATGTTGCCGGTGCAAACTACTAAGATTGAGTTAAACATTATTGCGGCCAGGATCGGATGTAACGCACCGTTTCGGTCAGATCGTGAACACCGCTGATGGTCGGCACTAGCTGTGTGATGACGCGATTCCAGCGTGATAACGGTGCCGTAGTGACATAAACAATGTCGTACGGCTGAAGCTGGAATTCCGTGCCTAGTACCATGGCTGAGGCATCTTTTGCATTGAGCTGAAAAATATTGGCAATTTTATCCGTCTTGCCTTTTCCAATGACCGAACGGATAACAAAAATACCGGTTGCATCGGCCATACTCTGATCCATTCCACCCGCGTTCCCCAGCGCCTCCGCCAGCGTCATGCCGCTTCGATCCATCTTCAGCGTGCTCTGCTTGATGACTTCCCCCATCACGAAGACTTTCAGCGCATCGTTGCGCGGAACAAAAAGGATGTCGCCGGGATAGAGCAGTTTATTTTGCGTTAAGTCGCCGTGCTGCATCAGCGCATAGAGGGAAAGGCGCGAATCCTGGCCGTTATGCGTGAGAACAACATTGCGCCAGTCAGCATCCGCAGAAAGGCCGCCGGCAGCATTGACCGCATCCATTACCGTCAACGGTATGTTGGTGATCGGCTGTTGGCCTGATTTGGCGACTTCGCCCGTTACGTAGGCTTTCTGAGAACGGAAAGCGGCCACGCTGACGTCCACCTGCGGGCTCTCGATGAATTTATCCAGCCGTGCGGTGATCTCTTCGCGCACCTGCGAAACCGTTTTGCCCGCGACATGCAGTTTCCCAACGTAGGGATAAAAGAGCGTACCGTCCGCGTTGACCCAGTTTCCCGCGTCACTCGCGCTACGGTACTGCCCGGCAGGTGTCGTTAACTCAGGGTGATCCCAGACAGTGACCGTAAGAATGTCACCGGTGCCGATTCGGTATTCCCAGTTTTTCACCTGCTCATCCAGATTAGGATTTGCCTGAGATTTCGATACGGGCGGGCGCAATCGTTCAATCAGCACTGGGGTCAGTGGATAAATTTCCACGTGTTTATCAAGCTGATAATCTTTATCTTCTGTTGCAATAACATTTTTACCGGTCATGGCTAAATCCTGACCCGGTGAAAATACACAGCCTGTTAACTGGCTTATTGCAAGAAATAAAAAGGAAAATGCCGTTGTGTTTTTCATTTATATAAACATATCTTTTATCGTTGTGCTTATCGTACGAACGACAATTTTATTTAACAAAAATAACCATATAATTCATTGCGTTAAATGAATTGCAAAGTGTAAATAAAGCGTATTTCCCGAACAGTAACAAGGTACTGAATCGTCTAAACCGACCCGCAATATCGAGCCGGTAATCAGACGTCATAACATGTCGTGCGGGGCCGATATTAAATGTTCTACCGTGGGAAAGCATTCGCTTAACGGTCCAATTTTGAAGTAGTAATGCGTTTTCAGAATTAATTAATAAATCAATAAACACATTAAATATAAAATACAAATAGCATTCACTGGCGTAATATCTCTTCCGTGTTGCGACTACACAAAACCGTCCAGTTTTGTTACATTTTTTTTCAAACACACCATGTTTTGATACTTAAAATGGACCGTCTGCCGCGCATACTGAAACCCGCAGACGAAATGTATCTGTAACGATATCACTGGAGAAAAAATGGCTAAGCGTAAATTGCTGCTTCTGGGTGTACTACTGTCTCTGGCGGGTTCCGCATTTTCAGCTCCGCAACCGGCTGCAGCACCTTCAGGCATCAAAGCCTACGAAGAACAAGAGTTCATCGCTGACTTCACAAAATTCAAGATTGGCGACACGGCGCCAGCGCAGTATCAAACGCCCGAGTACACCATCAAACAGTACCAGCTGCGTAACCTGCCAGCGCCGGATGCCGGAACACACTGGACCTACATGGGTGAGAACTACGTGCTGATTGGCGACGCCGATGGAAAAATCCATAAAGCCTACAATGGAGATATCTTCTATCACCGCTAATACGATCCTGGTTCGCGCCTGGCAGGAGAGCGATCGTCCTTTCCTGCGCACGATTTACCTGCATGCCCGGCGCGACGCCTGGCCATGGTTGAACGGTGCAGAATGGCAGCTTGAGGACTTTGACGCCGCAACGCGCGACGAACAGATTTGGGTCGCTGTACAGAATGGCCACCGTCTGGGATTTGCGTCCGTCTGGATGAACGATAACTTTCTGCACAACCTGTTTGTTGACCCGCAGTATCAGAGCCTGGGCGTCGGGCGCGTGTTGCTGGAGCAGGTACAGAAGACGTTTACCAGTACAGGGGCGCTGAAGTGTCTGGTCAAGAATGCGCGAGCTGTTGCGTTTTACCAGCGACACGGCTGGCACATCGAGGCGACGGGTGATTCTCCGGAAGGAGAGTATTATTTGATGCACTATCGGCTTGGGTAAAGTCGGGTGGTGGCTTCGCCTTACCCGACCTACGTGATGGTGCTATTTGTAGGCCGGGTAAGCGAAGCGCCACCCGGCAATTCGGAGCTGAGGAATTACACCGCGCGGAACGCGATTTCGCTCGGGATGACTTCGCCCTGCCAGTAGAGCTGCGCCGCAACGCGCCCGGCCAGCTGGCGATACATTTCCGCAAACTCGCTTTCCGGACGGCTAACAACTGTTGGTTTCCCGCTGTCCAGATCTTCACGCAGAGTAATGTGCAGCGGCATCTGACCCAGCAGCTGAGTGTGATACTGTGCGGCCAGTTTTTCTGCCCCGCCGGTACCGAAGATAGGCTCATGGTGTCCGCAGTTGCTGCAGATATGCATGCTCATGTTCTCAACGATACCCAGCACCGGTACTTCCACTTTTTCGAACATCACGATGCCCTTTTTGGCGTCGATCAGCGCGATATCCTGCGGCGTGGTCACGACGACCGCCCCCGTTACCGGAATGTTCTGCGCCAGCGTCAGCTGGATGTCACCCGTGCCCGGCGGCATGTCCAGCACCAGATAATCCAGATCTGGCCACATGGTTTCCTGCAGCATCTGCATCAGCGCCTTGCTGGCCATCGGGCCGCGCCAGACCATCGCGTTATCGTCGGTTACCAGATAACCAATCGAGTTGGTTGCCAGACCGTGCGCCATGATTGGTGCCATGTGGGTGCCGTCCGGCGAGGTTGGACGCTGGTTTTCCGCGCCCAGCATGTTTGGAATGGACGGGCCATAAATGTCCGCATCCAGAATACCGACCTTTGCCCCTTCCGCTGCCAGCGCAAGCGCCAGGTTTACAGCCGTGGAGGATTTACCCACCCCACCCTTGCCAGAGCTGACAGCGATGATGTTTTTCACGCCGTTCACGCCAGGTTGGTTTTTCACGCGCTTCAGCGTGGCGACGCTGTGACTCAGCTTCCAGTCGATCGCTTTCGCACCGGTAATGCGCAGCAGCTCCGAGCTGGTTTGCTCTTTCAGCGCGTCGAAAGCGCTGGTCCAGACGAACGGCATCTGCAGCTCAATGTGCAGCGTATCGTCCAGCCAGGCAACGTGGTGTAACGCTTTCAGCGTCGTAAGATTGTGCTTCAGGGTTGGATGCTGAAAGTTAGCCAGCGTCCCGGCGACCATTGCTCGTAAGGCTTCCGGTGATTTGGCCTGGGATTGAGAACTCATCCCGACTCCTTTGTTCTTGTGAATAAGACCTTAGATGAACAAGTTTACCTGAAAGGGCGCGGTTTGTGCTTACTTAATAATGCCCCTTTTGGTAATATCGAAAACCCTTTTCACAGTTAAAAGAAGTAATGCCTACTATGACTCAAGTCGCGAAAAAAATTCTGGTAACGTGCGCCCTGCCGTACGCCAACGGCTCAATCCACCTCGGCCACATGCTGGAGCATATCCAGGCTGATGTCTGGGTCCGTTACCAGCGAATGCGCGGCCACGAGGTTAACTTCATCTGTGCGGACGATGCCCACGGCACGCCGATCATGCTGAAAGCGCAGCAACTGGGGATTTCCCCGGAGCAGATGATTACCGAAATGAGTCAGGAGCATCAGACTGATTTTGCTGGCTTTGACATCAGCTATGACAACTATCACTCCACGCACAGCGACGAAAACCGCGAGCTGTCGGAGCTGATCTACACCCGTCTGAAAGAGAACGGTTTTATCAAAAACCGCACCATCTCTCAGCTGTACGATCCGGAAAAAGGCATGTTCCTGCCGGACCGCTTCGTCAAAGGCACCTGTCCGAAATGTAAATCCCCGGACCAGTACGGCGATAACTGCGAAGTGTGCGGCGCGACCTACAGCCCGACCGAGCTTATCGAGCCGAAGTCCGTGGTATCCGGTGCAACGCCTGTGATGCGTGACTCCGAGCACTTCTTCTTCGACCTGCCGTCCTTCAGCGAAATGCTGCAGGCGTGGACCCGCAGCGGCGCGCTGCAGGAGCAGGTGGCGAATAAGATGCAGGAGTGGTTCGAATCCGGCCTGCAGCAGTGGGATATCTCCCGCGATGCGCCGTACTTCGGCTTTGAAATCCCGAACGCGCCGGGCAAATACTTCTACGTCTGGCTGGACGCGCCAATCGGCTACATGGGCTCCTTCAAAAACCTGTGCGACAAGCGTGGCGATACCGTTAGCTTCGACGAATACTGGAAGAAAGATTCCACGGCCGAGCTGTATCACTTCATCGGTAAAGACATTGTTTACTTCCACAGCCTGTTCTGGCCGGCGATGCTGGAAGGCAGCAACTTCCGCAAGCCAACCAACCTGTTCGTACACGGCTACGTGACGGTGAACGGCGCGAAGATGTCCAAGTCCCGCGGGACGTTCATCAAAGCCAGCACCTGGCTGAACCACTTCGACGCGGACAGCCTGCGCTACTACTACACCGCGAAGCTCTCTTCCCGCATCGACGATATCGACCTGAACCTGGAAGATTTCGTGCAGCGCGTGAATGCGGACATCGTCAACAAGGTGGTGAACCTGGCGTCCCGTAACGCGGGCTTTATTGCCAAGCGTTTTGACGGCGTGATGGCCGCTGAACTGGCGGACCCAGCCCTGTACCAAACCTTTATCGACGCGGCTGCAACCATTGGCGAAGCCTGGGAAGCGCGCGAGTTCGGCAAAGCGGTACGTGAAATTATGTCCCTGGCCGACCTGGCGAACCGTTATGTCGACGAGCAGGCGCCGTGGGTTGTCGCGAAACAGGAAGGTCGCGATGCTGACCTTCAGGCCATCTGCTCCATGGGCATCAACCTGTTCCGCGTGCTGATGACCTACCTGAAGCCGGTTCTGCCGCAGCTGGCTGCCCGCGCTGAAGCGTTCCTGAACACCGAACTGACCTGGGATGCCATGGCGCAGCCGCTGCTCGGCCACAAGGTGAACACCTTCAAAGCGCTGTATAACCGCATCGAAATGAAGCAGGTTGAAGCTCTGGTAGAAGCATCCAAAGAAGAAGTTAAGGCTGCTGCGGCACCGGTCACCGGCCCGCTGGCAGACGATCCGATTCAGGAAACCATCACCTTTGATGATTTCGCGAAAGTCGACCTGCGCGTGGCGCTGATCGAGAACGCGGAGTTCGTGGAAGGTTCTGACAAACTGCTGCGCCTGACGCTGGACCTGGGCGGCGAGAAGCGTAATGTCTTCTCCGGCATCCGCTCTGCGTATCCGGACCCGCAGGTGCTGATCGGTCGTCAGACCGTGATGGTGGCGAACCTGGCGCCGCGCAAAATGCGCTTCGGCATCTCGGAAGGGATGGTGATGGCCGCTGGCCCTGGCGGGAAAGATATCTTCCTGTTAAGCCCAGACGAAGGCGCGAAGCCGGGTCAGCAGGTGAAATAACAAAAAAGCCGGAGAGTGTCTCCGGCTTTTTTTATGGCATATTGTTTTCTCCCTCTCCCCGTGGGAGAGGGTCAGGGTGAGGGCATCAGGCCGCACCCATTCCGCAATCACGCCTTCGGGTGATGAACCCGGTGGGTCAGCCCGCGCAGGAAATTACGCAAAAACTGGTCGCCGCACTCGCGGTAGTTTTTATGATCCGGTGCGCGCATCATGGCGGTCACTTCCGGCACGGATACGCGGTATTTTTGCTCGGTCATGATCGCCACAATATCGTCCGTTTTGAGCGAGAACGCGATGCGCAGCTTTTTCAGCACCGTGTTGTTGTTCACGCGACGCTCCAGCGCCAGCTCGGGCGCAGACTCATCTTTGCCACGTTTGTCGTAAATCAGGCCGTTCAGAAAACCCGACAGAATAATGTCTGGGCAGCGAACGAAGCCCTCTTCATCTTCTTTGGTCATCCAGGTATCGAAACCCGCAGACGTGGACTCCATGTCGGACAGCGCAAGAATGCGCACCATGTCGTTGTTGTTTGCTTTCAGGGTGTAGCGCAGGCTACGAAGAATGTCGTTACTTAGCATAGAGCCTTCGAATGTCGATGATGCAATGGCGCGCAGTGTACCAGTTTTACAGGCCAATCGCCTCTTTCAAACTCTTCAGATAGCGACGGCTGACGGGCACCGTTTGCCCGGCACGCAGCACCAGCTCGGCCTGGCCGTTATCTTCCAGGCGGATCTCCTTCAGGTGCGCCATGTTCACCAGATACTGACGATGGCAGCGGATCAGCGGCGTGCGGCTCTCCAGCGTGCGCAGGGTCAGCTCGGTAAAGCCTTCATTTCCCTCCGCGCTGGTGACAAACACCCCGCTCAGGCGGCTGCTGACAAACGCCACATCATCCATCTGCAGAAGATAGATTCGGCTGTGCCCGGTGCAGGGGATAAACTTCAGCGGCTGCTGGTTTTCCGGCAGCAGCGTCATATCCTGCACGGTGCGCTGCTGGCGTAAACGGTTGAGCGTTTTGTCCAGCCGCTTCTCTTCAATTGGTTTCAGCAGATAATCAAAGGCATGCTCTTCAAATGCCTTCACGGCATATTCATCAAACGCTGTCAGAAAGACAATATAGGGGCGGTGTTCAGGATCAAGCATCCCGACCATCTCCAGACCGCTGATGCGCGGCATCTGAATGTCGAGGAACAGCACGTCCGGACGCAGTTTGTGCACCGCACCAATGGCCTCAATGGCATTTGCACACTCGCCCACCACCTCGATATCACTCTGCTCCTGCAATAGCACGCGCAGGTTTTCCCGTGCCAGCGGCTCGTCATCCACAATCAGCACTCTCAGCATGCGTTTTTCTCCAGCGGCAGTCGTAAGGTAATACGGGTAAATCGGTCGGGTTCGCAGGCGACGGTAATGCCACAGTCGTCACCGAAATGCGCACGCAGGCGTTTATCCACCAGGCTCATCCCTAACCCACCCGAGGCGGAAGGGACGTAGAGTCCGGCGTTATCTTCAATATCCAGCACCAGATGGTGGTTAAACTGGGTAGCAGAAATAGCGATCTCCCCGATGCCCAGCAGTTGGGATGTACCGTGTTTAATGGCATTTTCCACGATAGGCTGCAGCGTAAAGGCCGGAAGATGCTGATACGCCAGCGCGTCAGGAACGGAGAGCGTCACCTGCAGGCGCGACTGAAAACGGGCCTGCTCAATCTGCAGATAGGCATTCACGTGCTCAATCTCGTCGGCGAGGGTCACGATCTCAGAAGGCCGTTTAAGGTTCTTGCGGAAAAAGGTCGACAGGAACTGCACCAGCTGCGCGGCCTGATCGCTGTCGCGGCGGATCACCGCCTTCAGTGTATTAAGCGCGTTAAACAGGAAATGCGGATTGACCTGGGCGTGCAGGAGTTTGATCTCAGACTGCGTCAGCAGCGCTTTCTGCCGCTCATACTGCCCCGCCAGAATTTGCGCGGAAAGCAGCTGGGCTATCCCCTCCCCCAGCGTGCGGTTGATCGAGCTGAACAGGCGGTTTTTCGCTTCGTAGAGCTTAATCGTCCCCATCACACGCTGATTTTCACCGCGTAGCGGGATCACCAGCGTCGAGCCAAGCTTGCACTGCGGATGGAGCGAACAGCGGTAGGGGATCTCATTCCCGTCCGCATACACCACTTCACCGGTTTCAATGGCGCGCAGGGTGTAGGTCGATGAAATAGGTTTGCCCGGCAGATGGTGGTCGTCTCCGGTACCGGTAAACGCCAGCAGCTTTTCGCGGTCGGTAATGGCGACGGCACCAATATCCAGCTCCTTGTAGAGCACCTGTGCCACCTTCATGCTGTATTCTTCGTTGAATCCCTGACGCAGGATCCCCTCCGTTGAGGCTGCAACTTTCAGGGCCGTCGCGGAAAACGCCGAGGTGTATTTCTCAAACATGGCGCGCTTGTCGAGCAGAATACGCATAAACAGCGCCGCGCCCACGGTATTGGTCACCATCATCGGAGCAGCAATATTGCTCACCAGGTGCAGCGCATCGTCAAACGGACGGGCAATGAGCAGAATGATCGCCATTTGCGCCATTTCCGCCACGAAGGTAATGGCACCGGCGGTAAGCGGGCTAAATACCTTGTCCGGGCGGCCGCGTTTGATCATATAGCTGTGCACCAGCCCGCCGAGCAACCCTTCGACGATCGTGGAGATCATACAGCTCAGCGCCGTCATCCCGCCCATGGAATAGCGGTGCAGACCGCCGGTAAGCCCAACAAGGCCGCCGACAACCGGGCCGCCAAGCAGGCCGCCCATCACCGCACCGATGGCGCGCGTATTGGCAATGGAATCTTCGATATGGAGGCCAAAGTAGGTCCCCATAATGCAGAAAATGGAGAAGGTCACGTAGCAAAGCAGCTTGTGCGGCAGACGGACGGTGACCTGCATCAGCGGAATGAACAGGCGCGTTTTACTCATCAACCAGGCGATGACAAGAAACACACACATCTGCTGAAGCAACAACAGCACCAGATTAAACTCGTACATACAAAAAACCGCACATTCTAAAAACGCGTAACATACACTGATGCAGGTAAACTTTCTTTGAAGCGCGCCAAAAAAGCTGTAAATCGTGTCCGTCATCACAGCGTTTGCCGAACATCGTGCATGCTTCGCATTATTTGTTCAAAAAACGATCAACTCTTCCTGGTTCGGCAAAGTGGGTCTACAGTTAAGCTGGGGACGCGTAAGCCAGGGGGCGAATATGGCGCTTTACACAATAGGTGAAGTGGCACTCCTTTGTGATATCAATCCCGTTACCCTACGGGCGTGGCAGCGACGGTATGGATTACTTAAACCGCAGAGAACGGACGGTGGGCATCGACTGTTCAACGAGGCCGATATCGACCGGATCCGCGAGATAAAAAGCTGGATCGACAACGGTGTGCAGGTCGGCAAAGTGAAATCCTTGCTTAGCCATGACGATCCGGACACCCAGCATCTCTGGCGTGAGCAACAGGAAACCCTGCTGCGGCTCCTGCAGGCGGGTAATCTGCAGCGCCTGCGCGCGTGGATAAAAGATCAAGGGCGTGATTATCCCGCGCAAACGCTGATCACCCATCTTTTCATTCCGCTCCGTCGACGACTCCAGTGCCAGCAGTCTACCCTGCAGGCGCTGCTCAGCATGCTCGACGGGGTGCTGATCAACTATATTGCCGTCTGCCTTGCCTCGGCGAAGAACAAGGCCGGAAAAGATGCGCTGGTGGTTGGCTGGAACGTGCACGACACCACGCGTCTGTGGCTGGAAGCCTGGATTGCCACCCAAAAAGGCTGGCGCGTGGATGTGCTCGCCCACTCGCTCGCCCAGCTACGGCCCGAGTTTTTTGACGGCCAGACCCTGCTGGTCTGGTGTGGCGAAGTGCCGTCCGCCACGCAGCAACAGCTGCTGACGGAATGGCGCGAGAATGGCTATCCGGTTTATTCCCTGGGTCCGGATGAGCCATAACGGCATTTAATGGTTCATTAACAGCTGCGCTTCACCGTATAATTGTTCCGTTAACAACAGGAGCACATGATGAAGGCAACTAAACTGGCGGTAATTACCCTTTTTGTCCTGATGGCCGTAAGCGGTATCGGCGGCGTGATGCTGGCGGGTTACTCGTTTATCGTCCGTGGCGGTGTCGGCTGAGATACAGCGCCAGGCGCTCGAAAAGGCGATCGACCACAATCGCCGCCAGCGCAACCAGTAGCGCACCCTGAATAATGTAGGCCGTATTAAATCCGCTTAAGCCGATAATAATCGGCGTCCCCAGCGTGTTTGCCCCCACCGTCGAGGCGATTGTTGCCGTACCGATGTTGATGATTACCGACGTGCGGATCCCGGCGATAATGACCGGTGCCGCGAGCGGCAGTTCAACCTTGCGCAACCGCTGCCAGGCGCTCATCCCCATCCCTTCTGCTACGCTCAGCACCGATGCGGGCACCGCCGCAATACCGGCCAGGGTTCCCTGAAGTATCGGCAACACCCCGTACAAAATCAGCGCAATAATCGCCGGCTGCTGCCCAAAGCCAATAACCGGTACCGCTATCGCCAGCACCGCCACCGGCGGAAATGTCTGGCCGATCGCCGCAATCGTCTCCACCAGCGGACGAAACTCGCGTCCCGATGGCCGTGTTACCGCGATCCCTGCCCCCACGCCGAGGACGATGGCAATGGCGCTTGAGATCGCCACCAGCCAGGCGTGCGCCAGCGCAAGGTTAATAAAACTTTCCTGCTGATAGACCGGTCGCGGCAGGCCTGGAAAGAGCGAACTGAACAGCGCCGCGCTGTGCGGCATCAGAAAGAGCAGGCCGACGAAGAGCAGCGCCAGCCAGAGCAGCGGATCACGCATCACCTTCACGCGTCACCTCCCCGGCCAGCAGATCGCGAAAGTGTAATGCACCACAGGCTATCCCCTGGCTGTTGGTCACCGGCAGGATCTCACATTGTCTGGCGACAAAAGCAGACAGCGCATCCCGCAGGCTCATCTGCTCCTGTAACGGTTCACCGCTTAGCGGTGCATCCTGTGGGCGCATGTAATCGCCAACCGTGCGCAAAGAGAGCAGCCTGACGCCCAGCTCGCTTCGACCAAAAAATTCGCGCACAAAGTCGTTCTTCGGCTGGCTCAACAGCGCAAGCGGCGTACCCTGCTGCACCACCTCACCGTGATCCATCAGCACAAGATGGTCGGCCAGGCGCAGCGCCTCATCAATGTCGTGCGTCACAAGGATAATGGTGCGCCCCAGAATGCGGTGGATGCGGGTCATCTCCGCCTGCAGCGCACCGCGTGTGACCGGATCCAGCGCGCCAAAAGGTTCATCCATCAGCAGCACCTGCGGATTGGCCGCCAGCGCGCGCGCGACCCCAACCCGCTGCTGCTGTCCGCCGGAAAGCTGATGCGGGTAGCGGTCACGCAGCGCGGGCTCCAGCCCCAGCAGAGACATGAGTTCATCAACGCGGTCAGCGATTTTAGCCCGCGACCATTTCTCCAGCTGCAGCACGGTGGCGATGTTCTGCGCCACCGTCCAGTGGGGGAACAGCCCGATGGACTGAATGGCATAGCCCATACGACGGCGCAGCTCCAGCACCGGCAGGCTGCGGATCTCTTCCCCCGCAAAGCGAATCATCCCGCTGTCGTGCTCCACCAGCCGGTTGATCATCTTCAGGGTGGTGGATTTTCCCGACCCCGATGTGCCGATCAATACCGAAAACGCCCCTTCGGCAAAATGCAGGTTCAGGTGGCTTGCTGCCGGACGACCGGCAAAAGTTTTACTGACATCATGAAATTCAATCATTGGCTCTTCTCCCGAGCAGCGCGAGCCACAGGGCAAACAACGCATCCAAAACAACCGCCAGCGCGATAGTGGGCACCACGCCCAATAAGACCAGGTCCAGTGCGCTGCTGAGCAGCCCCTGGAATACCAGCGCGCCAAATCCGCCCGCGCCGATGAGCGCTGCAATCACCGCCATACCCACGGTTTGCACTGTCACCACCCGCAGGCTGCGAATTAACAGCGGAAGCGCAAGGGGTAACTGTATTTTCCAGAAGCACTGCCGCGCGCTCATCCCCATCGCATGGGCGCTTTCCAGCACGTCCGGCGCAACCTGGCTTAAGCCCGCCACCACCCCGCGCACCAGCGGCAGCAGCGCGTACAGCACCAGCGCGATGAGCGCGGGCGTGAGTCCGGTACCGGCAATGCCGATTTCCCCCAACGCGGGAAATGACCTCGCCAGACCGGCCAGCGGAGCAATGAGCAATCCAAACAGGGCCACGGAGGGGACCGTCTGAATGACGTTGAGGACGGTGAACACGCTCCCCTGACGCGCCGGATGGCGGTAGCACCAGATGCCCAGCGGAACGCCCAGAAGCAGCGCCGGGAAAAGCGTGCCGAAGAGGATCGTCAGATGTTGCGAGAGCGCATCGTCAAAGACCTCCTGACGATTGGCGTACTCTTTTAACAGCGAGAGATTATTCAGCTCACCGCTGAACAGGAGGACCAGCGGGATGAGCCAGATTTGCGCGTTCAGCAGCCAACGCCAGACGGGTACTGGTGTCAGGCGGCGAATGGCATCGCTACAGGCCAGCAGGCAGAGCGCCAGCCACAGCCACAGACCACTGCCGATGGACGTACGCGCCAGCGGGCTTTCCGCAGAAATCATGAGCGTCGCCGACTGCCCTGCGCTCCAGAACAGCCCTAAAAAAAGGGCTTCACAGAGGAGCAGCGTCAGCCAGTGCGCGGCACGTCCTGACCAGAGCGACAGGACGACGGCCGCGCCCAGCGCCACCGCCAGCAGCACGGGCGAAAACGACCAGATCTGCCAGAGTGCGCGCCCTTCACCCGACATCAGCCGGTTAGGCGCGACGTTCACAAAGGGTAACGCGACCGCCGCGATGGCCACGCAGGCCAACAGCAGCAGCACGCGGTTATGACATTGTATTGGCACAGCTTTATCCTGTTACTTCACAAGCCCTTGTTGTTTCAGGAAATCGGCCGCCACATTTTTGGCATCCAGTCCCTCAACGGCAATACTGGCGTTCAGCTGCTGCAGCGTTTTTTCATCCAGCTTTTCGAAGACCGGTTTGAGCCATTCTGCAATATCCGGGTAGGCTTTCAGCACCGCTTCGCGCACCACCGGGGTCGGGGCGTAAATCGGCTGGACGCCTTTCGGGTCGGACAGGGTTTGCAGCCCAAGGGCCGCTACCGGGCCGTCGGTGCCGTAGGCCATCGCGGCATTCACGCCGGAGGTTTGCTGCGCCGCGGCCTTAATGGTCACTGCCGTATCACCGCCCGCCAGCGAGAGCAGCTGCGCCTGGTCAAGCTTGAAGCCGTAGGCTTTTTCGAAAGCAGGCAGCGCATCAGGACGTTCGATAAATTCAGCCGACGCAGCGAGTTTGAAATCACCCTTCTCTTTCAGGTAGCGGCTGAGATCCGCGAGCGAGGTCAGCTTGCCCTTCTCCGCCACGTCCTTGCGCACCGCGATGGTCCAGGTATTGTTCGCAGGCGCAGGCGTCAACCAGACCAGTTTGTTCTGATCCGCGTCCAGTTTTTTGACTTTTTCATACCCGGCGCTGGCGTTTTTCCAGGCCGGATCGTTCTCATCTTTGAAGAAGAATGCGCCGTTACCGGTGTATTCCGGGTAGATATCCAGCTCGCCGGAGGTAATAGCGCCGCGCACGACGGGCGTTGTACCGAGCTGAACTTTATTGACCGTTTTGACCCCGTGGCTCTCAAGCACCTGCAAAATAATATTGCCGAGCAGCGCCCCTTCGGTATCAATCTTTGATCCCACTTTGACAGGCTCAGCCGCCT
Organism: Enterobacter sp. RIT637; assembly: GCF_019718755.1. NCBI lineage: Bacteria > Pseudomonadati > Pseudomonadota > Gammaproteobacteria > Enterobacterales > Enterobacteriaceae > Enterobacter > Enterobacter sp. RIT637. The sequence goes on from NZ_JAIHAZ010000018.1 coordinate 27,853, forward strand.
GAAGCGGCAGGCTAAGCGCGGCCAGCAGCACCGCAGAGCCAAACATCCCCTTTTTAATCGTCATTCCGCTGTCCTCATTTTTTTATCGCCTTTTTCAGAGGCTTGAGAGAAAAGCGTAGCTTAAAACGGCGTGTTTACCCGTCAAAATGCCTTTTTAGCATAAGGTAAGACGCATCCCCCGTGAGGTGGGGGATGCGAAGGAAGGGAAGATTACTGCAGTTCGAACTCGCCTTTATTCACGCGGGCGGAATCCACGCCGATGAACACGTTAAACTTGCCCGGTTCCACAACGTATTTCATCTGCTGGTTCCAGAACTTCAGCGCATCGACGTCGATCGGGAAGCTAACGGTTTTGGTTTCGCCCGGCTTCAGGTTGACCTTTTCAAATCCGCGCAGCTGCTTCACCGGACGGCTCATGGACGCGGTAACATCCTGAACGTACATCTGAATCACCGTCGCGCCTTCGCGCTTGCCGGTGTTGGTCACGTCCACGCTGGCGGTCACCTTGCCGTCACGCTTCATCGTTGGCGCTGACATTTTCACTTCAGAGACCTTAAAGGTGGTGTAGCTCAGACCGTAACCAAACGGATACAGCGGGCCGTTAGCTTCGTCGAAGTAACGAGACGTGTACTTGTTCGGCTTATCGGCGTTGTACGGACGACCTGTGTTCAGATGGCTGTAGTACACCGGGATCTGCCCGACGGAGCGCGGGAAGGACATCGGCAGCTTGCCCGACGGGTTGTAATCGCCAAACAGCACGTCGGCGATGGCGTTACCGCCTTCGGTACCGGCGAACCAGGTTTCCAGAATAGCGTCAGCCTGCTGGTCTTCTTTCACCAGCGCCAGCGGACGCCCGTTCATCAGCACCAGCACCAGCGGTTTGCCGGTCGCTTTCAGGGCGGCGATCAGATCGCGCTGGCTTTGCGGAATGGTGATATCGGTACGGCTGGAGGCCTCGTGCGCCATCCCCTGCGCTTCACCCACGACCGCGACAACCACATCGGACTGCTTCGCCGCGTTAACCGCTTCGTCAATCATCTCTTTCGGCGTACGCGGATCCACCTTCACCGCTTCCTCGTACTGATTGAGGAAGGTAACGATGTCTTTGTCGTCAGTGACGTTCGCCCCTTTGGCGTACACCACTTTTGCGTTTTCACCGACGGCGCTCTTAATGCCGGTCAGCACGGTCACGGACTGATCGGCCACGCCCGCGGCAGACCAGCTGCCCATCACGTCGCGTTTGCTGTCGGCCAGCGGGCCGACCACGGCGATGGTGCCGGATTTTTTCAGCGGCAGCGTGTCGAGGCGGTTTTTCAGAAGCACCAGGCTTTCGCGCGCCACTTCACGCGCCTCTTTGCGGTGCAGGCGGCTTTCGGCATTGGTGTCAGCCGGGTCAGATTCTTTCGGGCCCAGATGGCTGTACGGATCGTTGAACAGCCCCATGTCATATTTCACGTTCAGCACGTGGCGCGTTGCATCGTCCAGCTCCGCCATCGTCACCTTGCCGCTCTTCACCAGCCCCGGCAGGTATTTGCTGTAGTATTCGTCGCTCATGCTCATGTTGATGCCGGACTTGAGCGCCACGCGCACCGCATCTTCCGGATCGGACGCCGTGCCGTGTTTAATCAGCTCTTTAATCGCGCCGTGGTCAGAGACGGTAATGCCCTTAAAGCCCCACTGGTCGCGCAGCACGTCTTTCAGCAGCCAGGAATCGGAGGTAGCTGGCGTGCCGTTCAGCGAGTTCAGCGCCACCATCACCGCGCCGCTGCCCGCATCCAGCCCTGCCTTGTACGGCGGCATATAGTCGTTGAACAGACGCTGCGGGCTCATGTCCACGGTGTTGTACTCTTTCCCGCCTTCAACCGCGCCATACGCGGCGAAGTGCTTCACGCTGGTCATCACCGAGTAGCGGTCTGCCGGACTTTTGCCCTGCATCGCTTCCACCATGGTTTTACCCATTGTGGCCGTTAAATACGTATCTTCACCGAAGCCTTCCGACGCACGGCCCCAGCGCGGATCGCGGGAGACATCGACCATCGGCGCCCAGGTCATGTTCAGGCCGTCGTCCGCCGCTTCATACGCCGACACGCGCCCGACGGTTTTCACCGCGTCGAGGTTAAAGGAGGAGGCTAACCCGAGGCTAATCGGGAAGACGGTACGCTGGCCGTGCAGCACGTCGTAGGCGAAGAAGAGAGGGATCTTCAGGCGGCTGAGCTCCATCACCTGATCCTGCATTTTACGGATATCCTGGCGGGTGACGGTGTTAAAAATCGCCCCCACCTGGCTCTCTTTGATCATCTCACGGATGGCCTCTTTCGGGTTATCCGGGCCGACGCTGATAAGACGCAGCTGACCGATTTTCTCATCAACCGTCATCTTTTTGAGCAATTCCGTGACAAACGCGTCGCGGGCTTCAGGCGTGAGCGGATGATTACCAAACAAATCCTCTGCGAGCGCAGGTTGCAGCGCCAGGCTGACGGCGACACCTACAGAACATAGCCATTTCATGTCGTTATACTCTCTCATCAATAACCGCCGGACGATCTCGGCCATACCGTGCGAAAAGCGCAGTGTGCCACAAACCCTTTAAACCTTGCAGGGTTATTCTCTGATTTTTCTCGTGAATACTCGACCGCTTAACAGTTAATCGCGCTATGCTTTACAGCGAGAAATTTGCCCCACCACAAGGAGTGGAAGATGTCTTCTGTTCGAACTGACGATAACAATACTTTTATTAACGAACTGTCGCGCCTGGTTGGTCACTCTCACCTGCTTACTGACCCGGCTAAAACCGCCCGCTACCGCAAGGGTTTCCGTTCCGGTCAGGGCGACGCGCTGGCGGTGGTCTTCCCCGGCACGCTGCTTGAGCTGTGGCGCGTGCTGAGCGCCTGCGTCGCCGCCGACAAGATTATTTTAATGCAGGCCGCCAACACCGGCCTGACCGAAGGCTCCACGCCGAACGGCAATGATTACGATCGTGACATCGTGATTATCAGCACCCTGCGCCTCGACAAACTCCACCTGCTGGACAAAGGCGAACAGGTGCTTGCCTTCCCCGGCACCACGCTCTACTCCCTCGAAAAAGCGCTTAAGCCGCTGGGACGCGAGCCGCACTCGGTGATCGGCTCCTCCTGTATTGGCGCGTCGGTGATCGGCGGGATCTGCAACAACTCCGGCGGGTCGCTGGTGCAGCGCGGCCCGGCGTATACCGAGATGTCGCTGTATGCCCGCATCGACGAAAACGGCAAGCTGACGCTGGTCAACCATCTGGGTATCGATCTCGGCGTGACGCCGGAGCAGATCCTGAGCAAGCTTGACGATGACCGTGTGAAGGACGAAGACGTGCAGCACGATGGCCGCCACGCGCACGATCATGATTACGTCACCCGCGTACGGGATATCGACGCCGACACCCCGGCGCGCTATAACGCTGACCCGGACCGCCTGTTTGAATCCTCCGGCTGCGCGGGCAAGCTCGCTGTTTTTGCCGTACGCCTCGATACCTTCCCGGCAGAGAAAAAGCAGCAGGTGTTTTACATCGGCACCAATCAGCCTGAGGTTTTGACCGAAATCCGTCGTCATATTCTGGGGGAATTTACCCACCTGCCAGTCGCGGGCGAATATATGCACCGGGATATTTACGACATCGCTGAGCGCTACGGGAAAGACACCTTCCTGATGATCGACAAGCTCGGCACCGACAAAATGCCGTTCTTCTTCACCATGAAGGGCCGCACCGACGCGATGCTCGATAAAGTGTCGCTGTTCAAACCGCACTTCACCGACCGCTTTATGCAGAAGCTGGGCAACGTTTTCCCGGCGCACTTACCGGAGCGCATGAAAACCTGGCGCGATAAGTACGAACACCACCTGCTGCTGAAGATGGCCGGGGACGGTATTGCCGAAGCGCAGAGCTGGCTGACCGAGTTCTTCAGGACGGCTGAGGGTGATTTCTTTGCCTGCACGCCGGAAGAAGGCAGCAAAGCTTTCCTGCACCGTTTCGCCGCGGCGGGTGCCGCCATCCGCTATCAGGCGGTGCATTCCGAAGAGGTGGAGGATATTCTGGCGCTGGATATCGCCCTGCGACGCAACGATACCGAATGGTTTGAGCACCTGCCGCCCGAGATCGACAGCAAGCTGGTGCACAAGCTCTATTACGGCCACTTTATGTGCTACGTCTTCCATCAGGATTACATTGTTAAAAAAGGCGTCGACGCGCATGCGCTGAAAGAGCAGATGCTCGCCCTGTTACATGAACGTGGCGCACAATATCCTGCAGAACATAACGTCGGGCATCTTTATAAGGCCCCTGACGCACTTAAGCAGTTTTATCGCGCTAATGACCCTACAAACAGCATGAATCCCGGCATTGGAAAGACAACGCGGAAGAAATACTGGAAAGAAGAGGCAGATGCGGAGCAGCCCATAACGCAAGCATCTGATTAATTCATACAGCCATATTTGAGAGATTGTTAAGCGCTCCTTAATCGTACTAGAGTAGCGATCTGTCGCCGGAGAGACGTTTCTCCGGCATTCTACGATGAGGAGCAGGCACATCATGTCGGCTGTAGATATTTTATACGAAACCGAACTGGAGGTGCGTGATGCCCTTCCAGACGATGCGCATGCCATCTCGGCCATTTATGCATGGCATGTACTCCATGGCCGCGCATCCTTCGAAGAAGTTCCCCCCACCGTAGACGAAATGCGTAAGCGCATGAAAAACGTTACCGACGGCGGGTTGCCGTGGCTGGTCGCGCTGTATCGCGGTATCGTCATTGGCTATTGCTATGCCACACCGTATCGTCCGCGACAGGCTTATCGCTACACGCTGGAAGAATCAATCTATGTGGATGCCAGCACCACGGGCCGTGGATTTGGCACGACGCTGCTGAGCGCCTTGATCGCACGCTGCGAGCAGGGCCCGTGGCGGCAGATGATTGCCGTTGTGGGTGACGGGAATAACAATTCAGGTTCGCTGCGCTTACATAAAAAGCACGGTTTTGATGTCGTGGGTCAATTGCGAAGCGTTGGGTATAAGAAAGGCGACTGGCGGGATACGCTAATCATGCAGCGCTCGCTCAACGACGGTGACTGGACGCTGCCGGAATAAAACGCGGTGCGGTCTGGTGCCCTCACCCCGGCCCACGGGGAGAGGGAGAAAACATAAAAAACGGTAACCTGGGTTACCGTTTTGCATTTACCTAATCGTTCTGCGCCGTCGCCATCTGTTCCGCTTTCTGCTTTTTATACGTCAGCGCTGCGGCCGGAACCGGCTGCACTTTCCCGGTTTCAATCCACGTACGCAGGCGGCTGGCATCCGCGAAGTGGGTATATTTGCCGAAGGCATCCATCACCACCAGCGCAACCGGCTTACCGTTAAACACGGTGCGCATCACCAGACAGTGGCCTGCCGCATTGGTAAACCCGGTTTTGGTTAACTGAATATTCCAGTTCTCGCGATACACCAGATGGTTAGTGTTGCGGAACGGCAGCGTGTAGGACGGGTTAGAGAACGTCGCCATGTCCTCCCGCGTAGTGCTGAGCTGGCCGAGCAGCGGGTACTGCTTGCTGGCAATCAGCATCTTCGTCAGATCGCGCGCCGTTGAGACGTTGTGAATCGACAGCCCGGTGGGCTCCACGTAGCGGGTGTTGGTCATGCCGAGCGATTTGGCTTTGGCATTCATCGCGCGAATAAACGCATCATAGCCGCCCGGATAGTGGTGCGCCAGGCTGGCTGCCGCGCGGTTTTCGGACGACATCAGCGCCAGCAGCAGCATGTCCTTACGGCTGATTTCACTGTTCAGACGCACGCGGGAGTAGACGCCTTTCATTTCCGGCGTGTGGCTGATATCGACCTTCAGTTTTTCATCCAGCGGCAGTCGTGCATCAAGCACCACCATCGCGGTCATTAATTTGGTAATGGAGGCGATCGGACGCACCAGATCAGGGTGGCTGGCATAGATCACTTTGTTGGTGTTGAGATCGACGATCATCGCGCTGCCAGAGGCAATTTGCGGTTGTGCCGCCGCGGAGGTCACCGCAGGCGTTTTGGCGATCGCTGGCGCGGCAGCGGACGCCCCCAGCAGCAGCGCCAGGCTCAGTAATGAAACTCGGAATTTCAGCATGGTGAGACTTCTGATAATTATTCACGCACGTTATGACGTACACCGCCTGCATTAACGGATAAACGCAGGCTGGCATCGGCATCATAGCGGTCACCGTGCGTTGTCGCCAGCGGAGAATCGTGAACAGATGCTGCATTGCTGGCATTTACGCCAGCAATGCAGTGAGCTTAAAAGAGACGGTATCCATAACCCCACAGAATAACCGTCAGGGCCAGTAACGCCTCCAGGACCAGAACCCCGATGGCAAGCGTGGAGCTGGAGAAGCTCAGGCCCTCTTCTTTATTGATATTCAGGAAGGTTGGCACCCCCACATACAGCAGATAACCGGTGTAAAAGAGGGCAACAGTACCGATCAGCGCGCACAGCCAGACCAGTGGATAGAGCGCAACAATACCGCTTAAAAACAGCGGGGTCGCGACGTATCCGGCAAAGACCATACAGTGGGCCAGCGACGGACGCTGCGGGTAGTTTCGCGCCATCCAGTGAATAACGCGCCCCATCACCGCCACCCCCGCCAGCATCAGGCCGTAAAAGATGACGGCGAGATACAGCCCGGTAAACCAGGAGAGCTGAACCACGGTGCCATCACCAAAGTTCCAGCCGATTTGTGTTGTGCCTATAAACGCACAGATTACCGGCACCGCTGCCATCAGCAGCACATGGTGCGTGTAATGATGCGCGACCGTTTCGTTCTCGCTTCTGATTACGTGCATTTCACGATCGGGATGGGAGAAGAGTCCCCAGACATGGTTCATAGCGCCCCCTTGTTGTCGGCCCGTCAGCGATACCCTAAGTATAATGCAGGCTTTAGATTATTTTATGTACAGTGGGAAATTTCCGTTGATTGCCGCGCGGTTGATGCTGGGGGTATATGATTAATGCAGGCACGAACAGGGAGACACCTCAGACGTAATGGATATCAACGGACTCATTGAACAATATGGATATGCCGCGCTGGTCATCGGTAGCGTGGCAGAAGGCGAAACCATCACGCTGTTAGGCGGCGTTGCGGCGCATCAGGGATTGCTGAAATTCCCGCTGGTGGTGGCTGCCGTGGCACTGGGCGGCATGATTGGCGATCAGCTGCTCTACTTTTTGGGGCTGCGCTTCGGACCGACGCTGCTTAAGCGTTTCGCAAAGCATCAAAAGAAAATCCGCCGCGCTCAGCGCCTCATTCAGCGTCATCCCTACCTGTTCGTCATTGGCACCCGCTTTATGTACGGCTTTCGCATTATCGGGCCGATTCTGATCGGTGCCAGCCGTCTCCCGCCCAAAATATTTCTGCCGCTCAATATTGTGGGCGCGATTGCCTGGGCGCTGATCTTCACCACGCTCGGCTACCTCGGCGGGGAGGTGATTGGGCCGTGGCTGCATAATCTCGACCAGCATATTAAACACTGGGCGTGGCTGATTCTGGTGGTTGTGGCAGTGATTGGGGTCAGGCTGTGGATGCGGCACAGGGAGAAGAGGCGGGATGAGGAGTAGCTTAGTGCGGTCGGTTGCCCCCTCACCCTAACCCTCTCCCCAAAGGGGAGAGGGGACTTTTTACACCCTCGCCCCTTTGGGGAGAGGGCCGGGGTGAGGGGAAAACTACCCCTCCGGCTTAAACTGCGGATTCGCCAGCATAAATCCGCCGTCAACGATAAAGGATTGCCCGGTCGTGTAGCTGGCGTCGCTGTCGCACAGCCACGCCACCAGGCTGGCGATCTCTTTGGTATGCCCCGGCCTTGCCAGCGGGATTTCCGGCATTGAGCCTTCTTTCACTTCGCTATCGTCCATGTCGTTCATCGGCGTGGCTATCGCACCGGGCGCAACGGCGTTCACCAGAATCTTGTGCTTAATCAGCTCCAGCGCCATGGATTTGGTTAAGCCACCCAGCGCATGTTTTGCCGCAGTGTAGGCGCTGGCGTCAGGCAGCGGCGTGTGTTCATGCACCGAGGTGATGTTCACGATTCGCCCCCCTTCCCCCTGCTTCACCATCTGCCGTGCGGCAATCTGCGAACAAAGAAACGCGCCGTCCACGTCGACGGTGAAAATGTTCCGCCAGTCGTCAAACGGCATCTCAAGGAATGGCGCTTTGGTCATCGCCCCGGCATTGTTGACCAGTACATCAAGCCGACCGAAACGCGCAATCAGCGTATCAATGGCCTTTGCGCCGTCCGGCAACGTGCTCAGATCAAGCTGGATGGCCTCTGCACGTTGCCCCCTAGCCTCAACCTCGCGGCAGGTTTCCCGCGCGCCGCTTTCATCGGAATGCCAGGTGACGCCGATATCAAACCCGCGTTCCGCCAGCATCAGCGCGGTGGTTTTACCGATACCGGAATCCGATGCCGTTACAATTGCTACTCGGGTCATACTCACCTCCTGAAAATGTGCAAAGAGGTAAGTATAGATAATGACCTTTTTTAGCCGTGATGATAGCCACCGCCCAGCGCGGACGTCAGCTGTAGCGTGGCATCCACGTACTGCCCTTTCAGGGTGAGCGTAGCGATATGTTCCTTAAGGGCCGGAATTTTGGCCTCGCTGACGCGGGAACCGGCAATGATCCCGGCGCTGAAGCGCGCCTGTGCCAGTGCCACCACGCGCGCGGCATCTTTCTCGACCTGCCGCTGTTGCTGGTTTTTGGCGGTCAGGGTTTCAACTTCACTGGCCGTGCGCGCCACCTGGTTAACGGCATCGACCACCGCCTTGTTGTAGTTCGCCACCGAAAGATTGTTCTGCGCCTGGGCGATATCCAGATTCGCATTCAGCCTGCCGCTGTCGAAGATCGGCAGCGTCAGCCCGGCGGTGACGCCCATTTGCTGGGCGGAGGAGCGGAACAGATCGCTCAGATGCAGGGCATCCTGCTGCAGGAATGCCATCAGGTTCACGTCAGGATAGAAAGCGGCTTTGGCGGCATCCACTTCGTTCAGGGAAGCTTCAATGTACCAGTGCGCCTCCTGCAGATCCGGACGGCGAGCCAGCAGCTCGTATCCCAGCGTGGCGGGCAACGCCGCTTCCGCTGTCGGTAAAGCATGGCGAGTCAGTTTCATTGAAGAGGTGTTGGTCAGGGCCTGCAGACGTGCCTCAACGGCTTTCATTTTGCCTTTTACCCCGGCAAGCTGCTCTTCGGTTTTACTGGCATTAATATCGGTTTCGACACCTTCTACCGAAGAGGTGATCCCGTGCTGATACAGCTCCCGGTCGGCACCGATGATATTTTCCTGCTCGTGTTTAATCTGCACGAGGACATCCCCCACCGCGGCCTGAGTCTGCCACTCCCAGTAAAGCCGCGCGACGCTGCTGGCCAACAGCTGACGGGTCTGCTCCATCTCGGCTTTTTGGGCGTTGACCTTGCCGATGCGGGCTTCAACCTGCGCGCGGTTTTTGCCCCACAAATCGAGATCCCACCCCGCTGTCAGGCCAAATGTTCCGTTGGTGTACCACGGCCCGGTGGTGCCCGCGGCCGGATCGGTAATGGCGAAGGGTCCCATCAACCCTTCCGCAGACATTTTTTGTCGTTCCGCATCGGCGGAGAAATCAATCTGTGGGCCGTCTGCCGCCATGGTGGCTTTCGCCTGTGCTTCCGCGAGCGTAATACGCTGTCGGGCGAGTTGCATATCCGGCGCATCATTTAGCGCCTTCGCAATCAGCGAATTAAGCTGCGGATCGTTATAGTCTTTCCACCATTCGTTTTTCGGCCAGCTGGTTTGACTTAGCCGTGTATTCACCGACGCCGCAGCGGCTTGCGTTTTAATCGGCGACACGCTGGCATGTTCCGGCGCGCAGGCAGCCAGCATTAAGACAAGAGGAGCACTCAGAGATAAAATAAGAGAACGTTTCATTACGCCATAACTCAAAAAATTAAAGGCGCAAATTACGCTTGATGCCGCTCTGTTTTTTAGTAACGCGTGGCAATCCGCAAATTGTCATACATTTTCATATTCGGCAATTTATTTCCAAGCACAATGAGTAAATTCAATATATTCATGTCAATGATGTATTGGCTGCTACACTTATTCATTGTCATACAAGGGCAGGAGAAGCGAATGAAAATATTACTGTGGGTTATTTTAATTATATTTTTGATAGGGCTGTTGGTGGTTACCGGCGTATTCAAAATGATTTTCTGATCTATTTGCCCGGCACTGCGCCGGGCGATGTTATTGATCTCAGGCTTTCAGCGATGCCCCCTTCGTGGCAATCACCTCTTTATACCAGTAAAAACTCTTTTTACGGCTGCGCGCCAGGGTGCCTTTACCGCTGTCGTCGCGGTCCACGTAAATAAAGCCGTAGCGTTTGGACAGTTCCGCTTTAGACGCGCTCACCAGATCGATCGGCCCCCAGCTGGTATACCCCATCACCTCGACGCCATCGTCAATGGCCTCGCGCAACTGCACCAGGTGGTCGTTAAGGTAGCTGATGCGGTAATCATCCTGCACCACGCCGTCGGCGTCCGGTGTGTCCTTCGCGCCAAGGCCGTTTTCCACAATAAACAATGGCTTTTGATAGCGATCCCAGAGCACGTTCAGCAGCGTGCGTAGGCCCACCGGGTCAATCTGCCAGCCCCACTCGGAGCTTGCCAGATGCGGGTTTGGCACCATGCTCAGGATGTTGCCCCGCGCCTGCTGGTTTAACTCTTCATCGGTTGTCACGCAGCCAGTCATGTAATAGCTGAACGAGATAAAATCGACGGTGGATTTCAGCACCTCGCGGTCGGCGTCGGTGATATCAATCTGGATGCCGCTGTCGCGGAAGAAGCGCAGCATATAGCCTGGGTACGCCCCGCGGCACTGCACGTCGCCAAAGAACTGCCAGGCGCGGTTCTCCTGCAGCGCTTCCAGCACGTCTTCCGGCCTGCAGGTCAGCGGGTACATCAGGCCGCCCAGCAGCATGTTGCCAATTTTTGCATCCGGGATAATCTCGTGGCAGGCTTTCACCGCCAGCGCGCTGGCCACCAGCTGATGGTGGATCGCCTGATACACTTCCCCTTTGCTGCTGGTTTCGGGCAGGCCCACGCCGGTCATCGGCGCATGCAGGGACATATTGATTTCGTTGAAGGTCAGCCACAGCTTCACCTTCTCCCCGTAGCGCGCAAAGACGGTGCGGGCGTAGCGCTCAAAGAAGGTAATCGTCTGACGGCTGCCCCAGCCGCCGTACTGCTTCACCAGCCCCCACGGCATTTCGTAATGCGACAGCGTCACCAGCGGCGTGATGCTGTGCGCGGCCAGCTCGTCAAACAGCCTGTCGTAAAACGCCAGACCCGCTTCGTTGGGCGCCTGCTCGTCGCCGTTCGGGAAGATACGCGTCCAGGCAATAGAGACGCGCAGGCAGCTAAAGCCCATTTCGGCAAAGAGCTTGATGTCTTCCGGGTAGCGGTGATAGAAGTCGATGGCGACATCCTTAATGCCGCTGTCGCCCTCCACGCGCTCCACCACCGGGCCAAACACCCCCTGCGGCTGAACATCTGAGGTGGACAGCCCTTTGCCATCCTCGAGATAAGCGCCTTCTACCTGGTTCGCGGCAACCGCGCCGCCCCATAAAAAATCGTCCGGGAAAGTTTTCATCACGTTCTCCTGTTATTGATGGCTTACGCTGAGCAGCGGTGCACCGGCGTTGACGGACGTTGCCGCCACGGTCGCCACCTCGCGATACTCGTCGCTGTTACTGATAATGATCGGCGTCGCCAGGTCGTATCCGGCATCGATAATCGCCTGACGATCAAACTCCAGCAGCAGGTCGCCCGGCTGCACCCTGTCGCCCACCTTCACGTGGGCGGTAAACGGCCTGCCGTCGAGCTTCACGGTGTCGATCCCGACGTGGATTAACACTTCAATACCGCTGTCGCTGAGCAGGCCGATGGCGTGTTTGGTCTGGAAAAGAGAGGCAACAACGCCCGCAAACGGGGCAACCACCCGGTTGTCGGAGGGAATGATGGCGGCCCCGCTGCCCAGCAGACCGCTGGCAAAGGTGGTATCCGGCACCTGGTCGAGCGCCAGCACGGTACCGGTCATCGGTGCCAGCACATCGTTTTCACCCGCTGGCGCAACCGCTTCGGGCGCTGAGCGTGCTGGCACGCCCGCCGCCAGCGTCAGGCCGCAGCTCAGCACCAGCGCCACCGCGGTGCCGATAATGCCGCCCCACAGCGTGGCGTCCACGCCACCCGGCGGGATCATCTGGGCGATAGTAAAGACGTTGGCAAAGCCAAAGGAGTACACGTGGGTGTCGCTGAAGCCGACAATCGCCCCGCCGATGGCCCCCGCCACGCAGCCGAAAATAAAGGGTCTGCGTAGCGGAAGGTTTACGCCATAGACCGCCGGCTCGGTGATGCCGAAAATCCCTGCCGTCACGGACGATCCGGCCAGCATTTTCTGACGCGCATCGCGGGTGCGCAGGAAGATCCCCAGCGCCGCCCCCACCTGGCCGAACACCGCAGGCAAAAGCATCGGCAGCATGGAATCATGCCCCAGCACCGCCAGGTTGTTGATCATCAGCGGCACCAGCCCCCAGTGCAGACCGAAGATGACACAGACCTGCCACAGCGCGCCCATCGCCGCGCCCGCCAGCCACGGGGCCATAACGTAAATCCACTGGTAGCCGTTGGCCAGCAGCTGGCTGAGCCAGGTCGCAAGCGGGCCAATCACCAGAAAGGTCAGCGGCACGGTCACGCCTAAGCAGATCAGCGGCGCGAAGAAGTTTTTCATCGAGGACGGCAGCAGCCTGGTGCTCTGTTTTTCCAGCCAGCAGCTGACCCACGCGGCAAGAATGATCGGGATCACCGACGAACTGTAGTTGAACCAGGTGACAGGAATGCCGAGAAACGCCTCGGGAACCGCCCCCGGCTGCTGGCTGGCGTTAAACGCCGCAATCATCATCGGGTGGGTGAGTGCCCCACCGATCACCATGGTAATAAAGGGGTTGCCGCCGAATTTCTTGCCCGCGGTATAGCCCAGTACCAGCGGGAAGAAGAAGAACAGCGCGTCGCTGGCCGCGAACCAGATTTTATAGGTGCCGCTTTCGGTGGTGAGCCAGCCGCACACAACCGCCAGCGCCAGCAGCCCTTTCAGAATACCGGAGGCTGCCAGAATGCCGATAAATGGGGTGAAAATCCCGGAGACGATGTCGATCAGGCGGCCCAGCAGGCTGCCCTTGTCGCCCTTCTCTTCCACGACGGGCGTATCGTCAGTGAGCCCGGCCTCTTTGCGCACCGCCTGCCAGACGTCATGCACGTGGTTGCCAATCACCACCTGGAACTGGCCGCCGCTTTCGACCACCATAATCACGCCCGGATTTTTCTTCAGCCCGTCGGCATCCGCTTTCTGGTTATCTTTCAGTTTAAAGCGAAGCCGGGTCGCGCAGTGCACGAGGCTAACAATGTTCTCTTTTCCGCCAACGTGGCCGAGAATATCCGTCGCTAAAGCCTGGTATTCCATCTCGATTTCCTTACATCCGATGCCCGCAGGCACCTGTTGACTGAGTATAAAAATAAAAAAAACCCGAGAACGTCCTCCTTTCGAAGGCCGCGCCCAGGTTTTGCCTGCGTTATGCAGTAACAATCCAGATTTGAGGCTTAACGCCCCTCTTTTCTCACCCGTTCAATATGAATGGCGAGGAACATAATTTCTTCTGTCGTCAGCTCGCGCTGATAGCTTTTGTTCAGGTGCTGCGCGATTTTCTCGGCGCATTTCCACGCCTTCGCGTAGTTGTCCTTTACCGCGGTATGCAGCGAGACGTCGTCATCGTCCACCACGGTGCGGGTCAGCATCCGCTGGGCAAAAAACTTCAGATGCGTGACAAAACGCTGATAGCTGAGCGACTCTTCGTCGTATTCCAGCTGCAGCTGATACTTCACCAGCTGAAGGATCTCCTGCATCACCCTTGTCACGTGCATCACTTCCGGCATTTCGCTGTTCAGCTGCGCGGTGACCAGATGCAACGCGATAAATCCCGCTTCGTCCTCAGCCAGCTCGACGTGCAGGCGTTTGGCGATAATGGCCCTCGCCTCCTGCCCCAGCTCAAACTCCTTCGGATAGAGGCGCTTGATGTCCCACAGCAGCACGTTTTTGATCGCCAGCCCGTTCTTCTGGCGCTCAATCGCGAAGTAGCAGTGGTCGGTCAGGGTGATATACAAACTTTCCTGCAATTTCCCCAGCCGCTGCGCCGCCAGCCCGATGATACGGTCGCAGGTGGTCATCACCTCCAGCGGGATCTGGCTTAGCAGCTCACCGAGACGCTGCACCAGCTCATCGCTCTGTAGCGCAAACACCTTTTCAACCAACGCGGTATCCAGCGCGTCACCCGCGCGCCTCTGAAAGCCCAGCCCGCGGCCCATCACCACCTGTTCGCGCCCGCGCTCATCCTGAACAACCACCACGTTATTATTGAGTATCTTGGCGATTTTCATCGGAACCCCAGAAACAAAAAAACCTGACCTCCGGCAGAAGCCAGAAAATCAGGTTTTGCCTGCCGAAGCAGTAACAATCCAGTTCTGGCACTCTATCAGTTTCATTCGTAGCCTGAATGCATCATGGGTAAAAAACGTGACGCAGATCGACATTGCTAGAACGTCACGACGGTTTTCAGCTCCGTCACCCAGGCATCCTGCGTCCGGGATACGCCGCCCGGATGGTGCCAGTACTGAATGCCCGGCTGCAGCTCCAGCCACGACAGCGGACGGAAGCGATAGTAAAACTCACCGTTCAGAGAGTGGCCCGGCACCGGATGATACGCCGGATCGTTATAGTCCGACACGCCGCTCAGGCTGTTCATATAGCGCTGATTGCGGGCGTACTGGCTGCTCATATCAATCCAGGTTAGCCCGAAGCCAATCCAGTCTTCCGGCCGGGCGTCAAACAGCCCGCGGTAGCGCAGCGAGGCGGCGTAGACCTGATGCATATAGTTGGTGCGCTGATCCGCAAGACTCATGCTGAACGAGGTGCTCAATCCGCGATTCGGGTCGTCCCTGTGCTGCGTGATCTGCTGGTTCAGCCCGGCGTACATAAACCACGTGCGGCTATGCTTTTCGTAACCGTCCGGATCGCTCGCGCCCGCTCCGCCCGATGCACCACGATAGAGATCGGTTTGCGGGGCGTTGGTAAACACCACGCCGAGGTTATAGGCGCCCGGCTGGCCGTTAACCAGCGGACGCGCTTCGATTTCGACCGGGAGCAAGACCCCTTTGCTGCCCTTCGTCGACCAGCTCCACGCGTGGCTGCGGCTGGAGGCGTCCGGGTTTTGCTCCATCACGCCGCCTTTTAACGTGACGGCTGACGTGAGCTTATACTCCAGCGTGGTGCCCCAGGTGTGAACGTTCCAGTTGTTCCAGGTCAGCGAGTTGGCCGATTTCCCGCCGCACTGGGAGAGCAGCTGGAAGTCGCACGGGATGATTTGATCGAAGGTCTGCACCTTGTTCATCATCCCGATACGCCAGGTGAGGCGTCGGTCGTCAAAGCTGCGGGCAAACGTCAGCCAGCCCAGACGGGTAATGGACTGTCCGCCCCAGCTCTCCTGGGTCAGATCGTTGAAGTTCACGCGCGGATCCTGCACGCGCTTGGTCGTGAGGTCGTCATTGTGGTTGCGGTTGACGATGTTCCCCTCAATACGCGCATCCGGGATGCCCGTCCAGCGCTCGAGATCCTGGTTGAAGGTTAGCGCGAACTGGTCAATATAGGCCACGTGGGAGTCGTGGTTATATCCGCCACCACCGTTCCAGCCAATTTCATTCAGGTATCCGAGGTTATAGGTAAAACCGTTATCGTTAAGGATTTTACGTATGCCGAGCATTTCGCCCAGAACAGGCTCCGGCGGGGCTTCGAACCCTAATACCGTTCCATTCCACTCCTGCGCCATTGTTAAAGGGGATATCATCAATAAAGCGAGTGCACAGAGATTATTTTTATTTGTCATAATAGCAACCTGTAGCTGAGTATTAGTGCGTAACCATTCGCAGGAAATTTTTCTATTTCCCGTCGTGTTTTCATTATTCTTTCCAGCAAAAAGCGTTAGGCCAAATGGTTCTCCTGCGTGAATGACAGGCAAAAAAAAACCTAAGCGCTCCACAGCGGTTAATGCTGTGAAACGCTTAGGTTTTGCCTGTTAACCAGTAACAATCCTGCGTTGAAAACAGTGGCACCTTAACACCGTCGCGCCACCTTGAAAACCTGCATCGTTTTATATTTTAAAAAAGTGTGAGCAAATTAACGCTTATTATTTTGACTGGATCACGCGCGCAATATCCGCAGAGGTCTGTAGCGTACGGATCTCCTGAAATAAGCCTAACGCTTCGCTATATTCCTTGCGCAAATAACTGAGCCACTGCTTAATACGCGCAACGTGATACAAACCGGTGTCGCCCTGCTTTTCCAGACGGCTGTATTTTTGCAGAAGCGTGACCACGTCTGCCCACGGCATACGCGGTTCATTATATTTCACCACCCGGCTGAGGTTCGGCACGTTCAGCGCGCCGCGGCCTATCATCACCGCATCACAGCCCGTCTCCTTCATGCACGCCTGCGCACTTTCGTAGTCCCAGATTTCGCCGTTGGCGATAACCGGAATGCTGAGGCGTTTGCGGATCTCACCGATTGCCTGCCAGTTAATGCGGTCCGCTTTGTAGCCGTCCTCTTTAGTACGCCCGTGCACCACCAGCTCGGTGGCTCCGGCCTGCTGCACCGCATCGGCAATTTCAAACTGCCGCGCGTCGCTGTCCCAGCCCAGGCGCACCTTTACCGTCACCGGCAGATGCGACGGCACGGCCTCACGCATCGCCTTCGCGCCGCGATAAATGAGATCAGGATCTTTCAACAGCGTCGCCCCACCCCCGCTGCCGTTCACCATCTTCGACGGACAGCCGCAGTTGAGATCGACCCCGTAAGAGCCCAGCTCAACCGCGCGGGCGGCGTTCTCCGCCAGCCATTCAGGGTACTGCCCCAGCAGCTGAATGCGCACCAGCGTACCGGAGGTCGTCCGACTCTGGTTGTGCAGCTCGGGGCACAGACGGTAGAAGGATTTTACCGGCAACAGCATATCGACCACGCGCAGAAACTCCGTCACGCAGAGATCGTAATCGTTCACCTCGGTCAGAAGCTCGCGCACGAGGGAGTCGAGCACGCCTTCCATAGGGGCCAGTAAAACACGCATAGCAGTACCTGTGAAAAAAGACGCGCTATAGTATCTGCTCTGTATGGTTGAGGAAAGCACGGCGTTCCATTCTGGAATGTCTGGTATGCTCAAAATTCATGATGTGATCCGTGGCACATTTCTGGGTTTAATTGTATGATGAATGCGTTTCATCAAGGACTTTCACCATGAGCAAATCACTGAATACAATCTGGCAGTATCTGCGCGCATTCGTCCTGATTTACGCCTGCCTGTACGCCGGGATTTTCATCGCCTCGCTGCTGCCGATCGTCATTCCCGGCAGCATTATCGGGATGCTGATCCTGTTTGTCCTGCTGGCTTTACAGGTGCTGCCCGCGAAGTGGGTCAACCCTGGCTGCTTCGTGCTTATCCGCTACATGGCGCTGCTGTTCGTGCCCATCGGCGTAGGCGTCATGCAATATTACGACGTGCTCAAAGCGCAGTTCGGCCCGATTGTCGTCTCCTGCGCGGTCAGTACGCTGGTGGTGTTCCTGGTGGTGAGCTGGAGTTCGCACATCGTGCATGGCGAACGTAAAGTGGTCGGGGAGAAAACAAAAAAATGATGGCCAATATCTGGTGGTCGCTGCCGTTAACCCTGGCGGTGTTCTTCGCTGCACGTAAACTTGCCGTACGCTTCAAAATGCCGTTGCTCAACCCGCTGCTGGTGGCGATGGTGGTGATTATTCCTTTCCTGCTACTCACCGGCATTCCCTACGAACGTTACTTCGCAGGGAGCAAAATTTTAAACGATCTGCTGCAGCCTGCCGTTGTTGCACTGGCGTTTCCTTTATATGAACAGCTGCACCAGATCCGCGCCCGCTGGAAGTCCATCATCACCATCTGTTTTATCGGTAGCCTGGTGGCGATGATCACCGGTACCTCGGTGGCCCTGCTAATGGGGGCTTCGCCGCAGATTGCCGCCTCTATTCTGCCGAAGTCCGTCACCACACCGATTGCGATGGCGGTTGGCGGCAGCATCGGTGGCATTCCGGCCATCAGCGCCATGTGCGTAATTTTCGTCGGGATCCTGGGCGCGGTGTTTGGCCATACCCTGCTGAATCTGATGAAGATCCGCACCAAAGCGGCACGTGGTCTGGCGATGGGGACCGCGTCTCACGCCCTGGGCACCGCGCGCTGCGCCGAAGTGGACTATCAGGAAGGGGCGTTTAGCTCGCTGGCGCTGGTGATCTGCGGGATTATCACCTCCCTGATTGCCCCCTTTGTCTTCCCGATTATTCTGGCGGTGATGGGCTAAAATTTGCGATGCGTCGCGCAATTTTCATTTTGTTTTCATAAGTTGCATACATAATGAGAAGTGGATCACATATAAAGCCCCAGCGGCTCCGTACACTACCGATCCATTAACCTTTATGAGGCAAACGCCATGCACCCACGTTTTCAAGCTGCTTTCGCCCAGCTTGCAGAGAATTTGCAATCAGCCCTGGCTCCGGTTCTGGCGGATACGCATTTCCCCGCCCTGCTGACGGCGGAGCAGGTCACGACGCTGAAACAGGCAACGGGACTGGATGAAGACGCGCTGGCTTTCGCACTGCTGCCCCTGGCTGCTGCCTGCGCGCGTGCCGACCTTTCCCACTTCAACGTCGGCGCCATTGCGCGCGGCGTCAGCGGAACCTGGTATTTCGGTGGTAACATGGAGTTCCTCGGCGCGACCATGCAGCAAACTGTCCACGCCGAGCAGAGCGCCATCAGCCACGCCTGGCTACGCGGTGAAAAAGCATTGAGCGCCATCACCGTTAACTACACCCCCTGCGGTCACTGCCGTCAGTTTATGAACGAGCTGAACAGCGGGCTGCAGCTGCGCATCAACCTGCCAGGCCGCGCGCCGCATACGCTGGGGGATTACCTGCCGGACGCCTTTGGTCCGAAAGATCTCGAGATTAAAACGCTGCTGATGGACGAGCAGGATCACGGTTTCGCCCTGTCCGGCGATGACCTGAGCGAAGCGGCCATTCGTGCGGCCAACAAGAGCCATACGCCTTACAGCAAATCGCCGAGCGGCGTGGCGCTGCAGTGCCGCGATGGTCGTATCTTTACCGGCAGCTATGCGGAAAATGCCGCGTTCAACCCGACGCTGCCTCCGCTGCAGGGCGCGCTTAACCTGCTTAGCCTGAACGGCTATGACTATCCGGACATTCAGCGCGCCATTCTGGCAGAAAAAGCCGACGCGCCGCTGATTCAGTGGGATGCCACCGCCGCAACGCTGAAAGCGTTGGGCTGCACCACAATTGACCGCGTGCTGCTTGCCTGAACCTTCCGGCGGGCAGAAATGCCCGCCAGTTTGCTGAAAAAGCCCTCAGTTGATTCACCGTTTCTTGCGCTAACCAGGCGGGTACAGTAGCCTGAGTGAACTTTCATCCACGAACGAGCCATCTCCATGTTAAAGCGCGTTTTTTACAGCCTGTCTGTCCTGGTCGGCATACTGCTGTTGATCGTGCTCGGTCTCGACCGCTGGATGAGCTGGAAAACCGCCCCCTACATTTTTGACGACCTCCAGGACCTGCCCTACCGTCAGGTCGGCGTGGTGCTCGGTACCGCTAAGTATTACCGCACCGGCGTGATCAACCAGTATTACCGCTACCGCATTCAGGGCGCGCTGAACGCCTATAACAGCGGCAAGGTGAATTACCTGCTGCTGAGCGGCGATAACGCTCTGCAAAGCTACAACGAGCCGGTGACGATGCGTAAAGACCTGATTGCCGCAGGCGTCGATCCGGCCGATATCGTGCTCGACTACGCCGGGTTCCGCACCCTGGACTCCATCGTACGCACCCGCAAGGTGTTCGACACTAACGATTTCATCATCATTACCCAGCGCTTCCACTGCGAGCGCGCGCTGTTTATTGCGCTGCATATGGGTATCCAGGCTCAGTGCTACGCCGTCCCGTCGCCAAAAGACATGCTGAGCGTGCGCGTGCGCGAGTTCGGTGCCCGCTTTGGCGCCTTGGCCGATCTCTACATCTTCAAACGTGAACCGCGCTTTTTAGGCCCGCTGGTGCCGATTCCGGCGATGCACGAGGTGCCGGAAGATGCGCAGGGTTATCCGGCGGTGACGCCGGAGCAGCTGCTCGATCTGCAGAAAAAAGAGAAAAAATAGCCTCCGTTTATAGTTTCTTTACGCCGGGCGTCGTGCTTTTTATCACCTCTTTACGCCTGACCTTTTACGCTGAGTTCACTGCCGCTACGGCTTCATTGAAGACTGACTATGAACTCGATAATGAACGCGTTTTTCCTGAAAAGTATCCGCCCGTACTTTAATTTCCCGGGCTTATCGCTGCCGACCGCGCTCAATTCCGGCCTCTATCTTGAGGAGAAGCCTGGCACCCTGCTGCAGAGCCTGTCGGTGAATGTGGCGGATTATCTCGAACGCTATCCGCAAACCAAACACATCGATGTCTATCTCAACGATATCAACGGCATTATGCGCGGTAAGCGACTTTCCGTAGACAGCATGCAGAGTCTGGAGAAAGGCTGCTATTTTCCTCTCTCGGTCTATTCGATGGATCAAAAAGGGAAAGTCGCCGCGTCACATGACGATGAGCCAGACCGACTTTGCATGCCGGTTGCCGGTTCCCTCCGCCCCTCTTCGCACGATCCGCTGCATACCGCCCAGATCCTCCTGACGATGAAGGATAGCGACGGGCAACCTTGTCCCCTTGAACCACGCGTCATATTGCAGAACGTTCTGGCGCGTTTTCATCAGCACGGGCTGTATCCGGTAATGGCGCCGGAAATTGAGTTCTACCTGACAGGGCCTGGCACTCAGGATCTTCAGAATCAGGGCTGCTTTCATATGGATACGTCGTCAGCTCACGCTGCGCTCTTTGACGAGCTGGAACAGCTGGCGCATCAGCAGCAAATTCCGCTGACCGGCATTGTGGCAGAGGCCGAATCAGGTCAGTTCGAGTTAAACCTGAAGCACAGCCATCGGATCGTGGAGGTATGTGACAATATCCTTGCACTGCGTCGGTTAACGCGGTTTGCCGCTGAAAAGCACGGCCTTCAGGCTAACTTTATGGCCAAGCCGTTCAGCCGCTTGTCCGGCAGCGGCCTGCATTTTCATTTCAGCCTGAATGATATTCACGGTGATAACGCATTTGCCTCACCGGCAGATGAACTCAATAGCATGATGCGCTTATGCATCGCAGGCCAGCTGGCGCTGATGCCCGCCTCTGTCGCCATTCTGGCCCCCGGCGTTAACGCTTTCCGGCGTCTTCGTAAAAACCTCAGAGAGCCGTTATTCCATTCATGGGGTTATAACACCCGCACCGCCGCGCTGCGTATCCCCTGCTCGGATGAGAACAACCGCCGCATTGAGTACCGCCTGGCGGGCGCTGATGCCAACCCGTATCTCGTTGCGGCAACCATCCTGACAGGCATGTTATACGGTCTGGAAAATTTCGATGAGGGTGATTTACCAGAACCGCAGCGTGATGAGCCTGAGCTGCCCCTGTTCCAGCAGCAGGCAATCGAGGCATTTTCCCGCTGCCAGTATCTCACCGACAGCTTAGGCGAAGCCTTTTCAGAACAGTGGGTAGCCTGCAAGCTTTCCGAGCTTGACTGGTTCGAGAGCATTGTCACCGGGCAGGAATCCACGCTCGCGTAAAAAAAAAAGCCCGCTCAACGAGCGGGCCGGATAATGCGAGGTGCAATTATTTCTTACGCGCGTATTTCAGCGAGTCCAGCGCAACCGCGAAGATGATGATGGCGCCTTTGATGATGTACTGCCAGTACGGGTTGACGCCGATATAGGTCAGACCGTAGTTAATGACGGTAAAGATGATCACACCGGTGACCACGCCGAGCACGGTACCTACGCCGCCGCTGAAGGAGACGCCGCCCACCACGCAGGCCGCAATCGCATCCAGCTCGTACATGAAGCCAAGGTTGTTGGTGGCTGAGCCGATACGGCCCGCTTCCAGCATCCCGCCGAAGGCGTAGAACACACCGGACAGCGCATAAATCATCAGCAGGTTCAGGGCAACGTTAACGCCGGAGACTTTCGCCGCTTCCGGGTTACCGCCGATGGCAAAAATGTTTTTACCGAAGCGGGTTTTGTTCCACAGCACCCAAACGAAGGCCACCGCAATCAGCGCATAGAAGGTGATATAGGACAGGCGGAAGCTGCCCAGCGCGATAAACCCTTGCGTAAAGGTCGAGAAGCCGCTGTCAAAGCCCGAGATTGGCGACGCGCCTACGAAGTCGTAGTACAGGGAGTTGATACCGTAAACGATGATCATCGTACCCAGCGTGGTGATAAATGGCGTCACGTTCAGGTAAGCAATGATGATGCCGTTGATCAGGCCGATCACCGCACCGATGGCGCAGACGATCAGGATCACCACGAAAATCGGCATGGTTGCCATTTCCGGGAACACCTTGTTGGCGTTTTCCATCGACTGCAGCAGTGTTGCCGCTATAACCGCCGCCAGCCCTACCTGACGTCCTGCTGACAGGTCAGTCCCCTGGGTGACAATCAAACCGGCCACGCCAAGCGCGATGATGATACGCACGGAGGACTGAGTCAGGATGTTACTCAGGTTCAGCAGGCTTAAGAACGTTGGGTCCTGGAAGATAATAATGGCCAGTAATACTAAAAGAACAACGTAAATACCGCCTTCTTTCAGATAAGTGAGAAAACTTTTCTTATTTAACGCACTCATGAGGAGCCCCTGATCTTAAAGGTGCAAAGACGCAAGACGCAAAATTTCATTTTGCGTTGTCGTTTTGGTGTCAACAATACCGGCAACGAGACCATTGCTCATAACCAGAATACGGTCTGTGATCCCTAACAGTTCCGGCATTTCGGAAGAAATAATAATGATCCCTTTATTCTTTTTAGCCAGCTCAGCAATCAACTGATAAATTTCGAATTTTGCACCCACATCGATACCGCGGGTCGGTTCATCCAGCATCAGAATTTCTGGCTGGGTCAATAACCAGCGGCCAATAATGACTTTTTGCTGGTTCCCACCCGAGAGCGAACCAATTTGCGTGCGGTGGCCTGGTGTTTTGACGCGCATGGAGTCAATTACCCACTGGGTATCGCTCTTCATGCGGGAATTATCCAGCAGACCGATTTTACTTTTATAGTTACGAATGTTCGAAATTAACGAGTTAAAGTTAATATCGAGATAGGCATAAATACCCGTCGAGCGACGCTCTTCCGTCACCAGCGCGAAACCGTTATTAATGGCTTCGTTGGCATTATGGTTGTTAATTTTTTTACCGTGCAGCGTAATGGTGCCGCCCGATTTTTCCCGGATACCAAACAGGGTTTCCACGATATCGGTACGTTTGGCCCCCACCAGCCCGGCAATGCCCAGAATTTCGCCTTTGTGCAGGTCGAAGGAGACGTCGCGAATGGACGGCTGGCGCAGCGAGGTGAGATTGCGCACTTCCAGAATCACTTCGCCCGGCTTGTTTTCTTTGTCCGGGAAGCGCTGGTTCAGGGAACGGCCCACCATCATGGCGATGATCTTGTCCATGTCCAGCCCTTCCAGCGGCTGAGTGGCAATCCACTGGCCGTCGCGCAGGATAGTAATTTCATCGCACAGCTGGAAGATCTCTTCCATTTTATGCGAGATATAGACAATGCCGCAGCCGCGATCTTTCAGTTTGCGAATAATGGTAAAAAGGTGATTAACCTCTTTTTCCGTTAATGACGACGTGGGTTCGTCCATGATGACGATTTTCGCATCATAGGAGAACGCTTTGGCAATTTCGATCATCTGCATCTGGGAAACAGATAATGTCCCCACGCGGGCGCGCGGATCGATATCAATATCCAGCTCATCGAAAATCGCTTTGGTGTCGCGATACATTTTATCCTGATCGACAAACACACCTTTAGTTGGGTAACGTCCCAACCACATGTTATCCATTACCGAGCGTTGCAGTACCAGGTTTAATTCCTGGTGAACCATCGAGATACCGTTTTCCAGCGCTTCTTTCGCTGAATGGAAATCGATCTCTTTCCCCTGAAAAAGAATGCTGCCAGAATCTTTTTGATAGATCCCAAAAAGACATTTTAATAACGTTGATTTACCCGCACCGTTCTCCCCCATCAAAGCATGAATAGAGTGAGGACGCACTTTTAAATTAACATTATCGAGTGCCTTAACACCGGGAAAAGACTTGTTAACACCGGTCATTTCCAACAAGTATTCACCGGACGACTGAGTAGTTGTGCTGACCATAATTATACCTTGTTGGCCTCGCATATCGCGTTATAAAAGGGCGCAACGAATTGCGCCCAGTGAAGACAAAACAAAGATCTTATTTACCGATAAACTCAGCCAGGTTGGACTGGTCTACGCCCACGTATGGCACGCGAACGATTTTGTTTTCAATTTTCCAGGTCGTGCCGTCAGCGGCACCTTTACCGTCGGCCAGGTTTTTCGCCAGGTCGAAGGTGGCTTTCGCCTGGTTGTTGGCATCGTTCAGAACGGTACCGGCCATCGCACCGGATTTAACCAGCGCCAGCGCTTCTGGCAGCGCATCTACGCCGAATACAGGAATGGAGGATTTGTTGTGTGCTTTCAGCGCTTCAACGGCACCCATCGCCATCGCATCGTTGTTCGCGATCACGACTTCGATTTTGTTGGCGTTCGGGCCAGAGAGCCACGCGTCCATCTTATCTTTCGCCTGAGCGGTATCCCACATCGCGGTATCTAACGCCAGCTGCTGGGTTTTCAGGCCCTTGTCGTTCAGCTCTTTGA
Source organism: Enterobacter sp. RIT637 (assembly GCF_019718755.1). NCBI lineage: Bacteria > Pseudomonadati > Pseudomonadota > Gammaproteobacteria > Enterobacterales > Enterobacteriaceae > Enterobacter > Enterobacter sp. RIT637. The sequence continues at coordinate 52,838 of NZ_JAIHAZ010000018.1, forward strand.
TAACGTAGGTGGTACGGGCTTCAGCATCCGGGTGGCCTGGCTCGCCTTTCAGCAGAACGAACTGAATTTGACCGTCTTTGTTCAGGTCCCAGTTCGGGTTCGCAGCCCAGTGCTTCGCGATCAGATCGCCCTGAATAATGCCGGACTCTTTGGAGTCAGTACCGACGTAAAACGCTTTGTCGTAGCTATCCAGCGCCTTACGGGAAGGTTCTTTGTTGAAGAAGACGATTGGCACGTTCTGGCCACGCGCTTTCTCGATAACCGTGCCTGCTGCAGCCGGGTCAACCAGGTTGATCGCCAGGGCTTTCACGCCTTTCGCCAGCAGAACGTCGATCTGGTCGTTCTGTTTGGACTGGTCATTCTGGGAGTCGTTCATCAGCAGCTGAACGTCTGGCGCTGCTTTCGCATCTTTCTCAATCGCTTTACGCACAACGGACATGAAGTTGTCGTCGTATTTATAGATGGTCACGCCAATACGGGTATCCGCAGCGTGCGCTGCTGCACCAAAAAGCATGCTTGCCATTACAGCAGACAGAGTCAACACCTTCTTATTCATGGTATCTCCGGTTTTTTTTATGCAGGGTAGTTCTTGTGAATAACGGTCGGCGGGCAGGTGTTAATAAAACGTTACTGATCGCCGAAGTTCACTTATAAAATTTCTATCTTCCGTGTTCGGTAACGCTCCAGAAATGCGTTTTATTCGTTGTTTTCGGCTCGCTGGCTATAGTGAAAATGATTAATCACCGTTACATAGCGTTTCAGCCTCTAAAACGCTGACATCATAGTCAGCGGCTTGTTAAGATACTGTGAATTTACTCACAGATTGAAAACGGTTACATCACGCCACATAATTAGTTAGTGATCGGAGCCACAGTTTGCCGAATAGATACAGAGTGCCGCCTGACTAAAGTTGGCATGAAACAGTGCGTTGCGTCAGGATCCAGCAGGCCTGCAGCGCCCTGTAACGCCAGTTCTGTCGCCAGTTTCGCCATCGAGGCAATGGGGTAACGCACAGTGGTTAACTGCGGGTCGGTGTAACGGGCAATCGGGATATCATCGAAGCCAATCAGCGACAAATGCTGTGGCACCGCAATTCCGTTGTCCTTCAGCGCAGTCAGCGCTCCCGCCGCCATGCTGTCGTTATAGGCAAACACGGCGGAAAGCTGCAGATTACGGCCCAGCAGCTCAACCATCGCGGCTTCCCCGCCCTGCATATCCGGCGTACCGGTTCCTACCCAGCTTTCCAGCGGGACAATGCCGTGCTCTTTCAACGCGTTCTGCCACCCTTCCCGACGCATTCCGTCGTCTTCAATCTGGTGGCTGGAAGCAAGATACCCGATGCGCTGATGGCCGTTGCTGATGAGCATCCGCGTCGCCATCATCGCGCCGCTGACGTTATCCAACCCAACGCAGCGGTGCGCGTAGCCTGGCACAATACGGTTGATTAATACCATGCCGGGGATCTGCTCCATAAACCCGGCCAGCTCTTCGTCGCTTAACGCTTTTGAATGCACAATCAGGGCGTTACAGCGCTGGCGTATCAGCACCTCAATGGCATGACGCTCTTTTTCCGCCTCGTGATAGCTGTTGCCAATCAGCACGTACTTCTGGTGCTGCTGGGCGACAACGTCCACCGCCTTAACCAGCGCGCCAAAGAAGGCATCCGACACATCCATCACCACGACGCCAATGGTATCGCTCACCTGAGTCGCCAGCGCCTGCGCGTTGGCGTTTGGCCGGTACCCTAGCTGGGTCACGGCTTTCATTACGGTTTCACGGGTTTCAGGGCTGACCAGCGCGCTGTTGTTCAGCACGCGAGAGACGGTAGCCACGGAAACGCCCGCCAGGCGGGCGACGTCACGAATGGTGATCATGTTCACCATCCTTCAAAGGATTGCAGCAACTCACAGACACCCCCTGTGTTTAGCAAGGAGGCTATTTTGGCAGCGAGAGAAAGGGGACTACGTGAAGAAGCTCACACAGATGAAAACGCTTACATCCGTTTTGTTAATGATTGTGATCCAGATCGTTATCCGGATGTATTACGCAATGATACACCCGAAGCATGTGCGGTTAATTTTCGCCAGACCCACTCCAGCGGCCCCTGGCGGAAATAACGCAGCCAGATAACGGAAAACGCCACGTTAACCATCCAGACCGGAATAACAAACGCCAGTAGCGTGAGTCGATCGAATTTCATAAACAGGCCAAATCGGTAGAACAGCGTGGTGCAGATCAGCGTTTGCAGGATGTAATTGCTTAACGCCATGCGGCCAACGCAGGCCACGGCGCTGACAATCCACAGGCGGGAAAGCTGCGGCCAGAAACCATAGATCAGCGCCGCGTAGCCAATGGTCTGGAACGGGGCGCTAAGCTCACGCGGCACCTGAAGCAGGAAGGCGCACCAGCGGTAATCCCAGTGAAGATGCCACTGCATGATCACCGCCGGGAGATTAAACAGCACGCCGAGCAGGACCAGACCCGCGCCCGTGCGGCGATAGTGGCGCAGGCTGAATTCGCCCTTCAGCCAGCCGGTACGCATGAGTGACGCGCCCATCAGCATCATCCCTGCCAGCTGCCAGCCGTACTGCGCGCCCAGCGCAAGGAGATTATCACCGAGCATATCGGCCCGATTACCTATCGCCTCAGCCCCCCCTTTCAGCTTCCAGAACTGCTCATACTGCAGGTTGGCCGCGTCGGGGATCCACGAGCGGTTTGTTGAATCGCCAGAGATAACGCCCAGCAGAAACAGTACGCAGAGCCCCATGACATAGAGCATCACGCCGGTGTTGAACAGGCTTTTTACGCTGGGCGCATCGCGGATAAGTCGCCAGCAGATGAGCCCGACCAGGCCGTAGGCGAGCAGAATGTCGCCATCCCAGAAGAACAAACCGTGAATAAAGCCGAGGATCGCCAGCAGCGTTAAACGAGACTGGATCCAGCGCGTGCCGCGTTTGAGCAGAAGCTGCAAACCTGCGCCAAAAAGCAGCGCAAACAGCGTCAGGAATTTAACCTGCGCAAAGAGATCGAGGATCGCCCATGTCCAGGCATCGCTTCGGGTGATATCGCCGTACCAGGCGGGATTGAGATAAGCGGCCTTCGGCAAGCCGAAGGCGCTAATATTGAGCAGCAGGATACCGAGAATGGCGACGCCGCGAACAAAATCGAGCGTGACGTTTCGCTCCATGGTCCCTGCCCTGTCTGATTAATTGTGGTGACGCACGGCGCGCAGGAACTCCTGGCGGGTGTTCTGGCTCGATTTAAACAGACCGCCCAGCGACGTGGTGGTGGTTGCGCTGGTCGCATCACGCACGCCACGCGCTTTCACGCAATAGTGCACCGCGTCGATGGAGACCGCCACGTTATTGGTGCCCAACAGCGTTTGCAGCGCGGTCAGGATCTGCTGCGTCAGACGCTCCTGCACCTGCGGACGCTGGGAGAAGAACCGCACGATACGGTTGATTTTGGACAGGCCAATGACCGTATCTTTTGGAATATACGCCACGGTCGCTTTGCCATCGATGGTCACGAAGTGGTGCTCGCAGGTACTGGTGAGCGTGATATCGCGCACCGTCACCATCTCATCGACCTTCATTTTGTTTTCAATGACGGTGATTTTCGGGAAATTGGCGTAATCAAGACCAGAGAAGATCTCGTCTACGTACATTTTCGCGATGCGCTGAGGCGTTTCCATCAGGCTGTCATCGCTCAGATCGAGATTAAGCAGTTGCATGATCTCGGTCATATGCCCGGAAATCAGACGTTTACGGGTTTCATTATCCAGTTCCTGAACCGGTGGACGCAGTGGCGTTTCAAGGCCGCGCGCAACCAGGGCTTCATGGACCAGAGCAGCTTCTTTACTGAGTGATGACATTCTTTTCTCCTGCAGGTGTGGCGTCTTTTGCCCTCGTTGTGGCAAAAGTGTGCGCTCATTGTGCGTGAGGCGGCGCACATAATCCAGTATTCACGACGATAATTATTGCAATTGCTGCTGCCTTTCAGCCTGACGGTTCCAGACCAGCGCCCCGCCGATGAACAGTGCGATGCCTGCCAGCCCCAGCGCAGGCTCCAGCCGGTGCGTCAACCAGGTGGATAGCGCGGACGTCACAGGGCCAATCAGCTGGCCGATGGCATAGCCGGTGGTAAGCAGTCCCGCCATATAGCGCGTGTGGTTCGGTGCCAGCTCGCGACCGTAGAGCAGAGAAAGCTGCACGGCACACAAGAACCCGCCGCCGACCAGCAGACCGCCCGTCAGCAAACCGCCAATCCCCGGCAGCAGCCAGGCGGCCAGCACGCCTGCGCCCTGTAACCACAAAACAATCGCCAGCCTGCGGTTTGCCGTGGATGTATGGCGCAGTAAGATACTGAGCACGATGCCGATGACGGCAGCGAAACCGAAAATCGGCCAGACAAACTGGGCAAACAGGCTGCCGGGAAAACGCACCGCCGCCATTTGCGACAGGAAGGTCGCCGGGAGGATATAGCCAAACCCCGCGAGGCTGTAGCTCCAGACCAGGCGCTTTAAATCCGACGTCAGCACCAGCGGCTCCGGTGCGGTTCCTGGCCGATGAAGCTGGCCCGCACGCGGCAGATATCGTGCCACCAGCGCAATGAGCACCAGCGCCAGCACGCCGTAAATCTGCCATGCCGCCCCGGCAGAGAGCGCCTTCGCCTGAATATAGACCGCGAGCAGCCCGCTCAGGGCTATGCCTGCGCCCGGCCCGGCAAAGACAGCGGCGCTAAGCCCCGGTTTGCCCAACTGACCCAGCCGCTCGTTGGTCCAGGCGGCTATCAGCACCATAGACCAGCCGCTCATGCAGCCAATCACGAAGCGCAGTAAGCCATGAACCACGGCGTTATCCGCCGCAGCCGAGAGCAGCGTCAGCGCAACCGCGCCAGTGATGCCCAGCCACAGGCGTGTTTCCACAAAGCGATGGGCGCGCATGGCATCCCACGCCCCCACCAGATAGCCCAGGTAGTTCATCGCCGCCACCAGACCCGCACTGGTCAGCGTGAGTTGCCCGGCGGCAATCATCAGCGGAACCTGAGGCGTAAAGGCAAAGCGCCCGATCCCCATTGCCACCACCAAAACCACAAATCCGCTGAGCGCGATACGCAGCGCCATGACCGCTCCGATTGTTAAAGAAAAGTAAATTTATGATGCAGTATCTGAGCGCAAGGGGAAAGTGAAAGTTGCTCACAGGTCAATGAAAACTCTGTATTATGGATTTTATGAATACGTATTCTCATTAAGGAGCCTTGCATGGAACTGCTCGAAGAGCACCGTTGTTTTGAAGGTCGACAGCAGCGCTGGCGGCACGACTCCACCGTACTGAACTGTGCGATGACGTTCAGCATTTTCCTGCCGCCGACGGAAAAACCGCCGGTTCTGTTCTGGCTTTCAGGCCTGACCTGCAACGACGAAAACTTCACCACCAAAGCGGGCGCGCAGCGTATTGCGGCCGAGCTTGGCATAGCGCTGGTGATGCCAGACACCAGCCCGCGTGGGGATGAGGTCGCCGACGATGCCGGATACGATTTAGGCAAAGGCGCCGGGTTTTATCTGAACGCGACCGAGCAGCCGTGGGCGAGCCACTACCGCATGTATGACTACATTCGTGACGAGCTACCTGCGCTGATTCAGGCAGAGTTTGCAGTGAATGACCGTTGCGCCATCAGCGGGCACTCGATGGGGGGTCACGGTGCGCTTATCATGGCGCTGAAAAACCCCGGGAAATATACCAGCGTGTCGGCCTTTGCGCCGATTGTGAACCCAACGCAGGTGCCGTGGGGGCAAAAAGCCTTTACGCACTATCTGGGCGATAACGCAGAAACCTGGCAGGAATGGGACAGCTGCGCGCTGATGCTGGCAAGCCAGGCAGAAGACGCGATCCCAACGCTTATCGATCAGGGCGATGCGGATCAGTTCCTCGCCGGACAGCTACAACCTGCGGTGCTGGCCGAAGCGGCTCGCCAGAAGGACTGGCCGCTGACGCTGCGCATTCAGCCGGGGTATGACCACAGCTATTACTTCATCGAGTCCTTTATTGAGGATCATCTTCGCTTCCATGCGGAGCATTTGTTTGCATAGTGCGTGCGATTGCCGGGTGGCGGCTTCGCCTTGCCCGGCCTACGTTCGTGGTTTTTGTAGGCCCGGTAAGCGAAGCGCCACCGGGCATAAAGGTTACATCAGAACGTATAATCCACACCGACAAAGTAGCGACGACCATCTTCCGTATAGCTGTAATCGTCACGGCTCAGGTCTTTATCCAGCAAGTTCTGCACGCCTGCGCGCAGCTTGACGGCTTTCGTTGCCTGCCATGCCGCACCGGTGTTCCAGATGACGTAGCCGCCCGGCGTAGGTTCACCGCTGGTGAGCGCGCGTTTCTCGCCTTTATAGTTACCCTGCACATAGAACGACCAGTCCTGAGTTGCCTTCCAGTCAACGGTTCCGTTAGCGGTGTGGAACGGCAGTTCGGAGAGCGGTTTGTTGCCGCCGTTGCTGATGTCACGACCATCGTTGTAGGTGTAGTTCAGCGTGACTTTCCAGTCTTCCGCAATCGGGAACTTCAGCTCGGTTTCTACCCCACGGATACGCGCCTTGTTGACGTTGTAATAGCGGAAAATGGGTTCGCCGTCGGCGTTCAGCCCAACATAGTTCGGGTAGCTTTGCGCCTGGTTCACGTTAGCCGTACGGCTGATGCTGATGCGGTCGTCCACGTCGTTCTGGAAGGTAGTGATGCTGGCCTGCACGCCTTCTAACCAGCCCTCTTCCCCGCTGTAGTAGAGACCCAGCTCGAAGCTTTCGCTGGTTTCCGGCTTCAGGTCCGGGTTACCGACAATCTCGCAGGCGCCACGGCAGGAACCGGTGATCCAGTCCGGGCTGAGCTGCAGCAGCGATGGCGCTTTAAACGCGGTGGCCCAGCCCCCTTTCACCGTGACGGTGTCGGTCGCGCTGTAGACCAGATAGGCACGCGGGCTCCAGTGGTCGCCATAGGTTTCATGGTCATCCATACGAATGCCGGTGGTCAGCGCCAGCGGCTCGAAGATACGCCATTCGTCTTCAAGGAACAGCGCGTACTGGCTTGCCGAGGTCGTGCTGCTGGAGCTACCCGTCAGGTTGACTGGATCTTTCAGCTTGTCGTGACGCCACTCGCCGCCGAAGGTCAGCAGCTGATTGATTTCGCCCAGCGGCAGCACGTACTTCCCATCAACCGCGTTGCTTTCGGAGGTAATCGGACTGCTGTTGCCCGGGTTTTTGTTGTCGACCTTCTCGCCGTACACCTTCAGTTCACTGTTGCCCACGCCCCAGCGGCCGTTGTGGCTGAGGGAGTAGTTCTGGCGCTCAAGGCGGTTTTTGTCGAGGGAGTCTGAGTCGCGATCCTGACGGTCGAAACCGTATCCCGCGGTAAAGTCATGATTTTCCGTCGGCGTCCAGGCGAATTCGACGTTGGCGTCGCGGCTGGTGAAGCCTTCGATACGCGGCGTTTCACCGCTCGCGGAGGTAGAGGATTGTTGCTGATCGTCTTTTTCACGTTTAGACACGCTGCCGTAGGCTTTAAGCCCCAGCACGCCGTCCACCAGCGGGCCGCTGGTGTAGAACTGACCGTTGTTGGTGTCACCGCGATCGCGGTGTTCCTGAATGGTTGAATCCGCGCTCAGGGTTCCGGTCCATTTCTGACCGATTTTTTTGGTGATGATGTTGACCACGCCACCCAGCGCATCGGAACCGTAGAGGGAAGACATCGGACCGCGCACCACTTCGATCCGCTCGATGGCATCGACAGGCACCCAGTTCAGGTCAAAATCGTTGTGGCGGAATACCGCGTTGCGGGAGCTGACGCGCTTGCCGTCGACCAGAATCAGCGTGTAGCTGCTGTCCAGACCGCGAATACTGACTCCTTTGCGGTTGTCCCCTTCGTTTGTGAGCTGTACGCCCGGCACATCCTGTAACACATCTTTAAGATTCTGAACGGGCTTACGCTTCAAGTCTTCCTGGGTAATGACGCTGATGCTCGCCGGTGCGTCCTTCAGGTTTTGCTCGGTCGCTGATGCCGTTACAACCAGTGTGTCGCCAGATTCCGCAGCGATGACAGGCAGTGCCAGGGACATTGCGGACGCACAAAGTCCTCCCCTGACGAAAGGATTCAACCTAAACATTCCATATCTCCATGAGGTAAATACAACTAAATCAACTAATTATTGCTCACAACGCTTTACACTCCGCCCACATCTTCGGCGGGTCGGTGTTTTACTTATTATTTCGTAACGATAAAGCAAACGATAATTATTATCAATTCAATTGTTAAAAATTATATCCGTTCTGCATATTGTGGAGATAAAAAAGCCCGCTCAGGTGAGCGGGCTAAAGGAGAGGAAGTGCGGTTATTGTTTAAATCGTTCCGGGAAATCCATTTCACTGTAGCGAACGAAGTGGGTTCCTTTCGTCAGTTTGTAGCCAAACCAGATGATCAGGAACAGCGGAATACCGATGTAGGTGGCCGTGACGGCGCCCCAGTCAATGGAATCCGCAAGGAAGGCTTCATAGTTCTGCCCCAGCGTAATAATCAGGCACAGAATGAAGGCGAAAATCGGCCCCAGCGGGAAGAACCCTGAACGGTACGGCAGGTTGTTCAGGTCATGGCCCTGCATCACGTAGCCGCGACGGAAGCGGTAGTGGCTGATGGCAATCCCCAGCCAGGCGATAAAGCCCGTCATCCCGGAGGTATTCAGCAGCCACAGGTAGACCGTCTGGTTGCCAAACATCGAGGTCAGGAAGCACAGACCGGCAATCACCGTGGTTGCATAGAGCGCATTACGCGGTACGCCGCCACGTGACAGTTTGGCGAAAACACGCGGAGCTTTACCGTCGCAGGCCAGGGTGTACAGCATACGGGTGGATGCGTACATACCGGAGTTACCCGCAGACAGCACCGCCGTCAGGATCACCGCGTTCATCACCGCCGCCGCCGAGAGCAGACCCGCGTGCTGGAAGACCAGCGTGAACGGGCTGACGCTGATGTCTTTGACATCGTTACGCAGCAGGCTCGGGTCGGTATACGGAATAATCAGGCTGATAATCAGAATAGCGAACACATAGAACAGCAGGATACGCCAGAACACCTGACGCACCGCGCGCGGAATGTTCTTCTCCGGGTTTTCAGACTCACCGGCCGCAATACCGATAAGCTCGGTCCCCTGGAAGGAGAAGCCGACAATCATTGCCACGCCAATCATCGCCGAGAAGCCCCCGGCAAACGGCGCATCGCCTATCGTCCAGTTACTCCATCCGGCAGGTTCAGCGCCTTTAAAAATACCCACGATCATCGCCACGCCGACAACGATAAAGATGATGACGGTAGCCACTTTAATTAAAGAGAACCAGTATTCTGCTTCGCCGAAACCGCGCACAGAGATGTAGTTCAGCAGGAAGATGACGGCCAGGAACAGGGCGCTCCAGATCCAGCCCGGCGTATCCGGGAACCACCAGTTCATCACCAGTTGCGCGGCGACCAGGTCAACGGCGATAGTGACCGCCCAGTTGTACCAGTAGTTCCAGCCCAGCGCGAAGCCGAAGCCTTCTTCAACGTATTTTTGCCCGTAGGTTGAAAACGAGCCGGACACCGGCATGTAAGCCGCCAGTTCGCCCAGACTGGTCATCAGGAAGTAGACCATCAGGCCAATCAGGATATAAGAGAAGAGTGCCCCACCCGGGCCTGCTGCTGAAATCGTTGCGCCAGAGGCAACGAAAAGACCTGTACCGATGGAACCGCCGATAGCGATCATCGTCAGGTGACGCGCCTTAAGTTCGCGACGTAGCGCGGGCGCTTCTGTGGTTTTAGTTTCTGAAACCATGTGAAAATGCTGTCCATTTATTAAATGAGGCGCGATTGTAGCAGACGATCTCCGTTCCTTCCGGCAGAAATACCCAGTTATAAGAGAGCTTCATGACTCGGCCAGGATTATAAGTAAAGCATAAAAATGTTAGGTGACAGGCGCGCGTAGCCCCGGTAAGCGAAGCGCCACCGGGGAAGGTTAAATGGCGCAGTAGCGCAGAAAACGCTGAAGCGAACTGGAAAGGTGTTTCTGGCGGTGATGAATGCACCACAGCGTGCGCACCAGCTTCGGCAGAGGAATGGGAATTTCGACCAGCGATCCGACCTCGAGCTGTTCAGCAATCACGCGCCGCGAAAGGCAGCTGATGCCCAGTCCATGACGCACCGCGTGCTTGATGGCCTCTGAGTTGCCCAGCTCCATCCCCAGCTGGAACTGCGGCAGATGGGAGAGCAGCAGGTAATCGACGATTTCACGCGTGCCAGAACCCTGCTCGCGCAGGATCCACTGCGCCTGCGCCAGACGTTCCAGCGTCACCTCGCCCTGTAATAAAGAAGAGGCCGGGGAGGCAAACACCACCAGTTCATCTTCCAGCCAGGGTTCGGCAATGATATCCACGTTGTGGCACGGCCCTTCAATCAGGCCGATATCGACGCGGAAATCGATCACCGCGTTAATCACGTCCTGGCTATTGCCCACGCTCATCTCCAGAGGCAGCGTCGGGAAATCACGGCGGTAGCGGGCAATCACCTCCGGCAGGATGTAGTTACCAATGGTGCTGCTGGCAAACACGCGGATCGCGCCGTTGTCTTCGCGGAACAGCTGTTCAATTTCGATGGCCTGTTCCAGCAATGCCAACGCGCGTGGGTAAAGCAGACGGCCATGTTCGTTGACCACCAGCCGCTTCCCTACCCTGTCGAACAGCTGCACGCCCAGCTGTCCTTCGAGATCGGTCAGCGCCGCGCTGACCGCAGACTGCGAGAGCGCCAGCATCTGTGAGGCCTGGGTCGTCGATCCACTCTTCAGCACTTCAGCGAAGACTTCCAGTTGACGCAATGTAATGTGCATGGTTGTTTACCACTTATATAGATTAATTATAAATATATAATCAATTTTATTTTTAAGCCAGCACGCCGTAACCTTTAAGCCAGACAAAGGAGAAGGTTATGTCAGAACTCACCTTAGAACATCATCGTACAGTGTGGCACTTCGTGCCGGGTCTTGCGCTCAGCGCCGTGATAACCGGCGCTGCATTATGGGGCGGCAGCATCCCGGCTATCGCAGGCGCAGGTTTCAGCGCCCTAACGCTGGCAATTTTGCTCGGCATGGTGGTCGGGAATACCCTATACCCGCACATCTGGAAATCCTGCGATGGCGGCGTGATTTTCGCCAAGCAGCATCTGCTGCGCCTCGGGATCATTCTTTACGGCTTTCGCCTCACCTTTTCGCAGATAGCGGACGTGGGTGTGAGCGGGATTGCCATCGACGTCCTGACCCTGACCAGCACCTTTTTACTGGCCTGCTTTATCGGCCAGAAAGTCTTTGGCCTGGACAAGCACACCAGCTGGCTGATTGGTGCCGGGAGCAGTATCTGTGGGGCAGCAGCGGTGCTGGCAACAGAACCCGTCGTTAAGGCCGAAGCCAGCAAGGTGACCGTGGCGGTGGCGACGGTGGTGATCTTCGGTACGCTGGCGATCTTCCTCTACCCGGCGATGTATCCCCTGGTCGCCCACTGGTTTAGCCCGGAAACCTACGGCATTTATATCGGTTCGACCATGCACGAAGTGGCTCAGGTCGTCGCAGCAGGACACGCCATTAACCCGGAAGCCGAAAACGCGGCGGTGATTGCCAAAATGCTGCGCGTCATGATGCTGGCCCCGTTCCTGATTTTCCTGGCCGCGCGGGTTAAACAGCTGGCTCCGGCTGGCGGCAGCGAGAAGAGCAAAATCACTATTCCGTGGTTTGCGATCCTGTTCATCGTGGTCGCTATCTTTAACTCCTTCCACCTGCTGCCGAAAGCGGTAGTGGATATGCTGGTGACGCTGGACACCGTGCTGCTGGCGATGGCAATGGCGGCGCTGGGTGTGACCACTCACGTCAGCGCGCTGAAAAAGGCCGGTGCGAAACCGCTGCTGATGGCGCTGGTGCTCTTCATCTGGCTGATTGTCGGCGGCGGTGCGATTAACCTCGCCGTACACAGCCTGATGGCATAAACCATCTCGTCCTTCTCCTGCTAACCCGCTATCATAAGCGTTTCGGGTTAGCAGGAGTTTTTTTATGAAATACGTTGGAGCGCACGTTAGCGCCGCCGGTGGCCTTGCGAATGCCGCCATTCGCGCCGCCGAAATCGAGGCGACCGCTTTCGCCCTGTTCACCAAAAACCAGCGCCAGTGGCGCGCCGCACCGCTCACTACTGACGTGATTGATGACTTCAAAGCCGCCTGCGAGAAATACCGCTACGGGCCCGGCCAAATTCTCCCCCACGACAGCTACCTGATTAACCTCGGTCATCCGGTTCAGGAAGCGCTGGAAAAATCACGCGAGGCGTTCCTTGATGAAGTGCAGCGCTGCGAACAGCTGGGGCTGACGCTGCTGAACTTCCATCCGGGCAGTCATTTGATGCAAATTGATGAAGATGCCTGCCTGGCGCGCATTGCCGAGTCCATCAACATCACGCTGGACAAGACCAAAGGCGTCACCGCGGTAATTGAGAACACCGCCGGTCAGGGCAGCAACCTCGGCTTCAGGTTCGAACATCTGGCGGCGATTATTGACGGCGTGGAAGATAAATCCCGCGTGGGTGTGTGCATTGATACCTGCCATGCGTTTGCGGCCGGGTATGACCTGCGCACCACCGAAGCAACGAAAAACACCTTCGAAGAGTTCGAGCGCATCGTGGGCTTTCAGTACCTGCGCGGCATGCACCTGAACGATGCGAAAAGCGCGTTCGGCAGCCGCGTTGACCGCCACCACAGCCTGGGCGAAGGCAACATCGGCCACGATGCGTTCCGCTTTATCATGCAGGACGCCCGCTTCGACGGTATTCCGATGGTGCTCGAAACCATCAACCCGGATATCTGGGCGGAAGAAATTGCCTGGCTGAAGGCGCAGCAAACCGCTGAACAGGCGGCATAAAAAAAGCCGGGTGCATAATGCAACCCGGCTTTTTTGTAGGTCGGGTAAGGCGAAGCCGCCACCCGACACCTTTTTTACGCGGCTTTTGCCACAACTTCCGCTTCCGGACGCTTCAGCACCGCATAAGACAGACCCGCCACCAGCGTACCGGCAATAATCGCCAGCAGATAACCCAGTACCGGCGTGATGGCGCCAGGGATCAGCAGGACGAACAGACCGCCGTGTGGTGCCATCAGCTTCGCGCCAATCGCCATAGAGATTGCGCCCGTTACCGCGCCACCAACGATACAGCATGGCAGAACGCGCATTGGGTCACGCGCCGCGAACGGAATTGCGCCTTCGGTAATGAAGCAGAGGCCCAGAACCAGCGCCGCTTTACCGCCTTCCTGCTGCGCTTTATCGAACTTACGACGGGCAATAATCGTTGCCAGACCGAGCGCCAGCGGTGGCACCATACCTGCCGCCATGATTGCCGCCATCGGCGCGTAGGTCTGGGTACTCAGCAGGCCAACGCCAAAGGCGTATGCCGCTTTGTTCACCGGGCCGCCCATGTCGGTACACATCATGCCGCCGAGGATTGCGCCCAGCAGAACCGCGTTAGCAGTGCCCATGGTTTGCAGCCAGTGGGTCAGACCCGCCAGAATGCCCGCAACCGGCTTACCAATCAGGTAAATCATCGCCAGACCGACCACCAGGCTGGAGATCAGCGGGATAATCAGGATCGGCTTCAGCGCTTCCATACTCTGCGGCAGCTTCAGCTTAGAGCTAATCAGCTTCGCGACGTAACCTGCCAGGAAACCGGCAATGATACCGCCGATAAAGCCAGAGCCGGTGCTCACCGCCAGCATACCGCCGATAAGACCCGGGGTCAGACCCGGACGGTCAGCAATGGAGAAGGCGATAAAGCCTGCCAGTACCGGTACCATCAATGCGAACGCGGAGCCGCCGCCGATCTGCATTAACGCAGCCGCCAGAGTGCCTTCTTCTTTAAACGCGGTAATACCAAACGCGAAGGAGAGCGCGATACACAGACCGCCTGCCACCACCATCGGCAGCATGTAGGACACGCCGGTCAGCAGGTGACGATATGCGCCCGCAGACTCTTTCTTCCCTTCGGACGGGGTTTTCGCTGCACCGGTCGCCTGATACGGCTTGGCTTCCACCAGCGCCTTATCAAATTCCTGTGCGGTCTTTTTCAGCGCCAGGCCGGTAGAGGTGCGGTACATCGGCTTACCGGCAAATTTTGCCAGATCCACTTCGATGTCAGCCGCGACGATCACCAGATCGGCTTCCGCCACTTCTTCAGGGGTAATCGCATTGCCCGCGCCAACGGAGCCGCGCGTTTCAACTTTCACCCACCAGCCGCGTTTTTTCGCTTCGGTTTCAATGGCTTCAGCCGCCATAAAGGTATGCGCCACGCCTGTTGGGCAAGCCGTAACCGCAACAACGCGTTTCGGACCGGAAGCCGCAGCCGGAGCCGGAGCCGCCGCAACAGGTGCGCTGTAGACAGCGGCGTGATCTTTCGCTTCGCTCAGGAACAGCTCAGGATGTGCCACCGCGCGATTAATATCGCCCAGCCACACTTTTTTGCCGTTCAGCGCGCTGTCTGCGGGGATTTTATCGCCCAGGACAATCGCCAGTTCGGCATCACCCGGGTTATCAATGATGTCCAGGTGTGCTTTTTGTGCCGCCGCGCCCAGCAGGGTCTTCGCCATGTAGGCGCGAGCCTGTCCGAGACCGGAGTCAATGATCAGCAGCGTTTTCATTATTCCTCTCCTGCTGTTAGTTAAAAGGTTTTAAGTCAACGCGCGCCATCATCGCGGCTAACTGGGTACGATCGGTAATACCGACATTGCTCTGGCTCACGGCCAGGGCAGCAACGGCGGTGGCAAGACGTAACGTATGTTCACTGGATTCACGCATCAGCAGACCGTAGATAAGGCCGCCAACCATGGAATCCCCCGCGCCAACGGTGCTGACAACTTCCATTGACGGCGGTTTGGCAATCCATTCACCTGAAGCGTTAACCCACAACGCCCCTTCTGCACCCAGCGAAATCACCACGTGAGCGATGCCCTGCTCGCGCAGCGCATGAGCTGCTTCAATCACATCCTTTAATTCTGGCAGCTTACGGCCTGCCCAGATCTCCAGTTCGCGACGATTTGGCTTCACCAGCCACGGAGAGGCTTTCAGACCCGCCACCAGCGCATCGCGGCTGCTGTCAAAAATAATGCACGGGCACTGGCTGCGCAGGCGCGTCATCCAGTCGGTGAAGGCTTCCGGGCTCACGCCGGACGGCAGGCTGCCGCTGACGCACACCATGTCGAACTGGCCCAGCCAGGTCAGGGAATCAGTGACGAAGCGTTCCCAGTCAGCAGGCGTCACTTCGAAGCCAGAGAAGTTGAGATCGGTGACTTCGCCGTCTTTCTCCGTCAGTTTAACGTTGATACGGGTACGGCCCTGAACCACCTGGAAACGGTTGGCAATGCCCAGCTCGCTGAACAGTTGCTGGAAACCGTCCTGGTTATCTTTACCGAGGAAGCCGCCAACGGTGACGTCGATGCCGAGATCTTTGAGCACTTTCGCGACGTTAATCCCTTTACCCGCCGCATGCAGGCCAGTGGTACGTACGAGGTTCACTTCGCCGCGTTCAATTTCCGGGCAAAAGCCCACCAGATCGTAAGCCGGGTTCAGCGTAATAGTCGCAACACGTCTGCTCATTATGCGCCCTCCCCCAGACCTGCCGCGATGGCATCGCCAATCGCTTTCAGCGCCTGTTCAGCATCGGCACCCTGCGCGGTGAAGCGCAGACGGTGGCCTTTCTTCACGCCCAGCGCGACAACTTTCATCAGGCTACGGCCATTCGCCGGTTTGCCAGAACCGTCCAGGTTGGTCACGGTAATCTCGCTTTCAAATTGTTTAATGGTGTTCACCAGCATGGTGCCCGGACGAGCGTGCAGGCCGTGTTCATTACGCACCACGAACTCTGCGTTCAGCACGTCATCGGTCAGCGCATCGTCGCTGGTCAGCAGCGCAAGCACAGTGGCCGCATCCGCGTTCAGCAGTTTTTCAGCTTTGTTGTTAAGCAGCAGGTCGCTCAGGCGCTTCAGCACGGAAACCGGCTGGTCATCGACCATTGCCACGGTTACCAGCATCGCGGCGCGGTCACCGTCTACGTCAAACGCACTCGCGGCGCGGCTGACGGCAACTGCGCTGCGCAGATTGCCTTCAGCACTGTCGTTCAGCCAGACGCCCTGCCCCAGATTCAGCGGCTTATCATTGATAGCGCGCGTCACGAATGTCGCATCGGCCGCACCGGCTTCCTTCAGGCGACCCGCGTTCAGCGCTTGCAGGGTCACAAGGTCAGAGGCTGCAACATCCAGCGTCAGGGTTTCATTATCCAGTTTCAGCGCTTCGCTCTGTTTTTCACCCATCAGCAAGGCGCGCAGCTCTTCAGCCGTGGTGACAGACTTCAGCTGTTCAGCCACCGAGTCATCGCTCAGCACATGCGTAAGCTGGCGCAGCAGGCCCAGGTGTTCGTCGCTGCTGGCCGCGATACCGATAGCCACATAGGCCACCTGACCGTCACCCCAGAGCACACCCTGTGGGAACTGATAAACCTGCACGCCCGTTTTCAGCACCTGATCACGGGTGTCGGTAGTGCCGTGTGGAATAGCGATGCCATTGCCGAGGAACGTTGAGGTCTGCTGCTCGCGGGCCAGCATGCCGTCAACGTAACCCTCTGCCACGTTACCGGCCTGCACGAGGGCAGCGGCAACCTGGCGAATAGCCTCTTCTTTCGTCCCGGCCTGTGCGCCCGGGTGAATATCCTGAACAGATAACTGGAACATGGTTCTCCTCTCCTGCTGAACTTGAATCGTTTCAGCCTTAATGAGAAAAAATGCGCTAACCTGCTCCGTCAGTTAAAACAAGATAGCGCTGAAACGTTTCAAAAAGTCTTGCTCTTTCTGCAAAGCGTTGCAAGGAAAGTTACATTTGGCTGTTCAGAATTTAGAGTTACAGCACATTTCTCCTTTCTTCAGCTGAATATTGCTGACGTTCAGCACATCAGTTTCAGCTAAGTTCAGCACGCGCTTCCAAATTGAAATGCCATTTTGATTTTTTGTAGCAAAAGTGACCGCACCCTCTGTTTATTTAATGACTGGCGGCGTAAACTCCGCGTCTTTCTGACCCACGCTGATCCTGATACGAAAACATGCATAACACCCCCGCTGCCGCCTCACCAAAGCCCCTTGATTTGACGTCAACGGCGTTTTTGATCGTTGCTTTCCTTACCGGGATCGCCGGGGCCTTACAAACGCCTACGCTGAGTTTATTTCTGACCAATGAAGTCCACGTCCGCCCGGCGATGGTCGGCTTCTTCTTTACCGGCAGCGCCATCATCGGCATCCTGGTCAGCCAGTTTCTGGCAGGACGTTCCGACAGAAAGGGCGATCGCAAAAGCCTGATTGTCTTTTGCTGCCTGCTGGGGGTATTCGCCTGCGTGCTGTTTGCCTGGAACCGTAACTATTTCATTTTGCTGTTTGTAGGGGTGTTTCTGAGCAGCTTTGGCTCTACCGCCAACCCGCAGATGTTTGCCCTTGCCCGCGAGCATGCCGACCAGACCGGACGCGAGGCGGTGATGTTCAGCTCAATCCTGCGCGCTCAGGTATCGCTGGCATGGGTTATTGGTCCGCCGCTGGCATACGCGCTGGCGATGGGCTTTGGCTTTACGGTGATGTATCTGAGCGCGGCGGTGGCCTTTGTCGTGTGCGGCACAATGGTGTGGTTCTTCCTGCCCTCAATGCGTAAAGAGCCGAAACTGGCGACAGGCGCGCTGGAAGCACCGCGTCGTAACCGCCGCGATGCCCTGCTCCTCTTTATTATCTGTACGCTGATGTGGGGCACAAACAGCCTTTATATCATCAACATGCCGCTGTTTATTATTGATGAACTGCACCTGCCGGAGAAGCTGGCGGGCATCATGATGGGGATGGCCGCTGGCCTTGAGATCCCGACCATGCTGATTGCTGGCTATTACGCAAAGCGCTTTGGGAAACGTTTTTTGATGCGCATCGCGGCGGTCGCCGGGCTGCTGTTCTATGTCGGGATGCTGACGGTGCATACGCCCGCGCTGCTGCTGGCCTTACAGCTGCTGAACGCCATCTACATCGGCATTCTCGCCGGGATTGGCATGCTCTACTTCCAGGATTTAATGCCGGGTCAGGCAGGCTCTGCCACCACCCTTTATACTAATACCACCCGCGTGGGCTGGATTATTGCGGGCTCGATGGCCGGCGTCGTGGCGGAGATCTGGTACTACCACACGGTATTCTGGATTGCCCTGGTGATGTGCGTCCTGACGATTACCTGTCTGACGCGGATCAAAGACGTTTAGGGCGCGGTGAGCGCTTCCAGCTCAAGCAGGTACGTCATCGCCTGCGCTCGCGTACTGCCGCACATGTCCGCGGATGGCTGAAGCCCGGAGCACACCTTCGGGCGAAGGGGCGATCCAAAGATCATACAGAGATTCGCCTCAGAAAGCTGAACGCAGCGGGTGTTGGCAGGCTTGCCCTCCGGCATTCCTGGAATGGGGCTTGAAATGGACGGTGCAGTACAGCACGCGCCACAATCTGGACGACAATCCATAAATGCTCTCAGTCAGTGATGAACGCCCGCTCAGTCGGGCATCGGGCGCACAGTAACACCTTTTTTGTATTGATAGCAAAAGCCACGAATTCCGCTTGCCTGAAAGGCCGCGCGCGAGTAATTTGGCGCGATATTTTTTACCTCCCGTAAACAGGATTACTGCAATGCCAAGAGCGAACGAAATTAAGAAAGGTATGGTACTGAATTACAACGGCAAGCTGCTGATTGTGAAAGATATCGATATTCAGGCACCTAGCGCCCGTGGCGCAGCGACGCTGTATAAAATGCGTTTCGCCGATGTGCGTACCGGCCTGAAAGTGGAAGAACGCTTTAAAGGTGACGATATCGTCGATACCGTGACCCTGACCCGTCGCTATGTTGATTTCTCCTACATCGACGGCAACGAATATGTGTTCATGGACAAAGAAGATTACACCCCGTACATCTTCACTAAAGATCAGATCGAAGAAGAGCTGCTGTTTATCCCTGAAGGCGGTATGCCGGATATGCAGGTGCTGACCTGGGACGGCGTGCTGCTGGCGCTGGAGCTGCCTCAGACCGTCGATCTGGAAATCGTGGAGACCGCACCGGGCATCAAAGGCGCGTCTGCGAGTGCGCGTAACAAACCGGCTACCCTGACCACCGGTCTGGTTGTGCAGGTGCCAGAATACCTGTCTGCTGGCGAGAAGATCCGCATCCATATCGAAGAAAAACGCTATATGGGTCGTGCCGACTGATTGCGGCGTTTGTCGGGTGGCGCTACGCTTACCCGACCTACGAAAAAACCGGCCCTGAAGCCGGTTTTTGTGTTTTTGTAGGCCGGGTAAGGCGAAGCCGCCACCCGGCAATTCCGGTTACAGAAGCTCCGGATACTTCGTCATCTTCAGCGCCAGCTCAACGCCGCGCACTTCCGCCATCCCTTTCAGGCGACCAATCGCCGAATAGCCCGGGTTGGTTTTCTTACGCAGATCGTCCAGCATCTGGTGCCCGTGATCCGGACGGAACGGAATAGGACGCACATCGCCCGCGTGCTTACGGCGCACTTCTTCCGCAAGAATGGCGTCCACCACCGCCACCATATTCACGTCACCGTTCAGATGCGCGGCTTCGTGGAAGGTTTTCGGGTTCTCTTCGCGGCAGGTTGCACGCAAATGCGTGAAGTGAATACGATCGCCAAAGGTTTCAATCATCCGTACCAGGTCGTTATCCGCCCGCACGCCGTAAGAACCGGTACACATCGTAAAGCCGTTATAGATGCTGTCTACCGTCTCTTTCAGCCACTGCATATCTTCAATCGTCGACACGATACGCGGCAGGCCGAGGATAGGACGCGGAGGATCGTCCGGGTGTACGGCCAGACGAACGCCCGACTCTTCTGCCACCGGTACAATTGCGCGCAGGAAGTACGCCATGTTTTCGCGAAGCTGGTTTTTATCGATATCACCGTATTCCGCCAGACGTGCGCGGAACTGGTCCAGTGTATAGCCTTCTTCAGCACCCGGCAGCCCGGCAATAATGTTGCAGGTAAGCTTTTCGATGTCGGCAGCACTGGCCGCATTGAACCACGCGAGCGCCTGCTGCTGCTCTTCTGGGGTGTAATCCGCTTCAGCACCAGGACGCTTCAGAATGTGCAGTTCAAACGCCGCAAAGGCGATCTGGTCGAAACGCAGCGCTTTTGAACCATCCGCCATCTGGTATTCAAGATCGGTACGCGTCCAGTCCAGGATAGGCATAAAGTTATAGCAGACCGTATCAATGCCGCAGGCCGCCAGATTACGGATGCTCTGCTGATAGTTGGCAATCCAGGTCTGGTATTCACCCGAATGGGTTTTGATATCCTCGTGGACCGGAATACTTTCCACGACTGACCAGGTTAACCCCTTCTCCGCCAGCAACGCCTGACGCTTTTGAATTTCCTCTACCGGCCAGACCTGACCGTTAGGAATATGATGCAGTGCCGTGACAACGCCCGTTGCGCCTGCCTGACGTACATCATCAAGAGAAACCGGATCGTTCGGCCCGTACCAACGCCAGGTTTGTTCCATTGCCTCATCCTCTCAAGTTGTTATACCAATATGGGTTACTGCAATGACGACTACCATACATGTTTACCGCAAAGGGTCAACACAGCGCCACACATTGATTGATCAAACTCACAGAACGGGGATATTTACGGCTTACCAATTCAATTTGTTGTCATATAACTTTACACTGGCATTGTTAATTAATGGTTAATCAGGTGTGTATTTCATGAAGACAATTGCCTCCACCTCGCTTCCTGCCCGCGTGCAGCAGCCTCGCTACGATCGCCAGCAATTACGCTCGCGCATTGTCCATTTTGGCTTCGGCGCATTTCACCGCGCGCATCAGGCGTTGTTAACAAACCGGGTGCTGACTGAAAAAGGAGGCGACTGGGGTATTTGTGAAATCAGCCTTTTCAGCGGCGATGTGCTGATGAGCCAGCTGCGCGCGCAGGATCATCTCTTTACCGTGATGCAGAAAGGTGCGGAGGGGAACCAGGCTATTGTCGTCGGCGCGGTACATGAATGTCTGAATGCCAAACTCGATTCGCTGGCGGCTATTATCGAGAAATTTTGCGAGCCGCAGGTCGCGATTGTCTCCCTGACCATCACGGAAAAAGGTTATTGCATCGATCCCGCGACCGGCAAGCTGGATATGCACAACACCCGCATCCTGCACGATCTGGAAAACCCGACCGAGCCGCATTCCGCGCCGGGGATCCTGGTTGAAGCCCTTCACCGCCGTCGCGAACGCGGCCTTACGCCGTTTACCGTTCTCTCCTGCGACAATATCCCGGACAACGGCCACGTCGTAAAAAACGCCGTGCTCGGGATGGCGCAAAAACGTTCCGCTGAGCTGGCCGGGTGGATTGATACTCACGTGAGTTTTCCGGGCACGATGGTCGACAGAATTGTCCCCGCCGCAACGGAGGCATCGCTTGCGGAAATCACCCGGGAACTTGGCGTTGAAGATCCCTGCGCCATCAGCTGCGAGCCGTTTATTCAGTGGGTGGTCGAAGATAACTTTGTCGCCGGACGCCCTGAGTGGGAGGCTGCGGGCGTGCAGATGGTGAAGGATGTTCTGCCGTGGGAACAAATGAAATTGCGGATGCTCAACGGTAGCCACTCTTTTCTGGCTTATCTGGGGTATCTCGCGGGATACGCGCATATCAATGAATGCATGGAGGACGCGAGCTTCCGCGAAGCCGCCCGCCGCTTAATGCTGAACGAGCAGGCGCCGACCTTGCGCATCACAGATGTGGATCTCACGGCCTATGCCGATAGCCTGATCGACCGTTTTGCGAATCCCGCATTGCAGCATCGAACCTGGCAAATCGCGATGGACGGCAGTCAGAAGTTGCCTCAGCGCATGCTGGACGGGATACGCGTACATCTTGAGCGTAACAGCGCCTGGCCGCTTCTGGCGCTGGGTGTCGCCGGCTGGATCCGCTACGTCAGCGGCACGGATGAGCGTGGTGATGAGATTGATGTGCGCGACCCGCTAATTGATAAAATCCAGTCAGTCGTCAAGTCCAGCAGCGAAGCGGATCGCGTAAACGCCCTGCTGACGCTGAGTGAAGTCTTTGGTCAGGATCTGCCTCACAACAGCGTCTTTGTAAATGCGGTAAACGAAGCATATCAGCGCCTCACCCGCTGCGGTGCGCGTCAGGCTGTTATTGAAACGTTAAATATTTAGCCATTCTTGCCGTTAAGGCGAACGGAAAACCTCTCCGTTCGCTCTTCCCCCTTCTCATGACGCTTTTTTTTCGCCAGGATGATGGCTAATTGTTATAGCATCACAGTAAGTCATCGGAGCGCATGTGACCAAAACCAACCTCATTACCGGTTTTCTCGGCAGCGGAAAAACCACCTCAATTTTGCACCTGCTCGCGAATAAAGATCCGGCAGAAAAGTGGGCCGTACTGGTCAACGAATTCGGCGAAGTGGGCATCGACGGCGCATTGCTGTCTGACAGCGGGGCGATGATCAAAGAGATCCCGGGCGGCTGTATGTGCTGCGTAAATGGTTTACCCATGCAGGTCGGACTGAACACGCTGCTGCGCCAGGGTAAACCGGACCGTCTGCTGATAGAACCGACCGGGCTGGGCCACCCCAGGCAGATCCTCGATTTGCTGACCGCACCGGTTTACGAGCCGTGGATCGACCTGCGCGCCACGCTGTGTCTTCTGGATCCGCGCCAGCTTCTGGACGAGAAGGCCGTGGCCAATGAAAACTTCCGCGATCAGCTCGCCGCGGCTGATATCATCGTGGCGAACAAAGAGGATCGCGCAACGGCTGAAAGCCAGGCCGCGTTCGATGCCTGGTGGCAACGCTTCGGCGGCGATCGTCAACGGGTTAACGCCACTCAGGGCAAAATTGATAATGCTCTGCTCGATCTCCCCCGTCAGAACCTGGCGGAACTGCCCGTCAGCGCGGAACACGCCCATAGCCACGCGGTGAAGCAGGGTCTGGCAGCCCTGAGCCTGCCGGAACATCAGCGCTGGCGTCGTAATCTCAACAGCGGTCAGGGCCACCAGGCCTGCGGATGGATCTTTGATGCCGATACGGTTTTCGACACCATCGGTATTCTGGAATGGGCCAGACTTGCTCCGGTCGATCGCGTCAAAGGAATTATGCGAACCCCGGACGGGCTGGTACGCATCAATCGTCAGGGCGCAGATTTCTTTATCGAAACGCAAAATGTTGCCCCCCCGGACAGCCGGATAGAGTTAATTAGTGCGGTTAACACCGACTGGAACACGCTGCAGGCCAGCCTGTTGAAGCTTCGTTTAAGTTCAGACGGCTAACGTTGCCCCAGATTTCAAACGATGCTGAACGTTATGACGACTCGATTTCCCTTAATACTGCTGCTGAATGCTGCCGGTCTGGCACTCTTTTTATCCTGGTATCTGCCGGTGAACCATGGTTTCTGGTTCCCGCTGGATTCCGGTATTTTCCACTTCTTCAACCAGGCGCTGGCGAAGAGTGAAACCTTCCTGTGGCTGGTTGCGATTACCAACAACCGCGCCTTCGACGGCTGTTCACTGCTGGCCATGGGCTGCCTGATGCTCTCTTTCTGGCTGAAAGAAGATAAAACAGGACGTCGCCGCATTGTGATTACAGGTCTGGTCATGCTGCTGACTGCGGTGGTGATTAACCAGCTGGCGCAACATTTGATGCCGGTTAAACGCGCAAGTCCTTCGCTCTATTTCCCGGATATTCACCGCGTCAGCGAATTACTGCATATCCCGACTAAAGATGCGTCAAAGGACAGTTTCCCCGGCGATCACGGTATGATGCTGCTTATTTTTGCAGCATTCATGTTGCGCTATTTTGGCAAGAAAGCCTTCGCGACGGCGCTGGTAATTGTGGTGGTGTTTGCTTTCCCGCGCGTGATGATCGGCGCTCACTGGCTGACGGATATTGTTGTGGGCTCGCTCTCTGCGGTGCTGATTGGTTTGCCGTGGGTGCTGATGACGCCGTTAAGCGATCGATTAATAGCCATTTTTAATCGTTACCTGCCCGGCGATAAGTAACAAGTTCTAAACAAATAACCCATCGTAATTAACGCAAACTATCGGGGATCATTTCGTTCCCTGATAGTCCCCTCTCTTCCGTTGCCCCGCGCCGTCATATTCTTGTCATCTCATTCATGTTGAAAATGAAGCAATTGCATGAGTTGGAGCCGCTTCTGACGGCATTTTGGGGCATTTACGTTTTTTTACTCCTGGTATCACATTTTCTTATAAAAAATCGGACTTTTTTGCTCGCAATGCCCCTTGCAATCGGTTAATCTCGAACTCGTTTTGCCCCACTGAGATAATTATTATCATGGTGAATAAATTTGTGCACTGCGCCACAAATCTGACCAGAAAGAATTGTCTCAATGTGAACAGATAATTAGTCTCGTCACGTTTGGCATTTTTATAACGATATTTATCGTTAAGGACTTCAAGGGAAAATAAACAAAATGGTCAAATCTCAACCGATTTTGAGATATTTCATGCGGGGGATCCCGGCGATAGCAGTAGCGGTTCTGCTTTCGGCATGTAGTACATCGAACACCGCTAAGAATATGCATCCTGAGACGCGTGTTGTGGGAACAGAAGATTCCTCGTCACTGCAAGCCTCTCAGGATGAATTTGAGAATATGGTGCGTAATCTGGACGTTAAGTCCCGTATTATGGACCAGTATGCTGACTGGAAAGGCGTGCGTTATCGTCTTGGCGGCAGCACGAAAAAAGGCATTGATTGTTCCAGTTTCGTACAACGAACCTTCCGCGAACAATTTGGGTTAGATCTTCCGCGTTCAACCTATGAACAGCAGGAGACGGGCAAGTCGATTTCACGTTCCAAACTGCGTACCGGTGATTTAGTTCTGTTCCGTGCGGGTTCTACGGGTCGACATGTTGGCATCTACATTGGCAACGACCAGTTCGTTCATGCTTCCACCAGCAGCGGTGTGACCATTTCCAGCATGAATGAACCGTACTGGAAGAAGCGCTACAACGAAGCGCGCCGAGTTTTGACCCGCAGTTAATATGATGATTGTATCGTTGGTTATCCCTTGGCTGGCGATATAATAAAAAAAAGCACTGCTTCGGCGGTGTTTTTTTTTGCCCGTTACACTGAATACATTCAGCGGCTACTCAGGAATCACGATCTCTATGTTCACCCGCTACTTTTCCAGTCATCGCAAGATACTGTTTCTCAGTATTGTCACAGGGCTTATTGTCGCCCTGCTCCTGGGCTCATTGCAGTTTTTCTGGAGTAACCACAAGCGGGAAGTCAGATTCGATACCCTGATTGAAGATGTGAGCATCTACATGGAGAGCTACTTCGGTGAGCTAAAAGAGTCTATCGATCTGCTCCAGCCGCTGACGCTGAACAATTGCCATGACGTTAACGCTGAACTGACTTCACGCGCGGCCTTCAGTATTAATGTGCGCGCCTTCCTGCTGGTCAGAGACAAAATAGCGTTCTGCTCTTCCGCCACGGGGCCGATGAACTCCCCGATGGAAGCGCTTATCCCCGAGTTGCACATCAATAAGCCGATCGATATTGCCCTGTTGTCCGGCACGCCCATGCTGCCGAATAAACCGGCCATTGCCATCTGGTACCGTAATCCGTTGGTTAAGGACGGCGGCGTCTTTACCTCGGTGAATCTCAATCTGACACCGTACCTGCTCTATGCCGCGCGTCAGGACGAGTTCGCGGGTATTGCCATCATCATTGGCGACAACGCGTTGTCGACGATGTCCAGCTCGCTGGTCAAGGCGGGAGATCTCCATGAAACCGCCGCCCGCACCGCCACGCTGAAAGACATTCCTCTGACCATCAAGATCTATGCCGAAGCCTGGACCAGCGAGGAAATCCTCTTCGCCCTCTTCTTCGGGCTGGTGTGCGGCATAGCCGCCGGAACGCTCAATTTTTATATCCTGACCATACGCCTGAATCCGGGTAAGGAAATTTTAACCGCCATTAAGCACAATCAGTTCTATGTGGTGTATCAGCCTGTGGTCGATGCTAAAGAGCTGAAAATGCGCGGCGTGGAAGTGCTGATGCGCTGGAAACACCCGACGATGGGCGAAATCCCGCCGGACGCGTTTATTAACTTTGCTGAAGCGCAAAAGCTGATTGTTCCTCTGACGCTGCATCTTTTTGATCTCATTATTCGTGACGCACACGTATTACAGAGCGTATTGCCTGCGGGAGCCAAGCTGGGGATAAACATTGCGCCCGGGCATTTGCATGCGGAGAGTTTTAAAGAAGATATGCAAAGCTTCAACGCCTCGCTGCCGCCCGATCATTTCCAGACGGTACTGGAAATCACCGAGCGCGACATGATTAATCAGCGCGAGGCCAACCAGCTTTTTGAATGGCTACACAATGAAGGTTTTGAAATCGCGATTGATGATTTCGGGACCGGACACAGCGCCCTGATTTATCTCGAGCATTTCACAATGGACTACATCAAAATCGACCGGGGTTTTGTCAACGCCATTGGAACCGAAACCGTTACATCGCCCGTACTTGATGCCGTATTGACCCTCGCAAGGCGACTGAACATGTCCACCGTCGCCGAAGGGGTGGAAACGCCTGAGCAGGCGGCCTGGTTGCGCGAGCATGGCGTTAACTTCCTGCAGGGATACTGGATCAGCCGCCCTATGCCGCTGGCACAGTTTCGCACATGGCAACCCGATATGATGTCCGGTGAATAATTTCACAATGGCGGCGACGTCACTTATTATTCAGTTTTATTGTGAACGAAGGATCCGCCACGAGATGTTTATGCGCGTCGTAGTGATGTTAATGGCAGTGGTGAGCCTGTCCAGTCAGGCGCAAACCATCAACGAGAGCACGGCATTCGCGGTGATTGGCGAACCTAAGTACGCGGTTAATTTTACCCACTACGATTACGTTAACACCGCCGCGCCTAAAGGCGGAAACGTAACGCTTTCAGCCACGGGCACCTTCGATAACTTTAACCGCTTTGCCCTGCGCGGCGTGGCGGCGGCGCGAACGGAGTCGCTCTATGACACGCTGTTCGTGACGTCAGACGATGAGCCGGGCAGTTACTACCCGCTGGTGGCGGAGAACGTACGTTACGCGGATAACTTCGCGTGGGCCGAAATTTCACTTAACCCGCAGGCGCGTTTTCATGATGGCACGCCGGTTCGCGCCCGCGACGTAGCCTTCACGTTTCACAAGTTTATGACCGAAGGGGTCCCACAGTTCCGTCTGGTGTACAGAGGCACCACCGTGAAAGCCATCGCCCCGCTGACCGTGCGTATCGAACTGAGTGAACCAAACAAAGAGAATATGCTGAGCCTGTTCTCCTTGCCCGTCATGCCTGAATCCTTCTGGAAAAACCACAAGCTGAGCGACCCGCTCTCCACGCCGCCGCTGGCGGGCGGACCGTATCGCATTACCGACTGGCGAATGGGGCAGTATGTGGTCTATTCCCGCGTCAAAGATTACTGGGCTGCAAATCTTCCGGTAAACCGTGGACGCTGGAACTTTGACACCCTTCGCTATGATTATTACCTTGACGATAACGTGGCGTTTGAGGCGTTCAAGGCGGGAGCGTTTGATTTGCGCGTGGAGAGCAGTGCCAAAAACTGGGCTACGCGCTATATCGGGAAAAACTTTGCCAACGGTTATATCGTTAAAGACGAGCATAAAAATGAATCTGCCCAGGATACCCGCTGGCTGGCGTTTAATATCCAGCGCCCGGTATTCAGCGACCGTCGGGTGCGCGAGGCGATTACCCTGGCGTTCGATTTCGAGTGGATGAATAAGGCGCTGTTTTACGGTGCCTACAGCCGCGCTAACAGCTATTTCCAGAACACTGAATATGCCGCTCGCGACTATCCTGATGCCGATGAGCTGGTCTTGCTGGCTCCGCTGAAGGCGGAACTCCCGCCGGAGGTCTTTACGAGCGTGTTTGAACCGCCTAAATCCGACGGTAAGGGCTTTGACCGTGACAACCTTCTGAAAGCCAGCGCGCTGCTGGATGAGGCGGGATGGCACCTGAAAAATCAAAAACGGGTGAACGTGCAAACGGGCAAGCCGCTGAGTTTCGAGCTCCTGCTCGCTTCAGGGGCGAATGACCAGTGGGTATTGCCGTTTAAGCAGAATCTCGCTCGGCTGGGGATCACCCTGAACATCCGCCAGGTGGATATTGCGCAGCTCACCAACCGCAAGCGCAGCCGGGATTACGATATGATGCAAAGCCTGTGGGCCGCGCAGCCGTGGCCCAGCTCAGATCTCCAGATTTCATGGGCCTCCAGCTATATCGACTCCTCCTACAATGCCCCCGGCGTTAAGAGTCCGGCTATCGATGCGCTGATTGCGAAAATCGCCGCCGCGCAGGGCGATAAAGAGAAATTGCTTCCGCTCGGCCGCGCGCTCGACAGGGTGTTAACCTGGAACTACTACATGCTGCCAATGTGGTACATGGGCGAAGATCGCCTCGCCCGCTGGGACAAATTCTCGCTGCCCTCTGTACGCCCTGTCTATACGCTGGGTTTCGATACCTGGTGGTATGACGTGAACAAAGCCGCCAAACTGCCCGCAGAGCGGCGTTAAGGAATAACGATGGGTGCTTATCTGATCCGCCGCTTGCTGCTGGTTATCCCAACGCTGTGGGCCATCATCACGATTAACTTTTTCATCGTCCAGATTGCCCCTGGCGGGCCGGTGGATCAGGCTATCGCCGCTGTGGAATTTGGCCATAGCGGGGGGATACCCGGCGGCGGCGGTGAAGGAATGGGCGCGAGCCATGCAAGGACCGGCGTGGGCAATATCAGCGAAAGCCACTACCGCGGCGGGCGCGGGCTGGATCCCGAGGTGATCGCCGAGATCACCCATCGCTACGGCTTTGATAAACCGCTGCATGAGCGTTATTTCAAGATGCTCTGGGATTACGTGCGCTTTGATTTTGGCGATAGTCTGTTTCGCAGCGCATCCGTACTGACGTTAATTAAGCAAAGCCTGCCGGTTTCCGTCACCCTTGGCCTGTGGGGAACGTTGATTATCTATCTGGTCTCCATTCCGTTGGGCATTCGAAAAGCGGTCTACAATGGCAGCCGCTTTGATATCTGGAGCAGTACGTTCATCATCATCGGCTATGCGATTCCGTCGTTTCTGTTTGCGGTTCTGCTTATCGTCTTTTTCGCCGGGGGGAGCTATTTCGATATTTTCCCGCTCCGGGGGTTGGTGTCAGCTGATTTCAGCACCCTGCCGTGGTATCAAAAAATCACCGCTTATTTCTGGCACATCACGCTGCCGGTGCTCGCGACGGTCATTGGCGGTTTTGCAGCGCTGACGATGCTGACCAAAAATGCCTTTCTTGATGAAATCCGCAAGCAGTATGTTGTCACCGCGCGGGCAAAGGGCGTGGGTGAAAAACAGATCATGTGGAAGCACGTTTTCCGCAACGCGATGCTGCTGGTGATCGCCGGATTCCCGGCCACCTTCATCAGCATGTTTTTTACCGGCTCGCTGCTGATAGAGGTGATGTTCTCCCTGAACGGCCTGGGACTGCTGGGCTATGAGGCCACCGTCTCGCGCGATTACCCGGTCATGTTTGGCACACTCTATATTTTCACCCTGATTGGCCTGCTGCTGAATATCATCAGTGATATCAGCTATACGCTGGTCGATCCCCGAATCGATTTTGAGGGCCGCTGATGCCGCGTTTAAGCCCCGTCAACCAGGCCCGCTGGGCACGCTTTCGCCACAACCGCCGCGGCTACTGGTCGCTGTGGATCTTCGCTGTGCTGTTTATCTTAAGTATGTGCGCCGAGCTGATTGCGAACGATAAGCCGCTGCTGGTGCATTTTAACGATCGCTGGTATGTGCCTGTGTTGAACAACTACAGCGAGAGTGATTTTGGCGGCCCGTTTGCGACCCCGGCTGAATATCAGGATCCGTGGCTTCGCGATCAAATCGACACGCACGGCTGGGCGCTCTGGGCCCCCATTCGGTTTGGCGCAAATAGCATAAACTTTGCCACCTCAACCCCCTTCCCTTCGCCTCCCTCCGCGCAGAACTGGCTGGGAACCGACGCGAACGGCGGTGACGTGCTGGCACGCATTCTCTACGGCACGCGGATCTCGCTGCTCTTCGGGCTGATGCTGACGCTTTTTTCCAGCGTGATGGGCGTCGTCGCGGGGGCCGTTCAGGGCTATTACGGCGGAAAGCTCGATCTCTGGGGGCAACGCATCATTGAAGTCTGGTCGGGTATGCCAACGCTGTTTCTGATCATCCTGCTTTCCAGCGTCGTGCAGCCTGGCTTCTGGTGGCTGCTGGGGATCACCGTTCTGTTTGGCTGGATGGCGCTGGTGGGCGTGGTGCGCGCGGAATTTCTGCGCACGCGGAACTTTGACTATATCCGTGCCGCACAGGCGCTGGGGGTCAGCGATCGGGCGATTATTTTCCGCCATATGCTCCCCAACGCCGTGGTCGCAACCCTGACCTTTCTGCCCTTTATTTTGTGCAGCTCGATCACCACCCTCACCTCGCTCGATTTCCTCGGCTTTGGGCTGCCGCTCGGCTCGCCATCGCTCGGCGAACTGTTGCTGCAAGGCAAAAACAATCTTCAGGCGCCGTGGCTTGGCATCACTGCGTTTCTCTCAGTGGCCGTGCTGCTTTCGCTGCTGATCTTTATTGGCGAAGCCGTGCGCGATGCCTTTGATCCCGACAAGGCGGTATAGATGACGCAACCTCTTCTGAGCATTGAAAACATGTCTATCGCCTTTTCGAAGCAGGGCGAGACCCGCACGGTGGTGAATGACCTGTCACTGCAGATCCAGCGCGGCGAAACGCTGGCGCTGGTGGGGGAATCGGGTTCCGGTAAGAGCGTCTCGGCCCTCTCCATTCTGCGTCTGCTCCCTTCCCCGCCGGTCAGCTATCCGCAGGGTGACATTCTGTTCCATGGCAGTTCGCTGCTGCACGCGGATGAACAAACCCTGCGCGGGATCCGCGGCAATAAGATTGCCATGATATTTCAGGAGCCGATGGTCTCGCTCAACCCGCTACATACGCTGGAAAAACAGCTCTACGAAGTGCTGTCACTCCACCGGGGCATGCGCAAAGAGGCGGCGCGGGGTGAAATTCTCGATTGCCTTGAGCGCACGGGCATACGCAATGCCGCCAAACGGCTGACCGATTTTCCGCACCAGCTCTCCGGCGGGGAACGTCAGCGCGTGATGATCGCCATGGCGCTGCTGACGCGTCCTGAACTGCTGATCGCCGATGAACCGACGACCGCACTGGACGTGACGGTTCAGGCGCAGATATTGACACTGCTGCGGGAACTGCGTGACGAGCTGAACATGAGCCTGCTGTTTATTACGCACAACCTGAGCATCGTGAGAAAGCTGGCTGACAGCGTGGCGGTGATGCAAAACGGACGATGTGTTGAGCAAAATACGGCAGCCTCGCTGCTGACGGCACCTCAACACCCCTATACGCAGCGCCTGCTCAACAGCGAACCCTCAGGCGATCCCGTTCCCCTGGATGCCGACAGCGAGCCGCTGCTGCGCGTTGAGGGGCTGAGCGTTTCATTTCCCGTTCGTAAAGGCATTTTACGGCGCGTTGTCGATCGGAACACGGTTCTGAAAGATATCCGCTTCTCTCTTCGTCCTGGCGAGTCGCTGGGGCTGGTTGGTGAGTCGGGTTCTGGCAAAAGCACCACCGGTCTGGCGCTGCTGCGCTTAATCGCCTCGCAGGGTGAGATCCTCTTTGACGGCATGCCGCTGCACACCCGGAACCGTCGCCAGATGCTGCCCGTGCGTCCA
Source organism: Enterobacter sp. RIT637 (assembly GCF_019718755.1). NCBI lineage: Bacteria > Pseudomonadati > Pseudomonadota > Gammaproteobacteria > Enterobacterales > Enterobacteriaceae > Enterobacter > Enterobacter sp. RIT637. The sequence continues at coordinate 84,783 of NZ_JAIHAZ010000018.1, forward strand.
CGCATGCAGGTTGTTTTTCAGGATCCCAACTCCTCGCTTAACCCAAGACTGAGTATTTTGCAGATTGTTGAAGAGGGTTTACGCGTTCATCAGCCCACGCTGAGCGCTCAGCAACGTGAAGAAGAGGTGATGCTCGTCATGGCTGAAGTGGGTTTAGATCCCGCCACGCGTCACCGCTATCCTGCGGAATTTTCCGGCGGTCAGCGCCAGCGCATCGCGATTGCCCGCGCGCTGATCCTGAAACCTGAGTTGATCATTCTTGATGAACCCACCTCTTCACTGGACAGAACCGTACAGGCGCAGATCCTGACGCTGTTAAAAGGGTTACAGGAAAAGCATCGGCTGGCCTATATCTTCATCAGCCACGATTTGCAGGTGGTGCGGGCGTTGTGCCATCAGGTGATTGTGTTGCGGCAGGGAGAAGTCGTCGAACAGGGAGAGTGCCAGCGCGTATTCACTGCGCCGACGCAGAGCTACACGCGCCAGCTACTGTCAGCAGACTAGCGCTCAGAAAGGATATTGACCAGAGAAAGGCTCGGCAATCGCCACGCCGAAGTTTTTCAGACGGCAGGTGGCAGCGAATTCATCCTGGCTGTTCACAAACAGGCAAGGCTCGCCTTCGCATTCCAGCACGGAGCTATCCACTTCGATATCCGTCAGCGCCTGGCTGAGGCGCTCCATGACCGGCCATGCATTTTCGTCGCTCGGACTCAGCAGTTTCAGCGCAACCAGACAATTCTCGCACCCTGCGCCGCTTTGCGGAATCGGTTCAACTTTCGAACCTGCAAAACCCGCCGACCAGCGATAGCTCTGGGGCAAGCGATGGACAATGGAGAGTTGTAATGTATTCACGTTCGTTCCCCGGAAGCAAAAATTACTTCACAATTTATTTACATTTATAGTAACACATGATTGCAAACCTGCACTATTTAGCGGTTTTTATAGGCATTGCAGGCTCGCGTGGGCGCTATATGTACCCGTTTCTGCGATCTAACTCAACCTTTTTAAATACAATGATGTGACTTTTTACATAAATAGATTTTACATAAAAGAAACAAACACGGGGTAAACGAACAGCGTTTTGGTTGATATGCATCAACAAAAAGGCCCGATTCGGGCCTTTAGCGTGCTTTAGTGAGCGGCTTTACGCGGCCGACTGGCATACAGATAGAAGAGAATGGAGCTGGTTGCGCAGAAAGCGATAGCCCACAGCATCGGCCACGCGGTGTTAAACGTGGCCATCGAGAGCAGCGCCCCAACGACAGCGCCGATCCCGAAGCGGAACGTCCCCGCCAGTGACGACGCCGTGCCTGCCATATGCGGGAATTCGTCAAGGATTACCGCCATCGCGTTGGAAGAGATCATCGACACGCAGCCGACAAACGCCGCCACGCCCACCACCAGCGCCCAGAAGCCAATCCCCAGGAACGCGCTCACCACCATCCAGATAGCCATAACGAACTGGATCCACAACCCGGCGCGGAACATATTGATCGCCCCTACCCGCCGAACAAAGCGGCTGTTGATGATGGTCATAACAAACAGGAACACGATGTTCAGCGCAAAGTAATAGCCAAAGTGCTGCGGCGAAACGTGGTTCAGTTCGATATACACAAACGGCCCGGCGCTCAGGAAGGAGAACATCCCGGCAAAGCTGAAGCCGCTCGCCAGCATGTAGCTCAGCACGCGCTTATGGCGAAACAGCGAGGCGAAATTCCCCATAGTGGTACGAATGTGGAATTTCTGCCGACGCTCGACGGGCAGCGTTTCATCAATAAAGAAGAAAATCATCGCCGAGGCCAGCAGCGCGGCAACCGCCAGGATCCAGAAAATGGCGTGCCAGCTGAACCACACCAGCACGGCACCACCGACCATCGGGGCCACCAGCGGCGCAATGGTGGTGACCAGCATGACGAACGACATCATGCGGGAGAACTCTTCTTTCGGGTAGACATCGCGCATCAGGGCGTTGATCACCACGCTCGCGGCGGCGGCGGCCAGACCGTGGAAGAAGCGCATGATAATCAGCTGATCGATACTCTGCGCCAGCGCACAGGCGACGGCTGCGCCCGCAAAGACCAGCGTTCCGCCCAGGATAACAGGCTTGCGCCCAAGGCTATCCGCCATCGGCCCATACAGAAGCTGACCGATAGCAAAACCGAGAATATAGGTGCTGAGCGTCATCTGCGCGCTGCCCGCCGGTACGCCAAACTGCGCGGAAATCACCGGCAGCGCGGGCAGATACATATCGATGGAGAGCGGCATCAGCATCGCCAGCAGGCCAAGGATGAAAACGATCTTGAAAGACGAGTGTGGCCTGGTGGTCACAGAGTTCTCCTGAAATTTAGCGTGAAGGCAGACCGACGCTGGCGATCTCTTCTTCCGTTAACGGGCGGTATTCGCCTGGCTCGAGTTCCGGGTCAAGCTCAATCGCACCAATACGTTCACGATGCAGGCCCACAACGTGGTTGCCCACTGCGGCGAACATCCGTTTCACCTGGTGATAGCGACCTTCGCTGATGGTCAGACGCACTTCCGTCGGGGTGATGACTTCAAGCACCGCCGGTTTGGTCAGATCTTTTTCATTATGCAGCTGAACGCCTTTGGTGAATTGCTCTGCCGTGTCATCCGACACCGGCGACTCCAGCGTGACCAGATAGGTTTTCTCGCAGTGGTGACGTGGTGAGGTGATGCGGTGCGACCACTGACCGTCGTCGGTCATCAGCACCAGGCCGGTGGTATCGATATCCAGACGGCCCGCGGCGTGCAGTTTGTGCGCCACTGGCTCATCGAGGAAATAGAGCACCGTCGGGTGATCCGGGTCGTCCGTTGAACAGACGTAGCCTTCCGGTTTGTTGAGCATGAAATAGCGCGGACCATGCTGCTGGGTCAGCGGATTGCCATCATACTCAACCTGATGTTCTGGCTGGAGTTTGAAAGCGGTGTCTTTCACAATGTCGCCATCCACGGTAACGCGGCTGGCGCGAATTTCGCGCCCGGCAATAGCGCGGCTTACGCCGAGTTGCTGAGCGATAAACTTATCAAGTCGCATGAAATCTTTTTAGCCTTAATGGTGCTGGAAGTCGGACAACGCGCCCGAAAAAGAAGCAGTCAAGAACGGTTCAGTATAATGGTCTGGTTGCGCCACTCAAGGGAAAAAGTTTCGTGGCATACTATCTATACCCTAAATAATTCGAGTTGCATAAAGGCGGCAAAGGAGTGAATCCCCGGGAGCTTACATAAGTAAGTGACCGGGGTGAACGAGTGCAGCCAACGCACAGGCAACTTGAAGTATGACGGGTATATGTGCGGAATAATGAAACCGAGACCCTATGACTTTTACACTTCGCCCCTATCAGCAAGAAGCCGTCGACGCCACCCTCGCCTGGTTCCGTAAACATCGGGAACCGGCAGCCATCGTGCTCCCGACGGGTGCAGGCAAAAGCCTTGTCATCGCCGAGCTGGCGCGTCTGGCGCGCGGACGCGTGCTGGTGCTGGCGCACGTTAAAGAGCTGGTGGCGCAAAACCATGCCAAATATTGTGCGCTTGGACTCGAGGCAGATATTTTCGCCGCCGGGCTGAAGCGCAAAGAGAGTCACGGCAAAGTGGTGTTCGGCAGCGTGCAGTCGGTTGCCCGCAACCTGGATCTGTTTCGCAGCGAATTTTCACTGTTGATTATCGACGAGTGCCACCGCATTAGCGATGACGACGACAGCCAGTATCAGCAAATCCTGACGCATTTGAAAGAGGTGAATCCTCACATACGGCTTCTTGGCCTGACGGCCACGCCGTTTCGTCTGGGTAAAGGCTGGATTTATCACTTCCATTATCACGGTATGGTGCGCGGAGATGCGAAAGCCCTGTTCAGCGACTGCATTTATGAGCTTCCGCTGCGCTACATGATTAAGCACGGCTATCTGACGCCGCCGGAGCGGCTGGATATGCCGGTCGTTCAGTACGACTTCAGCCGTCTGCAGGCGCAAAGCAATGGGTTGTTCAGCGAGGCCGATCTTAATCAGGAGCTGAAAAAGCAAAAGCGCATTACCCCGCACATCGTCAGCCAGATTGAAGAGTTTGCGCAGACGCGCAAAGGGGTGATGATTTTTGCGGCCACCGTTGAGCATGCCCGAGAAATTACCGGGTTGCTGCCCACCGACGACGCGGCGCTGATCACCGGCGAAACGCCCGGTCCGGAGCGCGACAGCCTGATCGAGGCCTTCAAAGCGCAGCGGTTTCGCTATCTGGTCAACGTGTCGGTGTTAACCACCGGGTTTGATGCGCCCCACGTTGACCTGATTGCTATTTTACGTCCGACCGAATCGGTGAGTCTCTATCAGCAGATTGTCGGCCGCGGCCTGCGCCTCTCGCCGGGCAAAACCGACTGCCTGATTCTGGATTACGCCGGGAATCCGCACGATCTATACTCCCCTGAGGTCGGCACACCGAAAGGCAAAAGTGACAACGTGCCGGTCCAGGTGTTTTGTCCCGCCTGCGGGTTTGCCAATACCTTTTGGGGGAAAACGACCGCTGACGGTACGCTGATCGAACACTTTGGCCGCCGCTGTCAGGGCTGGTTTGAAGATGATGAGGGGCATCGCGAGCAGTGTGATTTTCGTTTCCGCTTTAAAAACTGTCCGCAGTGCAACGCCGAAAACGATATTGCCGCCCGCCGCTGCCGGGAGTGTGACACGATCCTGGTCGACCCTGATGACATGCTTAAGGCTGCGCTGAAGCTGAAAGATGCGCTGGTGCTTCGCTGTTCCGGCATGGCGCTGCAGCCCGGTGCGGATGAAAAAGGCGAGTGGCTGAAAATCACCTACTACGATGAGGATGGCGCAGACGTCAGCGAGCGTTTCCGGGTGCACACGCCGGCGCAGAGAACGGCTTTCGAGCAGCTCTTTATCCGCCCGCACACCCGCACCCCGGGCGTACCGCTACGCTGGATAACCGTTGCTGACATCGTCCATCAGCAGGCGCTCTTGCGCCATCCTGATTTCGTCGTCGCCCGCCGAAAAGGCCAATTCTGGCAGGTGCGTGAGAAGGTCTTTGACTATGAAGGGCGCTTCCGCCGGGCAAATGAATTGCGCGGTTAGCGGGACTTTTCGTTGATGTGAGGGGCATTTGAGTATAAAATGCCGCCCGCTTCACATCCGTGAGGCAGAACACTCACCTGCTGCTGGGTCGCCTGTAGTAGGGTTTTAAATACAGAGAGAAATCAATGTTCACTATCGAAGCAGAAGTACGTAACGTGCAGGGTAAGGGTGCGAGCCGCCGCCTGCGTAACGCCAACAAGTTCCCAGCTATCGTTTACGGTGGCGAAGCTGCTCCAGTTGCAATCGAACTGGACCACGACAAAGTATGGAACCTGCAGACCAAAGCTGAATTCTACAGCGAAGTTCTGACCATCGTTGTTGGCGGTAAAGAAGAAAAAGTGAAGGTTCAGGCTGTTCAGCGTCACCCGTTCAAGCCAAAACTGTCTCACATCGACTTCGTTCGCGCGTAATCGCAAACTCGTCGAATAAAAACCCCGCTTCTGCGGGGTTTTTTTATGGCTGCTATTTACCGCCAGAGGTGCGGCGCTGAAGCTGATCGCGCAGGTTCGGCGGCGTGCCTTTGATGGTCAGCGTGTCGGTGGCCGGATCCCAGAAGATGCGTTCCCCCAACAGCATGGCATCAAAGTTGATGGTTAATCCGCCGCCGCTGCCGGCAAATTTAGTGAGCTGACGCAGCGTACTGCGGTCCGCCGGGAAGCTCTCTTCCAGTTCATAGCCTTTTTCAGCCGTAAATTCCTGGAAGCTGACTTCGCTCACACCTGCCAGCTCTTTAGACAGCGACTCCAGCTCAATCTCTTCGCCTGCCTGCAGCTGCTCGTTGCAGTAGCTGTAAACCTGCTGGCGCACGGTCTGACGCTCGGATTTATCGAGCTGCGCTTCCGCCGTAAAATCATCAACCGCCTGCAGCAAACCTTTGTTCTGCGCTTTGGCGTTGAGACCTTCGCTGGCGCCGAGGAAGTCCATAAAGAAATCGGCGACTTTGCGCCCCACGCGCCCTTTCAGGAAAGTCAGATAGCGGGTCGATTCCGGATTGGTTTCCCACTCGGTCAAATCGATACGCGCCACGATATCCGCATGGTTGATATCCAGGTAGTGCGTCGAGCTGATGTCCAGCTGCTCGTTGACGCGCATGCTGCTTAAGTTGTTCAGCACGGTCACCAGCAGATATTCCACCGCCAGGTAACGGTAATGGCAGAACAGGACGATACCGCCATCGGCGAACGGATATTTTGCCAGCTCGTCACGCAGACGCCCGGTTGCGGCACGGCTGAATGCCAGGAAATCCTCTTCGCCCTGACGCTGAAGACGCAGGCTATCCGCCAGTTCGCTCTCTTCGCTGAACAGACCATAGGCTTTATTTTTAGCACTGTAGACGCGGTGCAACTCCGCCATCATTTCCACAACGGTCGCCGTGGGTTCAAGTAACGAATCGCGCAGCACCACTTCAAGGGTTTGCTCATCACGCTTGATAAGCTGGTGCAAGGCAATCTGGTTGATTTCCAGACTCATGATAAACTCTCCTTTTAGACCGGGCGGTATTCAACCACCACCAGCGCATGTGTGCAACAGAAGATAAAAAAGGGGAAAAAAAGCTGTTGCTACGGTAATATGTCGCCCTTCTCTCAACAAACTGATTTTGATTTATGCCACAACATTCCCGCTACAGTGACGAACACGTTGAACAACTGCTCAGTGAGCTGGTCAACGTACTGGAAAAACATAAAACGCCAACCGATCTCTCCCTGATGGTTTTGGGAAATATGGTTACCAACCTTATCAACACCAGCGTTGCTCCGGCTCAACGTCAGGCGATCGCCAAATCTTTCGCCCAGGCACTGCAGTCCTCGGTTAGCGACGACCAGGCACACTAAGGGATACGAACAACAGTTTATGGTGACGAATCGTCAGCGCTACCGTGAAAAAGTCTCCCAGATGGTCAGTTGGGGGCACTGGTTTGCTCTGTTCAACATTCTGTTGGCGATGGTTCTCGGCTGCCGTTATCTGTTTGTGGCGGACTGGCCAACCACGCTAATCGGACGTGTTTACTCCTGGATTAGCCTGGTCGGTCACTTTAGTTTTCTGGTATTCGCCACCTATCTGCTCATCCTGTTCCCTCTGACGTTTATCGTCATGTCGCAGCGTCTGATGCGGTTCTTGTCCGCTATCCTTGCGACCGCGGGTATGACGCTTTTGCTGATCGACAGCGAAGTCTTTACCCGTTTCCACCTGCATCTCAACCCTATTGTCTGGGAGCTGGTCATTAACCCCGATCAGAACGAGACCGCACGTGACTGGCAGCTGATGTTTATCAGCGTGCCCATTATTCTTCTGATTGAGATGCTGTTCGCCACCTGGAGCTGGCAGAAACTGCGAAGCCTCACCCGGCGGCGTCATTACGCGAAGCCCGTTGCCGCGCTCTTTTTCATCTCATTCATCAGTTCGCACCTCATGTATATCTGGGCGGATGCGAACTTCTATCGTCCTATCACCATGCAGCGCGCAAACCTGCCGCTCTCGTATCCAATGACGGCACGTCGTTTCCTTGAGAAACACGGTCTGCTGGACGCGCAGGAGTATCAGCGTCGCCTGGTCGAGCAAGGTAATCCGGAAGCGGTCAGCGTGCAGTATCCGCTGAGCGATTTGCGCTATCGCGACATGGGCCGCGGGCAAAACGTTCTGCTAATCACCGTGGATGGTCTCAACTATTCGCGCTACGAGAAGCAGATGCCCGCACTGGCGGCGTTCGCGGATAAGAACATTACCTTTACGCAGCATATGAGCTCGGGCAACTCAACCGACGCGGGTATTTTCGGCCTGTTCTATGGGATATCGCCGAGCTACATGGATGGCGTACTCTCTTCGCGCACGCCAGCAGCATTGATTACCGGGCTTAACCAGCAAGGGTATCAGCTGGGGCTGTTCGCGTCCGATGGCTTCAACAGTTCGCTGTACCGTCAGGCTCTGCTCTCTGATTTCTCACTGCCTGCCGCGCAGAGCCAGTCTGACACCCAGACGGCAAATCAGTGGATTAACTGGCTGCAGCGCTACGCTCAGGAAGATAACCGCTGGTTCTCCTGGGTTGCGTTTAACGGCACAACGGATGACAGCAATCAGAAAGGCTTCACCCGTCGTTACACGCGTGCGGCAGGTGATGTTGATGCACAAATTGCGCGCGTGCTGACCGCCCTGAACGACTCGGGTAAGCTGGACAATACGGTGGTGATTATCACTGCGGGCCATGGCGTACCGCTGGGCGACGAGATGGAGAGCATGGACTGGTCACGTCCGAACCTGCATGTGCCTCTGATCATTCACTGGCCGGGTACCCCTGCGCAGCGCATCAATATGCTTACCGACCATAAAGATGTGATGACCACATTGATGCAGCGCCTGTTGCACGTCAGCACGCCGGCTAACGAGTACTCTCAGGGGCAAGATCTCTTTAGCGCCACTCGTCGTCACAACTGGGTGACTGCCGCAGGTGGCAATACGCTGGCGGTCACGACGCCTGAGCTGACGTTGGTACTGAACAGTAACGGAAGTTATCAGACCTATAACCTGAAGGGCGAGAAGCTGAAGGACCAAAAACCGCAGCTCAGCCTGCTGTTGCAGGTTCTGACGGACGAGAAACGGTTTATCGCTAACTGATTAATAATAAACCAGTTAGCGCGTTCTTCCCCTTGCATTCAGAAAGGAATCGAGTAGTATTCCTTTAATGCGTCGGCACGTAGCGCAGCCTGGTAGCGCACCGTCATGGGGTGTCGGGGGTCGGAGGTTCAAATCCTCTCGTGCCGACCAAAAACACATTGAAAACCAGCCTCTTACGGCTGGTTTTTTCATGTTTAAAATTTGTACGGGGAAGCATTGGGGAAAAATGGGGGAATAACCCCCGACATTTACACGCTATATTACAGGCGATTTATCGTCTTTAACTTGGTTAAGTGTATGTGTAAGAACGCCATGTACCGTTACGTCATTCAGAGCTTCCCCTTCTATCGCTTCACCATCTTGAGTGATCAGCGCGTGGCCCATTAGCTTCACGAACTGGTTTCTCCCGTCCATGCTAACCAGCAACGTATCCCCTCCTTCTGGCTTCAGACTGACGTTAATAACGGCCCAGCCGCATGAAGTTTCAATAACCCGGCAGTTGTTATCTACACCGCAGATAACATCTATCGTCATGCGCTGCTCCTGGTAATCCATGGCTGGCGATGGAAATCCCATTAGAAAACCCTCCCCATGTTACGCAGGATCCAGTATCGGTTCTCACTTCCGTTTGTCGTCTTATCGGCGAAGTCCGGCTGGTATCGCTCGATCCATGAATTTGCATCCGCTTGGCTGAAATGCCAGTGCCTCTCCTGCAGTTCAGCGATGAATTTGTCTGTATGCAGACAGAGATAGCCCTTCGGGTTTTGCTGTATGGCCGCAATAAAAGCAGCACGAATATCCGGTTGACGGGGCATGAACACACCCTCACTCACTTATTGACTGTATACATATACAGTAGTATTTTTATAAAAACAGATCAAGCACAGGCAATTTTTCACTTATAAGAGGATCGGTATGTTTGTTGAACTGGTTTATGACAAGCGAAATGTTGAAGGGCTCCAGGGGGCCAGAGAGATCATCTTGGCCGAGCTAACAAAGCGAGTGCACCAGATTTTTCCTGATGCAGAAGTGAAGGTGAAGCCAATGCAGGCGAACGGCTTGAATAGTGATGCCAGCAAAAGCGATCGGGAAAAGTTGAACCGCATGCTGGAGGAGATGTTTGAAGAGGCCGATATGTGGCTAGTTTCTGAATTTCCGACAGTTCGCCAGGCTGGGCTCTAATATGGCCGGGCAGTGACAGTATTAGCTGACTGCCCGACCATGGCTGATTTATCCCACAGGAAATTTTTTATAAAGCGTGCATACTGCAACGTCATAAATTATCGCCACCTGCTTTCTGTCCACACCATTCGCTATCAACCGACCTGCCTGCGCCCATTGTTCCTCGGTGAGCTTCGGACGCCTGCCACCGATTCGCCCTTTCTCCCGCGCTGCAGCCAGACCCGCGCGGGTGCGCTCCACAATCAACTCCCTCTCCATTTCCGCCAGGGCTGACATGATATGAAAGATGAAGCGCCCCATCGGGCTTGATGTATCGATACTGTCCGTGAGGCTCTTAAAGTGGATACCGCGTTGCCGGAGTTCGTCCACCAGCAGCACCAGATTTCGCATGCTGCGCCCAAGGCGATCCAGCTTCCAGACCACCAGCGTATCCCCCTCATTCAATGCCCTAAGAAGCTTTTTGAGTGCTGGCCGGTTTGCCACTGTTCCGCTCATTTTTTCTTCGAAAATCTGTTCACATCCTGCGCGTTCGAGTGCTTGCCGCTGAAGATCAGTATTTTGGTCATTTGTTGACACCCTTACATAGCCAATTTGCATATTTTTCACCCAGTTATTTCTGCAAAAAAATCAGGTGAAGTTATCAGCCAGGCCGCTCATGAGCGATCTATAAAACGTCGGTTTAGGAGATAGCGTCACAGCCAACTTTGGAAGCCTCGAAATTGGAGCGAAGAAAGCCTCTTCTGCAAGCTTCGTTGATTTCCATTTTCTTGGCACTAACGACTATGACGCGCGAATCCTGTG
>NZ_JAIHAZ010000190.1:0-521 GCF_019718755.1 Enterobacter sp. RIT637
GTCGGGACGAGTGCAATACGTTTACCTTCCTGACGCGCGCGACGGATATGCTGGCGAAGCAGCGGCAGGGTAATGCGTTTGCCCATGGTTACGGCGTAGTTGTCCAGCGTGTCGAGCATCATCATCAGGCTGTCCATATCGCGCCGCCAGTGTTTGAGCAGGTATTCGAAAATTTCGGAATCGACGGTTACTTGGCGTGCCGCCGCCATATTGGCGAGCGCGTCGATTTTTTCTGGGTCGGTTAGGGGCTTGACTTCGTAAACGAGGCAGTATGCCATACGCGTCCGCAAATCTTCGCGGATGACGAGCTGCTGGGGCGTGTATTCCGAACCGAGCAGCAAAAAGCCTTTGCCGTTGTTGCGGAAGCGGTTGAAGATGGAAAAAAGCAGGGCTTGTTCTTCGTTGCCCAGTTTTTCGACTTGATCGACGGCGAGGTATTCTGCCTCAAACGCGGCATCGGTCAGCGGCATGGAGGCGGCATCGATATAGGCGGCGTTTTTGCCGGCTTCGAGCGCCTGTGC
>NZ_JAIHAZ010000191.1:0-518 GCF_019718755.1 Enterobacter sp. RIT637
GAGATCATCAGAATGCCGACGAGGATCGCACTCACTAACTTCACGCCCTGGAATATTCCTTTGAGCGGAAGCTGAGAGGCGGTTGCCAGCTTTTGCGACAAATTGAAGATCACATCTAATAACGAGAAGAAGGAGAGAAGGGCATAAACCATGACCCACAGTCGGGCGCAGGTGGTTAATATTTCAGCCGCTTCGCTGCCTTTTTGTAACCACAGCGCCGCCTGAACGTTGACGATTATCCCCTGAAGGGTAAAGGCCAGGCGGTGAAATAACTTATTCTGGGTAATGATTTGCAGCCACAAATGTGAGCTGGCCTGCGCCCGTTTTTCAAACAGACGCAGCACCACTTTGTGCAATATCAGATGGACAATAACGGCGGTGAGTAAAATGATGCCAAAGATTAACACCAGCGAGGTGGTGTGATTAATTTCAATTCCAAGCTCTTCAACCTGAGCAATTAATTCCTGCATAACGTCTCCTGAATATCCCCCTTTTATCATGACGGCTGCGTGTTTATT
>NZ_JAIHAZ010000192.1:0-518 GCF_019718755.1 Enterobacter sp. RIT637
GGTCGCCGGGGCAGGCATCGCCTACGTGCCATTGATGTGGGTGATCAATGAGATTAACAGCGGTGAGTTGGAGATCCTCTTCCCGCGCTACCAGTCCGATCCCCGTCCGGTGTATGCCCTCTATACGGAAAAGGACAAACTGCCGCTCAAGGTCCAGGTCTGTATTAACTATCTGACGGACTATTTTGTGGAAGTGGCGGAGCTTTATCAGGGAATGCGGGGCAGAAGAAAAGAGTAAGCCGCCCCGTAAATGCAGAGAGGTCAGATGATTATTGGAATTTGGCCTCTGCCCTCCTGTCAGAGATAAATAATCCCCAGTCCCTTCCGGCGCAATTAAGATATTTCACTGAGTTCTATTAATAATGGCGAATTGACATATTTGCCTTGTGACCTTTATCGTACTCATTGTCTGAAACCTGTTCTATGCAAATATCAGACGGTTATAGAGTTGTTAAATAAATACTTCATAAAAATAACGTTTCTCAGGATTTTGTTTAAACAAGGAATAAATATGAATC
>NZ_JAIHAZ010000193.1:0-518 GCF_019718755.1 Enterobacter sp. RIT637
GGTGCTGTAGAGACGTTTTGCCTGCGCATCCAGCGCCAGACCCGTGCTGAATGCACCGGTATTAGCAATGGTCTCTTTCAGTTTCAGGGTTTCGCCATCCACCACCCAAATCACACTCTCTTTGCCGATACCGGTGATATAGACGGTATTGGTGGTGTCATCGGCCACCAGCTCGCGCGGCTGCAGCGGCTTCACGGTTTCGCTGCGCTTGCGATCGTCAAGCACCAGGCGCCCTTTCACTTCGCCGGTTTTAGCGTCGATAGCCGTTACCGCGCTGTTGGTGGTGTTACCAAACCACAGGGTCTGAGTGGCATTGTTGATGGTGGCGCCGAACGGTTTTAAATCGTTATGAATGGCCTGCGTCACTTCAAGTGTGACGGGATCAAGACGGTAAACCACGCCACCTTTATCCGTTTTGCGGCTTTGCGTGGTCGCAACCCACAGGGCATTTTCCTGCTGGCTGACCGCCATTTCGTAAGCGCCTTTACCCACCGCTTTTCGCAGCATCTCTTCTGCAG
>NZ_JAIHAZ010000194.1:0-518 GCF_019718755.1 Enterobacter sp. RIT637
TCTATGGCATTGACAGCGGCCTTTCGGAAATCATTGATTACACGGCTAATCTCTTCCGTTTCAAGGGCTCGCGGCGGCGTAGCGGAAAGGGTTGTGGCAACTCCGTCATCGCCAGGCGCAAAACAACTCCCTCCCTGAACCGCAACTGAGCTGACCGGCGGCTTCCCGTCGGGCTGCAGACGTGTGTGCGAAACCCTTCCGACATGCCATAGCTGGGCGAATATTTTTCCCCCTTTGCCATGAACTGCCTGAGTCACGGGTTTCCATGCCTGAATATGGCTGTCAAGATAAATACCGGGGGTATACAAATACCCTGTACCTTCCCGGGAAACAGGCAGTGCTTCTGATACGATTAACCCTGCACTCGCTCGCTGAGCGTAATACAACGTTGTCAGTGCATCCGCATGCCCATCCATAGCCCGTGAGCGTGTCATGGGGGCCATCACAAATCGATTGCTGAGTAGCCCGTCAGCCAGCGGATAACGTGTAAAAAGCTGTTTCACCGGCCCCTCCTTAGT
>NZ_JAIHAZ010000195.1:0-517 GCF_019718755.1 Enterobacter sp. RIT637
TTATTGACGTGCTGATGTCCTACCCGCTGAAAGAGCGCCGCGCACACTGTAATTTGTTATTCGGGCTGGAACTGGAAAAGGTGAATGCGGTTCCGGCAGCAGCGTCAAAGGCGGGCAAAATCGGTAATAAAAACGGCAAAACCACCAAACCGCGCGTGACCGACCTGGGATCGTTTGAATTGTTTAGCCAGTTCTTTGCGCGTATGAAAACCGCCGTACTGGCCGATGAGTTCCCAACCCTGCAGGTTCTGACCGGAATGGATAACATGGCAAAAGCGCCACATAACTTAAAGCAAGGCATCCGAACCTGGTTTAAAGCAATTACCGGGGATCTCCCGCCAAACAACAAGCGTGTAGAAGCGGGAAATGCGGTTTTATTCTGCGCCCCGATCCGCGAACACATTCAGCAGATAGAGACGGTTGGGCTGGCGAATTACTACCAGGGATTATCCAAAGCGATTGCCGCTGCGGGTGATGGCTTCATTTCTGACTTTACCTATACTTACGAACAATAAAC
>NZ_JAIHAZ010000196.1:0-517 GCF_019718755.1 Enterobacter sp. RIT637
GTAAAGCGTATGGTCGATTGAGCGTAATGGCGCAATACTATTGCCAGATTATCCCGGTACTCGAAGTGCCACCGACCGCCTTTACCCCGGCGCCAAAAGTGGAATCTGCGGTAGTGCGTCTGGTCCCCCATGCCGTGATGCCGTACCCGGTCAAAGAGCTGCGCGTACTGAGCCGCATCACCACGGAGGCCTTTAACCAGCGCCGTAAAACGAGTCGCAACAGCCTGGGTAACTCGTTTACCGTTGAGGTGTTGACCGAATTAGGTATCGATCCGGCAATGCGTGCGGAAAATATTTCCGTTGAGCAGTACTGTAAGTTGGCTAATTACATCAGCGACAACGCACCGCCAAAGGAGAGCTAAGCCATGATTGATTCGCCCCGCGTATGTGTTCAGGTGCAAAGCGTTTACGTCGAGTCTCAGTCCACTCCGGACGACGAGCGTTTTGTTTTTGCTTACACCGTAACCATTCGCAATCTGGGGCGGATGCCTGTGCAACTGCTCGGGCGCTACTGGCT
>NZ_JAIHAZ010000197.1:0-516 GCF_019718755.1 Enterobacter sp. RIT637
AGGCAGAGCTTTTAGCTCGTTGATGGCTGAAAACAGGTTAGCCATATCTTCGTTTTGGCAGGTGTACAAACTTCCCTGAATGCGGGTAAAGCCGAATTTCCGCAGGGTGTATCCAATATCCGCGTAGGCTTGGGAAATGCCTTTCGGATGGTTTTGAGCGGTATCGGCAACCACCAAATCAAAAGAAATCGCGTACATTAGGCAGCCTTTGGGTCTTGAACGATGTGGGACAGTTTGTATTGCGTGTGTTCGCCGCTTTCCGGCAGTTCAATATTTACGAGCCAATCGCCGTCCGGAAGCTGTTCGGCCGGCGTGCCGACGATGTACATCACGCCGTAATCGCCAAAGGTGCGGATTGAACCGGTGGGGATAGTGGTTTGCATGGTTAGTTCTCCTGTTGGGTTTGGTTTTCAGGCTGGTTTGTCATGTACAAAACCCGTTGGGCAGCTTTTTCGGCTGTTGTGCGTTTGATGCCGTCAGGCAGAAAAATTCTCCATTTTTTGGCTAGAACTATAT
>NZ_JAIHAZ010000198.1:0-516 GCF_019718755.1 Enterobacter sp. RIT637
CTGCAGGACAGTGTTGTAGGCCGCAATGGCCGACGTGTTATCCCCGCGCTGCTGCGCCCAGTCGGCCAGCGTTAAATCGATACGTGAGGAGGCAGGCTGCTGGCGTAGCAGCGTTTCGGCTTCCCGCTCCTGGCCGCTTTCACGCAGGCGATTGGCGGTTTCCAGCACCTGATCGCTTTGCAGGCGGTTAGCCAGTTCCTGAATATTGCCGCTCCACTGCTCGCGCGGCAGAGTGTTCAGGTGCGCAAGGGCCGCGCGATCCTGATTGTTACCCGAAAGATATAACCCGTAGGCATACACCTGCTCCGGATCGGCCGGTTTTTGGCTGGCCAGCTGGCGCATAAGCGTATCCGCCTGGCTGCGCTGTCCGGCGCTGTAAAGATCGCGCGACAGGCGATAGGTAATCCACACATCGCCCGGCGAGAGCGCCAGACGGCGGCGCTGAATTTCCGCTGCCTGTGCAAATTTGCCCTCGTTTTCCAGCTGTTCTGCCTGCTGGGATAATCTGTCATTGGT
>NZ_JAIHAZ010000199.1:0-515 GCF_019718755.1 Enterobacter sp. RIT637
CGTTTATATTCACGGAGGCTAACTTCTTGTTTACCGTTAAGCTGTTGAAAGGATGGGGGATTTAGGCTACTGTTTTATCCCATGTGAGTGAAGGGATTCTCCCTTTCGCCCATACAGAATATATCCCACAGAACAATAACTGGCCGATAGTCTAATCGTATTAGATATCCAGGGCCAGAAAAGATCGCGTAACAATCTATGAGCTTTGGCAAGGAATGCCACATTGCATTATCTGACTGGGCGTCCTCTGGACGAATGTGTATTCGATAGTGATGGAGTCAGGAGGATTTTTGAACATCAAGCGGAACTGGACAGGTGTCGTCTGCTGTTTTCTACTGTTTATCGCGGTTTGCCTTTCATTAGCCTTCCATGTGAAGGGGGCATTCAGGGCATCAGGCCATCCTGAACTGGGTTTACTCTTTTTCATTTTGCCAGGCGTGGTGGCGAGTTTTCTCTCGCGCGGGGGAGAAGTGGTCAAACCGCTGATTGGCGCGATGCTCGCGGCACCGTTATGT
>NZ_JAIHAZ010000019.1:0-81477 GCF_019718755.1 Enterobacter sp. RIT637
CCCAAACGAAGGTATTCGATAATCCCATCTGCGGTTTTTCCAGACAAAGTTGTCAGCGTGCTATCCAGCGGCTGCTTGCCTGCCAGCGCATTTGTCATGGTGGTTGCAAAGTTAGGATCGTTTCCTAACGCCGCCGCCAGCTCGTTCAGGGTATCAAGCGCCGCAGGTGATGAGCCAACAAGCGCAGCCAGAGCTGATTTTACGAAAGCAGTAGTGGCTATTTGCGTATTGTTGACAGTCTGCGCAGCCGTGGGGGCTGTCGGCGTTCCGGTCAGGGCCGGGCTTGCCAGTGGGGCTTTGAGTGCAAGCGCGTTATTAATGGTGGTGCTGAAATTAGGATCGTTGTTGATAGCCGCAGCAATTTCTTTCAGCGTGTCCAGTGTAGCCGGGGCTCCATTCACCAGGGCGATCAGAGCCGCCTGAACAAACGCAGTTGTGGCAAGCTGAGTGGTATTGTTACCTGCAGCTGCAGTCGGGGCTTTTGGGGTGCCGGTAAACGTCGGGCTGGCTTTTGGCGCATATTGCGTATGCGGATCAGCTGCAGCAAGATGCGCCGCCATCAGCTCATCTACATACACCTTCAGTTCCAGCACCTTGTCATCCACATATTTGCGGGTAGCCAGCACTACGGACGGGTCAATTTTCAGCGTAATGTTATCGGTGCTGCTGGTAATCAGTACCATGCGCACTGTCTGCGTGCGGCCGCTCCCTTCTGCCAGCTGCGGTTTGTAGCTCTCCGGGCAGTTTCCCACGGCGATCAGCGCGCCCGTTTCGTCAAACAGCCCAACCTCACGAATCCACCAACCGCCCTCAGTTTCAGGAATCACCTGCTCAGCAATAATCTGGCTGCTGTTCTGCGGATCGATGTAAAGCATGTTCAGGTCAGCGCGCCGCTTTTCGGAAACCAGCTTAGTCTGTTGTGCGCTGGGAGTTGGAAGCACGCCGCCGCCATCCCCCACCGCCATCTGGGTAATTTTCAGCGGCACACCGAGCGCGGCAGCGCTTGCCAGTTTCGCCGCGCCAATATCCGTCAGCAGGGTATAAAATTTTGCGCTCATGGGTTCACTCTCATTGTGTCGATAACATGGACGGCGCCGCCCTCGTAGGCAGTGCCACCGGAAATGATGGTTTCGTTGATATACGGGTAAATCGTGATTTCTTCGCCGGTGTAAGTGGCAGCCCCAACGAAATATGGTCCGCTCGTCTGCAGGTTTATGGACATGCCGATCAGATGCCGGCTGCAGGGTTTGGCGTCACCAATCAGGCGCTCCAGCTCCAGATAGGTTTCTTCTGTTATGCCCTGGTCCTGCACCCCAATATCCAGGCGAAACGTGCCCGGCGCCTCGCCAGTCTGCCACCATTCAATGATGCGGATCAGAAAGCCGAACGGCTCCACCACACGCCGCACAGCGCTGGTTGTGCCCTTGTGCTGATGGATATAGAACGCATCCTGCACCACGCGGCGCTTCACGCTCTCCGCCCATCCTTCGTCCCAGCGATCAACCGAAAAGGCCCACGCCAGATACGGCAGAAACTTGACCGGGCATGTTGCCGGGTTCCATAAATCGCGCAGCGGCACCTGCAGATCGGAAATTCCGCTGCAGGTCTGCGCCAGGCGGCGCTCAAGCGGCGATGAACCAGGAGGAAGCAGACTATTCATCCGTTCCCCCGTTGGTTACGCTCCATTCCGTACATGAAGCGGCTTGTGTCTTATCCAGCACCACATCAGCGAGCGGCGAGGCCAGCTCAACACGTTGCACACCTTCAACATGCAGCGCGGCATAAATAGCACTGCGGCGAATATCGCGCCCCAGCCTCGTCTGGCTGGCGATATATTTCTGCAGGCTGGCCTTTGCCGCCTCCATCACCGGCTCAGCTTCTGGCCCCGGGTAAAGAAAGATCGTTGCATCCACGCTGTACGGAATAATTTCAGCGCTGCGCACCGTCAGACGGTCAGCAACCGGCCGCACGTTCTCACTGTTAAGCGCCTGTTCAACCACTCCCAGCAGATCCGCCGCTGCCGTTCCGTCGCCCTCACGGCTCAGCACGGTAAGCACCACCTCCGCCGGTGCCGGGCTGGTTGCGCTGGCGTCAGCCACTCGCCCGTCAGCGCTTTTAGCGTGAAACTCATAGGCCGCCGTCGGCCCCGCCACGGACAGCCCCTCAAATGCAGCAGGAACACGCAGGCGCAGCGCCTCATCACTTTCCATTACCGCTGCGACCGGCGGCACCGCGTCGTTATCCGCAGGTGTAACCGTCAGCCGCTTCACGTTGTAGTTGGCCGCCATCTGATCGAGATCGCCGCCAATGGCATAAGCCACCATGACCGCCTGCGCCGCCTCGTTAATGCGCTGGCGCAGGAGGATTTCACGATACGCATTTTCCTGCAGGAGCTTGGTCACGGGTTCAGACTCCAGCTCAAGCGTGCGCCTTACCGCGTCCTGCTCGTCTGCCGGATAAAGGGCCATAAACGCGGCTTTCCGTTCGTTTAGCAGCGTTTCAAAATCCGGCACATCCACTATCTGCGGGGCGGGCAGCTGGGAAAGGTCAATTACTGCCATTGTCTGCTCCTGTTGATACCGAAAGTGAAACCGGCGCGCCGTTATCACGCTGCCCGGTAAGCTCAACCACCATCGAACCATCAAAACTGCTGTCTATGGTGATGGAATCCAGGGTAAGCCGCGGCTCCCAACGACTCAGAGCTACATAGACCGCAGACATTACCTGCAGGCGCAGCGCCGGGTTCTGCGGCTGGTCTATCAGTTCAGACAGAAGCGAGCCATATTCCCGGCGGGCAATGCGGCTCCCCTGCGGGGTCAGCAGAATATCCCGGACCGACTGGCGCAGGTGGTCCGTGTCGGTAATGGTCCTGCCGTTGCCCTGACTCATGCCGATATAAAGCGTCATACCGGGCCTCCTGATGTATCGCCGCCGGACTTAACGCCGGTATGACCGTGTTTATCGACTACGATCCCGTTAGAACTCATGGCGCCGCCGCCCTGGGTGACGCCACCATTGATCACCACCTCGCTGTTTATGCGCGTGTTGCTTGCTTCCACCACAAATTCCCCCGTTTTCAGGGTTATGTTATCTGCAGCCTCGATCACCATGGATTTGATGCCCCGCACATGCCAGCGGCCGGTCGCAGGTTCATATTCAAACCAGCCACCGTCCGGGTATTCCGTTACGCATCCGTCCACGGAGTCCGACGGCGGCGCGAACTGGTTGGAATAGATCGCAGGTAAGGCAAAAGCGGTTTCCAGATTGCCGCCCATACTCAGCACCACCACCTGCTCATCCGGCGACGGGCACCACCATGTACGGGCACCACCTGCGCGCAGTGTCAGCCAGTTAATCCAGTTGGTTTCAAGCTCGCCCACTTTCACCCGGCATAGCCAGTTTTCCCGGTCCACTTCGGTTACGGTGCCGGTGCGGATCAGGTTGGTGATAAGGCGCATGATTTCGGTTAGTTGTGCGTTCATAACGAAAGGTTGCCATCAGAGGGAAAAGGGATGCAGCGTTGGGTTTTGTGCCGTCCGTGACACAAATTTCACTCCGACAGCCAGCGCAAAAGCGTGTCATGGGTGATGGTTTCCACCTCATCATTCACGCCCAAAAGACGGCGTGCCGGGTACCGGGCCTCCGGGCCGTTGCGTCTGACTCGATCACGCAGACCATAATGGTGAACACGGGCGATGCGCTGGACTTTCCCATCAAACTGCACGCTGGCAGAGTCCGCAGTGGCTGCGGTTTTCAGGTATTTAGTGGTGCGCAATTTGGCGAACATCTGGCGCTTGATGCGCCCCTTTTTACTTCTGGCCGTCACCCGGCGCGGCTCAAAGGTGGTGCCGTCTGGATTGCGCTGCAGCCTGATATTTTGCTGTTGCGACCGGCGCAGCTCCTGCGCCAGTTGTCGCATCATACGGTTGCGGGCTGCCGGTTCCAGATTCGCCAGCAGGGCCGCCATCCAGTCATCTACCCTCTGCAGGTCATCCACGTTTCACCGTCCACATTTCTTCGGGTACGTCGGGTTCCGGCACCGCTTCAACGCTCGATACGGTGCCGTCTGTGCTGACAATCACGCGCTCCGTGAGCTGCAGATTGAGGCTGAGATCACACAGATCGTTGCTCAGGATATCGACGTCAAAGGTAAAAAGTTTTTCGCGCAGTTCCGGGTTGTTGATGGCGTCCGGTTGATTGGTCATTAACCAGAGCAATACGGGCGCCATCACTAAATTCTGGTTGCCGCTAAAGTCTTCAATCACCACATTCAGGGTGTAGCGATATTCCCATGACATTGAACGGGCGCCGGTTGCGACCAGCGAACCGTTATCAACAAAAAGGTGCATTTTGTCCGGGTTGTCACGGACATACGCCACCGATTTATTCAGGGCGTTGCGTAAGGACTGCGGCTTGTTCACTGTCTCGCTCCTGACACGCTATGATCGTGTCCACTTTGTCGGCACATGCTGCCCAGGCGGCCTCAGTCTCATCCAGCACCTGGTTCAAATCCCCATTACTGCGCGGCGCTGACCTGTCCAGGCGGCATTGCGTCACTTTTGGACAACCACTCACGGTAAGCTGCACCTCCTGCGATGGCCGGGCGCTCCCGCAGCCGGATAATGTCAGCAGGCAAAGGAGTGTCAGCCCAGCGGCGTAAATCCTCGTTTTCACGTTTTAGCTCCTCGATCCGGCGCTGGCGACTCCGCAACAGCGCGGAATTCTCCTCCGCTGCAGCATAAAGTTGCATCTGCGCCCGGCTGTTGGTTTCAGTAAGAATGGACAGGCTGATGAGCTGGCTGTTTTTCTTCGCCAGCTCCTGCTTGTTCTTTTTAAGCGCCTCTGCCTGCGTCCCGATGGTGCTAACGGCATTGTTAAGCCGCCATGACTTCCAGCCCAGCAGTGTCAGCACCAGAGCCAGGATCACCGCCAGCGCGCGCGTCATGCCCCTGCCCCTTTAAGGCACCAGGCAAGCTCACGGGCGCGCCGGTTTTCCAGCCCTTTATTCCGTTGACCATTTACATAAACCCAGCGGGGGAGCTGGTTGCACGCCTGCCACCATTGCTGGCGATTGATGTAAGAAACCATTGTTGACCGGCAGATTGCCCCCGTTCCGACATTGAAACCGATACTGATCAGGGCATCGTAAACATGCTGAGGTGGCTTAACCTGCAGGCAGGCTTCAATCCTTTTTTCCGTCAGCAACACGTTATTAATCAGCCCCTGCGCGGCCTGTCGCTCCGTTATGGTTTTGCCCGGCACTACCCCGGACGTATTGCCGATCCCGTCAGTCCAGACCCCGGCGCTGCACTGGTATGGCTGGAGGCGACACCCTTCGAAATCAGCAATCAGTTTCAGCCCCTCGACGGAGGTATGAAGCGACTGAAAACCCGGCAGCGTGGCGGCAATCGCCAGCACCGCGCCGACCAGGCAACGCTTAACGATTGAAGGACTCATATTCCCCCCTGGATATTCTGCCGTCCCGCAGCAGCTGGTAGGCTTTCCAGCGTAAATAACAGGTCACCGCTGCAGTAATAATCCCCAGCGCAAGACCGGTGATGGTCGATACATCTTTAAGAGACAAATCACCGAGCCATGCCAGAAGCAGGGCAACGCAGTAAGTGATAAAGGCGCTGATTCGTTCAAGCGTCATAGTTCAGTCCCATAACTGGACAGTCTGCGCAGTGGTTGACGCCGTAATGTCCGGCAGCTCCACCTGCAGCCCGTGCGGTAAAAAGGGGCCATATTCAGCCAGCCCCGGATTCGCCTGCAGCACCTGTTCAGTGACTCCCTGCGTGCGCCCGTAATGGCGCCAGCAGAGTGCGTCCACCGTGTCATACTGATGCGCACGCACTTTCATCAAATCAGCTCCACCGTCATATGCGGCATATCGCGCAGGCGGGACTCCGCCCAGCGCACATCGCGCCACAGCTCGCCTAAGGTTGTTTCGATATCTTCAGCTTTCTTGCTTCCGTCGCCGGTTGCGTCAAAATCGCGATAGCGCTCAACCAGGTTTGCTTTTGCCCAGCAAAACACCGCACGGCGATACAGCATGAGCCGCTGGCTTTCGCCGTCGATCACATCTGCAGGGACGTCGGCCAGGCTCGCATACCCCTGCGCCCGTTGTTTCTCGCGGAACTCATAAAGATCGGCGTTAACTTCAGCAATCGCTGTCAGCAACGCCAGACGCAGGCGCGGATCGGTGACACTCCCATCCATGCGCATATCACGGCGGAACTCTGAAACCCTGACATCAGGCCAGAAACTGGTGTTTTTAATAACGTCCTGGGTACTTTCCCCGGCCTGTTCCGGCGAAACGAATTGCATATTTCTGGCACTCCCAAATAGTTGGGCGGTGGACGGGGTTTTGACGCGGCATAAAGCCTGTCGCCACCCCGTGCCGCCCCGCGCGTTGGCACGATTCGTTAAGCCGACATTGCCTGTCGCAATCGGCTTTCAAGCTTGTTGATTTCGGTTTTGACGCCAGAACTGTTATCCAGCTGCAGGGCACGCTTCAGATGGTTAAGTGCTGCCACTGCCTGATCGTTATCCCGCAGCGCGTAGCCCATCGCCTTATGAAGTCGGGCACGGGACTGATCCGGCATATCCTGACCTTCAACGATATCGAGCACCTGGGTAAGAATGGCGGCATTGAATGATTCACCGGCAGAAAAAGCGCGCATTGCCGCGTCGGCAAACTCTTCGGCAACAGCGGTCCCGCAGGTCCGGTTGAAGCGCTGCGGCAGGACCCATCCGTGTTTAATGGCATGACGGGCAATGTCCAGCGCGCCGGTATAGTCTCCGGCATCAATGCGCCAGATCATGACGTACATCGCCACGTCGTCCTGGCCTGACGCGTCAGCATCCAGCAAACCGGCAATCCATGAGGCATAAGCGGGAAGAAACTCACGTTTGAGCTGAGCCTTGCGCTCATTTGACTGGACGGTTTTAAGGCGCCTGCGGTGTTCTGTCAGCTGTAACAGCATCTGGTTATAACCCGTCATACTGGCTTTACTGCCGCCCTGCCGGGCGGCATCCTGTGCCTGTACATACTGAGTGTGAGCACGGAACGGATTCATTTATCACGCTCCGGCGCCAGTGCCGCCCGTATTCTGAGCATCAAGCGCGCCCTGCACTGCTGCAGCAACGATGGTCTGAATATTTTCAGCCGTCAGCGCCGCGCCCGGATTGCCGTCTGCCTGCGCTGGTAACATCTCGATGTTCTCAACCAGACAAACGCCATCGTAATCTTCGACAACATACGCCTCGTTAACGGATTCGTAGTTCTCCACGCGGTCACGCTTCGGATTGTCGATAACTGAACGACGACGGGTACCGGCTTGCCAGTAAATAGACAGGTTATCCAGACGGGTGATCAGCATGGCATTAGCCGGGAAGAACGGCGCGCGAACGGCCGGGAGGTTGCCGATACGCTTCTGGCTGATGATGAGATCGGCCGCCATCGCTTCGCTGTTTGGCTGGTCGCGGTTGACGATCGGGAAATATTTATCCGCCAGCAACTGGCGCCCGACGATAACCACAAGCTCCGTATCTTCCTGATACCACGGCGCGATTTTCTCATTCACGGCGCCCATAACCAGCGCGTCCAGATTCAGGAAATCGCCGCCTTTACCGACACGGATAGTCTGAGAAACCACCTCGCCCTCGGACACGATTTTGTCCAGAACCTGAACGGGTTTCTCCTGGCGGATTTTCTCCAGCCAGCCGATATTCACATCCTGCAGCAGCGGATAGGTCTTGCGGTCTGACGTTTTTTCACGTTTCACACCGTTGAAGCCGATCATGATGCGGTCAAGTGCCTGGCGAATAATGATGGCGTCACGGATGCGCGTCTGGAAGTCCTGGAATTTAGCCCACAAATCCAGTTTTGCATAAGGCAGCGCAGTATCAGAGTTAGTCTGGGTACACTTGTACCCTTCACCGTCGATGTAAGTCGGATCAACGGGTTCACGGTCTTTCTGGGTGGTATCAGTATTACCGGCGATACTGGCGCCAATCCCCAGCCCCAAACGCTCGCCGGACTGCTCATCAACCGGGATAATGTTGATTTTCTGAAGGAACGAGGAAGACTCCTGGATTTTCGTTTCCAGCGTCTGCGCAACGGACGGCTCTGCCGTATATTTTGAGGTGATACCGCTCACAGGCACGCCATTAAGTGTGGCGAGCTGCGTCAGATAGCCGTTGAATTTAAAACGCGTCTCTTTTTTCATTGTGCTTTTGCTCCATCAGCAATCGGTGGTTTGTTCTGCGCCGTTATTGCCGGTCGCATTAGGGCGGCGTTCGCTGCGGCTGTCCTGAGTGGAAAGCTGCTCACGCAGGGCGGAGAGTGCGTTGGTTGTCTCATCAACAACCTTCTGCATATCGCTCAGCTTGTTGCTGAAATCGGTTTGATGGGTGCTGACCTGCTCCGCCAGCGTCTGATGCTCACGCGCGATGGTTTCAACAGCCTGATTCACATCAGCAAAGCGGGCGTTATCATCGGCGCCTTTGCGGGACAGCAGCTCTTTCACGCGGGTAAACAGGCTGGTTTTTTCCGGCACGTCCTCAAACTCGATCAGCGTTTCAACAGCAGCGGTAAACAGGTTGTCTTTGTCCAGCTTGCGGCGCGCCAGGGGGTTATGTTCTGCGCTGGCACTGAACTGCAGCATTTCAGTGCCGAGGCTTGCCGGATCGTCAGTAATCGCCAGGCCAACCAGATAAGCGGAGCCGGTATCGGCAAAGCTGGTGTTAACTTCCATTGAGGTGAAAAGCTTCTGCCAGTTGCTGGTCATCGTGACCAGATCGTCAGTCGGGGCAATCCAGCCATACAGCGCCATTTTCCCGGATAATGCCCCTTCGGTGATTTCTTCCGCTTCCAGCTTTTCCACCATGCCAAAACGACGGAAAGGCCCATCAGGGGTGAAGCCCTTGATGTGTTCCATATTGATCAGCGCGGTGTATACCTGCGGGTTATAGCTCGCAGCCATCTGGGTGAGCCATTCACGCTCAATAACGCGCCCGTCAGTAGTGGCCCCTTCGACCCCAATACGAAAACGCTTAGATTTTTTTGCCATCGGTCCGGCTCCGGTTAGTTAGTTCGTAACACGTTCAGAGCCTTATGTTTGCGGTGATGGGCGCGTGTAAACAACGCGTTGGGCTTGTGCGAACTCCCACACAATGCGAAGCCGGGGAAAGTGCTGATTTGAGGCCGTATGTTTGTGCCATGACAACACTGACCCCCGCAGACCTCGATCCCCGTCGTCAGGCAATGCTGATGTACTTTCAGGGATACCGCGTAGCCCGCATTGCTGAAATGCTGGGCGAGAAAGTTGCAACCGTTCACAGCTGGAAAAAACGCGATAAGTGGGGCGAATATGGCCCACTGGATCAGATGCAGCTCACCACCGCCGCACGTTACTGCCAGCTCGTCATGAAGGAGCAGAAGGAAGGAAAGGATTTTAAAGAAATTGACCTGCTGGCGCGTCAGTCCGAACGACAGGCCAGGATCGGCAAATTTAACAATGGCGGGAATGAAGCAGACCTGAATCCGAACGTGGCGAACCGCAATAAAGGTCCGCGCAAGCCGCCGGAAAAAAACCTGTTTACCGACGAACAGATCGAAAAGCTGGAAGAGATTTTCCGCGCCGGTATGTTCGAGTACCAGCGCCACTGGTGGGACGCTGGCATCAAACACCGTATCCGCAACCTCTTAAAGTCACGCCAGATCGGTGCAACCTACTATTTCGCCCGTGAAGCGTTGATAGACGCCCTGACCACGGGCCGAAATCAAATCTTTCTGTCAGCGAGTAAAGCTCAGGCGCACGTTTTTAAACAGTACATCATCGACTTTGCAAAAGAGGTGGACGTTGAACTGAAAGGCGATCCGATGGTGCTGCCTAACGGCGCGTGTCTTTACTTCCTCGGTACAAATGCCCGTACCGCGCAGAGCTATCACGGCAATCTGTATCTTGATGAGTATTTCTGGATACCGAAATTCCAGGAGCTGCGCAAGGTGGCCTCCGGTATGGCGCTGCACAAAAAATGGCGTCAGACCTATTTCTCTACCCCTTCCAGCCTGACGCACAGCGCCTACCCGTTCTGGTCTGGCGCCCTGTTCAATAAAGGGCGCCCGAAAGCCGACAGGGTAGAATTTGACATTTCTCACAGTAGCCTGGCGCACGGCGTTTTATGCCCTGACGGCCAGTACCGCCAGATAGTCACAATTGAAGATGCCGTAAACGGCGGGTGTAACCTTTTCGACCTGGACCAGCTGCGCCTGGAGTACAGCCCGGACGAATACAACAACCTGCTGATGTGTCAGTTCGTTGACGACCTGGCGTCCGTGTTCCCGCTGGCGTTGCTGCAGTCCTGCATGGTTGACAGCTGGGATGTGTGGGACGATTTCGAACCGCTTTTACTGCGTCCGTTTGCATACCACCCTGTCTGGATCGGCTATGACCCGGCAAAAGGAACGCAGAACGGTGACAGCGCCGGTTGCGTGGTCATTGCGCCTCCCGTCGTCCCCGGCGGTAAATTCCGCATCCTTGAGCGTCACCAGTGGCGCGGGATGGACTTTCGCGCACAGGCCTTAGCGATTGAGGAAATCACCAGACGCTACAACGTGACCTACATCGGCATTGACTCGACCGGCGTTGGCGATGGCGTTTACAAAACGGTTAAGCAGTTCTTCCCTGCTGCGCGTGAGTTTGTCTACAACCCGACCGTTAAAAATGCCCTGGTGCTTAAAGCCTACGACATCATCAGCGGGCGCCGTCTGGAATTTGACGCGGGGATGCTGGATATCGCGCAGTCCTTTATGTCCATTCGCCGTTCAACCACCGCCAGCGGCAACCGGCCAACCTACGAAGCAGCCCGCACAGAGGAAGCCAGCCACGCGGATTTAGCCTGGGCAACCATGCACGCACTTTATAACGAACCACTGGCAGGAGCTTCCGCCAGTACCAGCAACATCGTGGAGATTTTTTAATGGCTAACCGCAAAAACCGCAGCAAGGCACCGCGCGGCCAGACCGCCACCGATACGGCCAACATGGTCAGTAATGCACATGCGGAGGCGTTTACGTTTGGCGATCCGATCCCCGTGATGGACCGCCGGGAGTTATTTGATTACCTGGAGTGCGTGCAGGTGGACCGCTGGTACGAACCACCGATCAGCATGGATGGCCTGGCGCGAACTTACCGCGCCGCCGTGCATCACTCCAGCGCAATTCAGGTAAAACGCAATATTCTTACCAGTACCTTCATCCCTCACCGCTGGCTGTCTAAACAAGCCTTTTCCCGGTTCGCCCAGGACTTTCTGGTATTCGGTAATGCCTACCTTGAAAAACGCATGAACCGGCTAGGGCAGATCATGGAGCTGCGCGCCTCGCTTGCCAAATATACCCGTCGTGGCATTGACCCGGACACCTACTGGTTTGCACAGTATGGCTACAACTCACAGCCCTATCAGTTCGATGAGGGAAGCGTGTTTCACCTGATGGAACCCGACGTTAACCAGGAGCTTTACGGGATGCCGGAATACCTCTCCGCCATTCCCTCCGCCCTGCTGAATGAATCGGCCACGCTGTTTCGCCGTAAGTATTACCTAAACGGTAGCCATGCTGGTTTTATCATGTACATGAGCGACCCGGCCGCCGATCAGAAAGACGTGGACAACATACGCGAAGCGCTGAAAAAATCGAAAGGGCCAGGCAACTTCCGCAACCTGTTTATGTACAGCCCGAACGGCAAGAAAGACGGCATTCAGATCATCCCGCTGTCAGAAGTCGCAGCGAAAGATGAGTTTCTTAACATTAAGAATGTGAGCCGTGATGACATGCTGGCAGCTCACCGCGTGCCGCCGCAGCTGATGGGGATTATTCCAACGAATACCGGCGGGTTTGGCGATGTGGAAAAAGCGGCGCGCGTTTTCGTTCGCAATGAACTAATTCCATTACAGAAACAATTTCAGGAGTTGAACAGCTGGCTTGGAGATAATGTAATTCGATTTGAATCCTATACTCTCGATGAAAACGATAATTAACAAAAAGGCGCCAAAAGCGCCTTTTTCGCATAAATTTTCATCAGGGTCTTGATAGTTGCCAATGCTGTTCTATGGATAGCAGTACCGCTGGCAATTCCCTTAGTTGATTTAAAAATCCTTCAATCACATGGTCATGGCTTCGGCCATGACCTATACAAGTACGCAGCGCACTGTCAACTCTGAATTCGCCCTGAAAAGCTATTGTTGCTTTCTCATTGACATGCTCTAGGGTTAACTCATTAATTAGAAAACATATAACCTGCTCTAAGCAGACAAAGCGATTATGTAACGCAGCCTCTTCAATGAAACCCGTTTCTGCTATTGCTTTCAAAAAGCGTTTATCACCAGATAGTAACAAATCATGATGATTCAACAACCCTTGAACCAAGCGCATTTCACCTTCATCAAGGTTATCAAAATCGTTTTGTAATGAGATCAGCCTTGGGTCCGTTATGATCTCTCCAAATAATGAAAAAACGCCTTGTCCAAGACAATCATTTACGCGTTCTATTGCCTCGGTACCGTAGCGCCGAATCGCAGCCTTTCCCCGTAGTTGATATACGATCGTATCTAAAACAAATAGTTGGCCAAAATTTCTAGTAAGTAATTTGCAACCTTCAGAAAGCAGGTCGAGTTGGGCCAATTTCAGTACTACATCATTATCAAGTAATACAGCCACTGGCACTACACCTCGATGTTGTTCATTCTGCAGAGCATTTCGAACTTATCTTCGGAAACCTTCTCTTCATCTACAAATGCAAGAAAGGTACGTTTAGCTTGATCAGGCCATGCCAATTCAGGACCAGGATAGAGTAAGTTCAATGCACTGGCACATACCGCATAAAAATTTTTCCCCGTGCGACTGGTCATCGTTTTAGCATAATTTAATGCTATATGGCCTGGGTCTACCTGATTTTGACGTGCAATGCGCATGGCTCCATCAGCTAAAACGTCAGCAGTAACCCTATATTGGCTATAAAACGATGCATCAGGTCGCCCATTCAACAACTCAATAGCGAAACTGTTAGCTTCTCTTTCAAGTGGATTGTCGACATCATCTTCGTTGATTTTCTCATCAATCAGCAGTGAATTACGATCAAGATGCCCGCAAGCAATATGACCTAATTCATGCGCTAAACTAAATAAAAGAGCACTTGCGTGCTTGTGCCTTTTTGTTAACGCAATGACTGGGCGATCAGATACTTTGATAGCAACAGCATCCATCTTTTTCTTGGCTGGGATTTCTGGCATGTACAGTACCGGTATTCCCATCGACCAAGAAAACTCTAAAAGAGCAAGATAGTCTACCCAAGGCTTGCCGCTGGATAATATTGAACCTCTAATTTCACCAGCAGTTGGAAGCCCTTGATAATCATTTTTTGCAACAGAGGCCGCAATTTTTGCCATCCCATCTACAACAGCCGTTGCAGCCTGTAGCTCCTGTACAGGTTTGTTAGCTGCATGTTTGTACCTACGTACTGAATCATTAAATTCCAGTGGTACAGAAGGATCTATGACGGTGTTGAGATCAAGATTGGCGAATTTTGCCAATCCTAAAATTACTTGCTGGCTGATACTCGGAGATTGGTTCAACGAGTCATCCCACCAATCAGGTAAAAGCTTCGCTAAGCCGTCAGCCAGACGCCCATCAAGGGTTCTGACACGACCAAGGAAAGCATTAAGAGGTTTTTGATGGATAGTTACAGTCATCTCCGCCCCTCCTTATATTGTTAATTTTGATGGTTGATTTCTATCCACAGTATAACCTGCGCATTTATGCTTCACACGCAATTTCTTATAACCCTACACCCTAAAACGCGCGCTCGTAGCCCCGCCACGCCTGCCCGCTTTACGTGATGCTTTTCATGCGCCTGCATGACCTAAGCAAAAGCCTGCCACTACTAGTGGTTTTCAGCTAAAACGATCCTCAAACGATCATGCGGATTCATGCGGCATAGCCATGCAGTAGCGGCCATTTCGGAAAAAATGCATGGCATGGCATACATCTTTTCGTATTGATCTTTTTAAACAGGCTGTTATGGCATATTTTAATTTCACCAAAAATAGATAATTTAACGCACAGAACCTACCCGCTATTGAAACTGGAGCACTAAGAATGGCTATTCACAAAATCTCTGGAGCATTTTTCAAAGACATGCAGGTTGAATGGCCCTGCCCGGAATGTGGTCAGAAAACCCTCCTAATCATCCCTGAAAGTTTTGTTGTTAATGACACACACGACACTGACAAACACAGTAGCGAAGTTTGGTTTGAGCCAGAAATGCATGTGTCAATTTTTAGCTGTATGGCCCGCTGCTCAAGAAGACAGTGCGGCGAGGTTGTAGCCTGTGTAGGCGATAGTGGATGGGAACGACGAGGTTGGGATGACGGTAGGTCTGATGATGAATATTACCAGTGGTATCATCCTAAGAGCTTTTTCCCATCATTACACCCTTTCGAACTTCCTGCTAAGTGTCCAGAAGAAATCACCGAACCTCTCCAGGCTTCCTTTTCTATCTTTTTGATGCAACCAGGTGCAGCAGCGAACCTCATTAGAATTTCAGTTGAACGAATGCTGACGGCTATGGGCGTTGCTGAGAAAAACGATAAAGGTAGACGCATCGTTCTACATACCCGCCTAGAAATACTCCCGGCTTTATATGAATCGTTTAAGGACCCTCTCATGGCTATAAAATTTTTAGGTAATGCCGGAAGCCATACGTACGACAAAGTTAAAATCAAAGACATTGAAGATGCGTTTGAAATTATGGAATACGTAGTTAATGATCTGTTTTCAGGCAGGAAAGAATCAGTAGAAATTCTGACGAAGCGATTGAGTGACAAATTTGAAGAATGAGTTTGAATAACCCCTCGCATCTCTCGTTGTTCAACCTTGCTGACGCCAGAATCATGTTCTGACGCCAGCAACGTTCCCTAATGCAGCCAGCTATCGTCTTCCCAAACCTGCTGCATAATTTCCATCACTCTTTTTTTGTCTTCATCAAGCTTTAAGCCGCTCAGCTCTAGGCCGTTAGCGCTTCCCTTACGTATGCGGATTGCCGTTTTTGGATAGAGAGGGCGCAAATTTCGGTAAAGCTCGGATTCAAGGGCTTCCAGTGTTGCCTGGCTTATCTTCTGCTCTTTATCGATCATTATTTCAATGCGCATAGATTCCCCCTAACTGGTAGCGTCCAATGTGCGGCTATATTCATGGTTGCGTATTTTTGCCATCAGCTCGTCAGTCAGCTCAGAAACCCACTGGATAGCCAGCCGCTTTTCTTCGTCGCTGCAATCGCTTGCAGCTACCAGCTTTAAGAAAAAATCAATGCGCTGAAGTTTCAATGACTCCAAAAGATAATCCTGCATTTTCCCTCCTTTTACGGCCACTTACACAATATAACTGTATGTATATCCACTGTTTATATATACAGTATAGTACCATTTTCTAAATGTAAAACGCTTTTTTGGTCTTCAATAAGAAAGACCTGATATGAGTCAAAAACAGAAAAATATATCCGATGTGTCAGTAATACAGACGCCATTTGTCATCCTCTCGCAGTCGCCCGTTCTGGTAAAAGATACGTAGCCCTCCCCCAGACGGAAGGCTGCCGCCGCGTAAAAGTAAATTCTCCTCGAACTCACTGCCATCGAATCCTCTGGACCTAAGCTCATACTCCAGTTGCAGACGCTGCTGCTCAGAAATATCCTGCTTGTAAGTCTTTTTCGGTTTCGGTTTTACCAGCCTGAGCCTGGCGACCAGCTCCCGCCGCTCCTTTTTTCCCATTCCGTGCAGATAGTCCTGCAGCGCCTTTTCATCCAGGGGAGTAATATCCGGTACTTCCCCCCCTGAGTGGTTCAAATTTTCATCAGGGGGACAGTTATTGCCACGAGTCCAAGGGGCGCAAGCGCCCTGGTCGGCTGTCGCCTCCTGAAGGTCAACGGCTTTACGAACCATTTTCCACTTCACAGCATGAGTGCAGATCCGGCCCTCAATGATCGGGGACCAGATGCCATAAATACGAACACCGTGATCGCCGTAGGCGCTCGGCTCGTCGTTCAGCTCATAGGCAGTTCTGACAAGGTGATGCTTACGGGGAACCAGGACGCCGCCCTGCTTCATGATGTAGGTGGCAAAACAGCCAGCATCAGCTGCGGCCAGCACAGCATCCAGACGCGGGTTTTCCAGTACCGGCGCGCCTGCCTTTTTGTCACTCTGCGCCCTGGCAGCCTGACCGGCCAGCAGGCGCAGCTCGCGGTACGCCTGGCGGCCAGGAATACCAAAGAAGCGGAATTGCTGGACACGGTGCAGCGAAGCCCAGGCGTTTACGTTCTCAGCGTTATCGCGCAGTGACCTGCCTGTTTCTTTGCTGATTTCCTGCGCCAGCCCGCGCCCGTCGATATTTTTGCTGATGTATTTGGCGATATAGCTGGTTGGCGTACCCTTGCGCGGGTTGATAAGCTCAGACTTGAATCGCGGCCCGGTATTGGTGCCCAGCTCCTCCCGATCCTCACGAATGGCGAATTTACGCAGCAGCGCGGTGATGGATTTGCGGTCTTTTTTGCGCATGAAGCAAAGCAGGTGCCAGTGCACGGTGCCGTCATGGTGTGGTTCAGCAACGCGGACGCCATACCAGCGCAGCCCGGCTTTGTGCATCGCCTTACGGAAGGCGGCGAACATATTTACCAGGTAATCGCTGCTCTGGCGGACTGTGGCACTGGTCCATTTCGGGTTTGGCCTGCCGTTATTAAGCGTCGCGTGAAAGCGTGACGGGCAGGTGATGGTATAGAACACGGCGCATTCACCACGCATTTCTGCGATCAGCTCCAGCCCCTTAACGCAGGCCATCATTTCGTTGCGCCGATGCGCTGGATTGCTGCTGCTGGCGTTTACCACTTCCTCCATATCCAGCGTATCACCTTCGGCGTTAACCAACTCATGTGAGCGGAAAAACTCCAGTGATTTGCGGCGCTGTTCGCGTTTGTGGATCACGGCTTCATAGCTTACATACGGGGACGCTTTTTTATTAACCAAGCAGACAGCGCGCAGCTGTTCTTCCCGCCATTCACAACGCATCTGCCACAACTTGCGATACCACCAGTCCGCGCAAAGCATACGGGCAAGCGAGCCCGGAATAAGCTCGTATGGGACCGGCTTACGGCGGTGCTTTTTACGGCGCAGCTGCTCGAAAGCAGGCGGGATAACATCAAGGCGCATGGCCTCAGCGGCCACCTTTTCCCATGACCGGCGGATCTCTTCCGGCGTAACGTCTTCATCGGTAAACAGCTCACCGCAGACAGCATCCAGACACATGCTCATGTGTGCCGCCACCAGGGTGGATAACCGTTTAACCTGCTCCTGGTTCATTTCCGGCAGGACCAGCAAGCCCTCCAGCCCGTCGTTGCTCGCCATAAAACGGAATGACGCAGAAACCTGGCTGATACGCACGCGTTCCAGGCGTTCAAGGCACGGCCTGATGGTTTCACGCAGATAACGGGAATAAGCCTTTGGCTTGCCCAGGCTCTCAAAATATTTAATCCGTTCAAGCAGCGGCTTACTGATATGCGCCGGTTGGGCGCTAACGTCCGCAATGATGACCAGATCGGGATTAAATTGCTGCTGTTCGCGGGCCATTTTGGCGCGGCTTAACAGCTGATCCTGCTCCATTTCGCGCTGAACAGGATCTCGGGATTCATTGAAGAAATAGCGATCCCAGACCTCATTACTCAGGGCCTCGCGGCGCAGCTGTTCCTGCTCGTTATCCGCAGCATAGAGAGTAAAGAGGTTTGAAAGCGCTGACTCCAGCGCTACTTCCGCCTGTTCCAAATAGGGGTTAATTGCCTTTTTAGGCGCGGTCCAGGGATATGCCCCGGTAGCTTTACCTCCACTACCGGGGATTTCTGATACAAGACGCGCGACGGGACGGCCTGAGCTGATATCCGTCACTCGCAAACTCCTGCGTAAACACTACTGCAAACCGCGCTGTCGTTTGCACTCGCCAGTAAATCAAACTGCGCACCGCCTCGTGTCGTCAGCGCCCAGTCGCGGTACGTCTCAATGCCATACGCATCAACAGTGATGACCTCAATACGTTTTTCAGCGCGGCGTGGATCATGCGTGGAGGGAAAGAAAGTTGAATTGCCGCGGCGCGAACAGTCCGCAACCATTCTTTCCCATTCAGCGACACGACGAACCTCTTCGGGCCAGCGCTGGAAAATTTCAGCAAGTTCAGATTTACGGGCGTGGATGCATGGCATACAACCGACACGGCTGCAGCCCTGCAGATACAACGGGTTAGGCTTGATGCCATGGCGCTTTGCAATCGCAAAGACATCCTCATGCAGCCAGTTAAGTATCGGACGATAGACGTGCAGGCCTGGCGTATTGTCTGCATCTTCCTCCCAGTCCGGCAGTAAAGCGCGCGCCGGGGATTCCTGAGCCCTGACCCCCTGCCAGCTGATAACCTCGTCATACTCCTCCAGAGCAGGAACAATAACCTGAGTCCTGACGGGTTCATGTTTGAGGTCAAAGGTGCAGAAACGGGCTTTTGTGGAAGGGAACCGGCCTTTCCACATGCACAGGTCCAGAAAAGGAATGCCGGTGGGCTTCAATATTTCCAGGGCACGGTGCACACGTTCTGCCGCCTCATCGGCAGACATACCGCATTCCTGAACCAGAGAAACGGGCCATTTCTCTGCAATGAATTTCCGTTTGCCTTCGATCTGGCGAGTGAAATCAGCTTTAACACGGATAACCTTGCCCAGCTTTGATTCCAGATAGTCCAGATATTCCATCGTCTGGGGGTGTTCATGGCCCGTATCAGCGAAGACAGAAATATGAGGAACATCGTTTTCAATGGCCCGCAGCCATTGGGCAAGGCTATCCTTGCCGCCTGAAATACTGGTGATGTTGATGGTGCTTGCAGCAAAGCAGCGCGGATCGATGGGATTCATACGCGCACCTCACGCACAACCGAGTAATCAGGGCCGCAAGCCAGATCAACGCCAGTCCAAACTTTTGGTTTCAGTACAGCAATAAGTTCGCCTGCGGTTTTCCCTTCTCCTGCAGCAACTCCTATGCTGCGTTTTGTGCTGATACGGTGAAGGGTGAAATTTCGGTAAAACGAACGAATCAGGCGGGTGTCGCTATTTGACACGACGATCGGGTGCCCCTCTGATGACCGGCGCACCAGAATAGATGCCAAATCATACTGGTCATCATCAGAGAACCCGGCAGTGTGATAACCGCTAAAAGTACCGTCATAAGGCGGATCGCAGTAAACAACATCACCCGCCGTCAGCATTGCCAGCGTTTCGTCATAGCTGGCGCAGATGAACGTGGCACGCACTGCCTTTTCAGCAAAGGTCAGGATTTCTGCATGAGGGAAATATGGATTTTTATAATTACCGTAGGGAACATTAAATTTCCCGCGTTGGTTATAACGACACAACCCACGATAACAATGGCGATTTAAATACAGGAATAATGCGGCGCGCTCCAGCGTGGTAAGGGATGTATCTTCGTTAAAACGCAGACGATTTTCATAATACTTTTCAGCACTGTTATCTTCGCTGAATAATACCCATGCAACCTGTATTAATTCCTCAGGATGGTAAGCCGCTTTCTTATACAAATTAATAAGGTCAGCGTTAATATCCGCGACAAGATAATGAGGATAGTCTGTTGCCATCATTACAGCACAGGAACCCGCGAAAGGTTCAACCAGTCGCGGGCCAGCTGGGAGGTGTTTTTTCAGTTCGGACATGATGGCGGTTTTGTTTCCCGCCCATTTCAGGATAGTGCTCATACAACGCCTCCGTTGTAGTGCTTGCCTTTAAGCTCTGCAATTTCCTGACAGGTCACGCAGCACTGCACGCCCGGAATAGCGCGGCGGCGAGCGGGAGGGATCGGTGCATCACATTCGATGCAAAGCACACGGGAAACGCCCGGTGCTCTGTTGCGGGCAGTGTGGATGTGGCGCTGACGTTCTTCTTCAACGCGCTGCTGTACGAGATCCATAGAGTCAGCCATTAGTGCAGCTCCTGAGATTCGTTTTCGTAGCGGGTTGCTTCGCGACGCAGCAACTCAGCCGCTTCAATACCGTTTAACCCTTTGTTGGTGATGTGGGTTGCCAGCGCCTCAAGGCGGATTGAAACTGCAAGCGCGCGGCCTTTGCGCTCCTCACGTTTGGCAATATCGATCACCGCCATAAGTGGGTCGGTTTCGGCTACAAACATTTTTGGTAATTCTTTCTGCATTGTTCTTTCTCCTGAATTTGGGCAAAAGAATGCCCGGCGGGTTTACGCCATTAATTTCTGTTATGGGTTAATTCGGCATGGTTAGCCGCTTGGGAAATAAGCTCACCACTGCACGAAAATGATTCATTGCTTTAACCAGTTCCCGCTTTTCGTCAGTAGTCAGATCACTAATATTGACGCCATGACGTTCAGCCGGAATTTTTGCCATAAAGAATATGGCTGCCAGTGCCCGCTCATTTTGTTTATGGTTTATATCACGACGGTCACGCATATCTTTTATGAACCTTTCAAGCTCTGGCTCAATATTCAGACCAAATACATTCGCCCTTAATTCAGCTATACGGTTCAGTCCTTCAAGCCGTTGACCCGGGCTTAGTGGAACAGTCGCAGCAGTGCCTTCAATAGCCATGGTTTCACCTGTTTGGTAGTGGTCAGCCCTGCCAGCAGTTCGTCCTGAGAGCGGGACGGGTGCCAGCGCTTGCCATCTTTCCCGATAATCCAGCCATGGCCGCAGTGCATACCCTGGCTTTGTTTAACCAAAAGCGATGCGAATGACGGCTCTTTAGTCAACATAATCACCTCAGATGATGCCGAACGAAGCACCAAGGCCCGTTACGGTGTCCACCGCACTTGCCATAGCGGGGTTGGCCTGCAGACGGGCCTGCATGGAAACGGCAGCCAGTGCCATCAGGCGAGTTACTGAGTTAATGCTGCTGATCACATCACGGCGTCCGGCAGTGGTTTTCACATCGCCAGTAACGGCACCGGCAGCAACGCGCCCTATCTCAGCGGTGGCGCTCATGACGTAATGCGGCAGTTTCTCTTTTGCCACTTCGTTCATCGGCACGCATGGCAGGCAGTGAATTTGTGCCAAGAAGCCGTCAACCAGGGTTGAGTCCTCAGTGAGATCGGTAAGCAGCCAGATTTCAGGTGGTGTGAGCTGATGCGGCTGGTCTGGGTTCAGCTTGTTGCGCAGTGTCTGGACATTCATTCCTGCGCGTTCTGCCAGCTTTGCCATGTTGTGACGCAGTGAGAAAGTTCGGCAGGCTTCATCAAAATGCGGATGTTTGGAAATTTGATAATCAAACATGTAGTAAATCCTTTTGTATCCCAAAATGGAACTATCAGGCCTGCATTGCGATTTCACAGCCTTGAGCCGCTTCCATCGTCAAAGCGAACATGTTTACTTCGATCAGGCTGTTTACCCCTTCTTTTTTGCGGATAGGTAAACGTCCTTCGCGGATCATCTGGCGGGCATAACTCAACTTGTAGCCGGTACGACGACAGAACTCATCAAGAGTGATGAATGGTTCTGACACCACAAGATTGATGCTGGGGCGCATTGAAAGTTGACGATACATGATGCAATATTCCTCAGTTTGGGTTGTCTCAACACTATTCGAGACTGTTAATCACTATTCGTTGCTTCACACAACGGAGAATAGGATCACAAAACGCCAATGTCAACACGAAACATCACAAATCGCCATATGCCACAGAAGTTACAAAGTAACATTATGCAAAATACTGGCGGCCAGCCGGTGATTGAGCGAATTCTAAAAGCCTACGGTTTTACTACCCGGCAGTCCCTTTGCAACCACTTGGGGATTTCCCAAAGCACGATGGCAAACAGGTATGCCCGCAACACCTTCCCTTCAGATTGGACAATAATCTGCAGCATCGAAACGGGTGCATCTTTGCAGTGGTTAATCTCAGGAGAAGGAGCGATGTACGAAAATGAGGTCGAGCATAAAGCTATAGCCTTAAAACATTACAAAATCACAGATGGGGTTTTGTCATCACATAATGAAATCTACTACGACGGTAGCCTGATTCCTGCCGGTCTATCGAGTCCATCATTAGTCACCTATGAAAACTCTCTTTACCTTATTGATGAACATGAAGGGGAGATTAATGATGGTTGGTGGGTCATAGAGATTGATGGGTTATACAGCATACGAGAAGTATTTAGATTTCCCGGAGGTCGCATACGCGTCGAAAATGGCAAAGCATCTTTTGAGTGTAAGGCACAGGACATAAAGGTATTTGGTAAAGTCATACTCAAAACTGAACAACTTACTTAAGGGTAGATCATGACGTCTTCAGCTAAAGCAACAAAAGAGCAAGAAACTGAAAAGCTTGAACGTTCTTGCTTTGTCATCATGCCTATCGCTGACATGGCTGGTTATGACCAACGCCATTTCGACAGGGTTTATAGCCATTTAATAAAACCAGCCTGTGTCGCTTCTGGTTTCAAACCAGTAAGGGCAGATGAAGTTAACAATTCCAATTTAATTGTTTTAGATATTTTAAAAAGAATTGTTGAGTCAGATATTGCTATATGCGACCTAAGTGGCCGAAATCCGAATGTAATGTATGAATTGGGTCTCAGACAGGCTTTCAATAAAAAAACAGTATTGATTAAAGATGATAGAACAATAAGTCCTTTTGATGTTCAAGCTTTCAGATATTGTGAATATGATAGTTCTCTGCGTATTGATAATGCTTTCAACAATATTAAATCTTTAGAAAAAGCAATATCAAGCACCTTTGAAGCGGATTCAAATGATGTTAACTCAATTGTTCAACTTTTAAGTATTGAACCAGCTAAAGTTGGAGAAAAAACACATTTAAGCAAACAAGACACTTTAATTTTTGAAACATTAAATCAGATATTAAATAAAATCGAAGAACCTAAAAAAATCTATAACAACAGAAAAGTCGTTTCATTTAAGTCTCGCTCGGCGTTTTTAATTGACCAACTGAAAACAACCAAGGTAGAAGACCTAATCGGTAGGAATTACATGAATGAGCGAACATTCGTAATGCTCGGTCAACTTGAATCCATAGAAAATATAAACGGAGTACTGCAATTTATATTTAGATACGGTAAAAATGCCATCTTTAAATACCCTGAAAGTCATCCTGAGCTGGAAGACATTGTAGAAGTCGGCGAATAGGAATTGAATACGCTATGTCTGTTAGTAAATTGTCGAATGGAAAGTGGCAGGCACAAGTTTTCCCAAATGGTAGGGATGGACGCCGTATTCGTCGTCAATTTGCCACCAAAGGCGAGGCTCTAGCCTTTGAGCGCCATGTAAAAGAACAAGCCCAAGATAAGCCTTGGCTGGGTGAGAAGACAGACAAACGCCGTGTTCGGGATTTGGTTACAACCTGGTATAACGCACATGGTGTAACGCTTGCTGATGGTGAAAAGCGTAAAGGTGCAATGGAGTTTGCCTGTCTCGCTATGGGCGACCCCTTCGCAACTGAATTCAACGCCAAATTATTCTCAACGTATAGAGAACAGCGGTTAAGCGGAAAAATAACCCGCTCAGATCGCGTCAAGTCCGTGACCCCTCGCACGGTAAACCTTGAACTGGCTTACTTTCGGGCTATGTTCAACGAGCTGAAAAGACTTGATGACTGGACAGCACCAAACCCTCTCGAAAACGTCAGAGAGTTTAAGATTGCAGAAGTTGAGCTAGCCTGGCTTACGGTTGAGGAAGCGACGCGCTTGCTTGAGGAATGCGAGAAAAGCAAAGCAGGTGATTTAACCACGATTGTCAAAATCTGCCTTGCGACCGGCGCAAGATGGGGAGAGGCTGAAAGCCTCACTGGCAAGCAGATAAGCCCGGGTAAAATAACTTTTATCAAAACGAAAGGTAAGAAAAATCGTGCGGTTCCAATTAGTGATGAGCTTTACGATTTGCTACCCAAAAGCCGAACCTCGAAGCCACTCTTTACCGGATGTTATTCAGCATTCAGGAGCGCGATAAAGCGCGCGGGAATAGAGCTGCCAGACGGCCAGCTGTCGCACGTTCTACGACATACTTTTGCCAGCCATTTCATGATGGGCGGCGGCAATATTCTGGTCTTACAACGCATCCTCGGTCATACGGATATTAAAGTTACGATGCGTTATGCTCACTTTGCCCCCGACCATCTAACAGAAGCGGTTCAACTTAACCCCTTAAACCTAATTAGTGGCAGCAAAATGGCAGCACAGCGCAGCACTATGCAATACTTTTCGACAATATACGAAATCCTATGCGCTTGAATTTACTGTAAATCTTTGTTTTCAAAGAAATACGGTTCGGACTCATAATCGCTTGGTCGCTGGTTCAAGTCCAGCAGGGGCCACCAAATTTTAGCTGTAGAATCAAATGATTAAGCCACTCTCGCGAGTGGCTTTTTTGTTTATTAATTTTAGCGTGGCGATAATAGAACGTGGTGATGCCAACAAAGCACAAAAAAGCCAACTCCGCATCAGCGCGGCGTTGGCCCTGTTTTTAAAGCAGTGACAATTACAACAGGTTAAAAGACATAGCGCATGCCAAGGGTAAATTCATTAGAGACAATGTGCGCTTTCATTTGCTCATCTTTTAAGCCACGCGCGTTGGTAAAGTTGTTATATCCGCTTTCGATCTTACCCATATCGATATAACGGTAGCCCAAATCAACATACAGACGCTCAACCGGCATATAGCTGACGCCTGCACCTAACGCGTAGGTCAAATTGCTTTGGGTGGTAGACGCATATTCACGACCTGCATTACCCTGCCAGCCGCCCGCTTTGATCTTACTCACACCCACCCCTGCGGTACCGTACACGGAAACACCGTAACCCAGCTCATAATCGCGATACACGTTGAGCATCAGGCGCTCGGTTTCAGTCTGCAGGTGGTTATAGCTGTTGGCGAACGTGCTGGAACCGCTGGTGTATTCAGTTTTCTGCTTAAAGGTGTACTCACCTTCGGTGCGCCAGCCGTTACCAAACTGATAGCCCGCAGCAATCGCCGCGCCGCCGAAATGCTCTTTTTCTTTACCGCCGGTAAACTGCCCGACACCCGGGCGAGCACTGGTATCCATCTCTTTCGCTCGCTGCTCGATCTGCAGGTATTTTGCAGAAGCGTAATAGCCTTCTTCAGTATTTGCCGCCATAACAGTAACCGGGATTGCTGCGATCGGCAGAGCTACTAACATCGCTTTCATATTCATCTTCACTCCGTTGGAAAATTATTACTGCACGTCGAACCGCCGTCCGCCAGTGTCAGGAAATAACAGTCAGTGAGACGAATCATAAACAGGCCGGTGAGGGCAAACTATTAGGGTGATTACGCGTTTTACCTGGTAATTTTACGTAGGGATTTGTCTCGATTTTTATCCCGATCTTTTTACTTTCAATTACTTATTGGTTGGGGAAAACGCAGCAGGACAATCACGCCATCGGTCAGAACCTTTTCCAGTTCCGTCACATCCAACGTGGTATTTTCCGGCAACCGTTGTTCAGTTTACCCGCCATGGCGTTCTTGAGTATTGGTTGTGGAAGCCCATTGCCGAGCCCCCTGAGCACAGGGAAGCGGCGTTTAATGCACAGCCCGTCGGCATTTTTGAGGGTGGTGAGATAATGCAGTTTTACCGTATCAATTAATACATGACTATCACCTACTGTGCATTATTCATAATGCTGTGAAGTCATACACACAGGATTAGAAAACCTAATATAACCGAGTTGTTTTCTATGCAGAAAACACTAAGCCTGCCCCGTAATGAAAATTTTTCTGGTCACCTCAGTGACAAAATCGAAATCATTTGTCACTTCATGAGAGCGACGCCAGGAAACTGGTAATACAGGTCTCTCCACCCTTGAAAAACAGGCGTTTTGGATATTTTTTATTTTTGTTTCATCGTCCATACACTCAATTAATGAAAGTAAGAAATGCATACCATCTGAATGAATGCTGAGCGTTTTTTGATTATCAAAATCTTTAATATTTACACTTCCAGTATGAGTCCTGAGCTTATGAAGCGCATCACAGATATCTACCCACAAAGGAACATTCTTTTTACTGAAACCAGTATCTTCGCAAAACAGGAAAAGCTTCATATACATCGTCTATCCTTTAATAATTTTTTCTCTGCATTTTAACATTGAAGATAAATAAGCAAGAGCAGGATGAAGGAAGATCAAGTGATGATGCTTGCAAATTACAGATTTTAGGAATTTTTTGGTCTACGTTCTGGCGATGTTTGCCATCCGCTCGCCGATATCGCTGACGCGTCAACTTCTATTCCTTGTCAAACATCGGGTTGATGCCTTATAGTCCAGCCAATACTTCACTGGGCTATAAGGCATTTCTATTCATGAAGAAAGATTAAATCTCCATTCTCTATTATCGCCTATGATTGCGACTTAATATTGACTCACCGTTTAGAACTTATTTTTAATGTTTTCGTATTTTTCAATATAACTATCTGCATTGCCTAAACCTCTTCCCTGAACAATTTGTACAGTAGCTGATATAACGTTTTTTACTTTTTCATCTTTGCCCATCTCAATATATAGCCTTTCTGATACGCCAGATTCTGTCCCGCTTATCATGTTAACCACTGGAATATAAGATGAGGCATCTCTTGAAATATCTGTTTTAGAATAGATAAGCAGAAGGTCACCTTCATCTGTAAACGTCATGCCATCAGGATTACCTAATAAATTAATAACTTTCGCTTTAGCACTACCTTTGTCTAATTCTGTAAACGCCAAATTGCGAGCGCTGATATAATCAAGATTATATTTATTCGCATTGTGCAAATCTTTTACAAAGATACCATGATTAATGACAACATTATCAGGACCATAGACAACTGAAAGAACTCTACGTGCATAAGTTCCGGTGATGCCGTTCAAAAAACCTGTATATGAAGCAACCGAAAGCTTACCATCTGGGAATGTTTTCTTTAAAGCCGATCGGGATTCATCTTTTTTCCCAATAATACTGGATAAAGAAGAGGCTTTTGTTTCTCCGTCTATTACTTTTGAATTAATAAAAGAATCACTGTTTTTCTTGTCCGACAATAGTTCACTACCGCCGTTGAATGCAGAGCATGCAGTCAGTAGCATTGATACAACAGCAACAGTTAATGTTATTTTTGTTGACATATTTAATTCATCCTTAAAAAATTTAATATTAAAACAGGAAGGCACCATAATGCCTTCATCCCACAAGGTTCTCGAGTATGTGCTCAGAACCGCTATTACTACCATTTCCTAAGTAATATCAACCCACGCTTGGAATTATTCATCAATCTGGAGA
The DNA here is from genome assembly GCF_019718755.1 of Enterobacter sp. RIT637. Lineage (NCBI taxonomy): Bacteria > Pseudomonadati > Pseudomonadota > Gammaproteobacteria > Enterobacterales > Enterobacteriaceae > Enterobacter > Enterobacter sp. RIT637. Next base: position 27,396 of record NZ_JAIHAZ010000019.1, read on the forward strand.
ATCAAGCCGTTTAAAAAACTCATCTAAAACGTAATAAAAAACAGTAATGACCTACTTTTCATTTACCGATGCAGACTCTTCGCCGTCATCATCGACTTCACATTCAAAATAGAAAATTTTGACTATCGAAAGCGCAAAAAAAATTACCTTGTAAAATAAATCTTTTATAAATTATTTTGTTGGGGAGGGGTTCCACAGCAACAACTTTTTGCCCTAGCATACTTTTTGGCTTCGGACATATCGTCATACTGTGACATACCACCTGCACCTATGGATTTATCGCGGCAAGCTATGTCATTTTTCCATGAGGGTGGTACTCAAACTCTTATACAATGCCTTCATTTTTCTGACGTTTTCCTCGTCATAAGCCATAAGAACATCTGGTGACAGAGAATGGTAAGTAATAAATACTAAATATTTTGTACCTTCTACGTTAACAAACCTCACATCTTTACTGAGATAACCACCATACTTTTTAGTTTCCACAGCATCACTTACCGTTTCGACATCACCAGGCGAAGATTGCCAGACCAAAAAACGTTCGAACAAAGCATCCCACGCCGGCAACAATGCTTTGCTGGTATAACCGTGGTATCCCATACCACCACCTAAATCAGCAGCAAGCCTAGCATATTCAGGAGGATCCTCAATACGAATCAACGTATTGTGGTAATTCGAATACTTTACTGCCAACTCTGGTGTAAGATCGATATAATTAATATTAGTACTGTAAAAATCGAAAGGCTCAATGCGTAACGACTTATAAACGGAATGACAGCTAGTAAGTAAAAATGAAGCTAAAATTATCCATATAATAAAAAAAATAGATTTTTTCATATTTAACAGCCTTATAAATAGCATTTGATTATATATCGTACTAAATTACTCACAAACTCAAAGTTCGCAATGGACGAAGCTGTTCCTTCATCCCGCTTCTCCCTGACCTGATTTTTCAGGGATTCAGCAGCCTGCTTCGCCGCTGCACGGGCTTGGTCTCCGGCAAGCGAGTTATTATCAACAACAACTTTATCCGATGTGAAGCAGGCCGCCGGAGCTACATTTCTACTGCTACATCAGTATGTTACAACTACTTTTCCCGGACATTTCGCTGAATCGGGCGCAATGCCTTAATACGCGGTTTTGCACCACGTTCTCCACTTTTCCCAGTAATGGTAAAGAGCTGATAGCCGCCCCCCCTCCGGCATTAGAAGTGCATGAAGAGAGGGATTAAGAACTGACAGGTAAAGGTCCCTGCTCAGTGCCCGGGACCTCTACAATAACTACCACCATTTAGGATAATCGTTAAAAGCACGTAATATCGATTGCCAGGCAGCATCATCAAGCTTTTCACTTCCTTTTGATAGGGAGATACCACCATTAATATCTTCCTTCATACATGACCAATTCAGCTCACCAGCGACTGGATTTAAAACTAACTTAAAACCGTCGTTCATATCCTTGAGGATGGCAAGTTCGCCACAGTTCATACAGCTAACAAACTGGTCAAAGCACTGACACTCTATCCAGAAGTGAGCATTAACTTCAGCCTTATAACCAAACTTCTCAACTGAAATTGAGACGCTAAACTTTAAGGAAGGAACATGCTCATCAAGCTCAATAACGTCCAGCTTTATATTTACATGATTAGTAATTTCTATATCCATTTAATGAGACCCTAAATAACGTGCATGAATTATTGTCGGCAATTCTCCATCAACACGAGGCGGCTTAATTTCTAGCTGCCAGCCATCAACTGTAATTCGTTCTCCATATGGCATATTAGTTTTAGTTGCCGTGTTCACAGCAGCTTGAAAACTACGCAATTCCTCTTGACTGGCAAGACGCACTGCTTTAGGCGTATGTGTCACAGCTTTTGATGCCGCATATTCAGCCATATGTTCTGTAGCATTACCATGCTACTCATATTTTTTGTCCATTTGGTAAAGACATTTCAAATCGCGCAGGTCGTGGGTGGTTTTGCTGCTGCCGATGGTGAAGCCAATGCCCCCGGCCCATCAGACTGGACTTTTTGGTCTCCTTAAAGCGCCAGGAGGTGTCCGTGTTGGCGGCCAATATGCCGCTACGAGAGCGTAGAGGTCACCTACAGAATTCGTGCAGGCTACCGCCTTGCCATACGGCAATATCGGTGCGACCACAACCCTTTTCCGCCGCACGATATCCATGCTTCAGCTATTCAGCGAATAAAGGCTGATAAAAAGATCCCGCGCAGTGGCCGGGATTTTGTTAACAAGATGGTAGTTTAGCCAACAAAGAATTAATCTTATCGGTATCCTCAGGATTTAGTTTCAAATACTTTTCACACGCTAACCGAATATAATGATAGCAGGTTTCTTTACTGACAATAACAGCATCTGCTTCCGAAGGTGGATACCCCATAGCAAACTCCACCCCTTCAAAATGTTCGCTTTCATCGTAACTATCCATATCGGGAAAATTGCAATAAGCCCCATCTTTATTTAAAGCCCCCCCTTTAGAAAATAATTCAAGGGCTTCAATAAAATCACCATCCTCATAAACCCTGTCAAAATAGGACACAACAATTAAATTCAATCCACCATCTATATCCTGTTGAGTAAATAATTCTTTTTTCATGCCTCACCTCAATTGGGATGGAAGTTACGAACCGTTCCAGTAGTTTTATCTACGTAAATTCTGAAATTAACACCATCCACAGTTACATTCGCCTGGCCATTTTTACTAGACATTGCCTCATTAAATCCCTTAGCAGCAGCCTCTTGTCCAAGTTCTAATATTTTCTGGTCAGTAAATACCTTAGGATCATAGATGGTTTTGGTCTCAACAGTAGCTTTATATTCTCCTGTAAGACTACCATCCCGACTCTTGGTTGGAACAAGATATTTCACTTCAGTGATACCATTTGCCCCTGTTGGGGTTTCACTGACAATCTTCACATTATATTCTTTGGCTGCGTCATAAAACGCATTCGCATTGTGACCGCCCGAGATCCCATTCTTTTGCGTAAATCCATCTACAGTTGCCAAATGTTTTGGCTGATCAACTCTGAAATTAATTCCCGAGGGATAAACAACAATTTTTTCAGTTAGTGTACTGAGTTTACTGACAGCAGTAGCACCCAGTACAGGAGTCATTGAGGCAGTAACTATTTTCATCCCGTCATAGGTTTCAACATAGTTCGTCGCCGTAGCCTTATCAACCCCAAGCTGCGCCATGGCGTAATTCACCATCGCATCCTTCACCTGCTGCTGATTCTGCGCATCAACACTGGTGATATTCAGCAGGTTTACGATCTGACCATAAGAGTCTGCATACTGCTGGCTGGCTTTCGAGTTGTAGCTACCGGTGTTTTCGTATTCACCTTTAGCTGCGATAGCCTCAAGTCTTGCTCCGGCACAGGCCGCACTGCCAGCATTACCATTACCACAGGCATCAATGACTTTCTGGTCTCTGGCAATATCTTTTTCACGTAGATCATTGATAGTCTGCTGTGCTTTTTCACGTTCAGCCGGATCTTTGCTGTTGAGTTTTTGTTTCGCTAACTCAAGCTCTGTCTTTTCAGACACGCTCAGATAGTTATTCTCAACCGCATTCTTCCCGCCCTGCGCCCCCGCAGCTGCTGAAGCCGTACTGTCTCCCGCTATTCCTCCGGCCATCCCCGCCGATATTGTCGCCAGCGTGCTGACCGTCTGCTTCTGCTCCTCGCTCAGGTCACTGACCGCTTTACCCGGGTACATCACCGCCATAATGGCTCGCGCCGCCAGCTCACCCGTCGCCGCTCCGGCCGCACCCGCTGCTGTACTGTTCCCCTGCAGCGCCGCAACCGCGCCGCCCAGTATCGCGTGCGCGATGGTGTTGACCGCCGGATTACCCTCGGTTGATTTCAGCAGATGCGCCAGCTCCGGTGCCGAGGCCCCTGCCAGCGCACCGACGATATCTCCGCCTGCCAGCCCCTGAAGCGCCGCCGTTGCCGCCTGAATACCACGCTGAATGGTGCTGCCCGTACCAAACTTCGCCTGCTCATCCCGATACTCCGGCGTCTCTTTCAGTTGTTCAACCGTCAGGTCAGGGTGCGTCTTACGCGCTTCCTCCAGCGCATTCAGCTCGCCCTGCGTTCGGGCGATGTCGGCCACCTGTCCGCCGATATCACTGATGGCACTCACCTGCGCAAGCCGCTGCTGCTCCTTCTCCTTGTCAAATATCGGGCTGATGCTGTCGTTTGCGTGCTCTGTGTCCCGGCTCAGGCTGGCCACATCCTGCTGCTGGTTCGCGGTATCCCGGACGGTGATGTTACCCTCGCCCACCGCCGCCTGCGTCGTGCCTTCCGCATGACCGCTGCTGCCCGCGACCGATACAACCCCACCCGGCAGGTTGCCCTTGAATGTGTCGCCGCCAAAGTCACCGCCGCCGCTCAGGCTGACGCCGCTGTGGCTGACCTTATAATCCGCCTCGTTGTGGATATCACGGAAGCCCAGCGTTCCCGTATCGAGACTGTTTTTGTCCGCCGTCGCCGTCGAGGCAATCACCGCACCGTCAAGCTGCGTGTGGCGTCCCACCGTCACATCAAAGCCGCCGTCACCCGCGAAGAGCCCTGTCTGCTCCTGCACCGAGTCATACGTGCTCTTCATTTTGTCCTGGCTGGCGCTGATGTAGCCGGAACCCGTCATGCTGCCGAAGGTGAAGCTGCCGCCTGCCGCCGCGCTGTTCTGCGTCGATTTATAATCGTTGCTGTCCTGCTGGCTGCTCATCCACAGGTCACGTCCGATATCCGCAACGATTTTATCGCCACTCACCTGCGCGCCGTTCAGAATGGCGTCCCGACCGCTGGTCATGGAGACCGTCCCGCCGCTGTCGAACGTTGTTTCCGTCCACGCCGTACCGTCGCCTTTTTCGTGACCTTTCGACGCGTTTCCATTAGCGAAAACACTGATGCCATAACCGCTCTTCCCACCACCAATGCTGACGCCTGCGCCGCCACCGCTGCTGCTGTTCTTGCCGGTCGTCTGCTGTGTGCTGGCTGCACCGCCCAGCACAATGTCGTTCGCGGCGGCAAGCGTGGTGTCGCCGCCAGCCTTCAGTTGGCTACCACCAATCAGGATGTCGCCGCTGTTCTCCCCCTGCCCTTTTCCGGTCGCGGTGATGGACAGATTATTCCCCGCATTCAGCGTACTGCCCGCAACCGTGTCACTCTGCATGTGCTGTTCGGATTTCGATTTCTGCGAGGAGAGCGAAACGCTCACGCCAATGCCGTTGTTCGGGTCACCGTTAACCTGTGCCACTTCAGCACCCTGCGCCGCCTGCACGCCTGACAGTGCCGCTTTGGTCGCTTTCAGCGCCGCAAGGCGGTCATCGCTCTCGCCTTTCGCGTCGTGTGCCGTCTGCACCGCACTGTTCACCGCGCTCCCCGCCGCCCCAGACAGCGCCACCGTCAGACCGCTGCTCTTCTGCTCAAACGTCTCATCGCGGGTGCGTTTGTCGTGCCCCGGCTCAATCACCACGCTGTCACCAGTCAGGCTGATATCCTTTTGCGCGATGATATCCGCCCCGCCGATATGCGCCTGTTTGCCTGCCGTAATGCTGACGCTGCCGCCCGTCGAACCGACGGTGCTGAAGCTTTCACTCTGCGTCGTGCCCTGCTCGCGCAGATCGTGGGTGGTTTTGCTGCTGCCAATGGTGAAGCCAATGCCGCCCGTGCCCATCAGACCGGACTTTTTGGTCTCCTTAAAGCGCCACGAGGTGTCGGTGTTGGTGGCCGCCACGATGTCCACGTTGTTGCCCGCCGACAGCGCCACGTCACCGTCACCCGCCACCGCCGAGCCTAAAACCCGCAGGTTGTTCCCCGCCGACACCGTCACGTTGTCGCCACTCAGCAGCGAGCCCTTCTCCCGCGTCGCGCTGTCTTCCTCGATGGTGTGGGTGGTCTTCTTGCTGAGGAACCCTTTTTTGGTTTTGGTCTCTTCCTTAAAGTGGTAGTCGCTCTCCGTCGCCGTGGTCAGATTCACGTCGCGACCTGCCGCCACGCCGATATCACCCTGCGCTGTCACCTCTGCCGCCTGTGCGGTCACGTCCCGTCCGGCAAGAATGACCGTGTTACCGCCGCTGGCGATTGCCGTGCCCTGCTGGCGTACGGACTCATCGATAACGGTTTTCTTACCGCCCTGGCTACTGCTGCTCGTGGTGGTGGCTTCCGCCAGCAGGTTCACGTCCCGCCCGGCCTGAATGCCCACATCCCCTTCTGCCGCCATCGCCGCCGCACGGGCATTCACGTCGTTACCTGCCTGCAGGGTGAGGTCGCCGCCTGCGGTCAGCGTGCTGCCCTGATGCGTGACGGAGGCCGTCTCCGTTGTCGCGCGGTTGCGCCCGGCACGTCCCTCGCTCGTCGCCATCTCATTGGCGGTGATGTTGATATCGTTCCCCGCCGCCATGCCCAGACTGCCGCCCGCCGACACGTTTGCGCCAGTGATGTTGATATCCTGTCCGGCACGCATCACCAGCCCGTCTGTCGCGGTGATGGATGCCGTTTTGCCCACATCCGTACCGCCAAAATGCACGTTCCCCGCATCAACATTCCACTGATGGGTGCGTGTGACATTGTTGATACTGCCGGAAACGCTCTCAAGCCCGATGGTTTTACCGCTGATGGTGGAGCCGATGTTGTTGATGTCCCCCAGCGCGCTCAGGTTCAGCCCGCCGCCCGCGCTGATGAGCCCGGCGTTGAGGTTGCTGATGCTGTTGCTGCTGTCGATGGACAGGGCATTCTGCGCCGTGATGGTGCTGCCGCTGTTGGTGACGTTACCGCCCGCCAGCTGCACGTTATTACCGCCGATCACGCTGCCGCTGTGAACGGTGACATCCTTCGGTGATAGATACACTTTCGGGATCATCACCGTCTGGCCGTTAATGGTTGCCGCTTCCCACCACAGCAGGCTGTGGTCAAGGGCGGCAACCTGCGCTGCCGTCAGCGCCACGCCGAATTTCAGGCCCAGCGCCTGCTGCTGCGTGGCGGCGCTGTCCATCAGATAGCGCATCTGATCGAGGTCGGAACCGATGCCGTTGATATACCGGCTGCCGGTTTGGTTCAGAATAGCGTTGCTGACGTAACGGGTATCGAACGCCGCGTCGCCGAGGAAACGGTAATCGCGATCCGGGTTCAACCCCAGACGGTCGAGGAAATACGCCGAGCCAAGGAACTGGTTCCGATCGGTGTAGGCACTGTTGGTCTCACGCGGTGCATCGCCAGGCTTGATGCCGAGCATGCCATAGAGTCCATCAAACAGGCTGTTGTCCACCTTCCCAAGGCCATCAAGCTTAGGGTTCACCGTAATCAGGTACGGGCTGTCGGGGTCGGTGGATGGCACGAAGTAACCATTATCACCGGACGGCAGCGGATAGTTACCGCTGCTGCCGTTCTGTTCGGAAAGGGATGAGCCGCCGGAGATGTCTTTCAGGGCGTCAGTGATATTGCCCAATTGCTCAGGGAGGCGAATGTCTTCACTGCCACCTTGTGCCAGTGATTCACTGTTAAGGCCCTTACCAATAGCTTCAGGCGTAAGTGTATTCAGCGTTGGGGCATGAATAGTATTATTGAATCCGCCCGCGTTGGCAGTGACGTTGGTATTGCTGATGTCACTCTTAAAGTTCGCACTGACGTTACCGCCAGCACTGATAACTGAGCGGTATACACCGCCATCGGCCACAAATTCTGTCGTCCGTTCACCGAGGAGATAAGGCACCCAGCCATACCAGCCATAGTCCTCATCAAACCAGCCCCAACTTCCGTCTGCATAGTGCGTCAGAGGTTGCCATTTGCTGTCGTTGCAGTCCTGATAAAACCACTCACAACGATATTCAGCCTGAACGTAGGTAACGCGACGTCCACCTTCGGCAGAGAGGTTATTCAGTGTCCCGCCCGTAAGAACGGCGTTACGTCCCGCAAGAATATGGCTAGCACGGTTATCCAGCGTTCCTGCATTGATTATGATGTCGCGTCCGGCAGCCATTCGGGCGGAACTGCCGGTGGCCGATACGGACACAACGGACTCACTCAGCAGGAATTGCCGGATATCTTCCCCTGTGAGGCGATAATCAACCCTGTCACTGCACTGTCCACTGCCGTTTGCACCACTTCCGGCGCAATGCTCATACCTGTCAAAAACAACCTTACTGCCATCGTTTTTCCAGTCTTCAAGCAAGAGGACAAAATCCGAACGTCTGCCGTTGAGGTCATAACTAAAGTAGTGTTCATCTGCGGCAGGAATGGCATCAGGGTATTCCCGTTCTGACTGGCTGACAGTCAGGCCATCGGCTTCATTGAGCAAATGGCGGGTATTCACGGTGATATCGCCGCGTGTGGTCTCAATCGTACCGGAGCGGTTAATCACTTCTTCATTTGCCTCACCGACTGCATTCCTCTGCATCCAGAGGCTGTTATCAGCAAGAATATCGCCGTAAATATTGTGAATACGTGCAGCAAACAGGGAGAGATTATTGCCCGCATATATCAGCGCTGTATTAAGCAGCGTGCCTGCTGCCGTCATCGTCAGGCTGCCCGCCGTACCGGTGAAGCCGTTAATGGTGATATTTTCACGCGAGGTGAGCTGCACATCTCCGCCCGCCTGAAGCGAGCCGGACGCATTCAGTAGCAGGCTCTGCGCGCTGAAGGTACTGCTACCGTTCCCGGTGGTGAGCGTACCGTTGTTCGTGAATGCTCCACCCGCACTGAGGGCGATGGCATTGCCCTGGATAACGCCGCTGTTGGTGATGGCGTTTTGCGAGGAGACCGACAGCGTTTTACCTGCGGCCAGCGTACCGGTGTTAACAAGCGCATTAACCAGCTTCAGCGTCGCGTCGCCCAGGGAAACCACCTGACCACGACCGCTGAAGTTGGCGACATCGAGCAGCAGGCTGCCCCCGCTGTAGAGTTTACCGCTGACGGTATCGGTGAGAGCGTCACCCGTCACCGTCAGCGAGGCAGTACCCAGCAGCGTGCCGCTGTGGGTGATGTTCAGGTATTTCACCCCCAAATCCGCACCCTGAAGCGTGCCGCGGTTATCGAGCGAGCTGCCACGCAACTCGGCGCTGCCCGTCGCCAGGAGGTTCCCGCCATTCACGGCGTTAACCACATCCAGCAGCAGCGTGACGGCCTGAACCAGCCCACTGCTACCGTTTGCCAGCTCTGGCGCGGCCAGCGTGAGCTTCCCACCGGAGAGAATTTTGCCGTCATTCTGTAAACGGGTGGTGGCGTTCACCGTGGATTCACCGCCGCCCTGCACCGTCCCCTGATTATTCAGCGTGGCGGAAGAAGCCTTCAGCGCGTTCTGGCTCAACAGAACACCACCAGCGGTGTTGTTCAGCGCCCCGGAAACGTCCAGCGTCAGCGCTTCACCCTGAAGCCGTCCGCTGTTGATCAGTTGCCCGGCTGTGATTGCGGTCGTTTTACCCTGAATCTGTCCGGCGTTCGTCGCATTACCGGCATTCATCAACAGGACGCCAGCCGTGAGTAATTTCCCGCCGACCTGGTTGGTCAGCGTCTGGTTCAGCGCGGCGGAAAGCGCATCAACCCCGGTGATTTCACCGCTGTTTGTCAGCGTATTCGCCTTCAGCGTCAGATCCTTCGCTATCCACTGCCCGCTGTTTGCAAGCGTCAGTGCTGAGAGCGCCAGTTCTCCGTTTGAGGTGATTTTGCTGCCCGTCGTACTGATAAGATTGCTGTCGATCTGCGCATCCAGTACATCTGCCGCCTGGATCGCACCGCCGTTCGTAAGCGCCTGCGCATGAATAAGTACCCGCTTGCCCTGCCATTGCCCGGCGTTACTGAGATCACCGGCCGTCACCGTCAACTCGCCCGCCGTCAGCAGCGATCCCGATGCTTCATTCACCAGCGAGAGGAGCGGTGCAGCCATCTCCAGACGAGCAGCCAGCGTCAGCGCGGCGATCCCGGTGAGCGTGCCGCCGTTAGTGATACTGTCCTGATGCGCGGTAACGCGGTTCCCCTGAACCGTTCCGCTGTTGCGCAGCGTATTCCCCGTGAGCGAGAGCGTGCCAGCCGATAACAGATTGCCGTTGTTAACGGTATTGCCCGCATTCAGCGTGATGTCGCCCTGGCCCATCAGTTCACCGGTATTGCTGAATGTCCCGGTAGCGGAGGCGTCAAACGAGCCGGTCGCCAGCGAGCTTCCGCTGTTATTCCAGTCGCGGCCGCGAAGACTGACGTTCTGCCCCTGCAGCTGGCCCGCGGTGGTCAGCGTGGTGCCTGAAAAGGTGAGGTTCCCGCCCGTAAGCGTGCGCGAGCCTGCCAGTAAATCCAGTATTCCGGCGGTCACGGATAACGCGGTATCCCCCTGCAAGAGACCGCGACTGTCGAGACGATCGGCATTCAGCGTCAGCGTCTTCCCTACGATACTGCCCGCGCTGGACACCGATTGTGCCGTGATGCGGTTTGCCCCCTGCGCCAGCAGCAGCCCCTCCGCGCTGTTATTCAGCGTGCCGTAATCAACAAGGAGTGACGCACCGCTCAGCTCACCGCTGTTGGACAGGCGCGAGCCGGAAAGGGACAGCCCGGCATCGCTGGTGATAATGCCGCTGTTTTTCACGTCAGAAACTGAAAGGGTGAGTGCCGACGGGCTGTATAGCACGCCGCTGCTGCGGTTATCCAGCAGATGAGTGACCAGCGACAGCGTCTGTCCCGCGTGGATCAGACCACTGTTTACGACGGCAGGGCTGCTGATGGCGAGCGAGGACGCCGTCAGCGTCCCGCTGTTATTGAGATTGCGGGTTTCAATCTTCAGGGTTGACGCTGAGGATTTTCCCCCGTGACTGAGAGCGTCAGTGGCGTTCAGGATAAGACTGTCTTTGGCTGCCTGCGTCCCATCAAGCTGCGCATTCTGTACGTCCACGCTGACGCTGTTACCCTGCGTCTGTGCCGTTGCCGTGGTGGTCAGGCGTTGACCGCGAACGCTCACCGAGCCGCCCGCGCTGGTTTCTCCCGCCAGGGTGGTAGCCGTATTGTTCAGCGCCAGATCGCCATCGCTGTGGGTGACTGACTTTTCGGTGGTGATGAACGCGTCTGCTGAGCCAGTAAGCCCTCTGGCACCGGAAAGCGTGCCGCGGTTTGTCACCTGCGCTGCCTTCAGCGTCAGCGTGTCGTCGCTGACGAGCGTGCCGCTGTTATCCAGTTTACCGCTCGCGATAACGGACATTTTGCCTTTCGCGCCGGTTTCACCAGACAGCGTGGCGTTGCGTGCGTTGATACCCAGCATGGAGGCGCTTTTCAGGCTGCCGGAGCTGGTGATGTCGGTTCCTGAAACGTCCAGGCTGTTGCCCTGAACGGTGCCGGTATTGCTGAATGTCCCGGTCTTCAGCGAGGCATCCGTCCCGGCGGACAGCGTCCCGCTGTTGATCAGGTTCCCCGCGTTAATGCCAAGAGATTTTCCGGCAGTGGTACTGCCTTTCAGCAGGGTATTCCCGGACGTAGTGAGAGCGATATTTCCGCTGGCGCTGGTTCTGCTGCTGCTCTCCTGAGTCAGCGTCTGACCGCTGAGCGTGATATCTGAGGCGCTGACGCTCCCGCGCTGCGTCAGCTCACCGCCTTTCACCGACAGCTGCTGACCCGCGACGACAGAGCCGTTTAGCGCGGCACGCTGCGACGCCTCCAGCGAAATATGGCCTGACGCGGTCAGCTGTGTCCCGGTCTCCAGCGTTTTCGCGTTAACGGAAGCATCCTGCCCGGCGATGTTTTTCCCCTTAAGCGCCGCGTTTTCTGTCACGTTCACGGCCAGGTTACGACCGGCACCGCTCTGGGCATCCGCACTCTGGGTGAGGGTGTTTGCCGTCAGCGTGGTGTCGGTTCCCGCAGTGAACGCGCCGCCGTTTTGCGTGAGTTTACCGGTGGTCGCTAGCTGAAGGTTTTTATCGGCGGCGATATGGGCCTGGTCGAGCGTCAGGGCGCCCTGCCCGGAGACAGTGAGGTTCCCCCCTGCTTTATGGTCGCCGGTTAACGTGACCTCTTTCGCAGAAACGCGGGTGCTGCCGCTGGCAAGCGTGTTTTTCAGCACCACTTTCCCCGCGCTGCTGAGCGTAATATCACCCTGACGCGCGTTGAGATCCCCCAGGTTTACCCCCAGCCCCGTTTCGCTGGACACCAGACGAATACGGTTGGCGTACATCCCGCCCAGCGCACCCGTGTCTACCGCAACCTTCGGCGCGTCACCTTCCCCTTTCAGCGCGCTGACGCTGCCGTCTGCGGCGACGCGGTTCGCCCCGGCGACCACGCGCACCTCTTTCGCATGCAGCTGGGCATTGATCTCGGTCGCGCGGGAAATAATCGATACGGCATCGCTCTGGCTGCCATCCAGCCCGGCGCCTTCAATGGTGACCGCACCTTTCGTCACATCAAGCGATTGCAGCTTACCGCTGCCGTCGAGCACCGGTTTCCCCGTGGTGAGCGTCGCATTCGGCGTATTAATAAATCCGCAGCCGTTACAGGTGATACCGTAGGGGTTCGCCACAATAACGTTTGCCGCCTTGCCCGCCACTTCGGTGTACCCCTGCAGATGCGAGCGGTTCGTGCCGGTGACTTCGTTGATGATCCCTTTGGCTTCCTGCCCGGCTTTCAGGTTAGGGTTGTTTTGGATAATTCCGCCAAGCTGGGTCTGGTTCAGCTGTCCCGTGGCGTTATTCAGGATCAGCCCTTCTTTGCCGACGTTGTAATCGTGGTATTTATTATGGGAAATACCGGACTGATTCGGCGTGGCAATGTTCACGACCGGAACACCGTTGGCCGCCTTATCCATCTGCGTATTTCCGGACGGGGCGATCGTGGCGGCCACCGCAGGCAGCAGCGGCTGGGTTGCCAGCAATACGCTCAGTAATGCGCTAAGCGCACGCTGTGAAAAACGAACCTGATCCTTTTCCATCATCCCTGTCCCTTAAAAAACCACTGAAAAACGGTAATACATCACGAGGTGGTCCGGTGCCAGCCAGTCCGGATAGTCCACCGGCGTGCCGACGGTAAACTGGCTGGAGTACCCGCGATTCGTCGCGGTAAGCCCCAATGCGGTTCCCCACAGCGTGCCGGAGGCATAACGATCCAGGCCGTCCTTCTTCAGCCAGCCGCCGTCAATTGCGGCAAGTACGCCAACATCGCCAACCCACGGCAGCGTAAAGAGCGACCAGTTCAGCTCGTTTCGCCAGTAGCCGCCGTTATCGCCGGAGATGTACTGCTCCTTAAAGCCCCGAACAGACGTTTCGCCGCCCAGCGTCAGACGCTCGCTGCCGTACAATCTGTCCGGGGACCACTGAAAATAGACGCTGGTGAGCCACCAGAGTTTGTCCGCCACGGGACGCTGAAAGCTGCCGTTCAGGCTCCATTTGCGGAATTCTGCTTTTGGCACATCACCCTGTTTGTCGTTATCGTCTTCCGCCCCCAGCCACGGCACGCCCTGCGTAAAGGTTGGGTTCAGGGTCGCCACGCCCGAGGCGATTTTTTGAGTGTGGTTAATGCCCAATGAAACACTGGAGAGTTTGCGGCTGCTGGTGGCCAGCAAAACATCATCAAGATAGTTACGGTTGATGCGGTGAGTGATGCCCGCCGACACGCCGGTTTTGATATCGCCATTGCGGAACAATACCCAGGAGCCCGTCAGACGGTGCGTTTCGGTGTCCCCCGTCGACCGCCAGAGGTAGCCGTTGTTATCAATGGTGCTGAGGTAGTTGCTCCAGCTGTAGCTGTAGTCCAGCAGTCCGTAGCCGTAAGGCACGCTGACGCCTGCTGCAAAATTTTGCGCATCCTTGCTGTTGGAAAAATCACTGCTGCGCCCGCCGCTGATAAACCACTTGTCCGCCAGACCCAGCAGGTTATTTCCGTACAGCGCGCCAGTAAGCTGACCGGTGCCGGTGCTCTTTTGCCCGCTGTTATCAAAACTGACGGAGCCGCTGAGGGGGAACTCTGGCGTGGCGGTCAGATTAACCACCGAGTAGCCCTGCCTGTCGCCAGGCAAAATTTCAATTTCGACTGGCCGCTGACGTACCCGGTTGAGTTGTTCCATGCCCTGTTCGATATCGCGCAGGTTAAGGATCTTCCCCTCAAGCCCGGGGAAGGTCATGTTCAATGTGCGGTCCGGCACACCTTCGAGGCGAATGTGCTGAAGCTTTCCTTCCAGCACGGCAAGGTGGAGTACGCCGCCGGAGAGATCCTGCTCGGTTAAAAACGCGCGGCTGGTGATATAACCCCGGCTGATGTACCAGTCGGAAACAGCATCAGTCAGCCTGGTGAGACGAGCCATATCAAGGCACTGGTTAATCCAGGGGGCGGTCAAACGGTTTTTGGCAGAAGGTGAAAGCAGCGTCGCGCCCGACAGCTCAATGCGGCGGATGACGAAACAGGGTCCTTGCGGCGTGGAAGCATCGTCTGGGGTAACGGGACGCGGCACGATCGCGCTGCGCTCAAGCTCTTCACGCTGACGCTGGTTTTCATCAAGCAGCTGTTGCTGCTGTTGTTGAATGGTATTACGGTCAGCCGGAGACAATGGAGCAGCCAGTGCAGCACCGGATACCAGCAGGGTAATACCCGCTAGCACGTTGATTAACGCCGTTTTCCCTAACATTACTGACGCTCCTGCGTAAAGTCCGTTTTCAAACTTGCCTGTTAAAAAATGAGCAACTTATGTCAGAAAGTAACCGGTGTAAATAGATGTAAATGAGATTCAGATTAATTAAAGACACTTTCAGAGTTTTCGGTGTGTTTGGCAGATCGCCCGCAAAAAGAGAGGGCGTAACTGTGCAAGACAGAGTGCTAAAGAAATCCCCTGTCGCGCCGATCATCATCCGTGTGTATTATTTCCTGTAGCTTTTACAACAACTAACCTTAACTCAAATACTTAAGCGCCAAAGCGAAAGGCATCATGAGCACACCGATCAAACGGCTAGAAATCATAAAAAATGCCATCGAACTGGAAGATGACGACATCATCCAGAGCCAGCTGACGCGGCTGAAAAATGAAGCGTTTGACGAGGAACTACAGGCAATCGTCGTGGCGCTTGAGCAGAAGAACTACACCGCAGCCATCAGGGCCATCACCGCGTGGCTGCAGGGCCAGCGCGCCGTGACCCCGTGGCGTGACCCGCAGGTGGCCGCCAGCAAGCTGGAGCTGAAGGCGCTGGAAGAGCGTCTGCGCGATCTGATTGACCGCCGCAACGCCCGCGTGCAGCAGCTTGACGAGTTCAACGATCTCTATTTCTCCCGTCTCGGGCCGCTGATGCAGCAGATCCTCGCCCTGCGTAAAACGCTGGCGG
Source organism: Enterobacter sp. RIT637 (assembly GCF_019718755.1). NCBI lineage: Bacteria > Pseudomonadati > Pseudomonadota > Gammaproteobacteria > Enterobacterales > Enterobacteriaceae > Enterobacter > Enterobacter sp. RIT637. The sequence continues at coordinate 42,684 of NZ_JAIHAZ010000019.1, forward strand.
AGCTAAACCTGCGCCGTCAGCAGGCGGAGGCGCGTCGGCGCGAAGAAGATTATCGCCGCTGTCAGCGCTATATGGCGCAGGCCGTGGAGGTGCTGGCAACGCTCACCCAGCGCTGGCGCGATCTCCCGGCGGATTCCGTACAGGCTGCCGAGGCGCGTAAACAACTGCAGCAGCAAAGCAACCTGATTGCCAATCTGCTGGCCGAAGCTCTGGAGCTGGAGAACGGCTTAACGCGTGAAGAAGAGCCCGCGCGCCAGGCGCGCGATGAGGCTAACGAAGAGTACGAGAAGTATCGCGAGCAGCATCACGATGCCGAAGTGCGTCTGCGCAAAGGGAAAGATCTCTCGGAAGAGGATAGGAACGAGCTGAAGCGCCTGTGGCGTCAGGCGAGCAAGCTATGCCACCCGGATCTGGTGGCAGACGATCTGAAAGAAGAAGCTAACACCATGATGGTGCAGCTCAACCAGGCCAAACAGCGCGGGGATGTGAAAGCGATCCGCTCACTGGTGGCGCGTCTGCAGCAGGGCTTTGAGCCAATGATGGCGAGCGACAGGCTGAACGATCTGGAGCGTATCCGCAAAAAAATGGCGCAGGTGCGCGACCAAATCGACACCCTGGTGAACGAGCTGGCGGAACTGGAGAAAGAAGAATCCTGGCTGCTGGTGTCGTCGCTGAACAATATGGAAGCCTACTTTGCCCAGCAGGAGAAGGCGCTGCACGAGGTCCGCGCCTCGCTCGAACATCAGGTAAGCGAAGCGCAGCTGGAATCCGCAGCCTGACTATTTAGCGTGCCAGTATGCGCTGGCACGCACCAGCTGTTGGTCAATCGCGTCGGTTTCAAACCGGCGGCTCAGGTTTTTCACCACCTTCCCTTCCCCGGTCAGCCAGATAAAGTAATCCTTTTCGGGCACGCTCAGCGTCGCCAGATGATCAGCCACCGCCTGAGGGTTGTGGCCCACAATCCAGGTGATGTTGAATTCACTCAGGTGCGCCAGATAGTCCTGATAAGATCCGTCCCCCACGGTCACGGCCGCATGAACGTCCGGGCGTACCGACAGTTTTGCGATGCCTTCTAAACGGCGGCGCAACGCGGGCATCCCGGACTCATCGCATACGTACAGCTGCCAGGCATAATCTTCCGGCACCACCAGCGATCCGCGTGGCCCACCGATAGTGAGTTTGCCGCCAGGTTTGGCTGCGACCGCCCAGTTGCTGGCAACGCCGCCATCATGAACGAAGAAATCCAGTACCAGCTCATTTTTTTCCTCATCGAACAGTGGCGTATAGTCACGCGCCTGCGGGCGCACGCCGTCACCCCAGTCGATGCCTTCATCGGTAACAACGGGCGGAACAAAGGTCGTGCCCGGCGCCGGGAAAAAGACCTTGGTATGGTCGTCGAAGCCGCGGGAGCTAAAGCCCTCCAGTGCCTCACCGCCGAGCACAACGCGCTGGAAGCCAGCGCTGACGCGCTCGACGCGCAGGACGTTCAGCTCGCGAAAGCGCAGATCGTTGCGGACACGTTGAGGGTAACGGGTTGATGTCATTTTTATGCCCTTCTCAGGTGAATACGATATATCGAAATTGTTTTTTAATGATAATGATTGCTATTAACCAGGAATGCAAGATCTTTTAGATTGCATCTGAATATATCTAAGATATAGTTTAGATATATCAAATTGAGAGGGTCACTATGCGACACGAACATGAAGGCGGTGGACGCCGACCGCGCTTTTTCGGCCACGGCGATCTGCGTCTGGTGATACTGGATATCCTTACCCGCAACGCCAGCCACGGTTATGAGCTGATCAAAGAGATCGAGAACCTGACGCAGGGGAACTACACGCCAAGCCCGGGCGTGATCTACCCAACCCTGGATTATCTGCAGGATCAGGCCTTTATCACCATTACGGAAGAAGAGAACGGCCGTAAGAAGATTGCGATAACCGCCGAAGGACAACGCTGGCTGGATGAAAACCGGGAACAGCTGGAACAGATCCAGGTGCGCATCAAAGCGCGCAGCGTCGGCTTCCAGCTGCGAAAAAACCCGCAGATGAAGCGGGCACTGGATAACTTTAAAGCAGTGTTAGACCTGAAGGTGAATCAGGGAGAGCTCAGCGACGCGCAGCTCAAGCAGATTATCGGCGTCATTGACCGCGCGGCGCTTGAGATTTCCCAGCTGGATTAAGCCGGTGCGTGCTCGCTCACGCGGAAGACGCGTACAAGCTCTTTCAGGTGCATCGCCTGCTCATTCAGCGATGCCGCCGCCGCAACGGACTCCTCCACCAGCGCGGAGTTCTGCTGGGTGGTGGCGTCAATCAGGCCAATCGCACTGTTGATCTGCGAAATGCCTTCCGTCTGCTCGTGGCTGGCCTGACGGATCTCACGCAGAATCACGTCCATCTCCTCCACGTTGCCGACCATCCCGTTGATCAGCCCGCTGGCTTTTTCGACCAGGTTCATCCCGTCCTGGGTCTGGCTGGTGGAGCTTTCAATCAGCTGGCGGATTTCACTCGCTGAAGAGGCGCTCTTCTGTGCCAGCTGGCGCACTTCGCCCGCAACCACCGCAAAGCCACGCCCGTGCTCTCCTGCGCGCGCCGCCTCGACCGCCGCGTTCAGCGCCAGAATATTGGTCTGGAAGGCAATGGCGTCGATCAGGTCGATAATGTCGGACATCCGGTTAGACGTTTCGTTAATCAGGCGCATTTTGCTGGTCACCTGCTTCATCATCTCACCGTTGTTTTTCACCACCATGGCGGCATCGGCAGAGAGGTTGGTCGCTTCCCCGGTGTGCGACGCGGTGTTTTTCACCGTCGCGGTGATCTGCTCCATTGAGGCAGCCGTCTGCTCGACGGAACTGGCCTGCTCTTCCGTGCGCGCGGCCAGATCCTGGTTGCCTGCGACAATCTGCGCGGCGGCGCTGGAGATGTTCTCCGAGCCGGTCTGCACCTGCTGCACGATCTCCAGCAGACGGGTTTTCATCTCCATCAGTGCATGCAGCAACAGGCCGGTTTCGTCTTTGCCGTGAGACGTAATGCTGCCGGTCAGATCACCATCGGCAATGGCTTCAGCAAAGCTCACCGCCTCGCCAAGCGGCCGGGTAATGGAGCGCACGATAAACCAGCCAATCAGGCTGCCCGCCGCCACGCTGAAGAGCGTGATCAGAAGCAGCAGCATGCGGTTGGTTCGGAAATCACCGTCCACCTGCGCGCCCGCGCTCTGCATCTCGTCGTTTTGGATGGCGATCAGCGCCTGCACCTTCGCTTTGTAAGCCTGCTGCACGGTGAGGGTGTTGGTCATCATCTCCTGGATAGCGCCCGCACGGTTGTTGTTCTGCACCGCCTGCAAAATGCGGTAGCGCGAGTCCAGATACTGCTGGCGCACGCTGCGGATATCCGCCAGGACCTGCTGAGACTTCGGATCCTGCAACGCGTTGTTTAGCTCGCCCAGGATCACCGTAATGTGCTCGCTGATCTCTTTCAGACGCTGCTGAGATTGCCCCGTGTAGGTGCCCTGCTCGTCCAGCAGCATAAGCTGCTGCGTGCTTATAAATTCCTGGAAGTTGTCGATTAGCTGGTTGGCTTTTACCGTGGTTGGATAATCGTGGGTAATGATAGTCTGCATCCCGTTGTTCGCCCGATTCAGGCTCAGCAAAGAGACGCTCGCACTGACGATCATCAGAACAATAAAGAACTCGAACGCCAGAAATAATTTCGTGCCGATCTTTACGTCATGTAAGAACATATTTACTCCATCGATGTGATTATTTCTCAGACGATCACCGTTATCGGTAACGAACGCGCTAACTTTATGACTTTGATCGTTTTTTTATTTCATAACCATCACAATGGATAGGTACAGTCTATTAATTTTGGCGCATCGATCGTTGCGTAACCACCAGAGAGGGCATTTCTGAAATAGCGTCGGGGAAAACTGACTTAGGCAGGCATAAATAACTGAGCGGATTTTTTTAGTTATTTAATATCACATTAACAATAAACGTTAAAAATTATCACATTAAAAAGCCGTTTATACCTGATGGTATAAACGGCTTTTCTGGAACATTACTGACTCAATGGAGCACGGTCACGGCATCTTTGAGACGTCCCGCACGGTGCTTCACCATGGCGGAGATCTGCGCGCTCTCCTCTACCAGGTCCGCATTTTTCTGCGTGATACTGTCCAGTTCGGCAACGGCCCGGGTCAGCTCGGACAGACCGGTAGCCTGTTCGGACGTGGCGTGGCTAATCTGGGCAATAAGCTGCGTGACGTTTTTCACCTGCTCAACAATGTCATCCATTGTGCGGCCTGCCGCGTGAACCTGATCGGAGCCGGACTGTACCTTGCTGGCGCTGGCGTCAATCAGCTTACGGATATCGTTGGCCGCATTGGCGCTACGGCTGGCGAGGTGGCGAACCTCACCGGCCACGACCGCAAAGCCTTTGCCCTGTTCGCCCGCACGTGCCGCTTCCACTGCTGCGTTCAGCGCCAGAATATTGGTCTGGAAAGCGATGTCATTGATAAGCGAAGTGATCGAGCCAATCTGCTGGGTGCTGTCAGCAATATCATCCATGGTTTTCACCACCGTCTGCATCGCATTTCCACCTTTGGTCGCCGCGCTGCTGGCCGCCACGGAGAGCTTATCGACTTCGGCAGCGGTTTCAGAGTTGCTTTGTACCGAGGCAGCCATCTGATTCATCGTCGCCACGGTCTGCTGCACATTGGTGACGGTCTGCCGCGTGCGGTCGTTGAGATCGTCATTTCCCTGCGCCAGCTTATCGCTGCCATCGCGCACGCTCACCACCTGGCTTGATACATCATTGATTAACCAGCGGCACATCAGCCCCAGCTGTCCAATCGCGCGCAGCGTCAGCCCCAGCTCGTCGCTGCGGTTCAGGTGCTGCACGCTGTTACGCTCACCCGTCGCAACCTTCAGCGCCTGACGCGCAACATTTTCCACCGGGCGGACAATCTGCTGCTCGAACAGCATCGTCCCCGCGACCATCACGACGGCAGCAGCCACCAGCGAAGGCCAACCCGCAGAGGTGAACGCCAGCGTGGCAGCCATTACCGCAAACAGCGCCGCCATGACGCTACGAACCCGCCAGCGCAGCGGCATAGCCGGTAACTTCCCGAGCCAGCCTTTGCGCACCACCAGCCCTTTATGGATACGTTTTTTACAGCGGCCTTCATTGAGCGCTTGATATAAAGGCTCCACGGTCGCAATCTCTTCCGCCGTCGCTCTTGTGCGAATCGACATATAGCCGGTCATTTTCCCGTGGCGCACCATCGGCACGGCGTTCGCCCGCACCCAGTAGTGGTCGCCGTTTTTGCGGCGGTTTTTGACAATCCCGCTCCAGGGTTCCCCCTGCTGCAGCGTGTACCACATGTCGGCGAAGGCCGCTTTCGGCATGTCGGGGTGACGCACCATGTTGTGCGGCTGTCCCATCAGCTCTTCGAGCGTATAGCCACTCACCTGCACAAAGGTGTCGTTGGCATGGGTCATGTAGCTCTGGAGATCGGTAGTCGACATAAGAGTGGTGTCACTATCCAGAGGGTATTCATTCTGGGTGACAAAGGATGGAGAAGACATGGCGGGCATTCCTTGCAGGTTATTCGAGTGTTAATTTTGTGGTTTATTGTTTTTTCGGCGGTTACAAATTTATCTTTAGTTGTTAAATCCGATCGAGATCGCAAATTTCAGTTAAACCGCACTTTCTGTACGCTTTTCTAATCGATTGATTTAAAATACTTTCGTACAGAAATTACCTGCAAAGCATGATCTGTTAACGCCCACTTAAGTGGCATCTTTCGCACCACTCCGGTGCAATTGACCCCATCCATCGCAATCTCCCCCCTTCCCCTTCATCCCGTCAGGCTTGTATCGGCATGATTAAATATTGCGCAACATTATTTTAACCTGGCGTTTATCCCGATTTTCGTTAAGTCCGCTGAAGTGGCGTAATCCCTGCAATACTTAACGCAGTATCATGTGATACGCGATCCCCGGGAGCATATTTTGAACAGGTTACCTTCCAGCGCCTCGGCTCTTGCCTGTACCGCGCACGCACTGAATCTCATTGAGAAGCGAACGCTCGATCATGAGGAGATGAAACAACTTAACCGAGAGGTCATCGATTACTTTAAAGAGCATGTGAATCCTGGTTTTCTGGAGTATCGCAAATCTGTTACCGCCGGCGGGGATTACGGAGCCGTAGAGTGGCAAGCGGGAAGTCTGAACACGCTTGTCGACACCCAGGGACAGGAGTTTATCGATTGCCTGGGTGGTTTTGGTATTTTCAACGTGGGGCACCGTAATCCAGTTGTGGTTTCCGCCGTACAGAATCAACTTGCGAAACAACCTCTCCATAGCCAGGAGCTGCTTGACCCGCTTCGCGCCATGCTCGCGAAAACGCTGGCGGCCTTAACGCCCGGCAAACTGAAATACAGCTTCTTTAGCAACAGCGGCACGGAATCGGTCGAAGCGGCGATTAAGCTCGCCAAGGCCTACCAGTCGCCGCGCGGGAAATTCACTTTTATCGCCACCAGCGGCGCGTTCCACGGGAAATCCCTGGGCGCACTGTCGGCGACCGCCAAATCGACCTTCCGCAAACCGTTTATGCCGCTGCTGCCGGGCTTCCGCCACGTGCCGTTTGGCGACATTAACGCCATGCGCACCGTGCTGAGTGAATGCCGTAAAACCGGCGACGATGTGGCAGCGGTGATCCTGGAGCCTATCCAGGGTGAAGGCGGCGTGATCTTGCCTCCGCAGGGCTATCTGCCCGCCATCCGTCAGCTGTGCGATGAGTTTGGCGCGCTGCTGATCCTCGACGAAGTGCAAACCGGGATGGGACGTACCGGCAAGATGTTTGCCTGCGAGCATGAAAACGTTCAGCCGGACATCCTGTGCCTGGCGAAGGCGCTCGGCGGCGGCGTGATGCCAATAGGTGCGACGGTAGCGACGGAAGAGGTGTTCTCGGTGCTGTTCGACAACCCGTTCCTGCATACCACCACCTTTGGCGGCAACCCGCTGGCCTGCGCGGCAGCGCTGGCGACCATCAACGTGCTGCTGGAGCAAAACCTGCCTGCGCAGGCGGAGCAGAAAGGCGACATGCTGCTGGACGGCTTCCGCCAGCTGGGCCGGGAATACCCGGACCTGGTGCAGGAGGCGCGCGGTAAAGGGATGCTCATGGCAATTGAGTTTGTCGACAACGAAATCGGCTACAGCTTCGCGAGCGAGATGTTCCGTCAGCGGGTGCTGGTGGCCGGGACGCTCAACAACTCGAAAACCATCCGCATTGAGCCACCGCTGACGCTGACCATTGAGCAGTGTGAGCAGGTGCTGAAAGCGGCGCGCAAAGCGCTGGCAGCGCTCAGGGTGAGCGTGGAAGAGGCGTAATCAACGCCGGGTGGCGCTACGCTTACCCGGCCTACTTTTCAACGGTGAAACTCCGCCACCGTCATAGTGAAGCGCAGCACGCTCTCCCCTTCGTTCGCATAACCGTGCGCCGCTTCGGTTTTCGCCACCGCCGACGCGCCAGCATTCACCTGCGTAACCGTCTCATCCACCGTCAGCGTCAACACGCCCTCGTTCACGTGCAGCAGCTCAAAGGTTCCCGCCGGATGCCCTGTCGAGGTGAAATACTCTCCTGGATGCATCTCCCACTGCCACAGCTCAATCATGTCCGGGCCCGCGGTGCCTGCCAGCAGCCTGGCGTAACCGCCCTGTGCACCCTGCCAGAGAACCGGGATCGCCGCTTCTTCAATAATGTGCACCAGCGGCTCGCTGGAGACGTTGACGATATCTGCTACGGAGATGCCGAGCGCGGCGGCCAGTTTGCACAGAATGGCGATACTGGGGTTGGCTGCGCCCTTTTCGATCTCCACCAGCATCCCTTTGCTGACGCTGGCGCGCCGCGAAAGCTCGTCCAGCGACAGTTTTTTTTCTTTACGCCAGTTGCGGATGCGGTTCGCCACGGCCAGGCTTACCTGGGCAACATCGGCACCCGAGCCAGTCATTATATTGACTTTATCAGTCATTGGTCACTACCATGGTATAAAACAGTCAATACAGGATTATTTATGTCTCTCGTAACGCCGTCAATAGATTCGCGACTTGCCGACATTGCGCCCGGCTTTCGGGCGCTGAGCATTCTGGTTGAAGCCGCGCCGATTACCCACCCGGAGGTTGCCCCCGCCGCGCTGGCGCAGGCCTGCCAGCAGATGTTGAATGATGATGTGCCGTGGGCTGATGCACACCTTTCAGACTGGGATGAGGTATTTAAAGCCTTCGGCGCAAAACCGAAACGCACGCCCTGTTCCGCCGCGGCCCTGCGCAAGCGGGTACTGAAAGACGGTTTGCTGCCATCGCTGGATCCGGTCGTGGATATCTATAACGCGGTGAGCATTCGCTATGCAGTTCCGGTGGGCGGGGAAAATCTCGCGGCGTACTCGGGCGCGCCGCGCCTGACGCTGTCCGACGGCAGCGAGCCGTTTGATACCTTTAAAGAGGGCCAGCCGGTGGTGGAATACCCGGATGCTGGAGAGGTTATCTGGCGCGACGACCTCGGCGTCACCTGCCGCCGCTGGAACTGGCGACAGGGAGTACGTACCCGTCTGGACAGCCAGGCGCAATCTATGTGGTTTATTCTTGAAAGTCTGCCGTCAATGCCGCTTGCGGCACTGGAAGAGGCGGGAGAAGAGCTGGTCAATAACCTGCAGCGGCTGATGCCGGGAGCCACGGTTCAGGTTCAACTGCTGACGCTGTAAGAGGACAACACGATGTTTCACGGATTAAGCGCTTTTCCGTTAACGCCCCTGAAGGAGGGGATGTTTGACGAGCAGTCCTTCATCAATCTTCTGCGCCCCGTGGTCGACGCTGGCGTGGATTCACTGGGCGTTTTGGGCTCAACGGGAAGTTATGCCTATCTGACCGTAGAAGAGCGCGGTCGGATCGCACGCTGCGCGGTGGCGCATGCCGATGACATTCCGGTCATCGTCAGCATTGGCGCATTACGGCTGGACGATATTCTGCGTCTGGCTGACGACGCGCAATCGGCAGGCGTCTCCGGCGTGCTGCTGGCACCCGTGTCGTACCAGCGATTAACGGAAGACGAAGTGTTTAATCTCTATGAAACGGTGACCCGCCGGATCTCCGTACCGCTGTGCATTTACGATAATCCCGCCACGACCGGTTTTTCGTTCAGCGATGAACTGTTATTTGCCGCCGCGGCTCTGCCGAATATAGGGTCCATAAAGCTTGGCCGCGTGCCGGAGGACCTGTCGCAGGTACGCGCTCGTCTTCCTGATCCCGTCACGCTGGGCATCGCCGGTGACTGGCGAGCGGCCTCCGCCCTGCAGGCCGGGTTTGACGTCTGGTACTCGGTGGTCGGCGGGTTGTTTCCGCAGACAGCGCTGGCAATTACCCGTTCGAAAGAGTCGGCACAATCCGAGCGGCTGGAGCCGCTTTGGGAATTGTTCCGTCGATACGGCAGCTTACGGGTGGTAGCGGCAGCGGCAGAAATGCTGGGGAAAGTTGAAACACCGGCGCTCCCCTTCCCGCTTCAGGCTCTTCAGGGTGAGCCGCGCGAAGCGCTTGCTGCGATACTTGCGGATCTGGCGCTGGCCTGAACAACGCCGGGTGACGCTCGCGCTTACCCGGCCTACAAAATCAACACAGCCTCGCACCCGTAGGCCCGGTAAGCGTTAGCGCCACCGGGCAAACACCGCACCATCCCGCACCCGTAGGCCCGGTAAGCGCAGCGCCACCGGGCAAAGCCGTTACTCCGGCAACAGCCCCACAAAACTGCGTTTCTTACGCGGCTCTGACATCAATTCCTCAAGCTTATCCACGCACGCCAGATAGTGCGGAGTTTGCTTATGCGCCAACACCGCCTCCTCGTCTTTATAGGCCTCGTAGATAAAGAACCGGGTTTTGACCCTCGGGTCCTGCAATACGTCAAAACGCAGGTTTCCCGGCTCCTTGATTGCCCCCTCGTGGTTAGCGCGAAACACCTCCAGAAACTCGTCCACCCGCTCGGGCTTGATGTTGATTTCAACCAGCGTCACGTTCATTTTGCTTCTCCCTGTTTCTCTTCCTGCCAGAACTGGAACGCATCGCGGGCGTTCCAGTTCTCGTGAACCACTTTCTTCACCGCCTTCAGCATGGCGAGCGGCGCGCTGGACTGGAAAATGTTGCGCCCCATGTCCACGCCGGACGCGCCCTGGTCAATCGCGCGCCAGCACATCTCCAGCGCCTCGTGCTCCGGCAGCTTTTTGCCCCCGGCGATGACAATCGGCACCGGGCAGCTGGCGGTCACTTTTTCAAAGCCCTCGTCCACGTAGTAGGTTTTGACGAACTGCGCCCCCATTTCGGCGGCGATGCGGCTGGCGAGCGAGAAATAGCGTGCGTCACGCGCCATCTCCTTGCCGACGCCCGTCACCGCCAGCGTCGGCATGCCGTAGCGCGCGCCCGCGTCCACCAGCTTGATGATGTTGTTGATCGACTGATGCTCAAACTCGCTGCCGATGTACACCTGTGCCGCCACGGCGCAGACGTTCAGGCGCAGCGCGTCCTCCATCGCCACCGCCACGCACTCGTTCGACAGCTCGCCCAGAATCGAGTTACCGCCGGAGGCGCGCAGCACCACCGGTTTGTTCGTCGCGGCTGGCACCTGGCTCCTGAGGATGCCGCGGGTACACATCAGCACGTCGGTTTCACCAAACAGCGGCGCGATGGAGAGATCGATACGCTCAAGCCCGGTGGTCGGCCCCTGAAAGTAGCCGTGGTCAAAGGCCAGCATCACCGTGCGGTTGCTCTGCGGGTTGAAGATGCGCGCAAGCCTGGACTGCATGCCCCAGTCCAGCGAGCCGCAGCCCTTCAGGGTGTAAGGCACGTTCTGCTGCGGCGTGCCGATGCCAAAATCCTTGCCGTCTTTGATGTCGTCTAAATCAGCCATTTGCTCCCCCGTCAGAAATCGTATTTGCTGATGTTCTCTTTGGTGAACACCACGCGCTCCGGCAGCAGCACGATGCCGTTGCCCTTCGCCTCATACTGGTAGCCCTGCACGCTGTTCGGCTCGACCTTCAGCGCGCCGATATTTTTTACGTCCATGCTGTCGCCGACGTTAAGATCGCCTTTTTTCAGCAGGCGATCGGCGACATTGACCGCAATTTTGCCCTGTTGCACCACATCCCACAGGCCGAAGGCTTTCACCGTGCCGCGCTCAACGTACGGACGCATCACGTTCGGCGTGCTGAAGCCGACAATCGCCACCCCTTCGCGCTTCAGGTTTTCCGCCGCCTGCGCCGCCGCCGGCAGCGCGTTGGCGTCCGGGGCGATGATCGCATCCAGATCCGGATACGCTTTTAAGATCCCTTCGGCGGTTTGCAGGGATTTGGTGGCGTCGTTATAGCCAAATTGGGTCGTCACGACCTGCCACTGGGGGTGATCTTTCTCGATTTTGGCCTTCGCCTCTTTCACCCACTGGTTCTGGTCGGTAACGGTGGGGCTTGAGTAGAAGAACGCCACTTTAGCGTTCGGCTTGGTGACCTGCTTGCCCGCCATCTCCACCAGCAGGCCGCCAAGCTGCTCCGGCGTCCCCTGGTTGATATAGATGCTGCGGCACTCCGGCTTGGTGTCGGAATCCCAGGTCAGGACCTTGACGCCGCGCTGCATCGCGCGCTTCAGCGCCGGACATAAACCGTCCGGCGACACGGCGGAGACGATAATGGCGTTATAGCCCTGGTTGACGAAGTTATTGATGAGCTGCACCTGGCCGGAGACGCTCGGCTCGGTCGGGCCGTCGTAGGTGACGTCCACGCCGAGATCTTTCCCCGCCTCTTTCGCGCCGTTGCCGCCGCTGGTGAAGAAACCCACGCCCACCAGCTTCGGGATAAAGGCAATGCGGTCCGCCGCCTGCGCCGACGCGAAGCTGAGGGCCATTGCCAGGACTATCAATTTTGTTTTCATCTTACGCTCCGGATAGTTTTCTAAAGAGAGAACGCACCCACTCGCGGTGCAGACTCAGCGAACGTCCCATCACCACCACAACCAGCAGCGCCCCTGACAGCGCGCTCGACACCTGATTAGGGATGCCGACCATCTGTAAACCCTGCTGCAGGTAGCCCACCAGCAGCGCCGCCAGCGCCGTACCGACAACCGAGCCTGACCCGCCGTAGATATTGGCCCCGCCGAGCACGGCGGCAGTGAGCGCGGGCATCAGCAAATCACGCCCCAGATCCGAACGCGCGGAGCCGAAGTAGGAGACCATCACCAGTGCGGCAATCGCCGAGGCCACGCCCACCAGCCCGTACAGCGCGTAGGGCATGCCGTTCACCGACAGCGCCGCATAGCGCGCCGCGCGCGGGTTCTGCCCAATCAAAAACAGATGACGACCAAAGCGCCCGCGGTGGGTAATCAGCCAGAAGAAGACGGTAACCACCGCGAACAGCACCAGCGGTATCGGCAGACCCAGCACCGTGAGGTTAGCGAACGCCGTGAAGCCATCCGGGAAGCCGCCGATGCCCTCGTAGCCCGTCGCTCCCGCCATGCCGGAGAGCAGCAGCGCGCCGCCGCCGTAGAGGTAGAGCGTGCCGAGGGTGATCACCAGCGGGCTGATGCCGGTGTAGTGAATCAGCGCGGCATTAAATAATCCGCACAGCAGGCCGAGCAGCAGCGTCAGCGGAACGGCGACCACCATCGGCCACCCCGCCTGCATCATCACGCCCAGCGCGATGGCGCACAGGCCGATGGTCGAGCCGAGGGAGATATCGATCCCGCCGCTGATGATCACAAGCGTAAGCGGCAGCGCCACAATGCCGATGCAGATGAAGTCGCTGGTGCTGAACAGCAGCATGTTGATGTCGAGCATGCGCGGGTTGATGGCGCCAAAGAGCAGGATCTCCAGCACCAGTAAAATCAGCAGCGCGCTTTCCCAGTTAAGCCTCATTTACGCCACCTCTTTTTTGCGTTTGGGAAACGGGGTAACGTGCTTTCCCCCTTTGTTACCCGGCTGGAAGCGGCCGTACTTCAGCGCCCGCTGATGGCGCGCCAGCGCCTGGCGCAGGCGTCCGTCGAGCACCAAAACGCCCAGCAGCACCAGCCCGGCGATAAAGTCGTTCCACCACGCCGGGAGCCTGAACAGCACCAGCACGGTGTCGATTTGGGTCAGGAAGAAGGCGCCGAGCAGCGCGCCAACCAGCGTGCCCGTGCCGCCCAGCAGCGAAATCCCCCCGAGCACGCAGGCGGCGATGGCCTTCATCTCCAGCCCGCTGCCGGTCTGGTTGGGCACAAAGCCAATCTGCGCAGCAAAGACGATCCCGGCGCAGGCCGCCAGCATGCCGTTCAGGGTAAAGGCAATCATGCGGGTGCGGTTCACCGCCACGCCCAGCTGGCGCGCGGCGGCGAGGTTATCCCCCACCGCGTAGAAGTCACGCCCGAACGCGGTGCGCGACAGCGTCCATGCGCCTGTGGCCGCAACGATCAACACCAGCATGCCGAGCGGCGAAATACCGACGGCGGCAGGCTCAGAGAGGGATTTCAGCCCCGGCGGCAGCCCTTCAATCCACTTTCCGCCCGTCCAGAGCAGCATCGCCCCGCGGTACAGCCCCAGCGTGCCGAGGGTGGCGACAATCGCCGGGATGCGCAGCCCCACCACCAGAAACCCGTTAAACGCCCCGGCGAGCGCGCCAATCGACAGCGCGAAGAGAATGGAAACCGGCAGGCTGTAGCCGCTATTCAGCGCCACGCCGACGGCAATAGCGGACAACCCGACAATGGAGCCGACGGACACGTCGATATTGCGGGTCAGCATCACCAGCGCCGCGCCGATGGCCAGCAGGATCAGGATCTGCGAGCTGGCGAAGATCATCCCCAGCGTCTGTAAACTCAGGTAGGACGGGTTCAGCGCCACCAGCACGGCGAACAGCGCCAGTATGGCGAGAAACGCGCTCAGCTCGCGGTTTTTAAGTAAGGTCTTCATGATTGTCCTCCGAACGCCAGCGCCATCATCCTGTCGAGGCTGACGGCGTGGCGCGGCAGCTCGCCGCTGAGCACACCCTGATGCATCACCAGCACGCGGTCCGCAAGGCCGGGAAACTCGTCGAGATCGCTTGAGATCATCAGCACCGCCACGTTCTGCGCCGCCACGCTTTTTATCAGCTGGTAGATATCCGCACGCGCCGAGACGTCCACCCCGCGCGTCGGTTCATCGACGATCAGCAGTAAAGGGTTGGCCTCGAGACAGCGCGCCAGCAGCACCTTCTGCTGGTTGCCGCCGGAGAGCGTGCGCACGGTTTGATCCGCATGGTTGAGCTTGATCCCCAGCGCCCGGTGATAGCGCTCCACCACCGCAGACTCCCGCTTGCGCTGCTGCCAAATCGACGGCTCGTTCAGCGCCACGGTGTTCCAGCGGATCGGCGCGTCGAGGAACAGGCCGGACACCTGCCTGTCTTCCGGCAGATAGACCAGCCCTTTATCCAGACGTGAACTTACCGGATCGCCAGTAATCTCCTGATTCTCCAGCCAGACGCGGCCCCCGCGCACAGGCCGCAGGCCGTAGAGCGTTTCCGCAAACTCCGTGCGCCCGGATCCCACCAGCCCGGCCAGGCCAACGATCTCCCCGGCGTAGATCTCAAGGCTAAGATCGATAAACCCTTCTCCGGTGAGATCGTCCACCCGCAGCACCGGGAAATCCTGCGGCTGGGTGCGGCGGTTGCCCGGCAGCGCCAGCCACAGCTTTTGCGTATCGCTGAGGGATTTCTCACGGCTTACCGGCGTCATGGCGGCGATCAGGGCGCTGTCGTCAAACTGCGCGGTTTCGCCGCTCAGCACCACCGCGCCGTCGCGCATCACCGAGACGTGGCTCGAAAGCATGCGAATTTCCGGCAGCTTGTGCGAGATAAAGACAATCCCGACGCCGAGCGCCTGCAGGGCGCGGATCTGGCGGAACAGCCGCTCGGTTTCACCCGGCGTGAGGGAGGCCGTAGGTTCGTCGAGGATCAGGATCCTGGCATTGCGCATCAGCCCGCGCAGGATCTCCACCATCTGCTGGTCCGCCACTTCCAGAGTGCTGGCGGCGGCATCGAGATTAAGCTGGCACTGCAGCTGCTGGAGTTTCTCCGCCAGCCGCTTTTCCAGATCGCGCTCGCGCGGCAGGCGGAACAGGATGTTTTCCCGCACCGTCAGATTGGGGAACAGCAGCGGCTCCTGCGGCACAAGGTAAATGCCTAGCCTGTGCGCCTGCACGGGCGTGAGCCGCGCATATGACTGCCCCTCGACAGAAAGTTCACCGCTGTCCGGCGTTTCGACCCCGGCGATGATCTTCATCAGCGTCGATTTTCCCGCGCCGTTTCCGCCCATCAGCGCGTGTACCTGGCCCGCAAGCAGCGTGAAATCAATGCCTTTTAGAACCGGCACGCCTGAGAACTGCTTGCTGATATTCCGCGCGTCGAGAAGTGAGGTCATCATCGCTCCGCTATTGAACAAATGATTTTTAGATTTAATAATGTTCAAAAGCGTAGACGGTGAACTATATTTACAACCGTGCAGGGATCACAGTTTTATCGATTGAGATACAGATAAAGCAGAAACGATCTAAAAGATCCGTTTTGTCGCGTGGCTCACACTTTCCCTTCGCGCCATCACGAACATATGATCTAAATTTTTATAAGAGTTCAACTATGAGCGATAAACGCACTGCGGAAGAAGGACGGTTTGCCGGGCTGGCACTGGCGGAAGAGGAACTCGTGGCGCGCGTGGCCTGGTGCTACTACCACGACGGATTAACCCAGAACGACATCGGCGAGCGGCTCGGGCTGCCGCGTTTGAAGATTTCTCGCCTGCTGGAGAAGGGCCGTCAGTCCGGGGTGATCCGCGTGCAGATCAACTCCCGCTACGAGGGCTGCCTGGCGCTGGAGACCGAGCTACAGCAGCGCTTTGGCCTGAAGCTGGTGCGCGTGATGCCCGCGTTAAATACGCCGCCGATGAACGTGCGGCTCGGCATTGGCGCGGCGCAGTCGCTGATGGGCGTACTGGAGCCCGGCCAGCTGCTGGCGGTGGGGTTTGGTGAAACCACCATGAGCAGCCTGCAGCACCTGAGCGGCTTTATCAGCTCGCAGCAGATCCGCCTGGTGACGCTCTCCGGCGGCGTCGGGCCGTATATGACCGGTATCGGCCAGCTGGACGCGGCCTGCAGCGTCAGCATGATCCCCGCCCCGCTTCGCGTGTCATCCGCCGAGGTGGCCGGGATCTTAAAACGCGAAACCAGCGTGCGGGATGTGATCCTCGCCGCCACCGCCGCCGACGTGGCGGTGGTCGGCATTGGTTCGGTGAACCAGCGCCGTGACGCCACGATACTGCGCTCCGGCTATATCAGCGAAGGTGAACAGCTGATGTACGCCCGCAAAGGGGCAGTCGGCGACATTCTCGGCTATTTCCTCAATGCCGAGGGCGAGTGCGTCGAGGAGCTGGAGATCCATAAAGAACTGTTGGGCGTCACGCTCGATGAACTGGCGCAGCTGCCCACCATCGTTGGCGTGGCCGGAGGAGAAGAGAAAGCCGATGCGATTTATGCCGCACTGAAGGGTCGCCGTATCAATGGCCTGGTGACGGAGGAGACGACAGCCCGCGCGGTGCTGGCTCTGGCCGAATAAGAGTCGCCCTGCGCTAACAATGAGGCAAGCTCATGAGTTACCTTTTAGCGTTAGATGCAGGGACAGGCAGCGTTCGCGCCGTTATTTTCGATTTACAGGGCAACCAGATTGCCGTCGGCCAGGCCGAGTGGAAGCACCTGAGCGTGGAGAACGTGCCGGGGTCAATGGAGTTCGACCTCGAAACCAACTGGCAGCTGGCCTGCCGGTGCATTCATCAGGCGCTGGAGCGTGCGCGCCTGAGCGCGGCGGATATTCAGTCCGTCGCCTGCTGCTCGATGCGCGAAGGGATCGTGCTGTACGACCGCAACGGCGAGGCCATCTGGGCCTGCGCCAACGTCGACGCCCGCGCCAGCCGCGAGGTGGCCGAACTCAAAGAGATCCACGATTACCGTTTTGAATCCGAAGTGTATGACGTCTCAGGGCAAACGCTGGCGCTGAGCGCCATGCCGCGTCTGCTGTGGCTGGCGCACCATCGTCCGGATATTTACCGCAAGGCCGCGACCATCACCATGATCAGCGACTGGCTGGCGGCGAAGCTCTCCGGCGAGCTGGCGGTTGATCCGTCGAACGCGGGCACCACCGGCATGCTGGATCTCTTCTCCCGCGACTGGCGTCCGGCGCTGCTCGACATGGCCGGGCTGCGCGCCGATATCCTCTCCCCGGTGAAAGAGACCGGCACCGTGCTGGGCGCTATCACCAAAGAGGCCGCGCAGCAGAGCGGCCTGCGCGAAGGTACCCCGGTAGTGATGGGCGGCGGCGACGTGCAGCTGGGCTGTCTGGGGCTGGGCGTGGTCCGCGCCGGACAAACGGCGGTGCTGGGCGGCACCTTCTGGCAGCAGGTGGTCAACCTGCCGCAGGTGCGCACCGACCCCGAGATGAACATCCGCGTGAACCCGCACGTTATCCCCGGCATGGCGCAGGCGGAGTCGATCAGCTTCTTTACCGGGCTGACCATGCGCTGGTTCCGCGACGCCTTCTGCGCGGAGGAGAAGCTGATTGCCGAGCGGATGGGGATGGACACCTACTCCCTGCTGGAAGAGATGGCGAGCCGCGTACCGGCAGGCTCCCACGGGGTGATGCCGATCTTCTCCGACGCGATGCATTTTAAGCAGTGGTACCACGCCGCGCCGTCGTTTATTAACCTCTCCATCGACCCGGAAAAGTGCAACAAAGCGACGCTGTTCCGCGCCCTGGAGGAGAATGCGGCGATCGTTTCGGCCTGCAACCTGACGCAGATTTCGCGCTTCTCCGGCGTGACGTTTGAAAGCCTGGTGTTTGCGGGCGGCGGGGCCAAAGGCGCCCTGTGGAGCCAGATCTTAAGCGACGTCACCGGGCTACCGGTGCGCGTGCCGGAAGTGAAAGAGGCAACGGCGCTCGGCTGCGCGATTGCCGCGGGTACTGGCGCGGGGCTGTTTGCCGATATGGCCTCGACGGGCGAGCGGCTGATCAAGTGGAGCCGCGAGTTCACGCCGAACCCGCAGCACCGCGAGCTGTACGACGGCATGATGCAGAAATGGCAGGCGGTGTACGCCGACCAGCTCGGGCTGGTGGACAGCGGTCTGACGACGTCGATGTGGCAGGCACCGGGGCTAGTGCGCGCAACGGCGTCGTAAAAAACGCCGGATGGCGCTGCGCTTATCCGTCCTGGGGTTTTGTAGCCACGGTAAGCGCAGCGCCACCGGGGAAGTTCTTTGAGATCTATCACAATCATTCGATCCCGCTTTTACCTTTCCGCTGCCGCTGGCTAAATTAGTAACTCATCCGACCACATAACAATAATTTTACACTGGAAGAGACTATGAGCCGCTACCCGTCGTTATTCGCCCCTCTCGATCTGGGGTTCACCACACTCAAAAACCGCGTGTTGATGGGGTCGATGCACACCGGGCTGGAGGAGCATCCGGACGGGGCCGAGCGTCTGGCGGCCTTCTATGCCGAGCGCGCCCGCCACGGGGTGGCGTTGATTGTCACCGGCGGCGTGGCCCCGGCTCCTTCCGGCGTGGGCATGGAGGGCGGCGCGGTCCTGAACGATGCGTCACAGCTGCCGCACCATCGCATTGTGACCGACGCGGTACACCGCGAGGGCGGTAAAATCGCCCTGCAAATCCTGCACACCGGACGCTACAGCTATCAGCCGAACCTGGTCGCGCCGTCGGCCCTTCAGGCGCCGATTAACCGTTTTAAACCTCACGCCCTCACCCACGACGAGATCCTGGCGCTGGTTGACGACTTTGCCCGCTGCGCTGCGCTGGCCCGCGAGGCGGGCTACGACGGCGTCGAGGTGATGGGTTCAGAAGGCTACCTGATTAACGAGTTCCTCGCTGCCCGCACCAACCAGCGCGACGACGAATGGGGCGGCGACTATGCCCGCCGGATGCGCTTTGCCGTGGAGGTGGTGCGCGCGGTGCGCGAACGTGCGGGCGCGGACTTTATTATCGTCTTCCGCCTGTCGATGCTCGACCTGGTGGAAGGCGGCGGGACGTTCGACGAAACCGTGCAGCTGGCGCAGGCGATTGAAGCCGCAGGTGCCACGATTATCAACACCGGCATCGGCTGGCACGAGGCGCGCATCCCGACCATCGCCACGCCGGTGCCGCGCGCGGCGTTCAGCTGGGTAACGCGGAAGCTGAAAGGCAAAGTGTCTGTTCCGCTGGTCACCACTAACCGCATTAACGATCCGCAGGTGGCGGACGATGTGATCTCACGCGGCGACGCCGATATGGTGTCGATGGCGCGCCCGTTCCTGGCCGATGCCGAACTGCTGTCTAAAGCGCAAAGCGGCCGTGCAGATGAAATCAACACCTGCATCGGCTGTAACCAGGCCTGTCTGGATCAGATCTTCGTCGGGAAGGTCACCTCCTGTCTCGTTAACCCTCGCGCCTGCCATGAAACCAAAATGCCGGTCGTTCCAGCGGTGAATAAAAAACGCCTGGCCGTGGTGGGCGCAGGCCCCGCAGGGCTGGCGTTTGCGGTGAATGCCGCCTCGCGCGGGCACAGCGTGACGCTGTTTGATGCGCTGGCGGAGATTGGCGGGCAGTTTAATATCGCCAAACAGATCCCCGGCAAAGAGGAGTTCTATGAAACGCTGCGCTACTACCGCCGGATGATCGAGCTTACAGGCGTCGATCTGCGGCTTAACCAGTTTGTCAGCGCGGCGGATCTGATCGGTTTCGACGAGGTGATCCTGGCGAGCGGGATCGTCCCGCGCCTGCCGGCGATCGAGGGTATCGATCATCCGAAGGTATTGAGCTATCTGGATGTATTGCGTGACAAAACGCCGGTTGGCGAGAAGGTGGCGATTATCGGCTGCGGGGGTATCGGCTTTGATACCGCCATGTATTTAAGCCAGCCGGGCGAGGCCACCAGCCAGAACATCGCCGAGTTTTGCGTGGAATGGGGTATCGACACCAGCCTGAGCCAGTCCGGCGGATTACGCCCGGAAGGGCCGCAGCTGCCGAAAAGCCCTCGCCAGATCGTGATGCTGCAGCGTAAGGCCAGCAAGCCGGGCGAAGGGCTGGGTAAAACCACGGGCTGGATCCACCGCGCCACCCTGCTTTCACGCGGGGTGAAGATGATCCCGGCGGTGAGCTACCAGAAGATCGACGACGAGGGTCTGCACGTCACGATCGGCGGCGAGCCGCAGCTGCTGCGCGTGGATCATGTGATTTTATGTGCCGGGCAGGAGCCAAAGCGCGATCTGGCAGATCCGCTGCGCGAAGCCGGTAAAACGGTACATTTGATCGGCGGGTGCGATGTGGCGATGGAGCTGGATGCGCGGCGGGCCATTGCGCAGGGAACGAAGTTGGCGCTGGGTATTTAACGGCATCGCCCGGTGGCGCTTCGCTTACCGGGCCTACAAAACCGTAGGCCTGTGCAAGCGAAGCGCCGCCAGGCAAAACAATCTTACCGACGACGCCCCAGCTTCACCGCCTTCAGCACCACGAACTTGTTATTGGTCGCAATGGTGACGCAGTTGCCGAAAATCTTCTTCAGCTTGTGGAAGTAGTCCAGGTGACGGTTCGCCACGATGTACAGCTCGCCGTTGATTTTCAGGCAGCGGCGCGCGTGGTGGAACATCTCCCAAGCGACGTTATCCGTCAGGGCGTGCTTCTGGTGGAACGGCGGGTTGCAGAACACCGCGTTGAAGCGGAACGGCTCTACGCCCGACAGCGCGTTGTTGATCATAAACTCGCAGCGGTCCAGCGCTTCCGGCATGTTGGTTTCCACGTTCAGACGGCTGGAGGCCACCGCCATCGGCGACTCGTCGCTGAACACCACGCTGGCGTCCGGGTTCTTCGCCAGCAACGTCAGGCCAATCACGCCGTTACCGCAGCCCAGATCGACAATCTCACCTTCCAGATTTTCCGGCAGATGTTCCATAAAGAAACGCGCGCCGATATCCAGACCGGTGCGGGAGAAGACGTTCGCGTGGTTGTGGATGGTCCAGTCGGTGCCTTCCAGCTTCCAGCTCAGGGTCTCCGGCGCGTCGACCAGCTCCGGTGCGCTGAACGTACAGTTGATCAGGCGCGCTTTTTTCCACGCCAGCGTGGTGGTGGTCGGGCCGAGGACTTTCTCGAACAGCTCCAGCGTCGAGGTGTGAATATCGCGCGCTTTGGCACCCGCGATGATACGCGTGTCCGGCGTCACGACCTTACGCAGCGCGCGCAGCTGCTGCTCCAGCAGCGCCATGGTTTTTGGCACTTTGATCAGCACCACGCCCGGCGCCTGCGGGTAGTCCGCGGTGCTGTCGAGGAACTTCACGCTGGACTCTTCGATATCGTTATGGCGCAGGTTTTCACGCGTCGCCAGCTCGCTCAGGTAGGAATCGCCGATGCTGTAAGGCGTGTGCTCCGCCAGGGCACAGCCCAGCGCGCCAAAGGCGTCATTCAGGATCAAAACCGGGCCGCGGATTTCAGTCTCATCCAACTGTTGCAGCAGATATTCATCCGCCGCTTCCCACGCCATGAGCGGGTTAACGTCGTCCGTTTCCGGGAAACGTTTAAGGTTGAGTGAACGGAAACCGTTGTCTAAGTGGCTCATCGGCCCTCCTGAATGGTAAAATTTGGCGTATCCCTGAAAAGGGTGCGTGAGTATACCCGTTTTATTGTCGATTTGGGGCGTTGATGAACCAACTTACTTATCTCCAGGGCTATCCGGAGCATTTACTGACTCAGGTTCGCAGCCTGATTGCCGAGGAGAAGCTCGGCGCGGTGCTGGAAAAACGTTACCCCGGCACCCACGATTTCGCGACCGATAAGGCCCTCTGGCAGTATACGCAGGATCTGAAAAGCCGGTATCTGAAGAGCGCCCCGCCGATCAACAAGGTGATGTACGACAACAAGATCCACGTGCTGAAAAACGCGCTCGGCCTGCACACCGCCATCTCCCGCGTGCAGGGCGGCAAGCTGAAGGCGAAGGCCGAAATCCGCGTCGCGACGGTTTTCCGTAACGCGCCGGAAGCCTTTCTGCGGATGATCGTCGTCCATGAACTGGCGCACCTGAAGGAGAAAGACCACGACAAAGCGTTCTATTCCCTGTGCTGCCACATGGAGCCGCAGTACCACCAGTTGGAGTTTGATACCCGCCTGTGGCTTACGCATTTATCGTTAAAGAGTAATGCGCAGTAGCGCACGCGAATTGTCATGATGACGTGCTACAGTGGCTAAAGGTTCCCTGCTACGGAGTACGTAAACGTTTATGATACGTTTCGCAGTCATTGGAACGAACTGGATCACGCGCCAGTTCGTCGACGCCGCCCACGAAACCGGCAAACTTAAACTTACCGCAGTCTATTCCCGCAGTCTTGAGCAGGCGCAGAGTTTTGCTAACGACTACCTCGTTGAGCATCTCTTCACTTCGCTCGACGAGATGGCGCAAAGCGACGCCATTGACGCGGTGTATATCGCCAGCCCGAACTCCCTGCACTTCCCGCAAACGAAGCTGTTCCTCAGCCACAAAAAGCATGTGATTTGCGAGAAGCCGCTGGCGTCAAATATTCAGGAAGTGGAAGCGGCTATTGCGCTTGCCCGCGAAAATCAGGTGGTGCTGTTCGAAGCGTTCAAAACCGCCAGCCTGCCTAATTTCCTGCTGCTGCAGCAGTCCCTGCCGAAAATTGGCAAAGTGCGTAAAGCCTTTATCAACTACTGCCAGTACTCGTCGCGCTACCAGCGCTATCTGGACGGCGAGAACCCGAACACCTTTAACCCGGCCTTCTCGAACGGCTCAATTATGGATATCGGATTCTACTGCCTGGCCTCTGCCGTGGCCCTGTGGGGCGAGCCGCATGGTGTAACGGCCACCGCCAGCCTGCTGGAGAGCGGCGTGGATGCGCACGGCTTAGCGGTGCTGGACTACGGCGATTTCAGCGTTACGCTGCAGCACTCCAAGGTGAGCGATTCGGTACTGCCGAGCGAAATTCAGGGCGAAGCGGGCTCGCTGGTTATCGAGAAGATCTCCGAGTGCCAGAAAGTGAGCTTTGTGCCGCGCGGCGGTAAAGCGCAGGAGCTGACGCAGCCTCAGCATATTAACACTATGCTCTATGAGGCAGAGGTCTTCGCCCGTCTGGTCGAAGATAACGAAGTGAATCACCCGGGCCTTGCGGTAAGCCGCACCACGGCGAAGCTGCAAACAGAGATCCGCCGCCAGACCGGCGTGGTATTCCCGGCAGATGGCATCAACGCGGAAGCGATCGCGTAAAGCTGTGTAATGAAACAGCGCAGACCATTGACGAAACCGATGGTCTGACATATTTTGTTACCTGCAAAGGGGAGTAACTTCTTCGCCGGTGGATCGTCATTACGATGCGTGTAATACCGCATCCGGTCGCCGGGCAACCTTCGTGGTTGTAAGTGAGACCTTGCCGGAAGGCGAGGTCTATGCATAAAAAGCTAACGGCTATCGTCTTCTGACCATAGCCGTTTTTGTTTTTTATGTGTAAGGAAAATAGTATGCATTCTGTCGGCACTCCAATGCTGTGGGGCGGATTCGCGGTTGTCGTGCTCATCATGCTGGCGATCGACCTCTTTTTGCAGGGTCGTCGCGGCGAGCACGGCATGAGCGTTAAGCAGGCCGCCGTCTGGTCACTCGTGTGGGTTAGCCTCTCACTCCTTTTCTGCGCCGCCTTCTGGTGGTATCTGGCCTCGACCGAAGGCCGCGCGGTGGCCGATCCTCAGGCGCTCGCCTTCCTCACCGGTTATCTGATTGAAAAAGCCCTGGCGGTCGATAACGTCTTCGTCTGGTTGATGCTGTTCAGCTATTTTGCCGTGCCTGCAGCCCTGCAGCGCCGCGTGCTGGTCTACGGCGTGCTGGGTGCCATTGTCCTGCGTACCATCATGATCTTCGCTGGCAGCTGGCTGATTACCCAGTTCGAATGGCTGCTGTATGTATTCGGCGCGTTCCTGCTGTTCACCGGGGTGAAAATGGCGCTGGCGAAAGAAGACGATACCGGTATCGGCGATAAGCCGCTGGTGAAGTGGATCCGCGGCCATCTGCGCATGACCGACAAGATCGAGAGCGAGCACTTTTTCGTTCGCAAGAACGGCCTGCTGTTTGCCACCCCGCTGCTGCTGGTGCTGATTCTGGTCGAGCTGAGCGACGTGATTTTCGCGGTCGACAGCATTCCGGCAATCTTTGCCGTCACCACCGACCCGTTCATCGTGCTGACGTCTAACCTGTTCGCCATTCTCGGCCTGCGTGCCATGTACTTCCTGCTGGCAGGCGCGGCGGAGCGCTTCTCAATGCTGAAGTACGGCCTGTCGGTGATCCTGGTGTTTATCGGTATCAAGATGCTGATCGTCGATTTCTACCACATCCCAATCGCCATTTCGCTCGGCGTGGTGTTTGGCATTCTGATCGTGACGCTGATTATCAATACCTGGGTTAACCGCCAGCACGATAAGAAGCAGCAGGTAGAGTAAAACGTTCGGTGCGGCCTGATGCCCTCACCCCGACCCTCTCCCACAGGGAGAGGGTGAACACACTTTTGTAACTCAACAGTTAAAAAATATGATGCGACACGTAAAATCCAGCATTTTACGCTTCCGCCTTTCGCTGCTTTCCCTGATACTCAACCAGGCAAACAAATACTTACATCCGGACATAAATGTGACTTAGAGCACATCCAGGATGGAACGCAATTTCACTCAGGAATAACGTATGAGCACACAATCAAGCGGTCTGTTCGCGCGCCTGGCGCAGGGCAGTCTTGTAAAACAAATTCTGGTCGGGTTGGTACTGGGTATTCTGCTGGCGATGGTGTCAAAACCTGCTGCGGAAGCCACGGGACTGCTCGGCACCCTTTTCGTTGGCGCGCTGAAGGCCGTCGCACCGGTACTGGTTCTGATGCTGGTGATGGCGTCGATTGCCAACCACCAGCACGGACAAAAAACCAACATTCGCCCTATTCTGTTCCTGTATCTTCTGGGAACCTTCGCTGCGGCCTTAACGGCCGTTGTTTTCAGCTTCCTGTTCCCGTCCACGCTGCACCTGACCAGCGCGGCCGGTGATATTACCCCGCCGTCCGGCATTGTCGAAGTGCTTCGCGGCCTGCTGATGAGCATGGTCTCTAACCCCATCACCGCGCTGATGAATGCGAACTACATTGGCATTCTGGTCTGGGCGATTGGACTCGGCTTCGCGCTGCGTCACGGTAACGACACCACCAAAAACCTGGTGAACGATATGTCGAACGCAGTCACCTTTATGGTGAAGCTGGTGATTCGCTTTGCGCCTATCGGGATCTTTGGTCTGGTTTCTTCGACGCTGGCAACCACCGGTTTTGACGCGCTATGGGGCTACGCGCAGCTGCTGGTTGTGCTGGTCGGCTGTATGCTGCTGGTGGCGCTGGTGATCAACCCGCTGCTGGTGTTCTGGCAGATCCGCCGCAACCCGTATCCGCTGGTGCTGACCTGCCTGCGCGAGAGCGGCGTGTACGCCTTCTTCACCCGCAGCTCTGCGGCGAACATTCCGGTTAACATGGCGCTGGCGGAGAAGCTGAACCTGGACCGCGACACCTATTCCGTGTCGATCCCGCTGGGTGCAACCGTGAACATGGCGGGCGCAGCAATCACTATTACCGTGCTGACGCTGGCGGCGGTGCATACGCTGGGCGTTCCGGTGGACCTGCTTACGGCGCTGCTGCTAAGCGTAGTGGCATCGCTGTGTGCCTGCGGCGCATCCGGCGTGGCGGGCGGTTCGCTGCTGCTGATCCCGCTGGCCTGTAATATGTTCGGTATCCCGAACGAGATCGCAATGCAGGTTGTGGCCGTCGGCTTTATCATCGGCGTACTGCAGGACTCCTGCGAAACCGCGCTGAACTCCTCTACCGACGTGCTGTTTACCGCAGCGGCCTGTCAGGCGGAAGACGCGCGTTTAGCCAAGAACGCACTTCGCAGTTAACAGCAAAACGGCAACCCTGAGGTTGCCGTTTTTAGTGTTTGTACCCTCTCCCCGTGGGAGAGGGTCAGGGTGAGGGTGAGGGCACCAGCCCGCACCGATTAAAGCGTCACACCGCTCTTAAAAATCGCCAGCTCGCGGAAGTCATTCTTCTCGTTACAGGTCTGCTTACCGTTCGCAAATGCCACGATAGTGTCCACAAACTCCGTCAGCAGCTGCGGCATCGCTTTGCCGTGGATCAGCTGGCCCGCATCGAAATCAATCCAGTGTTTTTTCTTGGCCGCCAGCTCGCTGTTGGTAGCGATTTTCACCGTCGGCACAAAACCGCCGTATGGCGTACCGCGACCGGTGCTGAACAGCACCATATGACAGCCAGCACCTGCCAGCGCGCTGGTGGCGACGGCGTCATTGCCCGGCGCGCTCAGCAGGTTCAGACCGTGCGTTTTCAGACGCTCGCCGTAGCGCAGCACGTCCACCACCTGGCTCGCGCCCGCTTTCTGGGTGCATCCGAGGGATTTTTCTTCCAGCGTGGTGATACCGCCCGCCTTGTTGCCCGGCGACGGGTTCTCATAAATCGGCTGATTGTGGGCAATGAAGTACTGTTTGAAGTCATTCACCATGGTGACGGTTTTCTCAAACGTCTCTTCGTCGCGGCAGTGGCTCATCAGAATACGCTCCGCGCCGAACATCTCCGGCACTTCGGTCAGCACCGTGGTGCCGCCGTTAGCGATAACGTAGTCGGAGAAACGACCGAGCATCGGGTTAGCGGTAATGCCGGAAAGGCCATCAGATCCGCCACACTCGAGACCAAACTTCAGCTCGCTCAGCTTGCCCGGCTCGCGCTTGTCATGGCGCATGACGTCATACAACTGATGAAGCTGCTCAACGCCCGCTTCCACTTCGTCATCCTGATGCTGACACACCATAAAATGCACGCGCTCAGGATCGAACTCGCCCAGCGTGTCGCGGAAGGCGTCAACCTGATTGTTCTCGCAGCCGAGGCCAATCACCAGCACCGCGCCCGCGTTCGGGTGGCGCACCATGTTTTGCAGCATGGTGCGGGTATTGATGTGGTCGTCGCCGAGCTGCGAGCAGCCGTAGGTATGGCTGAACAGATGCACGCCGTCAGTGCCTTCGGCATCATTGGTCTCTTTCAGGAAACGCGTCTGAATTTGGCGCGCAATCCCGTTCACGCAGCCGACGGTCGGGAGGATCCACAGTTCGTTGCGGATCCCCACCTCGCCGCTGGCGCGACGGTAGATCTGCACTTCACGATCCGCTGCCTGTCCGGCCTCCACCTGGAAATCAGGTTGATAGCTGTACTCGTCCAGATCGCTCAGATTGGTGCGGGTATTGTGGGAGTGAATATATTCACCCGGCGCAATATCCGCCAGCGCGTGACCGATGGGCAAACCGTACTTCACCACGTTCTCCCCTTTCGCAATGGGGAGCAGGGCAAACTTGTGCCCACGCCCAATGGCCTGGCGCAACGTGACCGACTGACCGTCAAACGTGACGTCCGTTCCTTCGGTTAGATCAGCCAGCGCGACGGCCACGTTATCCAGCGAATGGATTTTGATGTATTGCATATCAACCTCAGACGGTCTTAGTTCAGTTCAATGGCGAAGTAGTCACGCGCATTGTTAAAGCAGATGTTTTTCACCATTTCGCCCAGCAGCTGGATATCCGCTGGCGCTTCGCCCGCGTGCACCCAGCGGCCAATCATCTGGCACAGAATGCGGCGGAAGTATTCATGGCGGGTATAGGACAGGAAGCTGCGGCTGTCGGTCAGCATGCCGACAAAGCGGCTCAGCAGGCCAAGCTGCGCCAGCTGCGTCATTTGACGCTCCATGCCGTCTTTCTGATCGTTAAACCACCAGCCGGAGCCGAACTGCATCTTGCCCGGCATCCCTTCGCCCTGGAAGTTGCCGACCATGGTGCCCAGCACTTCGTTATCGCGTGGGTTCAGGCAGTAGAGGATGGTTTTTGGCAGCAGGTTTTGTTCGTTCTGTTTGCTCAGCAGTCTGGACAGCTCTTCCGCCAGCGGACGGTCGTTGATGGAGTCGAAGCCCACGTCAGCACCGATCAGTTTGAACTGACGCTGGTTGTTATTGCGCAGTGCGCCAATATGGTACTGCTGCACCCAGCCGCGACGGGCGTATTCCGCGCCGAGGAACACCAGCACCGCGGTTTTGAACTGGGCAACTTCATGCTCGCTCAGCGTTTCGCCGGAGAGACGACGCGCGAGGATGCTGTCCAGCTCGGCTTCGTTTGATTCGGCAAACAGCACCACGTCCAGCGCGTGGTCAGAGACTTTACAGCCGTGCGCCGCGAAGTGATCCAGGCGTTTGGTCAGCGCGGTTTGCAGGTCAGCAAAACGACGGATATCGGTATCGGACACTTCCGCCAGCTTCGCCATGTAGTCGGTGAAGGTGGCCTGCTCAATGTTAAAAGCTTTATCCGGGCGCCAGCTTGGCAGCACTTTGATATCAAATGAGGTGTCTTTGGCGACAACGGCATGATGTTCCAGGGAGTCAATCGGATCGTCAGTGGTGCCAACCATCTTCACGTTCATCTGCTTCATGATGCCGCGTGCGGAGAACTGCTCCTGCGCCAGCAGCGCGTTGCACTGGTCCCAAATTTCATCGGCCGAGCTTGGGGAGAGCAGCTTGCCGGTAATGCCAAAAGGACGGCGAAGTTCGAGATGCGTCCAGTGGTAAAGCGGGTTGCCGATGGTGTGCGGAACGGTCGCCGCCCAGGCGTCAAACTTTTCGCGGTCGGTGGCATCGCCGGTGCACAGGCGCTCAGCGACGCCGTTGGTGCGCATCGCGCGCCATTTGTAGTGGTCACCCTTCAGCCAGATATCATACAGGTTTTTGAATCGGTAATTTTCGGCAACCTGCTGCGGCGGTAAATGGCAGTGGTAGTCGAAAATCGGCTGGTCTTTTGCGTAGTCGTGGTACAGGCGGCGAGCAAATTCGGTATCTAACAGAAAATCTTCGGTCATAAACGGCGTCATTATCGTCTTCCTCATTACGGGAGCGTCAGAAAGCGTATGTTCATATGCTGCAAAGTTATCACACCAATTTCCACTGACCGAAGTTTTTTTCGTGAGTCAGATCAATAAACGTCGACAAATAAATTACCCCAAATGGAGTAAACCCTCTCACAGGCCGCGCCAACACTGGCTTTGCTCGCGCCGCGGAATATCCCTACAAAGATTCACACATTTGTGATGTCACTCACCTTTTAAAGTTGTATGACAAGTTATCGTTTCGCCGTCGCAAACACTACGCCGACGGAATGCATTGCTGGTGTCAAGAACATCAGATTTAACGGTACGGAAACCGACTTATGCACGATGACTTATGGCAAGGTTCGGGCCGTTCCGGGACATCTCCCGGTTATGCCCCTCCCGTTACTGAACAACTCCCGGCAACGGTTGAGTTGTTACCGTGTTCTGGCACGGAAATAACATAACGATGAGGTTTTACATGCGTAAAATTAAAGGGTTACGTTGGTATATGATCGCACTGGTGACGCTCGGCACCGTGCTGGGCTACCTGACGCGTAACACCGTGGCAGCAGCCGCTCCAACGTTGATGGAAGAGCTGCACATTACCACGCAGCAATACTCCTACATCATTGCGGCTTATTCCGCGGCTTATACCATCATGCAGCCTGTTGCGGGCTATTTGCTGGACATTCTCGGTACCAAAATCGGCTATGCCTTCTTCGCCGTCGCCTGGGCTATTTTCTGCGGGGCAACCGCAATGGCGGGGAGCTGGGGTGGTCTGGCGCTGGCGCGCGGTGCGGTCGGTGCCGCAGAAGCCGCGATGATCCCGGCAGGCCTGAAAGCCAGCTCCGAGTGGTTCCCGGCAAAAGAGCGTTCCATTGCTGTAGGTTACTTCAACGTCGGCTCGTCCATCGGCGCGATGATTGCACCGCCGCTGGTGGTGTGGGCCATCGTGATGCACAGCTGGCAGATGGCGTTCATCATCTCTGGCGTGCTGAGCTTTGCCTGGGCAATGGCGTGGCTGGTCTTCTATAAACACCCGCGCGACCAGAAGAAACTCTCCGAAGAAGAACGCGAATACATTATCGGTGGTCAGGAAGCGCAGCATCAGACCAACAACGGCAAGAAGATGACCGTCTGGCAGATCCTGGGTACCCGTCAGTTCTGGGGGATCGCCCTGCCGCGTTTCCTGGCTGAACCTGCCTGGGGTACGTTCAACGCCTGGATCCCCCTGTTCATGTTTAAAGTGTACGGCTTTAACCTGAAAGAGATCGCGATGTTCGCCTGGATGCCGATGCTGTTTGCAGACCTGGGCTGTATCGTGGGCGGCTACCTGCCACCACTGTTCCAGCGCTGGTTCGGCGTGAACCTGATTGTCTCCCGTAAAATGGTCGTCACCATGGGCGCACTGCTGATGATCGGCCCTGGCATGATCGGCCTGTTCACCAGCCCGTATGTGGCTATCGCCCTGCTGTGTATTGGTGGCTTTGCGCACCAGTCCCTGTCCGGCGCGCTGATTACGCTCTCGTCTGACGTTTTCGGTCGTAACGAAGTGGCAACGGCAAACGGCCTGACCGGTATGGCGGCATGGACCGCGAGCACCATGTTTGCACTGGTGGTCGGTGCGCTGGCAGATACCATTGGCTTTAGCCCGCTGTTCGCGGTACTGGCTGTCTTCGACCTGATGGGTGCGGTGGTTATCTGGACGGTGCTGAAAAGTAAATCCGCAGACGAACTGGCAAAAGAGTCTCTCGGGAAACCGGCTACGCAAAGTTAGCATCGCTGTGCCGGGTGGCGGCTTCGCCTTACCCGGACCCAACAAAACCGTAGGCCGGGTAAGCGCAGCGCCACCCGGCATTTAAAGGCCGCTCAGTAGCGGCTTTTTTAGTGGCAAAATCTGGAGAGTGGCACGCAAAAGTGGTATAACAAATCATCCGCCGTACCCTGCCTGGAGCGCATATGGAAATCACCGAACCACGTCGTTTATATCAACAACTTGCTGCCGAGCTGAAAGATCGCATCGAGCAAGGTGTCTATCTTGTCGGTGATAAACTTCCCGCTGAGCGCTTTATTGCGGATGAAAAGAGCGTGAGCCGCACGGTGGTACGCGAAGCCATCATCATGCTGGAAGTGGAAGGCTACGTCGAGGTACGCAAAGGCTCCGGCATTCATGTTATCTCCAACCAGGCAAAACACTCCCCGGCTCCGGACGAAAATCTGGAGTTTGCCAGCTACGG
Organism: Enterobacter sp. RIT637; assembly: GCF_019718755.1. NCBI lineage: Bacteria > Pseudomonadati > Pseudomonadota > Gammaproteobacteria > Enterobacterales > Enterobacteriaceae > Enterobacter > Enterobacter sp. RIT637. The sequence continues at coordinate 73,980 of NZ_JAIHAZ010000019.1, forward strand.
TCCGTTTGAGCTGCTCCAGGCTCGCCAGCTGATCGAGAGTAATATTGCCGAATTCGCCGCTACGCAGGTCACCAAGCAGGACATCATGAAGCTGATGGAGATCCAGGAAAACGCGCGGAAAGAAAAATGTTTCCGTGATTCAGAATGGGATCTTCAGTTCCACGTCCAGGTGGCGCTGGCCACGCAGAATACGGCGCTGGCCGCAATCGTGGAAAAAATGTGGACTCAGCGCGTTCATAACCCGTACTGGAAGAAACTGCACGATCATATCGATTCTCGCACCGTAGATAACTGGTGCGACGATCACGACCAAATTCTTAAAGCACTGATTCGCAAAGATCCGCATGCCGCTAAGCTGGCGATGTGGCAGCACCTGGAAAACACCAAACTGATGTTGTTTAACGAAACCAGCGACGACTTCGAATTTAACGCAGACCGCTATCTTTTTGCCGATAATCCCGTGGTTCACCTCGATACCGCATCCAGTCAGGCAAAATAGTCTCCCTTTATGCTGGCAGGCGCTTCGCTGCGCCTGATGGCGAACTGGGGTAAGCAAAACATATATAGTGTCAGCCTTTGTAAAATCCCTCGCTCACTTCCAGGGCTTACGCCAAAATCACTCCACCCCTGCAAATTCTGTGACGCAGAACGTCGGGCTTTGTTACAATTGGATTCACTTCGTTATTTTGTAAGTTAGTGCTTGCTAACCAGCCAATTAACAGGGAACAGTGTTGGCCACACACCAATGTGTCCGCGAGCGACCATAATGAAATCACAACAATGTCGCCGTGCTGTTTTTCCCGGATTACAGGCGTGACGTTAACCGATTTCCAGGAACACTGAATGGAACTTTTGACCCAACTACTGAATGCCCTGTGGGCTCAGGATTTCGAAACGCTGGCCAACCCTTCCATGATTGGCATGCTTTATTTTGTCTTATTTATGATTCTGTTCCTTGAGAACGGACTGCTTCCTGCTGCCTTTTTACCGGGCGACAGTCTGCTGGTGCTGGTAGGCGTACTCTGTGCGAAAGGGGCGATGGCCTTCCCGCAAACCGTGTTGCTGTTAACCATTGCGGCCAGCCTGGGCTGCTGGGTGAGCTACATACAGGGGCGCTGGCTGGGCAACACGCGGATCGTACAAAACTGGCTTTCGCATCTTCCGGCGCATTATCACCAGCGCGCACACCACCTTTTCCATAAGCACGGGCTTTCGGCGCTGCTGATGGGCCGTTTTATCGCCTTTGTCCGTACCCTGCTGCCCACCATCGCCGGGCTGTCCGGTCTGAGCAGTACCCGCTTCCAGTTCTTTAACTGGATGAGCGGCCTGTTGTGGGTACTGATTCTCACCACGCTGGGCTACGCGCTGGGCAAAACTCCGGTCTTCATGAAGTATGAAGATCAGTTGATGTCCTGCCTGATGCTGTTACCGGTGGTCCTGCTGGTCTTTGGCCTGGTAGGCTCGCTGGTTGTGCTGTGGAAAAAGAAATACGGTGCCAGGGGTTAACCATGGCTATCTCCCCGCTCGCCCTGCGTCGCGTCTCTTACGCCATGATCGCGCTGATGATGTTCAGCGTCCTGATCCTGGCATGGGCAGCGCTGCAGCATCAGGAATCGACACTGGCAATACGTCCGGTGAATCAGGGTGCCAGCGTGCCGGATGGCTTTTCCATCTGGCATCATCTGGATGCCAACGGGATCCGCTTTAAAAGCATCACCCCGCAAGACGACGTACTGCTGATAAAATTTGACTCCAGCGCGCAGAGTGCAGCGGCAAAAGCCGTCCTCGACAGAACGCTGCCGCAGGGTTATATCATTGCGCAGCAGGAAGACGACAGCCATGTTGCCTCCTGGATGTCGCTGCTACGCGACACGTCGCATCGGTTTGGTTAATTACCAGGATTCCGAATCTTTTCACTCACTTTGGTGATTACGCCGTTTACTTACTATGCTTAAGTACGCGGAGCACCCCTCAGATGTTCTCCGCATAGTTCTGGATCACGGCTCACGCCGTAACACAATGGAAGGTTTCGATAATGAAATTCCGCATTACTCTGGCTCTGGCCCTTTTTTCTTTAAGCACAGCTTCATACGCCACCTCTCTCTGTCAGGAGAAAGAACAGGATATTCAGCGCGAGATCGGTTATGCCGAAAAGCATAACAATCAGCACCGCGTTGATGGCCTGAAGAAAGCGTTAAGCGAAGTGAAAGCCAACTGTTCCGACAGCAAGCTGCGTGCCGATCACCAGAAAAAAATCGCTGAACAGAAGGACGAGATCGCCGAGCGCCGTCAAGACCTGCAGGAAGCGAAAGAGAAAGGGGATGCGGAAAAAATTGCCAAGCGCGAGAAGAAGTTGAAAGAAGCGCAGGACGACCTGAAAGCGCTGGAAGCTCGCGATTATTGAGTTAACGGAAATCTCAACAGGAGAGAATCATGTCAAAAGATACTACGTCAGAAAATCTGCGCGCTGAACTGAAATCACTGGCGGACACCCTGGAAGAGGTACTTAGCTCTTCTGCTGATAAGTCGAAAGAAGAGGTCAGCAAACTTCGCAGCAAAGCGGAGCAGGCGCTGAAAGAGAGCCGTTATCGCCTCGGTGAAACCGGCGATGCGTTAGCCAAACAGACCCGTGAAGCCGCTGCGCGCGCTGACGAATATGTTCGCGACAATCCGTGGACGGGTGTGGGTATTGGCGCTGCCGTTGGTGTAGTGCTCGGTGTCCTGCTGACGCGTCGTTGATTATGGAAGATCCTCGTCACGCACAAGGGCCTGCTAATAACGTCCTCGGTATCGGCCAGCGTATATTAACCACGCTGGTCGGCATTGCCGAAACGCGCGTCCGACTGGCAGTGGTTGAACTGGAAGAGGAGAAAGCCAATCTCTTCCAGATGCTGCTCATGCTCGGACTGACCATGCTCTTCGCTGCGTTCGGTCTGATGAGCCTGATGGTATTAATCATCTGGGCTATCGACCCGCAGTATCGTCTTAACGCGATGATCGCCACTACGGTGGTGTTACTGGTTGCGGCATTGATTGGCGGCATCTGGACAATGCGTAAAGCACGCAAGTCCACCTTCCTGCGCCACACGCGCCAGGAGCTGGCCAACGATCGTTCGCTGCTGGAGGATGATAAGCCGTGAGCGATAAAGCCGAACGTCAAAAGCGAAAAGCGTATCTGCTAAGCCAGATCCAGCAGCAGCGGCTGGATCTGTCCGCCGGTCGTCGCGACTGGATCGAGGCAACACGTCCGTTCGACCGGGGCTGGAACACCTTCCTGAGCCTGCGTTCCTGGGCGCTGGTGGGCAGCAGCGTGATGGCTATCTGGACGGTTCGTCATCCTAATATGCTGATCCGCTGGGCACGTCGCGGCTTTGGTGCCTGGAGCGCCTGGCGTCTGGTGAAAGCAACGTTGCGGCAGCAGCAGTTACGGTGATAAACGCAAAACGGTAACCCTGGTTACCGTTTTTTGTTTTTACGCCCTCTCCCTGTGGGAGAGGGTTGGGGTGAGGGCACCAACGCGCACGCCCCCTTACTCAATATCTTTGAAAAAGATTGACAGTTTTCCTTGCTAACAATTGTCCCCCGCCCCGTTTATTATCCTCTCCATCGACAGCAGAGCCGCGGTATCTACCCGGAATTGCAGACAAATAAAGTTCAGCCGCTGATGTGGTTTCCTGGAGAGTAAAATGAAAAAATTAGAAGATGTTGGTGTACTGGTAGCACGTATTCTGATGCCAATTCTGTTCATCGTGGCAGGTTGGGGAAAAATCACCGGTTATGCGGGTACCCAGCAATATATGGAAGCCATGGGCGTGCCGGGGTTCCTGCTGCCTCTGACCATCCTGCTTGAGTTCGGCGGCGGCCTGGCAGTGCTGTTCGGCTTCCTGACCCGTACCACCGCGCTGTTCACCGCAGGCTTCACCCTGCTGACGGCTTTCCTGTTCCACAGCAACTTTGCGGAAGGCGTGAACTCTCTGATGTTCATGAAAAACCTGACCATCGCGGGTGGCTTCCTGCTGCTGGCCATCACTGGCCCAGGCGCATACAGCATCGACCGCCTTCTGAATAAGAAGTGGTAAGCACGCTATACTGATTGAACCCAAAGCGAGGAGATATCTCCTCGCTTTTGCTATCTGACGGAGGAGAAAAAAATGGGACAACTCGTAGACGGCGTCTGGCAGGATGTCTGGTATGACACCAAATCCACCGGGGGTCGCTTCAAGCGCTCTGTTTCGGCCTTCCGTAACTGGCTGACCGCCGACGGCGCAGCAGGCCCGAGCGGCGAAGGCGGCTTCGCGGCGGAGAAAGACCGTTATCATCTCTATGTTTCTCTCGCCTGCCCGTGGGCACACCGTACGCTGATTGTGCGCAAGCTTAAGGGGCTCGAAGCCTTCATTCCGGTTTCGGTGGTCAACCCGCTGATGCTGGAAAACGGCTGGACGTTCGACAGTGATTTCCCTGCCGCCACCGGTGACGATCTTTATCACCACGATTTTCTCTACCAGCTTTACCTGCGTGCCGATCCGCACTATACCGGACGCGTCACCGTGCCGGTGCTGTGGGACAAGAAAAACCAAACGATCGTCAGCAACGAATCGGCGGAGATCATCCGCATGTTCAACACCGCGTTTGATGCCCACGGTGCCCGCGCCGGAGATTACTATCCGGTTGAGTTGCGTGAGAAAATTGATGAGCTGAATAGCTGGATCTACGACAACGTGAACAACGGCGTCTACAAGGCCGGTTTTGCCACCAGCCAGGAAGCGTATGACGAAGCGGTTGGAAAGGTGTTTGAGTCGCTGGAGCGCCTGGAGCAGATCCTCGGTCAGCATCGCTACCTGACCGGAGACCAACTGACGGAAGCCGATATCCGCCTGTGGACGACGCTGGTGCGCTTTGATCCGGTGTACGTCACCCACTTTAAGTGTGATAAACACCGCATCAGCGATTATCTCAACCTGTATGGTTTCCTGCGCGACATCTACCAGATGCCGGGTATCGCCGAAACGGTCGACTTCGACCATATTCGCACCCACTATTTCCGCAGCCATAAGACGATTAACCCAACGGGCATTATCTCCATTGGGCCGTGGCAGGATCTGGATGAACCTCACGGACGTGACGTTCGTTTTGGATAAATATTCAGGGCATCACCAGATGCCCTTTTTTAATTCACAATCTCCATCTATCCTTACCTCGATCGCTTAGAAAACAAGTGATTGACTGACTAACGAGGCAAGGAAAAATGGACTGGTATTTAAACGTACTGCGCAACTACATTGGATTTGGTGGCCGTGCCCGCCGCAAAGAGTACTGGATGTTCGTTCTGGTGAACTTCATCCTCGCCCTGGTGTTGAGTATTGTGGATAAAATTCTGGGCTGGGAGCGTGCCGGAGGAGAAGGCATTCTCACCACAATTTATGCCGTGTTCATTCTGCTGCCTTCCTGGGCCGTGCAGTTCCGACGCCTGCACGACACCGATCGTTCAGCCTGGTGGCTCTTGCTGCTGTTGATCCCGATCGTGGGCTGGATTGTGATCCTGGTCTTCAACTGTCAGAACGGCACGCCGGGTGAAAACCGCTTTGGTCCGGATCCGAAGATCGGCGCATAAAAAAAGCCCGGTGGCGCTTCGCTTACCGGGCCTACAAATTACGATTTTATTTATTGTGGTGGGCAAAAAGCTTTGGTATTTCGCGCAGGCACCAGGATTTGGCTTCGCCCATGCTGTCGCGTCGCCACGCCATAATGATATCCACCTCGCTGGTGTATTCCGGGCTGACAACGCGCAGCCGTCCTTCCGCAATGTCCTTTTCAACAAAAGGATAAGGCATCGTCGCCACACCCAGCCCGGCCAGCAATGCCTGACGCTTATCTTCCAGCGACGTGACGGTTAAACGCGGCTGTTTATCCAGCAGTTGTACCGTTAACACCGGACGTTCACGAGCGGTGTCCGCTACCGCAACGCCACGATACTTCACGCGCGTAACCTCCGAAAGCGGCTCCGGCTCCTGATGGATCGGGTGATCCGGCGCGGCAACATAAACGTTCATCACGCTATAGAGCTTGCGGGAGTTAATTTCTGACGAAGAACGGAAGTGCATGTCCGGCGCAATAACAATATCCGCCCTGCCCGTTTCCAGACGCTCCCACGCCCCTGCCAGCACCTCGGTGATGATCGACAGCTGCGTATTGGCCTTCGCCGCCAGGCGGTCCACCAGCGGGAACAGCGCTTCAGACGGCACCAGCGCTTCGGTAACTAACGTCAGATGGGTTTCCCAGCCGCGCGCCAGCGCTTCGGCATCCGTCGTCAGTTTATCCGCCGCTTCCAGCAGCACACGACCGCGCTCCAGCAGCATTCGCCCCACGTTGGTGAATTTTGTTCGATGACCGGAGCGGTCAAACAGCACCACGTCCAGCTCTTCCTCCAGCTTCTGCATGGTGTAGCTCAGCGCAGACGGAACGCGCCCCAGTTCATCTGCCGCCGCAGCAAAACTGCCCCGCCGGTCAATCGCGTCCATGACGCGCAGCGCCTCAAGCGTCAATGCTCTCTCTTTAGCCATCTCGTTCTCATTCAGGAAATTTGAACATACCGGGCAGAATATCTGGCTAACAATGCAGCGTCCATACCTTTACCATTGTTTTAGTGTAAAGAGAGGTCAAGTTTATGATTACGACAAGAACAGCTAAACAGTGCGGACAAGCCGATTTCGGTTGGCTGCAGGCCCGCTACACCTTTTCCTTTGGACACTACTTTGACCCTAAACTCCTCGGTTACGCTTCACTGCGCGTGTTGAACCAGGAAGTGCTCGCCCCGGGCGCCTCCTTCCAGCCGCGTACGTACCCGAAAGTCGATATCCTGAACCTGATCCTGGAAGGCGAGGCAGAATACCGCGATAGCGAGGGCAATCATGTCCAGGCAAAGGCTGGCGAAGCGTTGTTAATTTCCACGCAACCGGGCATTAGCTACAGCGAGCATAACCTCAGCAAAGACAAAACGCTGACCCGCATGCAGCTGTGGCTGGACGCCTGCCCTGAGCGGGAAAATCCGCTGGTACAGAAGTTAGATTTAACGGGCGATAAGCAGCAGCTGATTGCATCGCCGGACGGCAGCAAAGGCAGTTTGCAGCTGCGTCAGCAGGTGTGGCTGCACCACATCGAACTGAAGAAAGGTGAACAGGCGAGCTTCCAGCTTCACGGTCCACGCGCCTATCTGCAGTCGATTCACGGTACGGTGCATGCGGTGACGCACACGGAAGAGAAAGAAGCGCTCACCTGCGGTGACGGGGCGTTTATTCGTGATGAAGCGAATATCACCCTGGTGGCGGATACGCCGCTGCGCGCGCTGCTGATTGATTTGCCTGTTTAGAGAACGCCCTCACCCTAACCCTCTCCCTGTACGGTCCGGGGACATAGTGAACACTTGTTCGGGGACATGGTAGACACTTACAACTAAGGCATAAGAACCCGTTTATGGAGTCGCTTATGCCCTGGGATGCGA